>CAZPHH010000023.1:0-44383 GCA_964586145.1 uncultured Phycisphaeraceae bacterium | reverse complement strand
TCGTCGCCGCGTGCAAGGTGGGAGACGCGGTGAGCATCTTCTACGCGCTGGATACGCCGACCAGCGGGGCCTCGTTTGTGCGGTTCGACGTGGATGCCGTGACGCGGCGAAAGGCGAGCTGCGTGCTCCTGGTCGACATGGACGGGGACGGCGACTTGGACATCGTCTCCGCGGCGCGAGAGGAAACTGTCGCCAGCATCGCGTGGTATGAGAACCCCGGCCCGGCCCTGGCATTCACGTCCGTGTGGAACAAGCACCCCATCGGCCATTGGCCGGACGCCTTCTGGCTGGACGTCGGCGACATCGACGGTGACGGCCGGGTCGACGTGGCGGTGAGTTCGTGGCGGAATGCGAGCTTCGCCTGGTTCCGTCAGCCGGCCGACCCGCGGGGCGTCTGGCAGCGCTTCACGGTGGGCGAGTTCAGCAACACGCGAGGGGCGGGCATCACCATCACCGACCTCGAGGGGGACGGAATCACGGACCTGGTGGTGGGGACGTACGGGAACGGCCGGCTGGCGGTGTTTCGGCCGGTGGGGCCCGTCACCGGCCCGTGGTGGGCGACGACGCTGGCCACGCCGGGCGGCCGGCTGGACCTGGTGCCGGTGGTGGACATCAACGGCAACGGTCGCCTGGATATCCTGACCACCGTGGACGCCGGCGACGGCGGCGTATTCTGGTATCGCCCCTGGCCGTGATGCACGGTTGGCGTGTCTCGGTTCCGTCGAGCGGGTCGCCGGCCGGGCGCCGGTGACCTCCATCCCCATTGCCGCCAGCTTCATGTCCATCTATGGCAAGGCCCGGGTCGGGCTGGGGTATCCCCTCGCGATCGGGTAGAATGCGTAGAACGAAGGCTGGATCCATGGAACCGAACCCAGGTTCATCTGCATATGCCCGCGTAACCGCAATGATTGAGCGGCTGGAGGCCCCCATGCCGGTCGAATTCGCTCGCCTGCGTGACGAACTGGTTCAACTGATCGAATCGGACCGTCACCTTCTGATCGGGGCCAAAGCGCTGATTCAGTATACTCGGCCGCGCTTCACACAGGACACGGACTACGCGGTGGAGCAGCGGGTGTTCCGTCGCGTGCGGAAGTGGTTTCGCGATCATGCGGACGCCGTATCGTTTGAGGATGTGGGAGAGGCCCTGCGCTGCCCGCCTCTCGCCATCGACGTGGTGAACGCCACGAACCATCCGGTCCGTCTGGAGGTGATCCGTCACGAGAACGGCCTGCCCTCGCCCGAGGGCCTGGCCGCCTTCAAGTACGTTGCCATGACCAGCCTCACCCGCCCGCGCACGGAGCGGATCCAGGACTTTGCGGATTTCTCCCGGCTCGTGGTTCTGGACGCTTTCGACATCGCGAAGCTGACGGCGTACCTGGTGGACCCGTACGATGCCCAGCGTGACGAAGTGACCCGGCTGATCGCCGATATCCGCGCCGGCCGCCCGGTTCAGATCTGACGACCGGCCCGGCCTGCCATACGCCGGGCGGGCCGTTCCCTACATTTCGGTGAAGTAATCCGAGTCGATGCGTTTCACCTCGAAGACGTTCACCGGGGAGACGCCGAGGTTGTAGTCCATCATGTATTCGGCGAGTTGTTCGCCGTCAATCAGGATGACACGAGTGTCGATGTTGTTCGCGTAATCACGGGCGGGTTGTGCAAACCGAGATGTAGTGATGAAAATGCCCTTGCGCGCCCGCACGCCCTGCAAGGCGCCGACAAAGGCCTGGATGGCCGGTCGCCCGACGGCCTGCTCGTCGTATCTCTTGGCCTGGATATAGATCACGTCCAGCCCGAGCCGATCCTCCTTGATGATGCCGTCAATTCCGCCGTCACCGCTTTGTCCGACCGCCTGGCCTGCGTCCCGCAGCGTGCCGCCGTAGCCCATCTTCACGAGCAACTCGACAACGAGTCGTTCAAAAAACTCCGGCGACATCTCCTTCACCTGGGCGAGAAGCTCTTTTGCGAGTTGCCAGCGGAGGTATTGGTAGGCTTGCTCGAGCGATTCCTCGGGCGTTTCCGCAACGGTGCCGGACGGTGCGTGTGTCTGCGAGTCCCCGCCATTGCCGGCGCGGCTGCCTTCTGCGAACTCCCGCACGGCGGCATAGTTGTCGCGCAGGAAGGCGGCGTCGATTCGCTCTGGGGGATTTCCAAGCACTCTCCGCCCTTCGTCGGTAATCCTCAGGTACCCGCGGCGCGTCGCCTCGAGGATTCCGGCCTTGACCAGGTAGGTCCGCGCCCAGCCCACCCGGTTGTGGATCACCGTTTGCTGGCCGCTGGGCAGCTTCTCCGAGCGTTCCTCAGGCGTGAGATCGAAGTGATTCGCCACCGCGTCGGCAACGTCGCGCAAGCGATACTCGTTGCCATTCTCGACGACACGCAGCAGAGGAAGCGCGATGTCCTGGAAACTGGGAATTGCCATGAATCACCTGTGCCGAGTCGGCGATGGATATCCAAGCACCATTGTCCGCCTTTCGGCCTCGGCGTCAAACATTCTGCCCCCGCTCTTCACGTCTGCCCGCTGGCCCGATGAGTCTGAGGCACTATCAGGGTCGGGAATCTCGTCTGACTCCTGCCGATTAAAACGATGCATCGTCGAGGGCATGCGTTGCCGGAGTCGTGAATCTTTCTTGGTTGCCGCGGGATGCCCCCGTCGGCCCGGGCGGCCGGGGCGTGCGACGATTCACGGGACCGTCAGCGGCCAGATCTGCGGGACCAGCAGGACCGTCACCAGCCCGATCACCACGGTCAGCGGAACGCCGATCCGCAGGTAGTCCGCGAACCGGTATCCGCCGGGCCCGTACACCATCAGGTTGGTCTGGTAGCCGATGGGCGTGGCGAAGCACTTGGACGCGGCGACCATGATGACCACCGCGAACGGCGTGAAGCTCACGTCCAGGTTCTGGGCCGTCTCCAGGGCAATCGGAAAGACAAGCACCGCCGCGGCGGCGTTCGTGATCGTGGCCGTGGTCAGGGCGGTCACCACGTATACCGCCGCCAACGCGGCCCACGGGTTGCCCCGGGCCAGGCCGATCAACTCGTTCGCCAGCGTGGCCGCGGCCCCGGTCTTCAGAAGCGCCTGCCCCAGGCCGATGGACGCCGCAATCACCAGCAGCACGCTCCAGTCGACGCTGCGCCGAGCCACGGCCGGCCGGCAGCAGCCGGTCACGATCATTACGCCGGCCGCCGCCATGCCCGCCACCATCATGTCGAGCCAGCCCGCCGTCACGACGGCCACCATCCCGGCCAGAATGGCGATGGCCAGCGGGGCCCGCTCGTGCCGCGGCGGAGCGGAATCCTCGATCGGGCTGACCAGGAAGAAGTCGCGAGAGTTGCGCTGCTGCTCTGCAAACGCGGGGCGGGCTTCCAGCAGCAGCGTGTCGCCCGCCCGCAGCGTGATGTCGCCGATCTTGGCCCGCACGCGCTCGCCGTTCCGGGCCACCGCGATGACCGCCGCGTTGTAGACCGACCGAAACCGCCCCTCGCGAATGGTCTTGCCCACCAGCGGGCACGTCGGCGAAACGACCGCTTCCACCAGCGTCCGGGCCGAGCGAGGAGAATCCAGCTTGAAAACCTGGTTCGTCGCGGGCGTCAGACCACGCATCTTCTGAAGGTCCACCACCGTTTCCACCAGGCCCACGAACACCAGCCGGTCGTTCGCGTGCAGCCGCTCGGAAGAGGACACGGCCGCCAGAATGTCGCCCCCCCGGTCAATCTCCGCCACGTACGCCCCCGGCAGGTTGCGCAGCCCGGCCTCTTCGAGCGTGCGGCCCACCAGCGGGCTGCCGGGCTCCACGAGCATCTCGGCCGTGTACTCCCGGGGGTCGTCGTGCTTGCTGATCGCCGGCCGCCGCTCGGGCAACAGCCAGCGACTGAGCAGCACCACGAACAGAATCCCCGCCACCGTGCCCGGCACGCCGATCCAGGCGATCTCAAACAGGCCCAGCGGCCGCACGTCGGCCGACTGCTTCATCAGCGAGTTCACGACCAGGTTGGAGCTGGTCCCGATGACGGTGCAGGTGCCGCCCAGGATGGCTGCATAGCTCAGCGGGATCATGAGTTTCGACGGGGAGAGCCGCAGCCGCTTGGCCCAGTCGCTGACGGCCGGAATCATCATGGCCACCACCGGCGTGTTGTTCAGGAACGCGCTGAGGGCGGCCACGGGAACCATCAGCCCGAGCTGGGCGGCCGTCAGGGTCTTCGGCCGACCCAGCACACGCCCCGCGATGATCTGAATGGCGCCCGTCTCCCGCAGCCCGCTTACGACGATGTAGAGCACACCCACGGTGATCATGCCGGTGGAGGCCATGCCCTGGGCCGCCTCTTCCGGCGTGAGGATCCCGCAGAGTACCAGCACGGTCAGCGCGCCCAGCAGCACGATGTCTGCGGAGAATCGCGTGAAGATGAGCAGCCCCATCGACACGGCCACGGCGGCCAGGGTCAACCACGCCTGCCAGGTCATTGCGCCGGACCTCCCCAACGCCACACACGGCCCGCTTATTCCGGCTCCGACGCCACGGGCTCGAACACGATGGCGTCAAACCCGAAGTTCGTACCCGGGGCGGCGGCCTGCGGGTTTGTGCCCACCAATTCGATCCGGATCAGCGGCGCCCGCGGGCCCGGCTCGAACGTCCCAAGCTCGATAGGCCCCGTCACGATCAGTTTCGGGCCTTCCGTGGCCGGGTTGCACAGATCGATCGGCTCCCCCATCGGCTTGCCGTCGATCGACACCTGCACGATGCCGTAATCCGGGTGCCGCGACATGTGAAGGGTGACCTTCTGGGGTCCGGTCAGCGCATCCGGGGCACGCAGCTCGACCGCATCGCCTTTCTGTTTGCAGCCGAACCACAGTTGCGCGGTGCTGCTCAGATCATCGCAACGCCACGCGCCCATGACCTCGTGTGCCACACCCGGTGACGTGGACACGATCTCCAGGCTCTCCGCCTCGATGCCGCCCGGCACCTTGTTCAGCGGTGTCAGCTCCGGCACGAACAACGCCGTCTGCTTCCGATCGACCATGCGGTTGTCCGTCGCGCCCGGGCGGGCGTAGTACCACGTCGTCGCCGCGTACGCCACCTCCACCGCCCGATGGTGCCACACCTCCATGTCCATCCGGAGCGATTTTTCGAACGGGATGGCGTCCAGTGACCGCGATCGGAACACCGTGGTGTGACCCAGCCCCACCGGCCCATCCACGCGCGGCTGCGCGTGGAACGGCCCCTGGAAGAAGCGCCAGTCGCCCCAGGCATAGCCGTAGTAGTCCTCCGTCCCCGTGCCGAAGTGGGACGGGAACGACTCGCCGTCCACGTAGATCTTCTCGTCACCTTCGCCCCACCACACCGTCGTCGGGTTCAGCAGGGCCAGCATGTCGCCCGCGTACACGCCCCGGCCCGTCACCTCGACGTAGTTCCAGTCCTTCTTCTCTTCTGTTGAGAGGGGGTGCTCATGCCGCCACGCCGCGTGGAAGTGCATGGAGCGGTCGTCCCACGTCCAGTCCGCGGTCCGGACCGTCAGGTCATACTCAAGCGGCCCGCCGGCAAGGTTCTCCAGAGTGACGGTGGCGGACTGTTCGTACGGCATCGGCCAGTAACAGGTCATCGACCCGTCCGCCTCCACCTTCTGCCACCAGTTTCGAAAGACGTTCACGCCGACGCCCGAACCGTAGAAATCACCCACCGGGCACCAGGACGTCTCCCGGCCGTCGAACGTCATGCGCAGCACGACCCCGCGGTACGCCGTCTGGAGGTCCGGGCCGCGCAGACGGACCGTCAACTCACGCACGACCCGCGGCCCCGGGGGCAGCCGCAGCGACACCGCCTTCTCCTGCGGCAAGGGTCCGTCCTGGCGAATCGTGTTCATCGGGCGGGGCTGCAGGTCGCGGCCGACGGTCTGCAATCGGACCGTTACGTCGCGCAGGACGGACAGGCCTTTCTCGAAAACGTCCATGGAGAACGTCTCGACTGGCGTGCCGGCCGGGTACGTTCGGTAGTTGATCTGGTAGTAGAACTTGCCCTTGTCGGCCGTCACTTTGCACGACTTCGCATACGGAATGGGCAGGTACAGGTTCCAGCCGCGGCCCCGGATGGCCGCCAGCGGCGCGCCCACGCGCCAGTTGCCGCCCAGCAGGTCGGCGAGAGAGGTCTCGATGGCCGGCGTTTCGGAGCCGTCCAGGTAGATGCGGACGGTGCCGGCCCCGTCCGGATTGGCCGACCAGAAGCGCACGATCGCCCCCGGCCCCTCCGTGTCCATGAGGACCCACTCCGTCCGCCCGGCGTTCTGCTCCTCGCGGAGGAACTGCCCGGCATCCGCATTGGCGAACCAATTCTCCTGCGGAGACTTGGACCTCCGGTCGTAGCTGCTGAACTGCTTACACGTGTAGGCCGGCGCCGGCCACCGGGCGAGGGCGTCCCGGTCCACCATTTCGCGGAGCAGCGATTCGTACGTGATGCCGGCCGGCTCCTCCGCGACCGCACCATTCCAGGTCACCAGTGCCACCAGCATCGCCTGCCACGTCCATCGACTCATTGCGATTCCTCCTCGTCCGATGGGAAGCTCCCGGGCCCCGCCGCAAGCTCCCGCGCCGGCCGCAACTATACCCGTTGCCCGGAATGCGAACAAACGCGCCAAGCCGGATGCACACACCCGAAGCTCTTCCCCGCGGCATCGGTTTGCCACCCTCACGACGCGTCCGCAACCGCGTCCGAAGCGCTCGCCTTTGCGGGTCCATCAGGAAGACACCGGGGCAGGACAGAGTGGTCCGACGGACTGGCCCTTCCGCGAAGGCCGGCAGCGCGAGCGGTGCAGAAGCGCGTGCGTCAGGGCACGCCGACGCCGAGCTGGACGGACGCGTAATCGCATCGATCCACGTTGTACCACGTGAAGTCCGCCGCGATCACGGGATTGCCGCGAAACGAGAGGCGGGGCACTCCGGCAACCGGGGTGCCCGGCACGCTTCCCCAGACATAGACGTAGTTGGATTGAACCACGCCGGCACTGTTGGCCGGCGACACGACCGGGACCCGATTAGGGGCCGGGCAGGAGAGGGCCCGCGGGTCCAGATAACGGGACAGGAGTTGTGACAGATCGTACTTCGTCGAAACGATGCGGACGGCCGTGGCCGACACCTCCCGGTGGGGCCGGCCGTCGTAAAACTGGGCGGTCGGGGGGAGGTACTCCGCGTTGTCCTGCGCATACGTGGCGATCGCCGACCCTATCGAGCGAAGATGGCACAGGCAAAGCACGCGCAGGGTGTCGTTGCGGGCCGCCTGAAGCGACGGACCCAGCAGGGCCGCCAGCAGAGCCATGATCGACACGACGATCAGTAGCTCGATCAGGGTAAACGCGGCATTGCGTCGTCGCACACGTCAATCTCCAGCATTTCACCCGCGGACAGCCGGCGCTCCTGCGCGTGGGGGCCGACCAGCACCGCCTCCTCGCTGACGCGAACGCGCACACGGGGCGCGGTCCCGATCTGCCGGAGCATGAGCTCCGCCTCCGCCTTCGGCCCCATGCGAAGCACGTATCCGCCGATGCTGATCGTGATCCGTCGTTCCGCGGAACGAGCCCAGACCCGTCCGCGCAGAAGGTCGACGCCGTCCGACCGAACCCGTACGATGCTGCCTTGGTTGAAGTTGAAGTTCTCCCCATCCAGCAGGCGAATCCGCAATAACCCCTCCGCGGCTTCCAGTTCCTCGCCGGCCCGCACCGGCCGCCAGCCCTCTTCCCGGAGCGCGACGGTGCCCGCGTCCGTTGCCCGGCCCACCACCGGCGGGCGCTGCAGCACGAATACGAGGGCGACCACCGCCGCAAGACACAGTCCCGCCGCGATCAGTGCGGCGAACCGACGCCACCGGGTTGGCCGATCCGTTGCCGGGAGCACTTCTTCCTCGCGGGCGGCCGCATTCTGATCCAGCAGGCCCTCGACCTGCCGGACGTCCTGCGGGTCTGAGCGATTCAGCGTGCAGGCCTCGATCCTCTCGTACGGCTCGTCGCCCACCTCGGTCATATAGCCGGCTTCCTCAGTCGCCACCGTGGCTGCTCTGTTGCTCGCCGGTGCCTGCGCACGGACGGGGTTCGCGGCAGCCCCCGCGTTTTCGGAGGCCTCTGAGGCAGTGTATCCTATCCTGCGGATCAGCACCAGAACGGTTCGCTCATCGACGGGAAGCAACCGCGGACGGTCGGCAACTCGGCCCCGCTCCGGCTGACGGTTCATTCATCGATCGGCCTCACACAAGCCCGCAAGGGGACGGGCCACCGGGCGTGCAATCCCATCATTGTAACCGATGCGAACGGCAGAGAAGCACGACAGCCATGAGAGGCCTGGCGCGGAGGAAGACTCTTCCCGGTCTCCCGTGCAGCGGCACTGTAGGAACTGTGGTCGCTGCGGCGAGAGGGTCGGGCATGCGGAGGGGCCATGAATGGGACCGCCCGCGTTGCGGTCAGGCCGCACCGTGCCTGCCGGCTATACCCCTCACCGAATCGCCTTGGCCAACAACTGGAGCACGCGGCGGAGGTTTCCCTTGCCGGCCCTGGCCAACAGGGCGGAAGCGGTGTTGGTCATCCGCAGGAACTCGTGCATTTCCTCCAGTCGCTTCGTGTACGTCTGGGCCTGCCCGCGTTCCTCCGGGTCGTGCGTGCGGGGCAGTGGGTTGACCATGGACCGGCAGCGCTCGATGGTCTCGATGATCGGCTCCACCTCCCGTCGCTGACGCTCGCGACTGATGGTCCGGAACATCTCCCAGACGTCGCACTCGGCCTCGAAGTAGATCTTGCGGTCCTCCCGAGTATGCACGCGGTGGATCAGCCCCCAGTTCAGGAGTTCGCGCACGTTCATGCTGGCGTTGCCCCGGGAGATGTTCAGGGCGGCCATGATGTCGTCGGTGCATAACGGCCCCGTGGCCGTGAAGAGCAGGGCGTGGATTTCGGCCATGGTTCGGCTGATGCCCCAGGTGGCCCCCATCTCTCCCCACCGGCGGACGAACAGCTCTCGCGAAGCCCGGTAACTCGAGGGCGTCATGGAATGGCTCCGAAAGTTTCAGAACATACTGAAAGAATGATACGGGAAGCGAGGACGGATGTCCACGGGAACCACGGAACGGACACGTGCGCCGGCACGGTTGACGCGCCCGCCCGCCCTGTTCCGGGGCCGCGAGGCGAACCCCGCAGGTTGCGCGCCAACGGGAAGGGCCCGCGTGGGCGGGCCCTTCGGGTGATCTCTCCGGCCGGTCGTTTCAGTCGGTGTTGGTGGTGCGAGTCGGCAGTCCCCATGTGATGGGGCGGAACGTCTCGACCTGCTCGTACGGGTTCTGCTCCAGCGAGACGGCACCGGGGCGCACGAGGTGCCATCGGGGATCGAACCGCAGTTGCGGAGTGAACGTGTTCGGCTCATTGACGCAGGCGGTCGGGAAGATCACGGGCGGGGCGTTTTCATCGAAGGCCCAGTTCAGCTTGAGCCAGTCTTCGCAAAGGACCTCGATCTTCTCTTCGCCGACGGCGTTTGTGTCTTCCGTCTTCGTCCGGGCGTTCATGGGCTGCGGCGTTTCGATGGCGGCTGCAAAAGTCGGATCGTCTTCGTGCGTCGGCGGCCCGACCAGGTCCGGGACGAACCGCGCCGTCAGGTACACGTGCATGGGTTCCGCCTCGGCGCGTGTGTTGATCTTCGGCGCGGCTGTCTCGTCGGCGATCGGCTGCACGACGATCCTGCCGGCCTCGGCGATGAGGGTGCGGAACGTCTCCCACACCGGTCCGATCGGATCGATCACCGTCTCGATCGGCCGGTCAGCCGTCTGCGGCGCGGCGGAATCCATCGGGTGCGGATCCGCGGAGCGGATGACAACCGCGTACTCGTCCGGCGCTGCGTCGATCGGCTCGTCGATTTCCGTGGCTTCGGGGATCGCCGCGACGAGTGGTTCGACCGGCGGCGGCGCGTCGACGATCGGCTCGGCGGTGGGCTGCTGCGCCAGCGCCGGCGGATCGGCGGATGCCGGCTCCGGAATCTTCGGCACAATCTGCTCGAGCTGAATCTGGGCGGCCGTCAGTTGCGGGTCGATCTGCAGGGCCTGGCCGAACGCCTCCGCGGCCTTGCTGTACTGTTTCGCGGAGCGGAGCATGAGGCCGAGGTTGTAGTGGGCGTCGGCGCTGGGGACCGCCTGTTCAAACGCTTCCAGTCCTTCGTCGTACCGTCCCTGCTTGCACAGGACCATGCCCAGATTGATATACGCCCGCTTGAAGTCGGGCTTGAGCTGGATGGCGTTTCGGATTTCCGTTTCCGCGTCAATCCAGCGTTCCTGCAGGGCGTACTCGAATCCCAGGTTGTTGCGCAGGGGAGCCGACTGCGGTCGGAGCTGGACGGCGTGGTGCAGGAACCGCTCGGCGCTTTCGTGCTGGCCGATCCGACCCAGCAGAATCCCCAGGCGGGTATACGCCTCGGGATGATCCGGTCGAGCCGCGATGGCCTTGTGGTACTGTGTGACGGCCTTGGCGTGGAGCCCCTGGCTCTCAAACAGGGCGGCGGCGGCGATGTAGGTCTCGGGGAAGATGTTCGGCTCCGACGTGTCCTCCCCGGCGTTCAGCACGGCCGGATCGGCCTGGCCCCACTTCGGAGACCGCTGTGACGAAACGACTTCTTCCTTCGGCGGCAGGCAACTGGCGCTCGCCAGGACCACCGCTGCCGCAGCCGCCGCGATCAAACAGAATCGTAACACGGAAGTCCCTCACTCAGATGGCGTTCGAACGGGTCTCACGGAAACATGGGCTGACCGGCCGACGGCGAACCCCCGCCGGACGCGCCCTTCTCCATGGTCTGGATGGCTCCGGTGGCCCGGGTCTCGCGACCGCGCGGCAGGCCGGGCACCACCTGCACCTTGCTCAGGTCGGCCCCCGCGTCGACCAGGTATTCGCGCACCGTCTCCACCCGGGCGTCCACCAGGCCCTCGTCGCGCTCGGAGGTGTCGTAATGAATGGTGCCGCCGATGTTCAGCAGCAGCTCGGCGTAGCGATTCAGGCGGCGCGCCCCCAGGCTGTTGATCTGGTTCGTATGCGGGACGAAGTGGATGTCGGACACGCACATGTCCTCCAGAAGTGCGTTGTCCACCATGTAATTCATGTCGTTCTGCATGGGATGCGGCGTGTTGGATGCTCCTTGCGGCGGAGCATTCAGACGCCGGGTCGGCTCCTGGCAGGCGCCGGCCAGCAGAATGATCAGAGTGGTCCCGGAAAGCAGGCTGGCCCGCAGTGACATCATCGGTACTCCTTTGCTACGGTTTTCCGCCGAATGGCGGGCGCGTCTGCCGGCTCGGCACGCCGGACCGCCCACACAACCGGTATGTCCTCTACGTCCCTACGTATCGAGAAACGGGGACGCGGACCTTCGGAAAAACGGTGACCTTCCCGGACGCCGAACCGTGGGTGCGTGAGGGTCCGATAATGGTCCGACCGGAGCGCTCGGAAAATGCGCAGCCCGCCCGGCCGGACCAGGGACGCGGATTGAATCGCGATGCGCGGTTACTGCCGGGCCAGCATGGTGGCGAGGATCAGCTCCAGGTCGCCGCGGTGGGCGGCGGGGTCCAGGGCGCACTCGATGATGCGGTCGTGCGGCAGGGCGTTGATCCGGTCGTTCAGGATTCGCAGGACGCGCGTGTTGATCTCGACGGCCCGTTGCACGGGCATGCGCTCCGGGTTGATGTCGATGCCGAAGTATTCCTGGTAGCCCATGACCATCAGCGCGTACAGCAGGGCTTCCGCCTGCTGCACGTCTACCACGCCGATGTTCAGGTCCTGGTCGTAGTTGCCCAGCGGCTGGCTGTTCCAGTGCGAGTGGGCCAGGCGGCCGTCCATGCCGCACAGCGTGTACGCGGCGGCACAGTCCTCGAAGCCCATGCGCACGTGACCGATTTCCGGGTTCATGCCGAACAGCTTGTGGCCCTGCTCCAGCCGCTTTCGGTTCTCCGGGTTCTTCAGACGGGCCTCGATCCGCTGACCGGCCAGAATGCCCTCGGCCGTCGTGCGATAGATGTTGTTCGGCGCCGGCTCGTACGGCTTGGGCTCCAGGGCGACGCGGACGCCGGGCACCTCGTCCATGGCCTCGGCCATGCTGCCCTCGAACCAGTCCCACATCCAGCGGAAGAATGTTCCGAGCGGGTACAGATACCCGTCGATGCCCGGCCAGGAGATGGCACAGCGGGCGCCGGCGGCCTGAACCAGCTTCAGGCCGCCCACCGCGATGTCCAGCGCTTTCTTGCGCACGGGGGCGTAAGGGCTGGACCCGCTGCCGAATTCGAAATCCTTGTCAAAGAAGTGCGAGAACGGGACGGCCACCAGCCGAATGCCCGCCTGCTTCTCGAGCTTCTGGTACAGATGCAGGTTCTCCTCATTCACTTCGGCGGGATAGTGCGCTTCGATGCCGGTGACGCCGAATGCGGCCAGCTCCGCGGCCATCTCCAGCCGCTGGACGATGGAAAGCGGTTCCACATAGGCGTCGTGGAACCGTCCGCCCCCGGGTGTGAAGTACCAGATCCCCACCGAGATCTGCGGCTCCAGCGAGAAGGACCTCAGGTGGGCCAGCATCTCGTCGGGGCCGCGGAGTTTCGCCTGATAACGCAGATCGGGCAGTTGGTATGCCATGGGAATCGCCTCCGGGACGGGTTGTGCGAATGTTGCGACCGGTGTGTCCGTCGGGACCGCACCGGCCCCCAGACCATACGCGGACCGACCGACGGCCGCAAGCGGGCCTGCCCGTTTGCACGACGATGTCGCACCGGCCACAATGCACGACCGGTACGCGAGGGCCGGGACCCTCGCGACGCGGCCGCGGCACGACGTGGCGAGGATGAGACATGATTCCGATCGAGACGACCCTCGGGCGACTGGGTTCGCGGTTCTGCCTCAACTTCCGCCCGCAGACTCGGGAGGTGGGCCACGGAGCCCTGGGGCGCTACTTCGACGCGGTCGCCGACCTGAGCATCGGTGTGGCGGTCGACGGACAACGGCGCGTGCTGCCGCTGTGCAAGGCGGGGGAGGTGTTCGAGTCGGTCGACATGGAACTCACGATGACGTCGGTGACGTTCCGGTGCGAATCCCGACCGCTGAGGGTCGGGCTGGACATCACGTTTCGGGCGCCGTTCTATCCGCGGGACGTGCAGACCTCCACCGCGCCGGTCTTCTACGTCGACCTCACCGCGCACGCTCTGGCGCCGCCGGGCCGGCCGCGGCCGGGCTTTGACGGGCCCGTGGAGGTATTCCTCGGTTTCGATCGGCCGGATACGCAGATCGCGGCGCGCAGCCGGGGGTTGGACCTGGCGTATACAATCCGCATCGAGCCCAGGCAGCAGATTTCGTGGATTGACCCCGACGATCCCGATAAGCCATCGAAGCGCGACTGGAAAATCACGCAGGTCCGCTGCGCCGAGCGGATCGAGGCGAACGGCGGCGAGGTGCGGGTGAGGAACAAAGAAATCCGCTGGCGGGTGGATCTGTCCGCGCATTCGCAGACGGTCCTGGCCGCGTGGGTCGCCCGGGTGGAAGACCCGGTGTTTGAGCGGCGCGGACGCATGCACCGGTTCCTGGCGACGCGACATCACGATTCGCTGGATGCGCTGGGCACGTGGGCCTTCGAGCAGCGGGAGGACCTCGTCCGCAAGAGCCGGTTCTTCGATGCGGTGATCGAGAGCGCTTCGCTCTCGCACACGCAGCGGAACCTGGTCGCCTTCACGTTCCAGTCGTACCTGATCAACACGTGGTGGGTGGAGGACGAGACGGGGGAAGACTGGTTCAGCGTGTGGGAAGGCGTCTGCCGGTTCCACTCCACCATTGACGTGGAATACAACCTCGCCCTGCTGTATTTCGCCGTGTGGCCGGAGCTGCTGGAGAAGACCTTCACCGAGTGGGCGGACTATGAGAAGCCCGGCCCGCCTGATCGTGACGGCCGTCGGACCGGGTTTCTCTCGCACGACATGGGCGCGTGCCTGAGCGCGGACGGGCAGGACTACCCGCACGAGATGGAGGTGGAGGAGAACACGAACTTCATCCTCCTGCTGCACGCATACTGGCGCTGGATGGGGCGAGAGGAAGTGCCGACCCAACACGCCGAGCTTGTGCAGCGACTGATCCGTTACGTCATCGCGAGCGATACGACGGGCAACGGGTTCCCGGACCGCGGCGTCGCGAACACCATCGACGACGCCAGCCCGGCCGTGCAGTACGCACGCGAGCAGACATACCTGGCCGTCAAGGCCCTCTGCGCCGCTCGGGCCGCCGCCGACCTGGCCCGCCTGCTCCGTGACGACACACTGGCTGCAGAGTGCGAGGCGTTCGCCGAACGAACCCTTCGCACGCTGGACCGGGATGCGTGGCTGGGCGACCACTACGCCGTCTGCATCGACCGATCGGGCGCCGACGTGCTCGATATCTGGACCGGCAAGCCGCTGCCGGCGGGCCCGCTGGACGGGTGGGACGCGTACTCGATCTACACGGCCAACGGCCTGTTGCTGCCGCTCATGACGGGTTTGGAAACCGGATTGGATCTCGATCGCATTCGGCTGGACCTGCGGGCGGCGCTGGAACGCGCCCGCATCGAGTACGGCTGCACGCACTCCAGCGCCGATCGGTCGAACATCTGGATTTCGCAGAACCTGTGGCGCGACTTCGTGGCCGCGTACCTGGGGCTGGACTTCCTGTCCGAGGCCGACCGGTACTGGGCGTTTGAGGTGCGGTCCAACTGCACGACGCCCGGCCACGGCTTCATCGATACGTGCGGCTGGAACGGCCTGGAATACTACCCGCGGGGCATCACGTCCATCGGGCTGTTCCTGGCCGCGGTGGGTCTTCGGGTGGATGCCCCGTCGCGGCGGATTCGGCTGGCCCCCGTGCGGGTGCCGATCCGGGTGCCGCTGCTCCCGTTTGTCGACTGGGACAAGCGTGTTGTGCCGTGGGTGGAGTATATCCTGGAGGACGGGCGAATCGCGTGCTGCATTGATGGCCGGGGCACTCTTCGCGGCTGGGACATCGATGCGGGCAACGTGCATCTGGTCGAATCCGCCGTGGGCTCCTGAGTTGTGACAAACCTCCCACGCGCAAAGGAAGGATGCTCTTATGAAACTCCGATGGCCGGCGATCTGGATTCTGAGTGTTTCGGCAGTCTTTTCCGTTGCCGCGGCGGCCCCGTATGACCCGGTGGCCGACGAAAAGGCGACGGTGGTGTCGGGCAACGCCCGATTCACCGTGCTGACGCCGGAGCTGATCCGCGCGGAATGGTCGCCCGACGGCACGTTCGAGGACCGGGCGTCGCACGTTTTCGTCAACCGGCGGCTGCCCGTGCCGAACTTCAACGTGGAACGGGCGGACGGCTGGCTGACGCTGCGCACGGACAAGCTGGCCGTTCGCTACAAGGAGGACGGCGGCCGATTCGTCCCGGACAACCTCTCCATCACACTGACTCTCGACGGGCTGCCCGTACGCTGGAAACCGGGCACGCAGGACAAGGGCAATCTTCTGGGTACGTACCGCACGCTGGACGGCGTGTCCGGCGGGCACCCCATTCCTCCCGGCATCGTCTCCCGCGACGGTTGGGTGCTGGTGGACGATTCAGACCGGCTGCTGTTCGACAAGGTCGAGGGGACCGATTGGCCCTGGGTGGTCGTCCGTGATGCCACGGACGCGATCGACTGGTACTTTTTCGGTTATGGCCGCGACTACGCCCGGGCCGTGCACGACTACACGCGTGTGGCCGGTCGGATTCCACTGCCGCCGCGATACACCTTCGGCGCGTGGTGGTCGCGCTACTGGGCCTACTCCGACGAAGAGTTGCGGCAGCTTGTGAAGGACTTCCAGAGCCACGACGTGCCGCTGGACGTGCTCGTGGTGGATATGGACTGGCACCTCGACGGCTGGACGGGCTATACCTGGAACCCCAAGTACTTCCCCGACCCGGAGGGCTTCCTTCGCTGGGTCAAACAGCAGGGGCTGATGGTCACGCTGAATCTCCACCCGGCCAGCGGCGTCGGCAAGCACGAGGCGGCCTATCGACAGGTGGCTGAACACATGGGCCTGGATCCGGACGCCGAGGACAACGTGCCGTTCGACTGTACGGACCCGCGCTATGTGGAGGCGTACTTCAAGTACCTGCACCACCCGCTGGAGCGGCAGGGCGTGGACTTCTGGTGGATCGACTGGCAGCAGGGCACATCCGTCAAGGAGGGCAAAGTGCCCCAGGTTGATCCGCTGTTCTGGCTCAACTACCTGCACTGGACGGACATGGAGCGCAACCCGGAACGCGACGTGAAAGTGGCCGAGGGAGTCACGCGCAGGCTCCGGCCCATGATGTTCAGCCGTTGGGGCGAGCTGGGCAGCCACCGCTACCAGATCGGCTTCTCCGGCGACACGTACTGCAACTGGGAGTCCCTGGCGTTTCAGCCGTACTTCACGTCAACCGCGGGCAACGTGGCGTACCCGTTCTGGAGCCACGACATCGGCGGCCACATGCCCGGGCCGGTCGAGCCGGAGCTGTACACGCGCTGGGTCCAGTGGGGCATCGTGAACCCCGTGCTGCGCACCCACACCACCAAGAACCCGCAGGCCGAACGCCGCATCTGGGAGTTCCCGCAAGAGAACTTCCGCATCATGAGGGACGCATTCAAGCTGCGGTACTCCCTGATTCCGTACATCTACTCGTCCGCACGCCAGTGCTACGACACGGCCATGCCACTGTGCCGGCCGCTCTATTATGAATGGCCGGACATGGACCAGGCCTACCGGGCCGGCGACACGTATCTGTTTGGCGACCAGATGTTCGTGGCCCCGGCCCTGGCGCCGGCGAATCCGGTCAACGGCTGCACGTCCATGCGGGTCTGGCTGCCGCCGGGGGAGTGGACGCACTGGTGTACCGGTGCAACCCACGAAGGTCCGGCCGGCCTGGTGCTGGCAACCCCGCTGGATCAGATTCCCATCTTTGTCCGTAGCGGCGGCGTCATTCCGGCGCAACCGGACATGCCCCGCGCGCAGGCCCGCGCGGTCGATCCGCTCATCCTGCACGTCTGGCCCGGCAAGGCCGGCCGGACTCGCGTGTACGAAGACGACGGCCTGACGGTGGGTTACCAGCAGGGGGAGTGCGCCTGGACGCCGGTGGAACACGAGAAGACGGAGAACCTCAGGCAGATCCTCATCGGCCCCGTGGAAGGCGAGTTTCCCGGGATGTTGAAGCAGCGGCAATACGAGATTCGCCTGCGGGACGTGTGGCCGGCGAAGGCCGTTACGTTGAACGGCGAACCTCTGCAGCCGGCCACCGCGGCCGATCAACCCGGCTGGTGGTATGACGTGGAGACGTTCAGTGTGATCGCTCGTCTACCTGCCCGAGCCGTGACGGAGAAGGCGGCGGTGATCGTGGAATGGGACCCGGCCACGGGCGAGTCCGGTCCGGCGTTGCGGGCGGGGCTTCGGGGCACGCTGGACGCGCTGCAGGCCATCCGTCACGCGATGGGACCGGCCGCGGAGAAGCTGGCGTCGTCACCCGAGCGCATCCGGCGTGAGATCGCGGCCGGGCTCACCGATGCCGATCGCATCGCAGCCGAAGTCCGGTCCGTGTGGGATGAGACGCTTCGGTGTTTGGGGACGGAGAACCTTGAGCCGGCGACGGCTACACGGTTGGCCGGTCGGCTCCTGGGCCTGACGGTGGACGTGCGGGCTGCCGCGGCCGGTGGAGACCAGGTGAACCTCGCGGTGGATGTCGGCCTCTCACCTCTGGTAGGAGACGTAGCGGATGCCGACGTGCGACTGTTGCTGGATGCCGGGCCGGGCTGGTCCCTTGCCGGCACACAGGAGTGGGACCTCGGTGGCTTTGCACCGGGCGTGAATGTGGCCCGACAGACCCGAGTGAACGCGGAGGGTTGGCCCCAGACGGGACTGCTGACGGTCAACGTGGAAGTGAAGGTGGCGGACGTGGACGTCAAAGTGCCGGTGGAGACGGTATTGCTGCCGGGGATCGGCCGGTGGTGGATCGTCGGACCGTTCCCGGGTGATTTTCACGCGCCCTCCCTGGACATCGTGTTCCCGCCGGAGCAGTCGGTTGACCTGTCGGCCACCTACGAAGGCAAGGACGGCAAGTCCGTGGCCTGGAAGAAGGTGGAGCGGGTGATTGCAGCCGGTGCCGACGTGACGGAGGAATTCACGGTCGATTTCGTGGAGCGGCTCGGCAAGGTCGATCACGCGGTGGCGTATGCGTGTACGCACCTTAACTCCCCGCGGGACATGGAGGTTACGCTGGCCGTCGGCTCGGACGACGGGGTGGCCGTCTGGCTGAACGGGCAGGAGGTCCACCGCCATCACGTCGCTCGCCCGTACAATCCCAAGCAAGATTCCGTGCCCGTGAAGCTAAAGAAGGGTATGAACACGCTGCTGGTCAAAGTGAACCAGTGGGGTTCCGGCTGGAAACTGGGCATGCACGTCGAGACGCCCGACGGGAAGCCCGCGGCAGAGGTGACGGCGCACCTGGAGCCGTGACTGTCCATGCCCGATCCGCCTTCAGCGGACACGGGCACCCCACCCGGTTGTAGGGTCCGCCGTGTGGAAAATGCCCGGCCAGCGACGTTGTAGGGTCCGCCGTGCGGACCGGTTCTGCCCTGGGGTGTCAATCCATGACGGACGCGGCCGAATCGTCGTCTCCTCGCTCCCCGGCTCGCCGGCGTCGCCGACGGCGCATCGTGCTGCTGGCGCTGCTGTTGTTCGGCGTCTGGCTCACCCGCTGGGTGTACCTCCGCCTCACGCTTCGCCCGACCCCGCGTCCGGAATACTGGACCGAGCAGATCGAACGCCTCGACCCGCCTCCGCCGGGGGCGCACTCGTTTGAGACGGCGATGCGGAACATCGAGCAGTTCGTGTCGCGAGCACAGGGGATGGGCATTGCATATCCGAACACTTCGGACTGGGAGACGCTGCGAGGAGCATCCGCCTGGAAGAGGTTTCCCGCTTTCGATTCGGATGCCTTCTTCCAACTGCGGCAGCAATGGATCGATCTTGCCCGCTGCGGATGGCGTTCGCCGGACATCGAACAAGTCGATTCCATGTACAACTGGGACAAGCTGACGGTGAGCCTGGTTCCTGGTGTGCGAATGCTGCTGGACCACGCCGTGTGGTCTCTTGCCTACAAAGACGACGCGGACTCCGCCGTCGAAGACTGGTTGACCGTTGCTCGCCTCGCACAAAACTGCGGACGATCGAGGCGGTACATGAGCCGGTATGCGGAAAACGTCATCCACAGGGTTCTGGCCGACGACCTGAGGCGGTGGGCCGATGAGGCTTTCTCTCCGCGGCCCTACTCCATTCTTGGAACGCTCTTCTCCCACGGGCGACACGGGCCGTGTCGGTGCCCAAGTATCCCGATCGCCGCATTTGCGAGTGAGCTTGACCGGGTGATGGGACCGGAACTGCGTCCGCAGGACCTGTGCGAGGGAGAGCGATTGACTCTGATCAACGCGTTGGAGCATCTGTACGTGCGCGAGGGCGGCGACTGGCTTGACGTTTCTGAAGCGGCTCAATTTGCCCGGACTTGGATGGGAGGGGCACCGGGTCGGCTCGGGGGCGGCGGAGTCGCGCCGCGCCGGACGTGGAATCTTCTGGCTCCCGTGTTTCACAACCTGGCCGAGGCGAAGCGCGTCGTGGAAGAGCAGTTCTGGTACCCGGAGGGCCCTGCCACACTGCCACAAATCGCCAATCCGCCGGGCGGTGTCGACTGTCGATTCGTGGGGCCGCTGCAGGGGTTCCCCAGGTTCTATGCCTATCCAATGGAAATCGCCGTTCAGGGATACTACTCGTCGCGCAACGACATGGAGGGCGCGACGACCCTGCTGGCCCTGCGGGAGTTCCGGCTGGCCAACGGAGAGTTTCCCGAGACGCTCCGCGAGCTTGTTCCCCGGTTTCTGCCTCGACTCCCTATTGACTACGGCGACCGCGGCATCCTCCGTTACGAGCGGCGTGACGGAGGGTTCATCCTCTACAGCGTCGGCTGGGACGGCGTCGATGACGGCGGCCGCTTCGACACCCTGAGCAGCGATGGCAGGCTGACGCCCGACATCGTGTTCGCCGAGATTCTGCGAGTGGTGACCCCCCATGAGTGACGTCAGCCCGACGACAATGGTGGCATCCGATTCGGCGGTCGTGGCAGCGCGCCTCCCTCCGACCGCCGCGCCGCCGGAGTCGGCACGTCGGGTCAACTTCCTTGCGGCCCTGCTGCTGCACTGGCTGACGCCGAGGCGATACGGGCCGTTCCTGGCCGCGGGATCGACGGGGCGGGCCGTGCTGGCGGCGGTCGTGGGCATTCTGCTCCTGGCCGGTGTGATGGGGGGTCCGCAACTGGTGCGTGAGTTACGGTTTTTCCCCCTGGGTGAAAGTGACGGCGGCCACGCATGGGTTCGTCAGGACATGGCCCGCTGGATCCTGATATCCGCTGCGCTGTCGACCGGGACTTCGTGGACCTGGCTTCCGTTTGTTGGAGCGACGGTGACTCCGCTGGCCGTCGTGTTGGCCCTGCTCGTCCTGGCGACGGCTCTGATGCCGTGGGCGGCGGGGGGAGACCGGGCGTGGTCTGTCTGGAAGCGAAGCGTCCGCAACGTGCATTGGAGCCTGACGATTCTTGTCCCCGTAGCGGTGGTGGTGGCCGTTCTGCGGTATGTCGACGTCGGCTGGAGTCGATGGGAGCGCTGGCCGGATGCGGTCATCATTGTCGGCGGGATCATCATGTTTGTGGTCCCCGTGATCCTGCTGCTGCGAATGTGGTTTGTCGGGGCGCATCGCTACGTCGGTCCGCCGGACGGACCGGCCTTCGCCCCGCGCGAGCCGCTCTGCGACGACTGTGGCTACGCGATCGTCCACCTTCCGCTCGAGACCCGCTGTCCCGAGTGCGGTCTGGCGGTGCGCGAGTCCCTGCCCGGCGGGCGACGCCAGGCCACGCCCTGGGTCGAACGCCGCTGGCGCCCCTCCGGGCTGATCTGGCTGCTCCGGCTGCAATGGCAAATTCTCCGCCGACCGGGCTTCTTTGAACGCCTGCCCGTGCATTCCGGGATCGAGAGCGCCCGGCACTTCTGGTGGATGACCGTCGCCCTCATGATCCTGGTCAGTCTCGCTGCGATTCGGGTGTTTGCATCCGGCATCGGCTCACCCGACTACTCGCAATCTGAGGCGATGCGGATCGCCGGGCTCCTGGCCCTTGGCGGAGTGCTCGCCACGCTGCTGCTCCAAATGCTCTCGGTGTTCCCGCTGTGCCTGTGGGCGCAGAAGCGATACGGCATCGTGGATTACCGTGTGTCGGCCAGTGCGTGCTGCATGGCCACGCCGCTGCTGTGGCCGCTGCTCATCGTGCTTCTGGTCTGCACCCTGGCGCCCGTTCTGAACGAGCGGAGGCTCCGCGGGACGGTCGTGTTTGCCCTGCTGGACCATCCCGTCTCCGCGTGGCTGATCGTGGCTATCGCGGGCACGGCTCTGGTTCTCTTGGCGGCCGTCTTCTGGTTCCGTCGGGTGGTGGCCGCCCTGCGGGCAGTGCGGTACGCCAACGTCTAGACCGGCTGGAAAGCCGGTCCCACAGGAGGGATGAGACCGGCTGGAAAGCCGGTCCCACAGGAAGGATGAGACCGGCTGGAAAGCCGGTCCCACATAAGGGAAATCCGGTCCCACAGCGAGAAGGCCGGTCCCACAGTGTGAAGGGCAGGCCCGCGCGGCTGCGGGCCGGCGGCCTGTCCGCGACGGCCGGCCGGGCATACAATGCGGGTGGGCACCGGTCACGGGGCCCGGATGTTGCGACATGGAGAGCACGCGCCTTCTCATCTTCAGCGGTGCCATTTCCGGGGCGGGGCTGGTCTGCGCGGTGTGGCTGTGGCGGCAGGCCCCAAGCCCCAAGTCCGTTTCCCGCAACGAGTTGCTTCGCGGCGACCGGCCCTGGCGGCGGCTGGGGGCGGCCCTGGTGGCGCTGGTGGCCGTCGCGTTTTTCGCCGGTACGAACTTCCTGAAGGCCGAACAGGCGCCCCGGGTCTACATCGCGTTTTGGTGCGTGGTGGTGGTGCTGATTATCTGGATGTGTATCCTGGCCCTGGTCGATGCACGATATACCATCCGGATGGGGGCGCAGCAGTTGCGACGGCAGGCCGGCCGCAAGGTGGAAGACGCCATCGGGGATGATGATGACTGACCGATCCGCAGGCATGAGTGGGCGACGGGCGCGCCAATGGGGCATGTTGCTGCTGGCCGCGCCGTGCCTGCTGGGGGCGCGCTGCGCCGCGGATGATCCGAAACAGGGTAACAATCTCAACGTGATGGTCGAAGAGGCGAACACGCTGGTCGTCGGCGGGCAGAAGTTCCAGGTCTGGGTGGCCGACTCCCACGAAGAGCGTCAGCGCGGCCTGATGTACGTGACGGCGGAAGAAATGGCCCCTCTGCCGGACGGCACCGAGCGCGGGATGTGGTTCATCTTCCCGAACGACATGTCCACGCGGCACGGGTTCTGGATGCGCAACACGATCATCCCGCTGGATATCGCCTTCGTCCGGGCGGACGGACGGATCGTCACCATCCACACCATGGCCCCGTTGGATGAGCGAAACTATTATCCCAAGGCTTCCTATCGCTACGCCCTCGAAGTGAACGCGAACGTCTTCTCCCGCCTGGGCATTCGCGAAGGCGACCGGGTGGAAATCCCCAAATCGCTCTTAAAGACCCGCCGGTAAGCGGTCGACTCTGCCGGTAGCACGCGCCCGGGCGGACTCCCGGCGCGGTTGGCTTATCGGACTGGCAGGTCGATTCCGGCATGAACATTCTGCTCGTTGATCCACTGAACCGCCTGCCGTCGGACCTGGGGCCGTTTCTGTCCCGGTCCGGCTGGACGGTCGAGCGGGCCACGGACTATGCCGCCGCGGACGTCGTCGGGGCGGGCCGTCCGCCGGACGTGGTGGTCGCGGCGGAACCGCCCGCGGGGCCGAACGATCCGGCGCAGGCGGCCTTTCGCCGGCTGCTCGATGGCGTCCAGCATCGGGAGTGCGCGGCGCTGGTGCTGACGCCGCGGCCCTGGCTCGGCGAGACGGACGAGAACTCGTTCGTCGACGCATTGGACGCGGGCGTGACGAAGGAGGAAATCCGCGGCCGCCTGGCGGCCATCCATCGCTATCACGCGATGGTGCGCGGCATGGATCGCGAACTGCGGAACATGCGTCGCCTGTCCGAGCGGCTGAACCAGAGTTTCACGGAATGGGACCAGGAGCTTCGGCTGGCCGGCCGGCTGCAGAGGGACTTTCTGCCCGCCGCCGACGAGCCGATCGGCCCGCTGCGCTTCTCCCTGCTGTTCCGGCCCGCGTCGTGGGTGTCCGGGGACATCTACGACGTGTACCGGGTGGACGAGGAGCACGTGGCGTTCTACGTGGCCGACGCGGTGGGGCACGGGGTGGCGGCCAGTCTGCTGACCATGTTCATCAAGAAGGCCATCGTCTCGAAGCGGATCATCGGCGACCGCTACGAGCTGCTGAGCGCCTCGGAAACCATGCAGGGGCTGAACGACGCACTGGCCGCCCAGCAACTGCCGAATTGCCAGTTCGTGACCGCGTGCTACTGCCTGTTCAACACGCGCACGCTGGAGCTGGAATGCTGCCGCGGCGGGCATCCGTATCCGTACCTGGTGGGGACGGACGGCTCGCTGCGGGAGATCAAGACGGCGGGGGGGCTGCTCGGGCTGTTTCCCGACGAGACATTCCCGTCAGAGCGTGTCCGGCTGCAGCCCGGCGAGAAGCTGATTCTCTACAGCGATGGGCTGGAGCTGGCCTTTCACCCGCAGGACAACCGCGCGGACGAATTCACGTTCTACCGGGAAGCGTTCCGGGAGCTGTGTGCAATGCCCGCCGCCGACATCGTGGACCATCTGAACCGCCGGCTGGACGACCAGACGGGCTCGCTCAACCCGCGTGACGACGTGACGGTGGTCGTGGCCGAGGTCCTTCCTTCCTGACGAAGAAAAGCCCGCCCGCAGGTTTCGCTGCGGGCGGGCACACACGTTTCCATCAGATTGTCGAGCGACGCGCCTCGCGTCCTCTAGTGAGGCGTAATGTCACCCGGCACGCGCGGCATGACCTGGAACAGGTCGTTGTAGATCGCGCAGACGCCCACGACGTCCACCGGTCCGCTCGGGATGGTGGTTCCCACGATGGGAAGGGCGCCGACCTCACCGTTGGCGATGCGGCAGGTCAGCGTCTTCGTCGGGTCATTGGCATCCCGGACGGTGAGGTTGCCGTAGGCGAACGTCCCCCCGGCGTTGTCAAACGTCACGTTCTCGAGCACGATGAGCGTGTTCACGTAGTGCCCGTTCGTCGGGAACGGGTTTTCCAGATCGGCGATCGACACCGGGAACGGGGTCGGCACGCCGGGCGAACCCAGCCATTCAATGGTGAACGGCGACAGCATCTGCTGCGTATTGAAGTACGCGTTCAGGAAGCCCGTGATCCGGATCTGGTCGCCGGCCTGGGCCACCGCCAGCAGCGCGTCGATGTTGGCATTGCTCCCGAACACGGTCAGCCCGGCGATGCCCGTCGGATCCTGGATGTGGAAGTTCTTCGAGTTCACCGAATGGATCAGGTCGTAGTCGTTGTTGATGACGGCGCCGGTGATGCAGGCGAGCTGCGTATCCGGATACGTCATCACCGGGGCGTCGGCGATGCTGACGCAGACACACGGGTTCGGCTGGCACGAGCTATCCGTACCGGCAAACACGCCTCCGTTGGAATTGCAG
The DNA here is from genome assembly GCA_964586145.1 of uncultured Phycisphaeraceae bacterium. Taxonomy (GTDB): domain Bacteria; phylum Planctomycetota; class Phycisphaerae; order UBA1845; family UBA1845; genus JAFGJQ01. The sequence continues at coordinate 19,638 of CAZPHH010000023.1, read as the reverse complement.
TCTGCCTGACTGGTGAAGAGGCAGTCCTCGTCCGGCCAGATGCAGCACGCTCCCACTGGCGACGTGTCGGTGCAGGTGTACTGCTGGAAGAGGGCGAAATCGGCGAGGTCCACGTGCCCGCTGCCGTTCAGGTCCCAGATCTCACAGCCGCTGGAGACCGGCGCAACGGGGCCGGCCAGGCAGCCGACAAAGGCGACGATGTCCATGCAGGGAATTCCATCGCCACGCCAGGTGCCGCGAAGCTCATAGAGGCAGTCCATTTCCGTGACGTCCGGCACGCACGTGCTGTTCTGCAGGCAGCAGGCGCCGACGGCCGCCGGTCCGGAGAAGTTGGACGCGCCGGGCGTGTTATTCAGGGTCTTCGTCCAGACGCCGCCATCGGGGATCCGCTGCAGGGAGTTCGTATCCGTGTCGACGACGTCGATCAGGAAGAGGTATGTCCCGTCCGCCTCGCCGCCTATGGCGGTAAACCCGTTGGTGTCGGCGCTGGCGTCGTACGAGAACGCCTCCACGACCACTCCGTTGTTCAGGAGGGCGATGCCGTCACCCAGGGTCCCGCCGTTCTGGATACCGTTCAGCGTCCAGGCCACGTGATCGACGTTCTTCACCAGGGGCGATCCGATCACGTAGTAGCCCTGGGGCGGGACGGAATCCGTTGCCGGCAGTTCTACCGTGCTGTACAGCGTGCCGGGAACGGCCGCGTTGCCGTTGAAGAACTCGATCGTCCAGCCGTCCAGGGACACGGCCGTGGTCCCGGGGTTGTACAGCTCCAGGAACTCCCTGTAGTCATAGCTGGGCTGGTCGTATTCCAGCTCGTTGATGATCAGGTCGGCCGATGCCGGTCCGCCCAGCAGGAGCGCCGCCAGAACGGCCAGGCTGCATCGTGTCCACGGTGTGCTTCTCATGATCCGAACCTCCTTCACTGTGTATACACTCAGGAACTACCCTTCACTTCCGCCGCCAAGCACGCGGTCCGCAAACACGGCGACCCGACCACGCGGGGCGCCCGGACCGTGCCCGAATCACGTTCTTCCATTGCCTGGTGCAGGAGGTGGCTTCTCTTCCCCGCCACGCCCGATCCCGCACATGCGTATCCGAATCTCTGCGCGCCGCTCCGTGTGCTGCCGTCGTCCTCCCCAACGGCTTCTTACGGCACCACGGTCCCAAACGGCACGTTGGTCATGCCTTCGTTGGCGGTGTTCACCCTCGCCCCGCGCGGATACCACAACCGGATGTTCCGGGAGGCGCGATCCGCGAGGGTTTCCGTATGCCCGTCGAAGTACACCACGTTGATCGCGCCGCGGTTGCTGAGGCAGTCCATTCCGGTCTTGCCCCGACCGCCACGATGCCGATAGGACAGAGTCAGGTTCCTGCCGTTGGCCGGTGACCCTCGATTGACCGTCGTGCCGTCCCAGTTCTGGCTGCCGCCTCGCACTCCATACGCGGTGGAGCCGCTCCACCACGCTCCGGACGAGGTGAACGATCCGAACAGTTGCGCGTTGGGGCTGATGTCGTGGTCGAGCAGACCGCTGGCGGCGAGGTACCGCGTGCCGTCTGCGAGAAACACCTTCTCCGACGGGTTGCCGACACGAGAAATCATCGAAACGTACTTCTCGGAAGGCGCTTCCCACACCTTCGGCGAGATCATCACGTCCACCGACCCAACCATCTCGGATTCGTAGAGCCATCCCCAGTACTGGAACTGGACGGGCATCAGTACGCTCAGGGCGGTCCAGGGGGCGAGACGCTCGAAATCTGCCCGATCGGCCGGCGTGCCCGCCGTGAACGGATAGAGCACGGATCGAATGCCGGTCTGGGCCGGGCAGCGAAATCGTTCCTGAATCAGACGCATCCGTTCCGCGCGGTTGGCCGGCAGCTTGAAATCCTGGGCCAGCAGGGGCGTGGCCCAATCGTGCGGCTGCACGGGCACGTCCGGCCGTCGCAGCGCCTCGGCGGTCGGGTTATTCCCGAGTCGCCGTACGCGAACGCCCGTGGTGTTCATTCCAGGAAGCCAGTCGTTGCCGTCGGTCGTGTAGTTGCTGAGTCCCTGCGTGAGGCCGCGCATCTGTGCACTGCACACCACGGCCTTCGCCTGATCGCGGGCCCGCTGCAGGCTCGGCAACAGAATGGACACCAGCAGCGCGATGATCGACACCACCACCAGCAATTCAATCAGGGTGAACGCGGAGTGCCGTACGGGCCGCGCTGCGGTATGCTCCGGTCGAAGCTCACGGCGCGGACTTGACTTCCAGCGTGCTCTTGTCGACATACTGATTCACCTCCGCCAGCCCCGTCAGCACGTCCCGATAGTGCGGATCCACGAAGAGCTTGCCATCCCGGCGCACACAGGGCACCAGGGTCGGCTGCCTGGTGCTCGGATTCTCGACCGGCATGGACACGATGTTCTTCCGGTCGATCTGGTACGTCTTTCCCGTCGCCACGCAGACGAAGCTTACCGTGTCACCGATGGGCGACCCGCTCGGCCACAACCACCAGGCCAGGACGCCGGCGACGACCAACGCTGCAACGATGAGACCCGTTTGCACCCGCGGGCTTAGCTGCTCTCCGAACAAGGCCATGCGACATGCTCGACTGGGCCGGTTGGGGCCGCTACTAGGTTTCCTTTCGCTCGACGAAAGCCCTCTGAGCTAACCTGCGTCCTCCGCTGCAATAACGCAACGGTCCGACTGCGGATACCCCTCCGCCGACTGCTATGCGTAGACTAGTCGAAGGTCCCCGGGTTTGCAACAATTCAATCGCCGAATCCGGCGTAAGGTGGCGCTAAGAATGGGGCCTGGCGGCCCGGTCCCGGGGGCCCATCCGGGCCCCTGCGCTGCGTTCTTCAGGGTCGCTTGACACCAGGCCCGGCGCCGCCTCGCCCCGCGAACAGCGACCACGCCCCGTATTTCACAAGGGCCGGCAATTGTGGCCAGCGAGGATGTCACGGATGGTACACTGGCGCAACTCGTTTGGCCGGCGGGTGTTCGGGGTCACGGACCATATAAGACATCCCCCTCACACGATGCTGAAGGAGGATGCCGTGTTGACACGATTCAGGGACGGCTGACGTGCGAAGCGGCGTCATCCGCCGAAGGAACCCCGGCCGCGCGGGCGCCGACCCTCGCACGGGCCGCCAAAACCTCCACCGGATCGCCGGCCGGAGAATCTCGCGACGCCGAGGACCGGTTTTCCCGCCGACGAAACGAGCCCCGCCGGTCCGGCAACCACGTCCGGATATGGGGTGCCCACCGGCAGATGATTGACCCTCTGAGCCGCCTGCCGAACGGTATTCGGACGCTTTCCGCCTCCCGTACGTATGCCCCGCACCGGCACGGGCTTCACAACGATGCGGGGCAGAGGCGCTTACGCCCGTCTCGCCGAGGGAACGCACAACGCGTTCTCCTTGACAGGTGTCGCCCTTCGGGGTTAGTATCAGTGTGTGGAGCAGAGGGAGACGTGGAGTGCGTGTGCATTCCGCGACCTCCCTCTTTTGCGTTATAGGCCCCAGGAAGAGGCAGGGGGGCGCGGCGACGGGGAGAAATCGCGAGTCCAGGCATATCGCGGAGCAAGAATTTCGGCGGCGGTGTGCGTCGCGACGGCGGAGCATAAAGCGCCCCCGGTGTGGGGAACAACGGGGTCTCTTCCGCCAGATCGCGCGGTGATGGTGGGAAGGAGTGGACGCTTCATCCTTCCCTTGTGCACCGCAGCAAGCGTGTGGCGTATCGCCGGCCGGGTGAAACCGCAAAAGGTGACAGGCTCCGCGTTCGGAGTAGTGATTCTGCGAGAGGTTGGGAAGAACCGGCGAACGAGAGAACAGAAGGAGAATTGGTCATGAAGAAGCTCTTGGGATTGTTGATCGTGGCGGGAACAGTCGCGGCGTTGGCGATGCCGGCAACGGCGGGCACTGTCTTTACGTACGGATGGGAGGATGGGACCGGCACCATTCTCGGCTCCAGCGGTAATTTGGTCGATCCGACCAACGTGACCGGACCGCAGGACGGCCTCGGAGGTAGCGCCGGTCCATTCACCTGCCCGGGCGCGAACTCCGGCGATTACTACCTGCACGTCGCCGAAGAGCCGCATTCGGGCACGCCCGAAGCGTGGATCGGCTGGGTGACCGGCCTGGAAGATGGCGACACGATTAACGCCGGCTTCTTCGGGTACGACATTACAGCCGATGTCAGCCCGTCGCTGCGCATCTGGGGACACTACACATCGGGAGACAGCTTGACCAATGTGGGCTCGGCCGGCGGCAGCGCCACGTACACGTCGGGCATCGGCTGGGAGGAGTTGACCCATTCCTGGACCTTCAACAGCAACCTCGGCGCCCGCGACGGCCTGGTCATCCAGGCGCGGCTCTACAGCGCTCCGACTACGTCTGAAGAGCATCGGACCGATTATTTCATCGACGATCTGACCATTGAAGTGGATTCAATCGACGGCGTTTACACGGTGACAACGCCGGGGTACTCGATAGACATTCCCGAGCCCGCCACGCTGGCGCTGCTCGGTCTCGGCGCGATCGGCCTGATTCGCCGGCGCTAAGCATCATCGGCCACATGCCCCCGCGGTCGCGCGGGACGGTGGCCCGAAAACCTGCTCGCACCGTTCCGGTGGCAGGCAGGCACACACAACACGGGCCGTGAGGGCAGGTTCCCTCACGGCCCATTTTGCTTCCTGGAACGCGGGCATTCGGCCCGGACCGCTGTTTTCCACCCCCGGGACATTGTGGTATCCTCGTAAGCCCGACGGGCGAGTTGGCGGTCGCCCGGCCAGTCTGCCGCAGTTCTATTGGAGGATGGCCTTCATGATCCCGCATAAGACAACCGGCCGCATTTTCGGATGGTTCCTGCTGGGAGCGATCGGGACGATGGTCCTGACCGGATGGCGTGGATGCACGCCGGAGGCGCCTCGATCGGCGCCGGGGATGTCGGCCCCACCCGCCCGGCTCGTGATTCTCACGCCCCACAGCGAGTTGATCCGGGAGGTGTTTGGCGCGGAGTTCTCCGCGTGGCACCAGAAGAACCACGGCCAGTTCATGGACATCCAGTGGATTCCCATGGGCACCGTGGACTGTCTGGACTACGTGAATCGCCTGAGTGAGTCAGCCGGTGAATCGAGTGTCCGGGTCCGGCCAGACCTGTTGTTCGGCGGCGGCATCATGGAGCACGATTTTCTCGTGCAGCGCGGGCAGGCCGAGCCGCTCGATCTCAAGGACGCCCTCGCGGACATCCCGGAAACCATCCTGGGCCTGCCCACCCGCGAGGCGAACGGGCACTGGCACGCCACCGCCTTCTCCGGATTCGGCATCCTGTTCAACCGGCGCGCGTGCGAGCAGCGAGCCGTTCCGGCGCCGACCACCTGGGCGGATCTCGCGCTGCCCGAGTACTACGGATGGGTGACGCTGGCCGATCCCGGCCACAGCGGGAGCAATCGGCAGTGCCTGACGCTGATTCTGCAGAAATACGGGTGGGAAGAGGGGTGGTCCATCATCCTCCGCATGGCCGCCAATTCCCGGGCGCTGCTCCAGAACAGCGGCGACGTGATCACGGCCGTGCGCGACGGGGTGGCCCTCGCCGGTCTGTCCGCGAGCTTCACGGCCATGCAGGAAATCGAGCAGTCCGCCGGGCGGCTGTCGTACGCGAACCCGCCGGCGGCGAGCGCCGTGACGCCGGACGTCATCACGGTGCTGAAAGGCGCCGAGAATCGGGAAGTGGCCGAACGGTTCGTTCGGTTCTGCCTGAGCGAGTCCGGGCAGGTTCTCTGGGGCGTTCGGGCGGAGGCGCGCCGCGGGTATCGCGACACGTTGTACCGCTATCCGGTGCTGCCCGCGGTGTACGAGAAGCATGCGGGCGAAATGGCAGTCGCAGAGAATCCGTTGGCCATGAAGAGCGATCTCGAACTGGACCTGGAGCGGGCCGTGAAGCAGTGGGACATCGTGGCGCCCCTGCTGTGGGCCGCCGCGGGGGAGAACGGCATTCTCCTCCAAAAGTGCTGGAAACGCCTCATCGACGCCGGCCTGCCCCCGGAAACCGTGGCGGCGCTGACCCGGCCTCCGTTCAGCGAGGATGAAGCGTACACGCTCGGCGCGAAGGCCGCGGCCGGCGGGCCCGAGGCCGACGCCCTGGTGGCCGACTGGACTCGCCAGTTCCGCGAGCGGTACGAGCAGGTTCTGGCCGCGTTACAGTAGTCTGGCAGCCCGCGCAGGCACCGGCGCGGTGCGTTCGCATTCCAACACGGCGTGATCCGCGCGGTGGGTTGCGCCGGCGCGGGGGACGTGGGGACGATGATCCCAATCCGGGCCAATCGATATGCTTACCTTGGACCAAGCGGCTGTGCTCGGGTAGCCCGGGTTGGCGTTGGACGGGCGCTGGGGCTCGTGTGGGCGGCGCTGCTTGTCGCCTTGCCGGCATCCTGCGACCGGCCGGGCGGGACGGAGTCGGCGCGTCCGCGCGGACGAGTTCGGGTGGCCGTCGTGGGCGTGGCCGAGGGCGATCCGCTCTGGCCCGTGCTGCGAAACGGCGCCCTGCGGGCGCAGCGGGACTTCGGGTCGGTGACAATCGAGACGTTTGCCCCATCCGTCCCCTCGGCAGAGGCGCAGAGCGAGCTGTTGCGGAGCTTGCGGAATCGCGACTTCCTGGCCGTCTGCGTGCAGGTGGCAGAGCCGGAGCCGCTGCGGCCGGCCCTGGAAGACCTGCGTTCGGCGGGCGTGTTCGTGGTGACGATGATGCGGCCGGTGCCGTCTTTGGAAACTTTTCATCATTGCGGGCCGGACGAGGCCCGGATCGGACGGGCCCTGGCGGACGCTTTGGTGGAGTCCATCGACCGCGCCGGAACCATTGCCGTTTTGGCGGGCGATGGACCGGACGGCGAGGCGGAAGCCCGGATGCGCGTATTTCGAGATCGAATCCGCGAGCACGCGGGTGTGCATGTTCTTCGGGAGCTGCCCGATGAGGGCACGCCGGCGCAGGCCTGGGCCGCGACGCAGGGATTCGGCTCTCGATATCCACGGCTGACCGCGCTGGCCCTGGTCAGCGACCGCCTTTTTGAAGACCCGAGCCTGTGGTCGGCCCCGCTGGCGCCCGACTCGTGCAAGGTCTTCGGGGTCGGACCCCTGCCCGCGCGATGGCCTCTGCTGGCCAATCGCTGGTGCCACGCCCTGGTCGGCGCCGAATATGGGGAGATCGGGTACAAGGCCATCCAGTGGTGTATCGTTGTGGCCCGCAAGGGCGAGCTGCCGCCCCAGGCGTATGCGGTTCCGGTACGCGTGGTGTGGTGCAGCGGGCTGGACGCCTGGAAAGCGCAGTGGGCACGCTGGACGGAACCGATTGCGACGGAGGCGCCGTGAGCGAGAACAGGGAACCGGTGGAGGCCGCCGACGGACGGACAGAGGCAACCGCAGAAGGCGTAGAGCACGAGCCGTCGGACCTGCTGGCCTGGGTGGGGTCCGCCTGCCTGGCCACCCTGCTTGCGCTGACCTTTCTGGCCTTTCTGCCCGTGCTGTCGGCCGGCTTCGTCAACCTGCATGACGACCGCAACCTGCTGCAGAACGCAGCCTTCCGGGGTCTGGGCGTTGAGCAACTCCACTGGATGTTCACGACGTTTCATGCCGGGCACTACCAGCCCCTCACGTGGCTGACCTACGGACTGGACTACTGCCTCTGGGGCATCGGCCGGCCGGAGCGGTTTCACCTGACCAGCCTGCTTCTGCACATGGGCGCAACCGCGGCCTTCTTCTTCGTCGCTCGACGCCTGCTGCGCGCCTCCGGGACCGTGACCCTGGCTCCGTACGACACCTTGGCGGCGGCGGTGGCGGCGGCGGTGTTTGCGATCCACCCCCTGCGAGCGGAACCCGTGGCCTGGATCACCGCGCGAGGAGACGTGCTCAGCGGCCTGTTCTTCTTCCTTTCGGTCTGGGCGTACCTTCGGTACGCGGACCGGCCCGCCGGGTCCGGGGGTTGGATCGTCGCGGCCGTCCTGCTGTACGTGGTTTCCATGCTGTCCAAGGCGGCGGTCCTGGGTATGCCGCTGGTTCTGCTTATTCTGGATGCGTACCCGCTGCGGCGGATCGGCGGGGCCGTGGGCTGGTTCGGGCCGGCCGCCCGTCGCGTATGGGCGGAGAAGCTGGCGTTCCTGCTGTTTGCCCTGCTCTTCGCCGGTATCGCGTACGTCGCGATGGACGACGCCGGGGCCTTCCGCTCGCTGGCGGACTACGGCCTGGTCGCCCGCTTCCACCAGGCCCTCTACGGCCTGACTTTCTACGCGGTCAAGACGATTCACCCGGTCGACCTGGCGCCCATGATCGAAACGCCGCAGGGGCCGGTTGCGCTGGGTGCCGGGTTCGCGATCCGGCTCGTCGCACTCGTGCTGGTGACGGTCGGGCTGATCCTGCTGCGGAAGCGATGGCCGGCGGGGCTGGCGATCTGGATCGTGTACGGGGTGCTTCTGTCGCCCGTGCTGGGCTTCACGCAGGCGGGGCCGCAGTTCGTGGCGGATCGGTATAGCTACCTGTCATGCACCGGGTTTGCCCTCCTGGCGGGGGCCGCGGTGTTGTGGGTGGCCCAACGGCGGGCCCGCGAGCAGATCGCTTCGCCCGTTGCGCGGGCGGTGGGCGTTGCGGCGGGCGTGGTGATCGTCAGCCTGTCCATCCTGACATACGCCCAAGCGGGCGTCTGGCAGAGTTCGGTCACGCTGTGGCGGCAGGGTGTGGCCATCAGCCCGAACAGCCTGATCGCGCACGTGAACCTTGCGGACGGTCTGCTGAAGACCGGGCAACTGGAGGAGGCGGAGCGGCACTACCGCCGGGCCCTGGAGATCGAACCGAACGACGCGAAGGCCCACAACGGCCTGGCCATCGTGCGGATGGATCAAGGCGACATGCGCGAGGCGCAGCGGCATTTTGAACAGGCCGTCCTGGCAAATCCGGCATACTCGTTCGCCTGGTCCAATCTCGGCTTTGTGGTGGCCGGGTTCGGTGAGTTCGAGAAGGCGGTGGCGGCCTACGGACGTTCGCTGGAACTGGATCCGGCCAATGTGGACGTGCGACACCAGTTCGTGGGCATCCTTCTTCACATGGGCCTGTACCCTGAGGCCGCCGCGGTGCTGGCCGACGGCCTTCGTCGTGCGCCGGACGCGATGAGCCTGGCCGCCTCTCTCGCGTGGCTGCGGGCCACGTGCCCGGACGATACCGTTCGAAACGCAGTTCAGGCGCTGGAGCTGGCGGAACGCGTGTGCGAAGCGGAAAGGTACCAGGATCCGTTTTCCCTGCGGACGTTGGCAGCCGCGCTGGCCGAGTCCGGTCGCATCGAGTCGGCGATCGCGACCGCCGAGAAAGCGCAGCGGATGGCCCTGGAACGGGGACTCACGCCGCTCGCGGTTCTCTTGAGCGGGGATCTGGAGGCGTACCGCGCCGGACGACCGTGGCGAGAGGCCCCCCCAGCCACCCAGCCCGCGACGGCCCCCGCGCCGGCGGAGTCACCGTAGCGTTGCAGACCCCGCCCGCACTCGGGTTCGAGCCGACGTCAACTCGCCGAGAAGAATCGAGCGTGGATCCCGCCGGGGCCGACCCGCACCCGCACCACCCGCAGGCAGACGGGGCAATGCCCCACGTAGGCCGTGCCCGCGCTGTTTCTGTAGATACGCACGTATCGGTTGCAGCACTCGAAGAGGACGCCGATCCAGCGGCGGCCGACGGCCCGGGAGTTCGGGTCCGGCTCCTCGCCTTCGTCGCGAAGGCGCACGCCGTCCAGAATGTAGTCGAGCGAGCCGTCCATCGTCGATCCATCGGCCATATCGGTTGGATGACCCGGACGGTTTGAGTGGGCGGTCCCCGTGCGACCGGCGTCCGGTGTGTGCAGGGCAAAAGGGCGCCCCGGCCGCCGTTATCGGCCCCTGCCCGGCTTGCCCCCGTCTGGCGCCTCGCGCACAATCGCACCGAAACCGCTGAGCCGGTCTCAGGAATCGACCTGTGAGTGCAACCGCCGTTCATCGGATGCTCGTCTGGCCGCTGGCCATCCCCATGCGGCGGACCGTATCCCATGCCGCATCGGAGCGATCGGTGGCCGACCCTGTTGTGGTCGAGGTGGAGCTGGGCAACGGCGTAACGGGGTACGGCGAGACGCTGCCCCGCCCCTATGTCACGGGCGAGACGGTTCCATCGGTCCAGGCCGCCCTGCGGGGTGTGCTGATGCAGCACGTGTTGGGTCTCCACCCGGCTTCCTTCGCCGAGGCGCTGGAGGGCGCGGACAGCCTCCCGTTTGTCGACGAGCGCGACCGGTCCATACCGGCCGCTCGGGCCGCGGTGGAGCTGGCCCTGCTGGACGCCTACTCCCGGGCGTTTGGCCGGCCGTTGAGCAGCATCGCCGGCTGGGCGGGGTTCGGCGGCTTCGGCACACCCGGCAGCCGCGCGGCCGTCCGCGCCAGCGGCGTGCTGGCGAATCGCACTCCGGCGGGCATGATGAAGACGCTGCGACGGCTCTGGTGGTACGGATTGCGGCAGTTCAAACTCAAGGTCGGCGACGAGGGCGACGCGGAGCGGCTGGAGCGCGCGTACGCGTACCTGCGGCCGGCCATTGCGCAGGGCAAGGCGTCGCTTCGACTGGATGCCAACGGCGCCTGGTCGAAGGATGAGGCCATCGACAAGCTGGGCGACTGGCGCGAGCTTCCCTTGGCCGGCGTGGAGCAGCCGCTGGCCCGCGGGCGTGAGGAAGACCTGCCGCTGCTCAAGCACGTCATCCAGTTGCCCCTGATACACGACGAATCGCTCATCACACTGGGTGACGCCCGGCGGCTTCATGAGGCCGGCGTGGCCGACGGGTTCAACATCCGCATCAGCAAGTGCGGCGGACTGCTGCCGGCCCTGCGGCTGGCCGCGTTTGCCCGCCGGAACGGCGTGCTGATTCAGCTCGGGTGCATGGTCGGCGAGACGAGCCTTCTGTCCGCGGCGGGGCTGCGTTTCCTGGAGATCACGCCGGGGGTGACGTTTCTCGAAGGCTGCTTCGGCTCGTTCCTGCTTCGTCGCGACGTGGTCCGCCGCCCCCTCCGCTTCGGCTACGCCGGCGGGCTGCCCCCGCTGGACCTCGTCGGCCTGGGCGTTCCGGTCGACCCCGCCCGACTCGAATCTCTCTGCCCCGACGGTCCCGAGACGATCGCCCTGTGATGTTCCGCACGCGCAACCCGCCGGTGCGAGCATGGATTCACCGACCCGTGCTCCACTCGGAACCGGGCGGACATCCGACACCCGCCTGCCTCAGAAGCCGGCCTGCTTCTGCGGCGAGGTCTGCGTCGCCAGCAGCGTCGGCGCGGGGCGGGTCCTTCCACTCGGAGCGGCGATCTGGGCCGGCCGACCGTTGGCGGCGAGGTAGTCGGAAATGAACAGATCGACCGTCTCGTACGCGGCGGAATACACCTCATCCGGCCGATCCAGCGGGGCCTGCCCAACGGTGGCCGCGTCCCACATCCGCGTGTTCACGATCGCCCGCGGGCTGCGCAGCAGACGCATCTTCTCCGAAAGGCTGACGCGTACGTTGAACAGCACGTTCTCACCGGTTGCGTCCACCACGCCGTTGATGTTGACGTCCAGCGACGGCATCCCGGGAACCGCCAGCATCTCGTCGTGACTCAACTCGCGGATGCCCCACTGGGCCAGTCGTTTCCGAACCTCGGCTTCGATGGGTTCGACGCGCAGATCCAGGGCCAGCAGATGGTCCGGCAGATACACGTATAAATGCACGCCCGGCAGCCCGACCAGCGCCTGCGGCGGCTTCATCTCCGGCGCCGGCGGCTCCTGGAACGGGCGTGGCGCCACTCGCGCCGGGTCGTTCGTTGTTGCGCACCCGCCGACGGCGGTCGCCAGCGCCGCCGTCCACACGCACCGTCTCGCTCGTCTCCACATAAGGCACCCTCTCCTGCGTGCGGACCGGGCCGCACGTGCATCGGAACGAAGCGTCCGCAAACCGGTTCAAGTTCCGCGCGATTCGAGCCGATACTTCCACCAGCCGGCAGGAATCACGATTCTCTCAAACGTCATTTGCCATTGTGCATGAAAAGACGAATCGTGGACTGCCGGCTGCTTTTTGCGCGGAACGCGACGCCACTTGGAATCGGTATCGTCACGCGTCCAGCACTGTCCGGATTCGCCCCAGCACGTCCGCGACAGCCTGCTCCGCGCGCTGTGCGGCTCGGATGTCCTCCGCCAGCACGGCTCGCCCGGATTCCGTGCGAACAAGGTTCTCGTTTCCCGTGGCCACCCGGCGCACCGCCAGGGCTTCGATCACGGATCGCAACCGCTCCGCCGTTTCGTCCAGCGCCGGATGAACACCGGCATCCAGCCGGTCCCGGCAGAGCTCCAGATAGCCCTGGGCCAACCGCCGCGCATTGGTCACCGTGCGGGCCAGACGCGCCACCTGGATCGCCGCCGTCTGCGGATCCGAAAACGCCGCGTCTGCCTGCTGGAGCCACCTCAGCCAGGCCTCGTATGCCGCGGGCCCCGACACCACGCCGAAGCTCGCATCGAGGCGATCGTCCAGTGCCGTCTCCGCCGCAGCCACGGCCAATCGAGCCCCCTCCACCGCGGACGGCCCTCGCACGCCCGAGACGGATTCCACCACATAACACTGCACGGCCGGCGCCGTCAGCGGCAACAACTCCTCGCCGCCGCGCAGCACCACGCCCGACAGCCCCAGACCCTCCCGGCCCGACGCGGTAATGACTCCCCATTGCCGCACCAGATCCTCCGGCCAGCCCTGCCAGGCCAGCACCGGCTGACCGTGGTCCAGTGCCTCGCGGATCAGCGGAACGTAGCTGTCCAGGAAATGCTGGGCAAACGCCTCCGCATCCGCCAGCCCGCGGGCCGCCACCGGGGGATGGAGTGGCCGCAGTTCCAGACCCACCAGCCCGGCCGCCGGGAGCAGGTTCCAGTCTCGGGCCAGCGTCTCACCTCCGGTGGGTGTTCGGCCGCCGCGCGGCACGGTGACCAGGAAGGACAGGCCGAGAAACGCATTGAGCGTGTACTCGTCCAGTTCCAGACCGCCCCACCGCAGGACGGCCTGCATCGCCGCCGCCAGGGACTCTCCGCCGCCGTCGCCGGATTCGATCGTGATGCCGCTGAGAGTCATGCCGAAGATCCCTGTTTCACGCCGCGCCGGTCGCCTCAGAATCCTGTGGGACTGGCTTTCCAGCCGGTCATCCTCTCATCCTGTGGGACCGGCTTTCCAGCCGGTCGTGTTTCCACCCTGTGGGACCGGCTTTCCAGCCGGTCATGTTTGGTGAACGGCTCCTCCCGTCGTTTCGGACCGATAATGCGGCATCGTACTCCCGTCCCGGAGGCATCGGAAGGGGCGCCCGCATGTTTCGAGAGGGTCCGATCGCCACCCGCGCACCGAGATCGGTCCCCGCTCCGTGGGAACGGGGGACGGGAAGGCAAGGACGCGCGCGGATGCGTCGATAATCTCGCGTAGAGGCCAGTTGGAGGACCCCCCGTGATGGACGAGAGCAAAAGACCGGACGACCCCATTCCCTCCGACCTCGTGCGGGAAGACGCGTCCTTCGAGAAGATCGTTCAGGAATTCGTCGCCGGCCTCGGCCAGCGCCTGGAATCAATGGAGCAGGCCCTCGTCGCCGGAGACATTCAGGCCCTCCGGACCGCCGCCCACCGGCTCAAGGGCAGCGGCGGCGGGCACGGATACGCGATCCTCTCTGAGTTGGCCGCGCAAACCGAACGCGACAGCGTCGACGGTGATCTGGAAGCCGTACGCCGGGACCTCGAGGAGCTGCGCCACCTCATCGCCCGCGTTGTGGTTCGGCTGGACTGATGCAGCCGGATTCGCCGGGAACAGGGGCGAAGCAAAGCACCTCTCCCCGTTTTGAACTTCCGTACGCCCACGGACGCCGGGCAGCCCCACCGGCCTGACGCCGATCCGATCGGCCGGCAGCCCCTCGGTTCGCTGGTGCATCGAACGGCATTTGGAGTAGACTGGGGCCGGACCGTCGGAACCGTTCCGTCGACGTGGCGCACCGCGCCATTCCGGCCACTGGCCTGGACCCGTCCCGTGCCGGCTTTGCATCTGGACCAGATCAGGCTGCCCCACCCGCCGCTGTACCGCCTGCGCTTCCGCATTTGGCGCGAGTGGTGCTTCATCCGAATGGTACTCCGGCAGATGGGCTGGCGCGTGGGCACGATGATCGCCCTGCTGCTGGGAGCGGGCCTGCTGTTCCAGCACTTCGATCCACAGAAGCGCCTCTCCATCTGCGAGGCCACCTACTACGCGTGGAGCCTGGTCTTCGGCGAACCGCCCGAGGAGTTTCCGCAGGTCGCCGTTCTGCGCGTCCTGTTCTTCGTGATGCCGGTCCTCGGACTCACCGTGATCCTGGAGGGCATTCTGAACCTCGCGATGCTGCTGCGTGATCGGCGTCGCTACGAACCCAATTGGTGCAAGGTCATGGCCGCCTCAATGTCAAATCACATCATCCTCGTGGGAATGGGCCGGCTGGGATACCGCGCGTTTCGCCTGCTCCGGCGCCTCGGAGAGCCGGTCGTCGTGGTCGAGAGCAATCCGGACAACCCCCTGCTCGAAGAGGTCCGCAAGGACGGATCGCCGCTCATCATCGGAAACGCCAGGGACGATGCCGTGCTCGCACAGGCAAACGTCCCCGCCGCACGCAGCGTGATTGCCGCCACGAACGACGACCTGGCCAACCTCGAAATCGCTCTGGACGCCCGACAGCTCCACCCCGGCATCCACGTCGTGCTCCGCATGTTTGACCAGGCCCTGGCCGACAAGGTCCGCGACGGCTTCAACATCGAAATCGCCATGTCCCAGGCGGCCATGTCCGCCCCCGCCTTCGCCCTCGCCGCCGTCAACCCGTCCATCGTCGGAAGCTTCGTCGTGGGCGACCGGCTTATCGTCATGAAACGCTGGGTCGTCCGTCCCGGCGGGCCGTTCGAGGGCAGGAGCGTCGGCCAGGTCATGACTCAACTCGCCGGCACCGTCGTGGAACTCCAGGCGGGCGCCGCCGCCCCCGTCCTGTTTCCCGACCCCAGCACCGTGCTCCAGCCCGGCGACCGCCTCCTCATGCAGGGCCCTTACGAGGTCGTATCGGGATTCCCTGACCCGGATGCCGCCTCCGAAGCACATTCCCCCCATAATACGAACAGTGCATAGTTCCGGGGAAAAATGCGATCTGGGATCCCATGAAATGGCATATCCGCGCTCGAATATGCGGCATGGCGCGTCGATATGCACGTTGGGCCGAAGCGGATCGTCGGCTGGCGGTCTATTGACCAATCGAAGCCGGTCGCCGATACTGTTTGAGGGCCCATAATATCGGATTGAGGGCCAGCAGGTGTTTGCGGGTCGCCCGGGTAAAAAGGGTCATCGCAGGAGCATGGCCGATCCTCCTCAGGACCGTCCCACTTCTCGTCTCCTTTCTCATCGGGCATTCCGCACGGTCCAGGTTCCCGGCCATGGTATGGCCCACCTAAAGGGAGGATCCAGGCGTGTCATTCGAAGACAAGATGATTGTGTGCGCTGATTGCGGTGCTGAGTTTGTTCACTCCGCCTCGGATCAGCAGCGGTATGCGGAGCGCGGCTTCACCAACGAGCCGAAGCGGTGCCGCCAGTGCCGCGAGAAGCGCAAGACGCAGGGCGGCGGTGGCGGCGGCGGTCGCTCCGGCGGCGGCGGTGGTGGCGGTGGCGGGCGGAGCGGTTTTGGCCGCCCCCAGCGCGAATCGTATGAAGTCACGTGCGCTGAATGCGGCGCGGTGACGACCGTGCCGTTCAAACCCACGAGCGGACGCCCGGTGTACTGTCGCGACTGTTTCCGGTCGCACGGGCGGTAGCGGTCGGCTGTTCGGCCGAAGGGAGCCGGGGCCGGGCCGGGGCAATCGCCCCGTTCCGGCCCCGCTTGTTGTCCGGGCCGTCCGCAAGCCCCGGACGGAGGGGGCGCCGGCTCACCGGCGGCTCCGAAGCGCGTTGGCCGCAAAACCGCTCAAGAGGCGGGAGGTGCCATCGTGGCGACCGATGATTCTTCTGACCTGCACCGCCTCATCGAACGGGCCCGGGCCCGTGATGAGACCGCCCTGAACCAACTGCTGGAGATGCACAACCGCCGGCTCCTGGAATCCGTCCGGGCGGAGCTGGGCGACAAGCTTCGCCAGCGGCTGGAGTCGCAGGACATCATGCAGCAGGTCTACCTGGACGCGCTGGGCAGCATCGATCAGTTTGTCGACCGGGGACACGACAGCTTCTTCGCGTGGCTGCGGCGGATCGCCGTGCATCGAATCTGCGACGCGGATCGGCGGGCGTTCCAGACCCTCAAGCGCGGTCGCGAGGTGCGGGCCGGCGACCTGGGACGCGATGCGTCCATGACCCGCCTGTTTGAGGCCCTGGCCGCCACGTCCACCAGCCCCAGCGGGGCCGTGGACCTCGCCGAGCGGGAGCGCCTGCTCAAGCAGGCCCTGGATCAACTCAGCGCCGATCAGCGCGAGGCGATCTCCCTGCGGTATTTCCATCAGTTGAATGTCGCCGAGGCAGCCGCGAAGATGGACCGGTCGGAGCGCGCCGTCCGCAGCCTGTGCGTGCGGGCGCTGATCCGTCTGCGGGAGCTGCTGGGTGATGCCATCTGAGCCGCCCGATCAGGACCACACCACGCCCCACCCGTCGGAGCCGAATCCGGCGGACTCGCTGGAATCCGTACTCGACAGATATATGGAGGAGTTGGCCCAGGGCGGAAGCCCGGACCAGGAACGGTACATCCGCGAACACCCGTCCCTGGCCGACGCCCTGCGCGGCGTCTTCAAAACCCTCGAATTTGTCGAGGCCACCAGCCGCTCGCTGAACGCGGGCAAGCTTGAAACCGGCCAGATGCTCGGCGAGTACCGCATCGTGCGGGAGGTCGGCCGCGGCGGCATGGGCGTTGTCTACGAGGCCGTTCAGACCTCCCTCCACCGACGCGTCGCACTGAAGGTCCTGCCGCCCGGCGCCCTGCTCTCGCCCAACGCACCGGAACGATTCGTCCGCGAGGCCGAGACGGCCGGCCGCCTGCACCACACCAACATCGTGCCCGTGCATGCCGTCGGCGAGGAACAGGGCATCCGCTACTACGTCATGCAGTACATCGAGGGCCGGTCGCTCTCCGACCACCTGCGACGTCTGGCCGCCGAAGGAACGCCGCCCGGGCACGACTACTTCCGCCGCGTCGCCCGCTGGGGTCGGCAGGTGGCCGATGCCCTGGAGTACGCCCATCGCGAGGGCATCATCCACCGCGACGTCAAGCCGTCGAACCTGCTGCTCGACGCCCGCGACAACGTCTGGATCACCGACTTCGGACTGGCCCGAGCAGACGCCTGCCTGACCATCACCGTGACCGGCGACGTCATCGGCACCGCGCGATACATGTCGCCGGAGCAGGCCCGCGGCGGCCGGGTGCAGCTCGACGGACGGACGGACATCTACTCGCTCGGGGCCGCCCTGTACGAACTGCTCGCCCTGCGGCCGGCCTTTGACGGCGATTCGCGCGAGGCCGTCCTGACGCGCATCGCGTTCTCCGATCCGAAACCGCTGCGCCAGGTCAACCCGACCATTCCCCGCGACCTGGAAACCATCGTCGGCAAGTGCATGCAGAAGGACCCGGACCACCGTTATGCCCGGGCCGCCGACGTGGCGGAAGACTGCCGGCGATTCCTGGCCGGCGAATCGATCCTGGCTCGTCGCACGCCGCTGTACGTGAAGATCGGCCGGTTCGTGCGGCGACACCGCGTGCACGTCGCCGCCGCCCTCCTGGTGCTGGCCCTCCTGACAACGTCGATCGTCCTCCGTACGCAGATGCGGCAGGCGGAAGGGCAACGCAGCCTTCAGGACGGGCTGGCGGCCATGCTCCTGGACTACAACCCGTCCGAGGCCGCCAGACACCTGGACCGCGCCGACGCCCTGGGCGTGCATACGGCGGAACTGTTCCTCGGTCGCGGCCTGATCCCCCTGCTGACGGCGCAGCCGCAGCGCGCCATCGAACCGCTCACCGAGGCCCTACGCCGCAGCCCGAACCACGTCGAGGCGTGCCAGGGCCTGGCATTCGCCTACTTCGAGATGACCGACGACGTGAACGGCCTGCGATTCCTGCGCCGGCACGACGAGTCACGCGTCCACACCGCCCTGGGCTGGCTGCTTCGCGGCCACGCCCTCACGCACCTGGACGGCGCGGACCCCATCGCCTGCTACGACCGGGCGCTCGACCTCCAGGCGGACTTCACACCGGCCATTGAAGCGCGGGCGACCTTCCGACGCCAGCGACTGCTGATCGACGGCGACCGCGCGGCCCTCCAGCCCATGCTGGACGACTTCGACGCTTGGGTGGTCTTCCGGCCGAAATCTGCCCGTGCCTACGCCGCCCGGGCCACCGGCTACCTGTTCGCCGCCGCGTACGCCGCGACGCAGCCGGACCTGCGGGAATACCCCGCCAAGTGGCTCGATCGCTGTCGGGACGATCTCGATCGGGCCCTGCAGATGGGCGGCGATCAGCAGGCAGATGTCTACGGGCGCCGAGGCATCCTGCGTCGGTACCTCGGCGACTACGCGGGCGCTGCGGAAGACCTGGCTCGGGCGGTTGAACTGGACCGAGCGGCCGCCGGCACCGAGCACCCGGGGTTCGTTCACCACCGCGTCATCGCTCTGCACGAGGCTGGCGACGTGCAGACTGCCCTGTCGGAGATCACACCGGCCTGTGCGGAAATGCCGAGCTTTTACCCTCTGGCCCTGCAGCGAGCGATCCTGCTGGCGGAGGTCGGTCGCGTCGATGAGGCCCGCGCCGCCTGCCGCGAGACTTTGCTCCAGCACCGCACGAGCACGACGGCCATCCTCATCGCGGCCGGTGTGGCCGAACTGCTGGGCGACTCCGCCGCCGCGGCGGCCGCGCTGGAGGACGCGCGGCAGCGGCTGGACAGCGGTCCGCCCGATCCGGGCGATGATCCGTTCGCCCGCCCGTGCCTGGACTACATGAGCGGCCGGATCGACGCGGAGACGCTGCTGGGCATGCCCGGCCTGACGCCCGGCGTCCGCTGCATGATGACCTCGCTGATCGCGATGCGCGAGCTTGGCCGGGGAAACCGAGCGGAGGCGCGGTCGGCGCTGGACGCGTGCCTGGGCACCGGCGTGTTCGTGTTCATCCACTACCGCTTCGCCGAGGTCCTTCACGCCCGGCTCCGCGCCGACCCCGCCTGGCCGGCGTGGATCGAACCGAGTGAGGGAAAGCGGCTGTAGACTGCAGGTAGCTCGCAGGGTCTGCCCCGCGGGCCGTCCACCACTGGACCGAACTGTCCGGAAGCCGCGCGTCACATCCACATAGCTGACCACGTGTTCGCTTGGCGGCTCAGACTGCATGAGCGCCCATGATTATGCCTCCCCATGCGGCATAATTCGGGGTGCCCAGTTTGCCTGGGTGGCCGGTCTTGCCCGAAATTTCGTGACCAAAAGGTGAAATGTCGGGGTTTGGAGGGCAGATGCTTGGGCGAAAAGTGAAAACAAACCAGGGACGAAGGGACGGAGGGACGGAGGGACGAAGTGAGGGTGGGAGGGTGGGGACTGTGGGTCGTGGGAAGGGGTGAGGGGGGTTGTAACGTTTGCTTGTGGGGGTGGGGGAAGCGAA
>CAZPHH010000022.1:52409-58069 GCA_964586145.1 uncultured Phycisphaeraceae bacterium | reverse complement strand
TTGGGGTTTGGGTTCGGGAGTCGACGGCGTGTCGCCCGGGCAGCGGTGGCGGTAGTCGCTTCCTCGTTGGTCATCGGCGTATCGGGCGCGGCAGCGGCACGGGTATCCCAGCTCGTGATCAGTCCGGCCGGTCTGCTGGTTGCGCTCTGGTTCTCGGCGGCCGGGGCGGCTTGGGTACGGCGAGTCTGGGATGGGCAGCGGGTGCGGATGGCGGCGTATGGCGGTGGGCCGTCACCCGCGTGAGGCGCGGCGACGGTGAGTAGCCAGGCGTTTTCCGAAAGGAGTGTGTGTGATGAACCGGGATGTGAGTTTCCTGATCGCGGCGATGGGTGCGATTGTTCTGGGCGTGGCCCTGCCGGTCATCGCCCAGCCTGATCCCAGCGTTCCGGCGGACGCGACCGACGCGCCGGCCGGCATAGCCGCCCCGACGGCATCGGGGGGTGAAATGGTCTGTCACTGGGGACCCATCTGGTATATCCGCGGTCGGTCCTCATACGATGACGTCACCATGGTGAAGGGAGGCGCGGACGGGTCGGCGGTCCTGATGATCCAGCGTGTGGATGAGCAGCATCTCGCACCGGGTCCCGCCGCGCCCG
Source organism: uncultured Phycisphaeraceae bacterium (assembly GCA_964586145.1). Taxonomy (GTDB): domain Bacteria; phylum Planctomycetota; class Phycisphaerae; order UBA1845; family UBA1845; genus JAFGJQ01. The sequence continues at coordinate 57,473 of CAZPHH010000022.1, read as the reverse complement.
ACCGGTCGATATGGGTGCTCGTGGAAGGGAATTATCTGTATCTGGGGACAACCGATTCTGATGCTCATTTCATCACAAACAAACCGGGCTGGGCCGCGTTCAGCTATCGCCCCGGTGTCATCAAGAAGACGCCGTTCCCGGTAAACCATCAGGAGCTTTCCGAGCACTTGCGGAACATTTACAAGTGGACCCAGTGGACCTCCCGCCCGATCCTGCACGCTCCGTTTCTGACGGGCGAAGGCTGGACGGCAGTTTCTCTCGATCCGCAGAATCCTGCGGCAAAAGTCAAGGCGGCGTCGTACTCCGAGGCTGTGACCCTTCTGACCGATATGAACCTGACTCTGAATGCGACGGGGCCGGATACCGGGTTCGTGGCCGCACAAAGCCCCCCTCCCGGAACTCGGCTGAGGAAGGGGACGTCGGTGCATCTGAAATTCGTCGATCCGATGAAGGCGCCCGCTCCGAGGGTCCCTCCTCCGGGCGACACGCCTGCGTCGGCCATTGAGGTGGCGTCGAATGGAGGCACCGAGACCGGAGCGATCACGCTTGACCATTCGGATGCTCAGCCTCGACAATCGTGCGGGTCGGACAACCAGCGGGACATCTTCTGGAGATTGCCCGTTGCGGCCCGCGGCGCCCAGGTCAGCGTCGAGCAGACCAACCTTTCCCCGTTGGCATTCTTCGCCTGGCATGAGGCTCAAGTGGGCGACCCACCGCAACCCTCCGGCCTGCTGCAACCCATCGGGTGTGACGGAGCGGTCGATTGCTGCGACACGGGGCCCAAGGCCCATCTCGTGTTCCGGTGCCCTGAAACGGGGTTTGCGTACATCATGGTGGAGCCGCGCTACGGCGGCCAGGTGGCGGTCGAGTTCGAGATCAGTTGGCGCCCTGCCGACGAGGAACCCGCCGCACCGGCCGAACCCTGAGCGGACCGGGCCCGAACCATGGATCGCCTGACGCGCATGGGGCGCCCCCCACCCCCCGAGGTGAGCGGCGTGGCGGTGCTCGAAGAGGGGCCCGCCACGGCATCCGCCGGCGGTCGACGGCGCCCCTGCGGAAAGCCCCCTGCCTGTACCGATACTATTGGTGTGCGGATGTTTGCCGCGGATGGCACTGTAAGCCGACCGGACGGCGGCTATCAGTAGTAACGTCATTACAGAAAAGGATTTGAAAGGATGCTCGCCTGGGTTCTCTTGTCGCTTTGCACCGCCACCACCCCGACCGAGCTCTTCTCACATGACTTGTGGGACCAGGTTCTCGCCCAGCACGTCAGCGACGACGGGTTCGTCGACTACGCCGCCGTTCGCGAGGACGAGCGGTTTGCGGCCTACCTCGAGGGCCTCAGGACGGCCGAGCCCGACAAGATGCCCGGTGACGCTCACCGCCTGGCGTTTTGGATCAACGCCTACAACGCCCTGACCATACGCGGCGTACTCGCCCATCTGCCGGAGGACCCCAAGGACTGGCCCGCCTTCAAGGCCACGGACGTGCAGGTGGACGACAAGACGCTGTGGCAGGGAATGGCCTTTGAGGTGGCCGGCCGGCAACTGACCCTGGACCAGATCCAGCACGACATCATCCGGGCTACGCCGGGCCTGCGCGACCCGCGAATTCACGTGGCTCTCACCTGCGCGGCGCGCGGGGGGCCGCCTCTCATGAACGAGGCTTTTGTTGCGGATCGCCTGAACCGGCAGCTTTACGCCCGGATGCGCAAGCAGGTGAATGATTCGAATCGCTCCCAGTTCGATTTGGGCTCGCGGTCCGTCCGGCTCTGCCGGGTCTTCGACTGGTACAAGGAGGACTTCGCCAACCCCCAGTTCAATCCCCACGCGAGTTCTGTCCCCGACTTCATCTCACGGTATGTGGACGACGAGGGGCTCGCTCGCTCCCTCCGGTCTGACAGATGGACCGTTCAGTACGAGGATTTCGACTGGCGTCTGAACCTCCGGCGCAGAAGCTGACGACCCCTTTCTACGACAGCTTCAGCCGGCTCCGTGTCGTCGCTCCCAGACCTCCTCCGCCTCCGGACGCCGAATGTACAGGGGAATCAGGTTTGAGGGAGCGTCACACCGGCCGGCGCGAGCCTGGTCGTATCCAAGACGGTACACCGTCTCCGCCCGGGCGCGGTTCAGCTCCGGCGGCAGAATGTTCAAGTTCGCCCGCTCTACGGCCTCCCGGTGATACGCCACTCCCTCCCCCAGGGCGGCGCATGGAGCCGGCAGGGTGGCGAAGAACTCGTCCGGGTCCCGTTCGGCCGGAGTCGTACCGGCCACGTACCGTCCATCCTGCAGGGAAAACGCGGCGGCGAAAACCCTGCTCCTCTTCGCGTCGAGAACAACGGCCACGGATGACGGCGGTTCGGGCACATCCAGGGCGTTTTGGGCAACAACCTCCAGGGTCGGAATGCGCACCAGACGTGAGCCGGCAGCCAGCGCCATGCCCCGGGCAAAGGAAATCCCGATTCGCAGCCCGGTGAAGCTGCCCGGCCCGCCCGACACATACACCTCGGCAATCGAACGGGCAGGAACCCGATGCGCCCGGCACAGGGCGTCGATGCTCGGAAGCAGTTCCACGGCGTGCTGCACCCTCGCACTGAAGGTTCGGGCTTCCAGCACGCTCGGGCCTCGCCCCAGTGCTACGCTCCCGATTCGTCCGGACGTCTCGATGGCGAGGTCCCATGCCGTCCAGTCGGTCGGGCGTTGGGGCGGATCGGAGGGGGCTTGCGGCTCCATGGCCGGCCATTCTAGGATCTGTGCGGGAACTTGGCACGCCAGCACCGGCCCCCGTTGCATCCACCGGGTCGATCGGGCATAATGCCGGGTCTGTCGATTTCGCAAGGAGACGCCATCATGGCCCATAGCCGACGTGCCCGGCTGGACAAACGCCAGGCAGACGCCATCGAGACCCGCCGGGTTAACACCCTGGGCAAGACAAAGGAACGCGCCCGCCGAGACGCCCGGATGCTTGAAATCGTCCGTGCCGGCGCCCTCCCGTATACGCCGGACGTTATGTCCTGGCTCAGCGTGAAACTCGACAAGCCCGCCCGCAAGATCACGGCGGATGATGTCAACGCCCTGACCAAGGGGTGAACCGGGCCTCAATGCTTCGGGTGCCCGCTGCCCGCCGCGCGGCCAACAAATAAAGTGATACTGACAGCCTTGCCTTTCTCTTGAGGTTGCGGGGAAAGCCTGCGGACGGCTGATCCCGCACCGTCGCAGAAAGTGCTTGACTCCCGCCGGACGTACCGATAGGTATTACGCCGAGTGAAGTTGGGGAGTTCTGGCAGGGAGGCTGGCCCAGTCCGAGGCGCAGATGGGGCCGGTTCGGGACGCACCCGCTGATCACTCTCCCAGGTCATCTCCTGCTGAAAGTGTCGTGTTGGAGTAGCGGACGACAAGTTTGTGCGCTTCAGATCAGGGAGGACGCCGAAGCGAATATGTCGTTGCGGTTCACAGTGCCGCTTGGCCCCACCGGGCATCGGGCCTGCTGGGCTGAGCGGATGAGACTGTGATGCCCGCATTCGGCGATCTCGAGCTAAAGGAGGAATCTGCAATGAGTTGCAAGTCTCGGTCGTGGCTGGTTGCGGGCGTTCTGGTGGGCGCCTTGTGCGTCGCGGGTTACATGGGCTGCTCCACTGGAGGCGGCGGCGGTGGAGGCGGTGGAGGCGGAGGTCAGGACGGTCCGCCGGCATCGTTCAGCCTGGGGGCCGTGCAGCCGCCGGCCGAGGAAGTGGAGCGCAGGCCGCAGGCCATCAACCCATACGCGGCGAACGCCAACGTGCAACTGCCGAACCAGACGGACCTGTCTTCCGACATGCCGCCAATGGGAGACCAGGGGCAGTTGGGATCGTGCACGGCCTGGGCGGCGGGGTATGCGGGGGCGACGTTCACGGCGGCCAAGGCCTACGGATGGGCCCCTATGACCGCCGAACGGCAGGCCAGCCCGGGCTACCTGTACAACACGTTGCTGGCCGAGGACAACCTCGACTGCGGCAGCGGCACGTACATCGCGACGGCCATGAACCTGCTGGTGTCGCGCGGGTGTTCGAGTCTGGCGGTCCAGCCGTATTTTGATGACCAGTGCCTCGATCCGGCTGCCTCGGATGCAGCAAACTTCCGCATCGGGAGTTTCAACCGGGTGGATCCGGCCAACCGCAACGCGGTCAAGGGTGAGCTTGCCCAGGGGCGCGTCGTTGTCATCGGCGCGACGCTGGACAACGACTTCATGCAGTACACGGGAGACTCCGTGTACCGGGGCAGCGGCGTGCCGCTGCAGCAGGGCAGTATTCACGCGGCCCACGCCATGGCCTGCGTCGGCTACGACGACGGTCGCGGGGCGTACCGCATCATGAACAGTTGGAGCACGCAGTGGGGCGACCGCGGATACATGTGGATGGCCTATGAGACGTTCGAGCGCACCGTGTTCGAGGCGTACTCCATCCAGCCCGCGGGCGATCGCGAGCCGCCCGTCGATCCCGACGATGGAGACGGTGGCGGCGACGACGGCGGCGACGGCGGTGACCAGCCGGGGCCGGAACCCAACGGATACCTGGACGCCGCCTTCCAGTTCGCGGACGCCAACGCCTTCGGCGACACGGTCGTATACCTCGTGTTCTTCTACCACTTTGATGCTCCCGTCTTCATCCGCACGATCACGGTGACCGATCCGAACGGCGGGCAGGGCGAACAGACCTTCGACCAGGCCTTCTCCGACGGATACGTGTACTTCATGAAGACCGACGGGACCCAGTTCACCCCCGGGATGTACACGATCCGGTTTGACACGCAGTTGAGCAGCGGCGCGGACAAGATTTATGAGGGCCAGGCCCAGATTGACAAGCTCGGCTCGGGCGGCTCGGCGGACGAGATCTGCTACAACTACTGCACTTGGGCCTTCGACGGCGAATGCGACGACGGCGGCCCCGGGGCCGTCACCGGACTGTGCGAGTACGGAACGGACTGTGGGGACTGCGGCCCGCGGGACGGGGACAACCCGTACTACTACGACCCGAACGACTACGACTGGTACGACTACGACTGGTATGACTACGACGGGTATGACGAC
>CAZPHH010000022.1:0-52309 GCA_964586145.1 uncultured Phycisphaeraceae bacterium | reverse complement strand
ACGACGACTACGACTACGACTACGATGACTACGACGACTACGACGACTATGACTACTACGGCAGCGGCGCCAAGAAGATCCAACGGACCTTCCGGGGCGTGCCCGTGGAGACGCCGTCGCACGCTCGCAACCTGCCGGCCACCGGTGTGGATGGCCGCACGCTTGGTGCCAACCGCCAGGCCGTGACGTATCGCGCACCGTCGACTCAGTAGGCGTGGCGCGATGGACAACCCTTGAGATGCACACGGGGAGCCGCGTCCGCGTCGGGCGCGGCTCCCTTTGCCTGCCCGGCCGGACGGCGCCCGTCCGGTCGCACCGGGTGCGGAGACGAGCCGGTGACGTTGTTCTTGCGACGAGGCCTGGTTTGGATGGGCCTGCTGGCGGTGGTGGCGGGGGGGTGCCGGCGCGGGGAGCCGGCCGACCGCTTTGCCGTTGGTCGGCCCGATCGGCCCGACATCGTGCTGGTCACCCTCTGCACGTTTCGCATGGCCCACACCGGCTTCGGCGGATACGACCGCAACACCACGCCGTTCCTGGATTCACTGGCCGCCTCCGGCGTGCTGTTTGAGAACGCCACCAGCGCCTCGTCCTGGACCAAGCCCTCGGTCACCAGCCTGCTGACGGGCCTGACCCCGAACGTCCACGGCCTGACCGACATGTCCGGGGACCGGGACATCATCGCCGGCGAGTTCACGCCCCAGCGGATCCTGGCCGACGACGTGGTGACTTTGGCCGAGTGCCTGAAGGACGCCGGCTACGCGACTGCCTCCCGCGTGAACAACGTGCAGGCGGGCGAGTTCTACAACATCGGCCAGGGGTTCGACGACGCGGTCACGTCGCACGAAATGGACACCCCCGCCATCCTCCGCGACTTCGAATCCTGGCTGGCGCGTCGGCCCGCGGGGCAGCCGGTGTTCTTCTTCATGCTGACGCGCGATGCCCACATGCCGTACGACCCGAACTACGAGTATTTCGAGAAGTTCAGCCGGTCGGAGCGAACTGTGTCGCGGGAATCGTACCCGGGCTATCGGCAGTGGCTGCACAGTCGCGTGAAGCGACGGCTGGACGCCCGCCGCTCCGTCGCCCCGGAAACGCAGCGGCAGTTCATCGACCTCTACGATGCGGAGCTGGCCCAGTTGGACGACGCCCTCCGGGCCCTGCCGGACATTCTGGAGCGGGCCGGCCGCAGGAATCGCACGCTCATCGTGGTGATCGCGGATCACGGCGAGCGGTTTTTTGAGCGCGGCAGGATTGGGCACGCCGGCATCCCCGATGAGGCGACCATCCACGTGCCACTCATCTTTGCGGGGCTTGACGTGCCGATCGGCAAACGGGTGGCGCCGGTCGTTCGCAGCATCGACGTGTATCCCACGCTGGCGGCCCTGGCCGGGGCGGCGGCCCCGGACGTGCTGCAGGGGACAAGCCTCGTGCCGATACTCTACGGGCCGCCGGAGGCGGCGGAGGCGCTCACCGCTTTTGCCAGCTTCATGGAATCCCACCACACGGTCCGTCAGGAGAATTACAAGCTTCACCTCTGGCGCGGCGGCCGGCGCAGCCTGTATGACCTGAATCGGGACCCCGGCGAGATGAACGATGTCTTCGCGGAGAAGCCGGACGTTGCCGAGCGGCTGGATCAGGAACTCATCCGGTGGCTCGACGCGGAGGAAGCGTTGCGGGCGATCGTGGCCCAGGGCGGGACGCGCACCCTCACGCCGGAAGTCATCGAGCAGCTTCGGTCCCTGGGGTACATTCGCTGAACCGGACGCCGGGCGAAACGCAACCGACCGGGCGTGGCCTGGACATTCCCCGTCTGTTATCGCCCCGAGTTCCTTGATTCCCGGCCTTGGGTAAGTTCCCCATGCCTTTGCCGACGTGCCCTGTGCCGTGCATTCCCGGTCCGCTCGTGCAGGTCCGGACCGGAATCCGTCGATTCGCGTCGGCGCGGTGGAAATGGACGGGCAGTCCGGTCTACAATACGGCGGACGGTGGAAGCGACCCTCGGCCCGCGGGCCGATGTTCCGTATAGAACGGAGGGTAGAGTGCATGCAAACGTTGAATGAGCTGCGACAGCACGAGCTGGTGATTCTCCGAAGGCTGCGTGAGCATCCGCTGACGGAATTCGAACTTGCCAGCGAAGTGGCGGAACACAGCGGCTTCTCCGCCGACGGCGCCGCCGAACACATGGACGGCTGGCTCGAGGCCCTCAAGGAAGCCGGCTACATCTGGACCGGCCGCCTCTACAACGAGAAGGGGCAGTTCATCCGCGCGGCCGCCCTGACCAAGGCCGGTCGCGAACTGGTCCGCTGAGACCCCGGAACCGGACCCCGGACCGAAGCGAAACCCGCGAAACCCCACACGCCGCCCCCAACCGGGCGGCTTTTTTTCACCGATGGGCGGTCCCTGCGGTGGCGTGAGCTTCCGGGGGTCCCGGCTCCCCTTCGGGAGGCCGGCCGTTCCAGACTTGGAATCATCTTGCACTGCGCCGGACCCCGTCGTTGCGCTGCCGGGCTGTACTGACTGTGGTCGGCCGGGGCCGGCCACCGAAGGTGGCACGTTTTCCAGGTGGCTGGCCTCGATGGCGCGCCGGAAAGGCCGGCACGGCAACGACCCCGGATTGCCAACGCGGGACACTGTGCTCTCTTCTCGCGGTCGGGCAGGGGGTGACGCTCAACCGTGGGGCTCTGTACCCACGAGCTTGAGTAGGCACGGGGCCGGGCTTATCATTCTCGCGTGTTGCCTGGGAGCGGTTCCGGGGCGTTCTGATTCCGTGAGATTGTCCAACAGTGCATACCCCAAGGTGGAGTGTCCCCATGCGCGCGATGTATTGGCTCGTGTTCTTGTTCCTGGCCGTCCCCGTGGCTACCGCAGAGCCACCGGCCCAGACGACCCAGCCGGCCGCTGTCTCCTGCTTCGCCATCGTGGCTGACCAGGAGATTTTTGCCATGGCGGAACCGGCCTTGCGGGCCTGGGCGACAGCCATTGAGGCAGACGGCCTCCCCGTCCGTCTGATCCACGACGCTTTCGCCACACCCGAGGATGTGCGAGCCCTGCTCCACTCACTTCATCAGGGTGAGCCACCGCTGGAGGGAGCGGTCCTGGTGGGACGGATCCCGGTGCCCATGCTCCGCGATGCCCAGCACCTCACCTCAGCTTTCAAGATGGACCAGGTGCGCTATCCGATGCGGCGCTCCTCCGTGCCCTCAGACCGCTTCTACGAGTGCTTCCAACTGCGCTTTGACCATCTGGGGACAGAAGAGGAGGAGCCCTGGCTCCACTACTACTCGCTCCGCCCCGACTCGCCCCAGCGGATCGAGAAGGACATCTACACCGCCCGGCTCTTTCCTCCGGCTCCCGGACCCGAGGGTCTGGAACGCCTGAAGGCCACGATCGAGCGACTGGCAGAGGCCCGCCAAGCCGGGCCGGCCCCGCTGCGGCGTGCCGTCGTGGTGGGGGGGCACGGCTATCATTCCCAGTGCCTGGAAGCGTGGATGGCCATGCAGATGGAGCTTCGCGAGATCCTGCCGGGCCTCCGACTGCCCGGGGGGAGCCTCGCTTCCTACTACCACTCCCGTGGGCTCGATCTGAAGGAGCGAGTCGTCAGAGACCTGCAACTCCCGGGCCTCCAGCTCGCCCTCTTCCATGCGCACGGCGCACCGGATGCACAGTATCTCCTCGGCGCTCAGGTCCTGCCCTCGATGGATTCCCAGATCGACGCGATTCAGCTCTTCCTGCGTCAGCGTCTGCGGAATGCGCGCGATCGAGACAAAGGTTCGGCGGAGACCCAACTCGAACTTATGGAAAGCCGCGATCTTCCCCTGAGCTGGTTCAGAAATGCGTTCGACGAAGCCGTCATCGCGGCCGACGAGGCCGCCGCGGCGCGCAAGGAGCTCACCGCGACCGAGATCGCTCTGCTCGATCCGACCCCGCAGGTGATGCTTCTGGACCAGTGCTTCAACGGCCGCTTCATCGACGCACCGTCGGTGGCCCAGGAGTACGTGCATGGGAGCGGCTCGGTCCAGGTTGTGGTGGCCAACACGGTGAACGTCCGCCAGGATCAGTGGGCCGCGCAGTTCCTCGGAGCACTGGCCCACGGTGCGCGGGTCGGCCAGTATCACCGCCTTCACCCTTACATCGAGTATCACCTAATCGGGGATCCGACGGTGCGCTTCGCGCCCGAGGCTGGGGTCGACCTCTCGACCCTGCTGTGCAGGAATCCCGACGAGCAGGTCTGGCGCGACTGGCTCGCTCGCCCGGAGACACCGCTGCGAGCCTTGGCGGTTTCTTTTCTGGGCGCCACTCCGAACTCCGAGGCGGCCCTGCTCGAATACCTGGCCTCAGACCCCTCGCCGGTGGTACGCATGGAGGCGTTGCGCAGCCTGGCGGCTTCTCGGAGCGAGGCATTCCATAAAGGGCTCCGGATCGGCCTGGCAGATCCCTTCGAGGCGGTTCGGCGTCAGTCGGCGGCCCTGATGGGTGACGTGGGGCTCGATGCCTTCGCGCTTCCGCTGCTGAAGGCGGCGATCGGCGACCCGGGCCGGCGGGTGGCCTTCAATGCCTCGGGCGCGCTGGACAAGCTGTCCCCGGAGGCGGTTGAGGCGGCCGTGACCGAATTCCTGGCCCGCGACCCGCTCGCCGCGGCCGACGCGGCACTTCAGGAGCGGCTCTACCGGATCGTACAGCCTGGCCCCGTCCGCCGTGACGACATTGGTGTCCTGGAGAATCGGGACGAGCCCCTGAAGAGGCGCATCCAGGCCGCCCGCTCCTTCCGCAATCTCCGGGCGCACGATTTGGCCGGTCGCTTGCTCGCCCTTGCGCTCGCCCCGGACGAGGAGCTAACGCTGCGGGTCACGCTGATCGAGGCGCTGGGCTGGTTCACTCTTTCCCACCGGCGGGCCGAGATATTGGAGGGTGTCCAACGGCTCGCCGACGACCCAGCGGCTCCGGAGGCGGTCCGCGCCGAGGCACGGCGCACGCGGGCACGCTTGCTCACGGGCCCCAACGAGCCCTGGACCCCGTGAAACACCCGAGCGGTAGCCACCCCTGAGCGCAGGGTCTTGCGCCGCGTCAACCGCGCGTCTCGCGAACGTGCCACCGCTCTGCATCGTGCAGACGGCGGTCGCGGATGAGCCGGGGCGGATGGTCGAGGCTCGCGCCGCCTTGAAGGAGTGAAGACCGGTTCACGCCGAGCCCAGACCCACCAGAGGAACAGGGGGGCGGGTTAACGCTTGAAGGAAACACCACCAAGACAGTGAAGGCCCCCCGATCGCACCTTGGGCGACCGGTGGGCGGACCTACTGCGGGCCTTTGAACCGGCCCTCAAACGTGATCCAGTCTGCCAGATCCACCACGCCGTTGGTGTTGAAATCCACCGGGGCGCAAGGGCTGTCGGCCGTGATCGTCACGTCGAAGCATATCTGGAATCGCCCGGCATCCCACAGGTCGATGTCGCCGTCCTTGTCGAAATCACCCGCGAAGCCGGCCAGCTCCGACGCGTACACGTCGGACAGGGCATCGAAGTGATGCCAGGTGAGCTGGTTGCCATACGCGTTGAGGGCGTCGATGTTGATCTCGACGTAACCGATGGGGCCGGCCTGAATCTCCGCCTCGGTCAGAAACACCGTCAGCGAGCCCACCGGATCGCTCGGGTGGAAGTAGAGGATCGAGTCCACATCTCCCCGCCGGTCGTAAAAGTACACGTTGCCGTCGGGGGCACAGAAGATATCGTTGAACGCCACGTTACCAACCTTGCCCGTGACGCTCCAGATGTCGCTCTGTGCGACCACGAGGCTGAGCGTGCCGTCGGATGCCTGACGTTGGTAGATCGACCCGCTGATCGTGGGGGCAGATCCATGATAGCTCAGGGCCCAGTATAGGTTTCCACTTCGGTCAAACGTCATTCCACCCGAGACGTTGCTGACGGGGGCCGCGCTGTACAACGTCTGGAAATCCGTGTTGGATATCAAGGTGGACAGCGCGCCCGCAGCGTCTACCATCAGAACGGCCTTGCTGTCCTCATCGTACATGACCATGTCCCCGTCAGGCGAGAACGCCGTCGCACCGATCAGGCGAGCGGAAGTCAGGCCGGTGTGCGCCTGGATCTGGGCGTTCGACACTAACACGCTCAGCGCGCCCGTCGTCACGTCCACGCGGTACACGGCGTCCGTTGCCCCGTCAAGAAACTGCAACTGGCCGCCCACAACCCGCATCCGTTCGCCGGGGAGAATCGTGTCATACTGGCCCCCGCCGGTGAATGCTTTCCACTGGGCATTTGAGACCAGAAGTGTAGTCATCGGCACACCCAGAAAGTCGTCCACGCGGGTGATTTGAGACTCCCATTCCGGGGTGATGCTGCTTTCGATGCCGCGGATGACGGCGTAGACCGTTGTGCCGTCAAAGGCGTGGGAGCCCACGTAGTTGTATTGCGCCCCCACCCGCATGAGGTCGAAGTCGACCAGCTCCTCGATGGTTGCAGCCGGCGAGAGAGACACCATTGCCAGCACTGCAGCCGTGACCAGAATCTCCGTTTGTCTCATGATCCGTTACTCCCGTCGCCCGAGTCTCCTGTGCAGTCGACCCGTTTGCAGTGTGCCCTCACGCCCGCTCAGTTCCCTCTTTCCGTCGCCCGCAAACGCCGTCCCTGCGAAAGGCCCGAGAACCGGCCGCCTCCGCAACGGCGGCCGGTTCGGGCATGCTTCGCCGGTGAACGTCTCCTCCGCAGGTGCCGACGCGATCACTGCGCGCGCCGCTGCCGCACCAGGGCCAGGCATCCGATTGCCAGCAGGGCCAACGAGGCCGGCTCGGGGATTGAGTAGTACCCCTTGTTGCCGGACCCGATCGTGGCGAACGCCAGATTGTCCGTTCCCGCGTACCAACTGAATGGATCCACAAACGCGGTACCGGCCGGGCCGGCCTCCAACTGCGCCTGGGTCAGAACGAGGGCCAGGCTGGATGCCGGGTCTGCCGCTGTGGGATCGAACGACAGGATCGACCTTGCGGTGGTGTCTCGGAAGTACATGAGACCGTTCGGCGCATAGAAGATATCGCCGAACCCCGCGCCCGATGCGCCCGTCACACCCGTGATGTCTGCAGCCGTCAGAATTTCGGTGATTGTACCGCCGGAGTCGCGGCGCCAGATGCCGTCCGTGGTGGTGTTTCCCCAATACAGGTTGTCGGCGCCATCGTACGTCAGCCCGCCACTTACGACCGTGTTGCCCTGGGCGTTCTGAAGTTCTGCGTTCGAAACCAGAAGCAACACATTGCCTGCGCCCGAGGTTGCGAAAATCTGATCCGTATCCGATTCGTAGAAGACGTACTCGCCCGAGGGCGTGACCCCATTGGTGATCGTGATTTGAGCACCGCCTGTTTGCGCGATCAGCTGCGCGTTGCTCAGGTAGACCGACGGGGTCCCCGTGGTCAGATCCACGCGGTAGATCTGGTCGGTCCGCCCATCCGAGAACATCAGGTCGTTTCCCACGAACGCCAGCGTGTTGCCTGGCAGGATGTAATCCACGCCAGTCCCCGACCAGGCCGGGGAAGCGGTGTTCGTCAGGGCCACCGACGTCGGCGTGCCGCCCAGATCGGTTGTCTTGATCACGTAGGAGTTGTAGGGGCTTGCCGCGCCAGCCCTGACGATGCTGTAGGCCGTGCTGCCCTGGCTGTTGCAGGCCTGGTGCAGGCTGATCGTGGAGTCGACCGCTTGCATCGTCGACAACGGGAAGACCTCAACATAGTCCGCCTGACTCCCTGCGGCAAACGCCAGAACCAAGACTGCTGTCAGAAGCACCTTCAATTGCTTTCCTGCCATCTTCCATACCTCCTTCGTGAGAGAGAATAACGAGGCCTTTTCTACATGTTCGTCAGAGCGTTGCTCCGGACGCCGGCACGTTCCACGTTGGGACGCAAGACAACCGGCCGCAACCCCTGCCCAAACAGAAAAAGAGAGCTGGTGCCGACCCCGGCGGCACTCACTCTCTCTCCTGTTACACAAACCCTCTTCCTGACCCGTGTATTCTAGTCAAACACCCCGAATCATGCAACCACGCGGCCTCCGTTTCGTTCGGAGGCGCCCCTTCTGAGGCTCCATTCCCAGTGCTTTCCGCACGCTGCAGAATCGATAGCGCCCGGGCCGGCCGCCTGGCGCTTTCGCGCCAGCGCATTCCGGCCCCGGACCGAACGCCGCTCACTGGCACTCCCGTCCAATAATCGCGACGCTGGCGCATCCTGCGTCGCGAGCCGCCGCCGCTCGTGAAGCGAGTCCCATTATGCTGGAGCACTGTGCATACGCACATGGCCGTGCGGATGCACCGAAGTGAGAAGGCAGGGGAGCGCAGGGCAGCCTTCCGGTCGCGATCTGACGAGATTCGCCGCGAACCAGGAGCGCCCTCACAAGTCAGCACCGAATGAGGACGAGAGGCATGACCCGCCGGCGCATCGGGCAGTCAATCGTGCTTGTGGGACCCGTCAGAAGGCCTTCTGCGTTCGCGACATCGGCTGGAAACCGACTCCCAGATCCAGGTGAAGGAGGTTGATCCCCCAGCCGAACTTCTGTTCTTCCTCGTTCGCGGTGTACTTTCGATCGCGCGAAGCACTCCCGCGGTGCCAGTACACCCAGGGACGCGCTCGGAACGAACCCGAGTTGGAACCTTGTCCCCACTGCTCACCATAGCCCGGAGCGTTCTCGGTGTCGGGGCGTGCCTCCCCGCTCTTGTACGGCATCAGGCTCCAGTTGTCCCCGACCAGCGGGGCCGTCGTACGATCGTCATAATCCGGCCCCACAGCCGTGCGGATCGTTACGTTCCTGCCCGCCTTGTAGTTATAGGGGTTCTGCGTGATCTGGTCGTTCGCGTTGAACCAGTACGTGCTGCCGTAATCCCGCTCACGCGGATACTTCCCAGCACCCATAACGGCTTCCGTACCGCTGGTCGCGTAATCATTCAGTGGGCACACCCAGGCCTTGGTATTGCCCGTCTTCATGATGCCCATCCGCTCCAGCGTGGCCTGCAGGCCGTACTTCTCCGGAGCACCACCGTTGAAGACCTTACCCGGCGCCACACGGAAGCTCGCGCCCCCGATGGTTTTCCAGGACGGGTACACGTTTCGGGGGTCATCTGCAGCGTACGATCCCATCGCCAGCCCGATCTGGTGGAGATTGCTCTTGCACACGGCGTTGCGCGATTGGTCGCGGGCCTTCTTCAGGGAAGGCAGCAGGATCGCGATGAGCAAAGCAATGATCGAGACGACCACCAGCAGCTCGATCAGCGTAAAAGCGCCCCGGCGAGTTGGCTTCGCCGTCTGGGACGCGTGGGCGCATTGCCGGACGGAGTCGAAAGGTTGCGCACACATGTTACTCTCCTCATCCTGGGCGCGGTCTGCGATCGAATCGGCCTTTCCTTGCTCTGGCTTCATTGCCCCGCAATTCATGCACCATGAAGCTTCTTCTGGAACCGGACCCACATTCTACCCCCATTGGCCCTCTCGCTGCAACCCCATACGGCCGCACAGGTTATCCGGGCCCTCCTTCGCTCAGCAATCCCGCTGGCACCGAGCCGAGGCGGACGCCGGCGCCGGCGCCGCTTCGGACGCGATGGCGGGGCTGAGAAGACGGTTTCCCCGCCCGCCGACGGGGCCGGTGAAGGGGTTGCGGATGTGGGGGTCTTCCGTGGCGGATCAAGGCGTTGGGAGTTATGCGGGTTCCGTGTGAATATTCACCCTGCGACGGTGCGCTCCGCTCGCGCAGATCTCCCCGAACCGGGATTCGCGGGGGAACTGGTCCAGGCATTCCCAGCAACCGGACCATCGGGCTCGCCATCGGTAGAACACTTCCGCCAGGGGCGGCGGAAGAGGCGGGGGGGGCTCGGCGCGTCTTGTACAACGTCGGACCCCGTCGTTGCGCTGCCGGGCTGCACTCACGGCCGTCGGCCGAGGCCGGCCACTGAGGGGGAGACTTGCCCCACATGGCCGGCAGGGCGGGCCTCGCTCAACGGCGAAAACCCCGTTCGTGTTGAAATCCCACGAAGAGGCTGCCCGGGCGTACACCCGGACTGCTGCGAGACACCTCCCGGCCCTTGCTGCGGCGTGTACTGCAGCGGTTGTACACATTGCGTAAACGGCACCTGCGAAGCAGGCTGCGATGCCCAGCGATGTATGGAGTGCCAAGGTGGCGAATGCGCTTCTCAGTGCGACGCGCAGAGCTGCGAGAAATGCGAGAACGGCGCCTGCGTTGACAAGACCGAAGACTTTGACGAGTGCACGACCGACTGCTGCGTTGGCGGGATGCCCCATCATGTGGACAAGGCGTGGCCCGCGGCAGTGGAGAACATCCTCACTGGTGAGGGTTGCACTGGGGCCGAGGTGGACGTCCAGTTCACGATTCGCAATACTTCCCCATGCAAGGAGGGCTACTTCTGGACGCTCCGCCAGCCAGACCCGTTGCTGCCCGGCGAGGGAAAGTTGCTGGGGCTGCCGCAGTCCAACTCGGTTGCGCTCGGGCCGGGCCAGGCGAAGGAGTTCACGGTAACGGTTCAGATCGCACCGGAGAGCCCGATCGCGCCGGCCCCGCTGGTTCTGGAGGTCGTGAGCCGCGGTAACACGTGCCCCCCGGGCGGGCAGCCGGTGCCCGAGGAGCGGACGGTGATCGATCCGCCCCCGGTGGGAGTGGAGGCGATCGTGGATCTGGATGTCGACAGCGACAACAGCGGCGCGATCACTGAGGCGGATGACGCCATTGAGGGGAATCCGTTCAGTGCCACTTCACCGGGTAAATGGCTCTGGATCAACAACGACGACGACAATGGGAACGGCGTGCCGGACTCTTTGGGCGCAGACGCGGGGACCATCGATCACGAGGACGATCTGAACGATGTGGCTGAGATGGTGATTCGGGCCATCGATCCGGCCGCCGTACCGGCCGGTGCCGCGCTGAAACTGACCCTCGACCAGCCCTCCCATCTCAGGGTTTTCGAGAGTCGCAATCTGGGAGCTGCACAGATCCTTGGACCGGAAGTCGGCGGCGAGTGTCAAGTGCCGATCCCCACAAACGACCCCGTGACGCTGGGGATCGAGGGTGTCTCGGCCGGATCCGTGCGACTTAAGCTCGTATTGGAGGATTCTGGCGGACAGGTTCTTTGCAGCGACGAGGTTGTCGTAACCGTGGTCCAGGTGGAGACGGTGGAGTGGCAAGAGTTCGCGGAGGATAGCACGCCGCTCACCACCTGTCCGAATAATGGAGGACTGCGCATCTTTCCGGACGACACGAATCCGTTTTGGGACCCGTTCATGTCCGAACGAAGCAAGGTGGCATTGGCAATCACCATCGTCCCACCGATTGCTTACCAGCCGGTAGTGCAACTGCGAACCTTTGATGTGGATGACCCGTTCGATCAAAGTACCGCCCATCCTGAGATCAGAGACCTTCAGCTTGTTGATGGTGACGCCGTTGGTCCCGACAACAATCCGCGAGGGGAGACAGATCCTGGTGTGGGGCAATGGACTGTACAGACCGACGCAAACGGAGTGGCTCGACACGTGCTGACTCTCTCGACCCTGCCCGGCAACAACTACCGCGCCTGCGCATCGACCATCGTGGATGGTGTTGAAGATTCCCATGTGACGCAAGGCTTCATGGATAGCGGAGCCGCTCTGCCGTGGTTGGTCGTTTCTGACATGCTCACCGTCTGGCGACGCGTCTGGCTGGAGCTTGACTCTATGGAACGCGGGAAGGATATCGAACTCTATGGTTACATCTTTCTGATCCACGACGTTCTTCCGAGACCGCCTCACGACCCAGACGAGATGCGCGTCTTCCTTGACATTCCGGAACTCGATGACCACGGAAGATTCGAAGCCGGTTCCTTGATCGTTCTCGATCCGTGGCAGAGCTTCGCGGTCCTTGGTTACCATCCCGAACTGGGATACGAGTCCGTCGAAGTCCAAGGCCCCGTGCCGATCTCAAACCTCAATAAGGATGCGAAGGTCTGCGATGACGACTTTCCAATGATTCTTCCGCGGATCCCCGATGTGGCAACATTGCTTCCTGTACTCTCCGAGAAGTTTGACGTTTGCTATGTTCAGTTCTTCGAGGTATCGTCGTGCCGCGATATCACTACGCCATTCCTGGCCACGATGCCGTATGATGCCACCTTCGTGGATTACTGCGTGGTTAATCAGAACTTGTTCCCAATGCCGTCGCGATGGACCGTGACCATACTGAGTGGGTTTCAGGCTTATGGGGAGAACGATGATCCCGACGAAGCAGCTTCCACGGTGGATCTGGATCCAGACTATCGGTATCACATTCACGGTCCACATCCCAACCATACGCACGATGAACTTGGCGACATAAGTGCCACATTTGGGTTGACCCCGGTGTCGTACCCTGCTGACAATGTCTCCCTGGTTCTGCAAGAGACTCTTCGGGACTTCCGTTGGCAGAAGTTCATGGGCTGTGGTTGCATTTGGCCTGGCTACGGGCGGGGTGAATCTCACGAATGGGCCGAATCACAGATAATTGCACATGAAATCGGCCACCAGATGGGGATCCCGAATCACCGGAATCCAGGTTCCTTGATCAATGATTTCTCGGGGGTCAATTGTTGGCTGTTTGGTGACGAAATCCGCGACATCCGCGCTAGTGGTGAACTCGGCAGGCGTTGAAGAGAAAGGAAAGGATCGATGCACCTAGGAACTGTCAGCGGCATGTTGTTGCTTTTCACTGTCCTCAACGGGGCGCACGGAGGCGAACAGGAGAGCTCGCTGAAACTGCAGGTGGAGTTGTTGACATCGAAGACGGTATTGGCTTCACCCATCTGCTTGCGATTGACGCTCAGGAATACGGGGGAACAAGTCGCATACACATACTTCAAGGATAGCGACTCCATGTGCGATGCGAGTCTGCTCTCACTACTTGCGACAGATGAGAACGGGAACGAGTGCCGCCTCAAGCCCCTGGCCGCATTCTCCGGGCCTTCCATCAGAAGCCCAGGTGCACCGTTGAAGCCCGGCGCCGAAGTGGCAATGGATGTGGCGTTGTGTCTGGCTTTGGAATCATCCATGAATAGCACCGTGCGTGAGATCATGTATCTACCGCCCGGGACCTACGACCTTCGCGTAGAGATCATGTGTCCTGCGGTGGTTCAGTCTGATCCCATCGAAATCCAAATCACGCCACCCGGGGGACAGGACCGGCGTGCGTTGGATATGATGCCGGAGTTACCGCTTTACGCGCAGGGGGGACTTGTCGATCCGGGCGATTGGTCGGGGCAGGTCCCCCGTCAGGGAAAGTTCGCTGAGCACGCCGCAATCCTTCGTAGAGTGCGCGTTGAGTGTCCCGAGTCCGTACTCGTCCACTGGTTGAACTTCTGGACGGCGTTCAAGCAGTGGCACCCGGAAGGGCTCGATGACCCTGCCGAGTCGGCGGAGCAGGCATCGGAGTTCCTCCGCATGCACGGGGATTTTCCACTGGCCGACCATCTGCGGTTGCGTGCGGCCAAACGGTATGTCAAGAGCGGAAGACCTGAACAAGCGGCTGATCAGCTTGCGGCAATCGGCGTTGGGGGGGAGGTCCCAGCACCCCTGCGATATGAAGTGGAACGCGTTAGAAAGTTGGCCGCTCTCAGGCCGACATCCAGGCCGGCCAATGAACGTGATCCGGTTGTCGGACAGCAATAGGAGAAATCGGGGTACACCATACCTACTTCTTGCGTTGACGGGAGTGCCGCCCATACGATGGTCTGGTGCCTCGGGTTGCGCGCGGCGTGGTTCCGGGGGGCCCGGCATCCGGTCCCGACGCGACGTGAATCTGTGCTCAGCCGACCCCCGAGAGTCAGGGAGAGCGGGTTCCCTGGGACGCCACCCGCGGCGAGTTGAAACTGCTGCGCCGCGAGGCGGATGACCGATTCACCGCAAAACCCGCATCGCCGAAGTTGCCGGCCTATGCTCAGTGCGGCATGGCTGGGGCCGGAGGCTACGATTTCTTGTCGCGGTCGGTCGGGCGGGAGAGTTCGGTGAGGATGTTGCGGGCGCGGAGCAGGTACGAGCCCATCGAGGCGGTCGTCACGATGACGGTCAGCCAGACGAGCGCGGGTTGAATCCAACGCACGTTTGGTGAGGCGAAAACGCTGTCCGGGTGCGCCTGGAAAACGAGGATCACGGGGATCGTGATGCTCTGGACCATCATCTTGGCCTTGCCGAATACGTTGGCCCCGAACGAGTCGCCCTGCGCTTCGGAGAAGCCGCGCAGACTGGTCACCAGCAACTCACGGCCAATGATCAGCACGACCATCCACGCACTTACGTGGGATACGTTTGCGGGGGGGACGGCGGTGTTGTCCACAAAGCCCGGGCCGCAGAGGAAGATGAACGAGCCGCACACCAGCACCTTGTCGACGAATGGGTCCAGCACGCGTCCGAAAGACGTGACCTGGTTCTGCCGGCGAGCGAGATAGCCGTCGAGCATGTCCGTGACGGCCGCCACGATGAACAGCGCGGCGGCCCAATCAAGCATGCGCAGGCTGGACTGGCCGTGCTCGTACTGGGCCAGGCAGACAAAGAGAATGGTCGCCAGCACCAGCCGTCCGAGGGTGATCTGATTGGGAACATTGATGGCCATCACGAAGCCCGAGAAGCCGGTCGAGGCAAAAGGCAGGAGCCCAACCGCGGGGGCTCGTGTCATCGGCGTTCGACGGGCGTTCAGACGGCGGGAAGCTTACTCTCTGCAGGTCGGGCAAGCAAATCGTAGTCGCGGCGGCCGGTGCAGATGACGCGGATGAACTGGCCGGGGGCGGCGTTGCTGTTCTGCAGCAGGGTGACGGCGTCCACCTCCGGGGCCTGTCCGGCGTGGCGGGCCGGCTGCAGCCCATCCACCGGCGGGCCCTCGATGAGGACCTCGAGTTCCTGCCCCGCCAGGGCGTCGGCCTGCGCGAAGGCGATTTCCTGCTGGACGCGCATGAGTCGGTCGACCCGCTGCTGCTTGATCCTTTCGGGCACCTGGCCCTTCATGCGGCCGGCCGGTGTGTCGGGTTCCAGGGAGTACGCAAAGACGCCAAGTGCATCGAATCGGGTTTCGCGGATGAAGCGGACGAGCTCCTCGAATTCGGCATCGGTCTCGCCGGGGAACCCGGCAATCAGCGTGGTTCGGATGTGCAGCCCCGGGATGCGGGTTCGCAGTGTCTCAATCAGCCGTTCCGTTTGGGCCCGCGTGACCTGCCGGGCCATCGCCTTCAGAACGCGGTCGTTGATGTGTTGCAGCGGGATGTCGACGTATTTGACGACCCGGTCGCACTCGGCGATCGCGTCGATCATCTCATCCGTCAACGTCGTGGGGTACGCGTAGAGCAGGCGAATCCAGCGGGCGCCGTCCAGTCTGTTGAGCTGCCGAAGCAGGCCGGCCAGGCCGAAGCCCTCGTTCGCGTCCAGGCCGTAGCTGGTGGTGTCCTGGCCGATGAGATTCAGTTCCACGGCCCCGTCCGCGATCAGCTCCCGGGCCTCCGCCAGGACAACGGTGGGCGGCTTGCAGTGCATGGGGCCGCGTATGGCCGGTATGGTGCAGAACGTGCATTTCTGATCGCAGCCCTCGCTGATGCGAAGGTACGCATAGTGCGGGGGCGTGATGCGCAGGCGGGCGGTGTCTGTGTGGACGAATGGGTGGTAGTCGCCCAGATACGTGTCCACCGTTCGCGGGCCTTTCGTCGGGCGGGCCAGCACCGCTCGGACCACGTCGTCGCGGTTGTGGACGCCGACCAGGGCGTCGATCCCCTTGACCTGCTGGAGCAGTTCTGTCCCGTCGCGCTGGACCAGGCAGCCCACGACAACGACCCGCCGGCACCGGCCCTTCCGTTTGAGCCGGACGACATCGCGAATGGCCTGCAGCGCCTCGTCCCGGGCGGCGGCGAGGAACCCGCACGTGTTGACCACAATTGCGTCCGCGTCACCGGCGTCGCTCGTAATCACGCAGCCGGCCTCGGCCAGTTGGCCGAGCATCTTCTCGGAGTCAACCAGGTTCTTGGCACAGCCCAGGGAGACCAGGGCGACATGCACGGGGCGACGGGTCACGAGCGGTTCATCCGTGGTGTTGTCAGCGACGTCTGCACGGCTCCATTTCACCTTGCAGCAGGAATGCGCTCCGCGTCATTCGAAGTACGCGAAATCCCAACCCTCGTCGGACGGTCGGTATCTCCGGGGCGACACTTGTCCAATCCCCCGGCGCAGGCTAGGATTTCACAGTATAGCCGGTGGTGCTCGGCTGTACAGGAATTCAGACGTTCAGGAGCGGTTCATGGCGGAAAAGGCGGACTCAACTCGCGCACGGCTGGAGACGGTGGAGCCGGTCGGCAAACGCGTCCTCATCCGCAAGGACGAGGACAAGAAGAAGACCAAGGGCGGCATCGAGCTGCCCGACTCCATCGAAATCCCCACCATCACCGGGCGAATCGTGGCCGTCTCTGCCCAGGTGGAGAACGACGAGAACTTCCCCATCCGCCAGTACGACAAGATTCTCTTCAACCCCAAGAACGCCATTCCCGTGGACTTCGAGTCGGACAACCAGCTTTTTGTGGTGCCGATCGAGGACGTGGTGGCGGTGTTCCGCAAGCCCAAACGCTGATTTCTTCCGCCCGCGCCGCACACGGCTGTGAATGTCAGGCAAGCCGACCGCGTTCCGAGCATGCTCGGACGCGCGGTCGGCTTGTGCGTGGAGTCCAACGATCCGCCGCTATTTGTGAGCGGCCTTGTAGTATTCCGTCACCTTGTCCCAGTTCACCGTGTTCCACCAGGCGGCGATGTAGTCCGGCCGGCGGTTCTGGTAGTGCAGATAGTACGCGTGTTCCCAGACGTCCAGACCCAGGATCGGCTTGTGGCCGTCCATGATGGGTGAGTCCTGGTTGGCCGTGCTGATTACCTGGAGCCTGCCGGATTTGTCTACGACGAGCCAGGCCCAGCCGCTGCCGAACCGGTTTGCGGCCGCCGTGGAGAACTGCGTCTTGAACCCGGCGAAGTCGCCAAAGGCGGCTCGGATGCCGTCCGCGAGCGAGCCCGCGGGCTCCCCGCCCTTGCCCTTGCCCATGATCTGCCAGAACAGCGTGTGATTCGCGTGCCCGCCGCCGTGATTGATGACGGCCTGGCGGATCGAATCGGGCAGGTTGCGGGCGCCGGCCAGCAAGTCCTCGATGCTTCTGCCGGCCAGGTCCGCGTGTCCCGCAATGGCCTCGTTCAGCTTGGTGACGTACGTGTTGTGGTGCTTCGTGTGATGGATTTCCATCGTCCGCGCGTCGATATGGGGCTCCAACGCGCTGTAGTCGTACGGCAAAGATGGAAGTTCAAATGCCATGGTCAAGTACTCCTGTTCTGTCGGTGGACGACGAATACGAGTCTCGGCAGTCAGTCTGCGGCCACCGCGCAGGCAGTCCGGCCTTTGTTCAAGGCCGCCCGCCCCTCTTGCTCCGAATCGTTCTTGGCAACCGCCGACCGACCCGTCGGGTGTCTTCACGGACTTATAGGTCTGTGGTTCGCGGGAATCAAAGTAATCAGGGTCAATTTTTGTACTGTATTCCCGGCCGGGTTACTTACGGGTTTCGGATTGACGGGAGACAAATCGTAAGCGTTTGCCAATGATGTCTTTACGCTGCTTGTCGCGACGGGCGAGCCGCACTCGATCCAGGGTGTCCTGACGACGGGTCGGTGGTGGTGTACGATGCGGCCCGGCGAGGTCACTGTTCTTCGGCGCGGGAGATGTAAACCATGCGGACGCTATTCGGCACGTTCGGTCGGGAGGACCGGGGGCAGATGCGAACAGAGGACCGCCGGCTCCTCGGATTTGTCATCGTGGGGGCCGGGATGCTTCTCTCGGGCGTAATGGGGTGTCTGGCGCCGACCCCGAGCGCGGGGCCGGCGCAGGTCGGACCGGTGATGCCCTGGCCCCGGCCGGTTCCGGCCCGGGTGGCGCCGGACAGTCCGGACGGCGTGTTCGTGATGACGTTGGGCGACGTGAAAACGCCCCTGGCGAACGCCACGTATGATCCGGAGGCGGATCGGCTGGTCCGTGCGGACGGAACGGCCATCGAGCGATACTACGCCGACACGCTCGGCGTGCCGTTCTTCTCACCCATCGACAAGAGCGTTTTTCCGGTTCCGCCGTCCGGTTGGTGCTCTTGGTACTATTACTACCAGGAGATCACGCCGGAGGAGGTGCTGGCGAACGCCAGGTGGATCGCCCGCCACCTCAGGCCGTACGGAGCCCGGTACGTCCAGGTTGACGACGGTTGGCAGGGTGTCGGGCACGGCCTGGGCGAGAACCGTGACTGGACCACCATCGATGCCCGGTTCCGCGAATTGGGCATGGACGGCCTGGCGGCGGAGATTCGGAAGCTGGGGTTGGAGGCCGGCCTGTGGCTGGCCCCGCACGGGCAGAGCAACGAAGAGGTCGCCCGGTCGTCCGGAGCGTTCTTGTGGAAGCCGGACGGTACGAGCGCGTCGAGCACGTGGGAGGGCACGTACCTGGTGGATGCCAGCGTGCCGCAGGGGCTCGGCTACCTGGCGGACCTGTTCCGCCGACTGCGCGGCTGGGGATACACGTATTTCAAGATCGACGGGCAGCCGATCGTCCTGGACGAGTACGTGAAGAAGGCGGAGTACCTGGCCGGTCCGCTCCATGCGGACAAGGAACCCGCGTTGCGCAGCCCGTTGATCTACCGCGAGTCATTACGGGCCATTCGCGGCGCCATCGGGCCGGAGTCGTACCTGCTGGGCTGCTGGGGGATCCCGCTGGCAGGCGTGGGCATCATGAACGGTTCGCGCACGGCTGGCGACGTGGTGCCGGGCTACGCCGGTTTCATCGTCGCGGCCAAGGCGATCCAGAGGTGGAACTTCCTGCACAACGTTGCCTGGTACTGCGACCCGGACGTGTTCATGGTTCGCCCGCCGCTGACCGAGGGGCTCGCAAGGGCCTGGGCCACCACGCAGGGTCTCACCGGGCAGGCGTTGCTCACCAGCGATCGCCTGCCGGACTTGCCGCCGTCGCGGATCGAGATGCTCCGCTGCATCTACCCGGCCGTGGATGTTCGCCCGCTGGACCTGTTCGATCCCGGCGATTCGCTTAGGCCTTTGTGGGACTTGAAGGTGGCTCATCTGGGTCGTACGTACGACGTGGTGGGCGTCTTCAATTTCACAGACTGCGACCACGCCACCCGCCACGTTCGCTGGGCGGATCTCGGACTGGACCCGGAGCAGAAGTATCACGTCTATGACTTCTGGCAGGGCATGTATCTCGGCGCCTGGGACCACGGCGTGTTCGTGGAGGTGCCTCCGTCGGACGTGCGCGTCCTGACGTTGGTTCCGGCCGCCGATCGGCCGGTTCTGATCAGTACGAATCGTCACATCACGCAGGGCTGGGTGGATCTTACATCGCTGGAGTCTGACTCGGCGGACGGCCAGGCGATTTTGCGCGGCACCAGCCGGGTGATCGCGGGCGACCCGTATGTGGTCACGATCGGGCTGCCGCCCGGTGAGCCGGCCCAGTCGGTTTCGGCGCGTGTCGAGCCGCGCGGCGCGGTGAAATACTGCACGCTGGCGCATCACGGCTGCGCCACTCTTTCGCTCTGGAGCGACCAGACGCGCGAGGTGGAATGGGAGTTGCGCTTCCGGCCGCAGCCGGCGTATCAGTTTCCCGCCGATGGCCCGGGCTCGGTGAACGTAGCGGCCACGGGGCTTGACTCGGCCGAGGTCACCTGGGCCACGCCCTATCTGGAACACGTCGCGTTCCGCGTGTCCGTGGACGATCAGATTCTGGGGTACGCGTTCCATCCGCGGGCCGTTCTCTCGGCGCTGACGCCGGGACGTGCGTATCGCGTGAGCGTGGAGGCCGTCTGGTACGACGGATCGTCCGTTGCGGACAAGGGCGGACAGGTCGAGTACGCCCACGAAGTGAAGGAGGAGGTCTACCTCTCTGACGTGCGGCCCGAAGTGACTGATCAGGACTGGGGCACCCTGCGGATGGATCGGTCGGTGGACGGAAACACACTGTCTGTGGGCGGACAAGCATTCGAGCGAGGTTTGGGGACCC
The DNA here is from genome assembly GCA_964586145.1 of uncultured Phycisphaeraceae bacterium. Taxonomy (GTDB): domain Bacteria; phylum Planctomycetota; class Phycisphaerae; order UBA1845; family UBA1845; genus JAFGJQ01. The sequence goes on along the minus strand of CAZPHH010000022.1, from coordinate 32,259 downwards.
ACGCGAACTCTCGCCTGGTGTACGGGGTCCACGGCGGATTCCGGCGATTTGCCGCGATGGTGGGTCTGGACGACGAGGCCAAGCCGGGCGCACCGGTCCGGGCGTGTTTCGAAGTCTGGGGAGACGGGCGGAAGCTGTGGGAAAGCGAGCCGGTGGCCACCGGCGAGCCCGCTCGCCCGGTTTCCGTGGACATCACGGGTGTGGGGCGTTTGGAACTCCGGGTCAGATCGCTGGAAGCCATCATCGACCACCTGCACGCGGACTGGCTGGAGGCCCGCGTGCTGGCGTCGGAGTCAGAGCCGCCGGCCCAGCCCTGATCGGGACGGTCGACAGGATCGCGGCACCTTCCGCGGCGGCTGGTGGATTTCACCGCAGTGAGTGCGGGGATTGTCCACAAACGTCGGCTGGCCTGCGGTGCGAAAGTGGACCTGGGTGTCGCGGGGCGGGAGGTGTACCATCTGCCCGTCACCCGCCTGCGGACCGGGTTGCGTGTCAGGGCCAGCCCGCCACCGCAAAAGAACAGTAGCACAGAGCGTCTCTTGCGCGGGTGCGTTGGGTTGGGCTGTGAAATCCGGGTGACCGTGGCCGCCGTCGGCCGGCCGGCGTCTGACCTTGATTCGGGACGGGCGGGTCGTCGGCAACTCAGGTTGCATTCGGCATGGGATTTGCTAGCATTCCGGCGGCGTTCGCGGATGCGCTATCGGCGGCCTGCGATGCCCGGCCTCTCTGACGATCCCTGCCCGGCCTCGTCCGTGTGAACGGGTCGGGTTCAAGGTGGTCGCCGGATCCCCAGCGTGGATCCCGCTTTTGATACGGAACCGAACACATGGCACCGGGTGCCGAGTGCGTGGTCGGATTCAGAGCGCCTCGGAAGTGCGAAGCAGAGGGCTGGTGGTTGCAGGGCTGTCCGGTGAGGGCGGCGGCAGTGTAGAATCGAGCGAGCAACGGCCGATGCGCTCAGGAGCATGGTTCGGAGCCCAAAGTCAGAGGACATCATGAGCGAGAACCTCCAAACGTCTGTCCGGGAGATCTGCCGGGCGTGCAGCAACGATCGGGCGAGGATGATGGACATCGTGCTTGCGGTCCAGGCGAAGTTCGGCTGCGTCAGCAGCGAGGCCATGGACGCGATCGCCAAGGCGGTCTCCACGCACCGTGTGGAAGTGGAGAGCGTGGTTTCCTTCTACGCTTTCCTGTCGAGCCGTCCCAAGGGCAAGGTGGTCATCCGACTGTGCAACGACGTGATCGACCGGATGCACGGGGCGGACCGAGTGGCGGAGGCGTTCCGCCAGGAGCTGGGCATCGGGTTTGGCGAGACGACGCCGGATGGGCAGGTTTCGCTGGAGTATACTCCGTGCATTGGCATGTGCGATCAGGCTCCGGCGGCCCTGGTGAATGACGTGGTGGTGACCGAGCTTCACCGCTCGACGGCCCAGCACATCGTTCGTGAGATCAATCGCCATGTGGATCCCCGCCGGCTGGTGACCCGCTTGGGCGACGGCAACAACGCCCATCAACTGGTCCAGGCCATGGTGAACAACAACATTCGCAAGGCGGGTCCGGTGATCTTTGCTCCGTCAGACCTGGGAGCGGGCCTGGCCAAAGCCCTGGCCATGAGCCCGGCCGAGGTCATCCGGGATATCAAGACGGCCCGGCTGCGCGGCCGCGGCGGGGCGGGTTTCCCGACCGGCATGAAGTGGGAGTTCGCCCGCGGCGCGAACGACCAGAATCGCTACGTTGTCTGCAACGCGGACGAAGGCGAGCCGGGGACGTTCAAGGACCGGGTCATCCTGACGGAGCGGCCGGAGTTGCTGATCGAGGGCATGGCCATTGCCGGGTATGCCATCGGGGCGAGCGAAGGGATCATCTATCTTCGGGGCGAGTACGCATACCTGCGGGCCTTCCTGGAACACATGCTCAACGAATGCCGAAACTGGGGGATTCTCGGGCAGAACATCGGTGGCAAGAAAGGTTTCCACTTCGACATCCGCATCCAGATGGGCGCTGGCGCGTACGTGTGCGGCGAGGAAACGGCGCTTCTGAGTTCGTGTGAGGGCCTGCGGGGCGATCCCAAAAATCGTCCGCCGTTCCCGGCCCAGAAGGGCTACCAGGGCCATCCGACGATCGTCAACAACGTGGAGACCTTCTGCTGCGTCACGCGAATCATGGACAAGGGGGCGGGGGCGTTTGCCCAGCTCGGAAGCTCCGGCAGTCCGGGTACCAAGCTCTTGAGCGTTTCCGGCGACTGCCGCGGTCAGGGCGTGTACGAGGTGGAGTTCGGAATCAAGCTTCGCGACGTCTTGAAGATGGTGGGCGGTGAAGATGCGGGGGCCGTCCAGGTGGGCGGGCCGAGCGGGCGGATGGTGGGACCGGACGAGTTTGACCGTCCGATCTGTTACGACCATCTGGCGACGGGCGGGGCGTTGATGGTGTTCGGCCCGGAGCGGAACGTGGTGGACGTCGCGCGGCAGTTCATGGAGTTCTTCGTGGAGGAGAGCTGCGGCTACTGCACCCCCTGTCGGGTGGGCAACATTCTGCTGAAAGAGCGGCTGGAGCAGATGCTGGCGGGGCGGGGCGAGCGGGCGGACCTGGCCTATCTGCAGGAGCTGGGTGAGACCATCAAGACGATGAGCCGCTGCGGACTCGGTCAGACCTCGGCGAATCCCGTGTTGTCGACGATCCGGAGTTTTCCCGCCGCGTACGAGTCGCTGCTCAAAGACACCCGGACGGACGGGTTCCGGCCGACGTTTGACATCGGGGCGGCCCTGGGAGAGGCCCAGGCGATCGTGGGACGCCGGTCGGTGCATTTCGCCGACTAGAGACGGATGAGACCATGAGCGAAACGATGACGATTACCATTGACGGTCGGGAAATCAAGGCGCGCCCGGGCCAGACCATCCTGGAGGCGGCGGAGGCGGCGGGCGTGTACATCCCGCGCCTGTGCCACATGAAGGGATTGACGCCGCACGGCAGTTGCCGGGTATGCACGGTGCTGGTGAACGGCCGGCCGCAATCGGCCTGCACGCAGCCGGTGGCGCCGGGCGCGGTGATCGAGAACGATACGGAGCGGCTGCTCGCGCTGCGGCGGAACATCATCGATATGCTGTTCGTCGAGGGCAACCACTTCTGCATGTTCTGCGAGAAGAGCGGCAACTGCGAGCTCCAGGCCCTGGCCTACCGGTTCGGCATTCCCGCCCCGAAGTATCCGTACCTCTGGCCGAATCGGGAGGTGGACGCCTCCCACCCGGATGTGATGGTGGACCACAACCGCTGCATCCTGTGCGCCCGGTGCGTGCGGGCTTCGAAGGACCTGGACGGGAAGAACGTGTTCCAGTTCGTGAACCGCAGCGGGCACAAGCGAGTGGCGGTCAACGCGGAGGCCCGGCTCGGCGACACCGACCTGAAGGTGACGGACAAGGCGCTGACGGTCTGTCCGGTCGGGGCCCTGTTGAAGAAACGGGTGGGGTACGCGGTACCCGTGGGCAAACGCCTGTACGACCATGTGCCCATCGGCTCGGACATTGCGGCGGCGGACAAGAAGTAAACAAGGAACGGACCATGGCGAAACCCAAAGTTGCGACAACCTCGCTGGCCGGCTGCTTCGGCTGTCACATGTCGCTGCTGGACATTGACGAGCGCATCCTCAAGCTGGTGGAGCTGGTGGACTTCGACAAGTCGCCCGTGGACGACATCAAGGAGTTCACCGGGCGCTGCACCATCGGGCTGATTGAAGGCGGATGCTGCAACGAGGAGAACGTCCGGGTGTTGCAGGATTTCCGCAAGCACTGCGACATCCTGATCTCGGTGGGCGACTGCGCGACCATGGGCGGCATTCCCGCCCTGCGCAACAACATCCCCCTTCAGGAGTGCTACGAGGAGGCCTACCTGAACGGCCCCACCGTACACAACCCCAAGGGACGCATCCCGGACGATCCGGAGCTGCCCCTGCTGCTGGACAAGGTGTACCCGTGCCACGAGGTGGTAAAGATCGATTACTACCTGCCGGGCTGTCCGCCGTCGGCGGACACGCTGTGGGAGGCCCTGGTGGCCCTGCTCAGCAACAAGCCGGTGGATCTGCCCTACGAGTTGATCAAGTACGACTAAGCCAGGCGATCGGAGAAAGACCGTGGTCGCAACGAACGGATACAAGCGCATTGTGATCGAGCCCGTCACCCGCGTGGAAGGGCACGGAAAAGTGACCATCCTGCTCGACGAGGCGGGCAAGGTGCATCAGACCCGGCTGCACATTGTGGAGTTCCGCGGGTTTGAGCGGTTCATCCTGGGCCGGCCCTTCTGGGAGGTGCCCGTGCTGGTGCAGCGGCTCTGCGGCATCTGCCCGGTGAGCCACCATCTGGCGGCGGCCAAGGCGATGGACTGGATCGTGGGCGGTGAGAAGCTCACCCCCACCGCGGAGAAAATGCGGCGACTGATGCACTACGGGCAGACTCTTCAGTCCCATGCCCTGCACTTCTTCCACCTGTGCTCGCCGGACCTGCTGTTCGGCTTCGACGCCGACCCGGCCATCCGCAACGTGATCGGGGTGGCGGGCAAGCACCCGGACCTGGCCGTCCAGGGCGTCATGATGCGCAAGTACGGGCAGGAAATCATCAAGGCGACGGCCGGCAAGAAGATCCACGGCACGGGCGCCATTCCGGGCGGCATCAACAAGGACCTCTCCGTCCAGGAACGGGACTTCTTCCTGAAGGACCTGGAGCAGATGATGGCGTGGGCGAGGTCGGCCCTGAAGATTGCCAAGGATTACACCCTGGAGCACGTGGACGAACTCAAGGGCTTCGGGTCGTTCCTGTCGAATCACCTGTCGCTGGTGCGCAAAGACGGGGCCATGGACCTGTACCACGGCAACCTGCGGGCGATCACCGCGGACGGCAAGAAGATCTTCGACCAGGTGGATTACCGGTCGTACGCCGAGTATCTCCGGGAAGAGGTGCGGCCGTGGTCGTACATGAAGTTTCCGTTCATCACGTCGATCGGCCCGGAGGACGGGTGGTATCGGGTGGGCCCGCTGGCCCGCGTGAACACGTGTGACTTCATCGACAGTCCGGAGGCGGAGGCGGCCCGCAAAGAGTTCATGGCCGTTACGAACGGCAAGCCGAACAACATCTCCATGGCGTACCACTGGGCGCGGATGATCGAACTGCTGCACTCGATGGAGATGATTGCCGGCCTGCTGCACGACCGGGATTTGCAGGGCAAGGACCTGGTGGTCAAGGGGAAGCGCCGCGGTGAGGGCGTGGGGCTGGTGGAGGCGCCGCGGGGCACGCTGTTCCACCACTACAAGGTGGACGAGAACGACCAGGTGACGATGGCCAACCTGATCGTGAGCACCACGAACAACAACGAGCCCATGAACCGCGCGGTGCGCGGCGTGGCGGATGAGTACATCAGCGGCCGGCAGATCAGGGAAGGGCTGCTCAACCGCGTGGAGGTGGTCATCCGGGCGTACGATCCGTGCCTGTCGTGCGCGACGCACGCGATGGGGCGGATGCCGCTGGTGGTGGAGCTGTATGACCACACCGGGCAGCTCGTGGATCGCCGGAGCAAGGAGTAGGCGATGGTGTCGCCCGGCCGCAAAGTGCTGGTGATCGGCTACGGCAACCCGGGACGTCTGGACGACGGGCTGGGGCCGGCCCTGGCCGAGATGCTGGCCCGGCGCAGCCTGCCCGGCGTCACCGTGGATGCGGACTACCAGTTGACGGTGGAGGATGCGGCGGCGGTGGCCGAACATGACGTGGTCGTGTTCGCCGACGCGGCGGTTTCGGGTACGGCGCCTTTCTGGGTGCGGCGCGTCATGCCGGCAGCCCGGTGGAGTTTCAGCACGCACAGCGTGGAGCCGGAGTCCGTCCTGGGCATGGCCCGTGAGATGTTCGGGGCGACGACGTGCGGCTATGCGCTGGGCATTCGTGGATATGCGTTTGACGAGTTTGGCGAGGCCCTCACGCCGCAGGCAAAGGCGAACCTGGAGGCCGCCGTGGCGTACCTGGCGCTCGCCCTGCAGAATGGAAACCTCAGGGAAGTCGGCCACGGCCCGATGGAGTGCGGCCCCGTCCGTGCCCCTGCGTTACATGGGGATGCATAATGAAAGATGGAAAACACGTAATCCTCTATGTGGATGACGATCCGGACTTCCTCTTCGCGGTGCGAAAGGTGCTGGAGGCCAACGGCTACACCATGGTCGAGGCCGGCACCGCGGAGGAAGGGCTGAAGGTCTACAAGGAGGCCCAGCCGGACCTGATCATCGTCGACCTGATGATGGAAGAGGTGGACGCGGGGACGCGCATGGTCAAGGAGCTGATGGCCCTGGGCAACAAGGCCCCCGTGTACATGCTCAGCTCCGTCGGTGACAACCTGAGCCAGCTTACCGACTACTCGCAACTGGGCCTGGCCGGCGTGTTTCAGAAACCGCTGGACAACAACACGATGTTGCAGGTCCTGAAGCAGAGGCTGAAGTAGCCCATGCGTGATCGGTGAAGTGTTGCCCGCGTCGGGCCGGCCCTTCGAACCGTGCCGGCTCGGCGGGCGGTCGAGCCGGGGTGTCTTCGTATGCTTGCGCCGGTCGTGGCGGACCCGGGCCGAGCGCCGGCAGCGAGCGGCTCCGGCTTTCAGGAGGTGCCTCATGCACGATACGCATCGAATTGTCGGAGTCCACGTGACCGACCGGGTGCGGCGGGCCGGTCAGGTGCAGCAGGTGCTCAGCGAGTACGGCTGCTCCATCAAGACTCGGCTGGGCCTGCACCCTGTGGACGAGAACGTCTGCTCGCCGAACGGGCTGATTCTGCTTGAGCTTTTCGGTGACGACGCCCCGTGCCGGACGCTCGTGGACAAGCTGACGGCGATTGAGGGAGTCGAAGTACAGCAGATGGTCTTTGAGCACCCGTAGAGGTGACCGCACGCCGGGCGCGAGACGTTCGTGATGAAATGGCTGGAGCGGTTCTGGTTCGGTTGCGGGCACTGCCATGGTGTTGACGCGTGTCCGGTGGCCCGGGCCGCCGAGTCCGAGTCCGCGCGAAGCGGCCCGGCGAGCCGCGGCGCCGGTCTGGTCGGCGCGGCCGTCGTGGTGTTTCTGATGCCTCTGGTTTTTGCCATCGCCGGCGCGTGGCTGGCCGGCGGCCGGCCGGCCGGAAAGTCCTTCGCCGTGTCGGCCGGTTGGCAGATGGCCGGTGCGGCGATCGGCCTGGTTGTGGGAGTGGTGACGGCCCGGTGGCTCGTGCATCGCCTGTGGGCGAAGCGCGGCGACGCATTGGGAGACGCAGGATGATCCAGGTGCTTCGAGACCGGATGAAGGGTCTCAAGGTCTTCTCACGCGGGATTCACCCCCCACACCGCAAGAAGTACAGTGAAAGCCTTCCGATCCGGGTGTACGTTCCCAAGGGCGAGCTGATGATCCCGATGGTGCAGCACATCGGGGCCCCGTGCGAGCCGGTGGTCAAGGCGCGGGAAGAGGTGGTCTTCGGGCAGAAGATCGCCGACGTCGATGCCCCGGTTTCCGCTCCCATTCATGCCACGGTCACCGGGAAGATCGGCGTGGGAACGGTCTGCCTTCTGCCCTCCGGTCGGCGAGTGCCGGCCCTGCCGCTCAAGCCCGCGGAGTGCGGGGCGTTGCCGACGAACGTGCTGGAGGACTTTCTGGATCGCCACTGGGACGGCGTGGACCCGGCCGGCTACGATCCGGACGCGATCGTCCAGGCCGTGCGCGAGGCGGGCGTCGTGGGGCAGGGCGGCGCGACGTTCCCGACGCACTTCAAGCTGCGCCGCAACCCGAAGACGCCGATCGACACCGTTATTCTCAACGGCTGCGAGTGCGAGCCGTACCTGACCGCCGACCATCGACTGATGGTCGAGGCGCCGGAGCCCATCGTCATCGGGCTGCAACTGGCGGTCCATGCGTGCGGCGCCGAGCGGGGCATCATCGCGATTGAGGAGAACAAGCCCGACGCCATCGAGGCGATGCGCAAGGCCATTGCCGGGCGGCCCGGGCTGGACGTGGTGGTGTGCGCCACGCAGTACCCGATGGGCGGCGAACGGCAACTCATCGCGGCCATTCTGGGCCGGGAGGTGCCCTCAGCGCCCCAGGGGCTTCCGCTGCACGTGCGCGTTGTCGTGGTGAACGTGGCCACAGCCCACAGCATTGCCCGCGGGGTGGTGAAGGGCAAACCCTTCACGCACCGCGTGGTCAGCGTCACCGGCGGGGGCGTGGTGGAGCCGGGCAACTGGCTGGTGCCGGTGGGTACGATGTTCTCCGAGCTGATCGCGGCCTGCGGCGGCGTGAAGCCGGACGCCGTGAAGGTGCTGGCCGGCGGGCCGATGATGGGCCCGACGGTGCCGCATCTGGACGTGCCGGTGACCAAGGGGGTGGGCGGCATCACGATCATGACAGAGGCCGAGACGGCGCATTGGCTCGAATCGCCGTGCATGCGCTGTGGCCGGTGCGTGAGCAACTGCCCGCTGTATCTGTCGACGACGAAGATCGCGCACGCGGTGATGCACCGCGACTACGACCTTGCGGAGAAGTACCACATGAGCGCCTGCTGCGAATGCGGGTGCTGCTCGTACGTTTGTCCGGCCGGCATTCCGCTGGCCCAGTACATCCGGGCCGGCAAGAACCAGGTCTGGGTGATCGCCGCCCAGAAGAAGGTGCAGGACCAGAAGGCCGGCTGACGCGACCCAAACCTGCCGAGTGCCGTATCCATGAGCGAAGCGCAAAGCGTGTCTCCATCCAAAGCCGAGCCCGCCGCTGCAAAAGAGCGGGGTTTTCTGGTGAGTTCAGCCCCGCACTTGGCGGACAAGGCCACCACGTCCCGGATCATGTTCGAAGTTGTGCTGGCGATGGTGCCGCTGCTGGTCGCGGGGATTTACTTCTTCCACTTCGCCGCCGTCACGCTGACGGTGCTCTGCGTTGCCGGCTGCCTGGCGGCGGAGGCCGTCGCCAACCGCATGAGGGGCTGGTCCCAGGCGTCTCTGCGGGACGGTTCGGCCGTGGTGACCGGCATGATCCTGGCCTTTTCGCTGCCGGCCTCCATGGCCTCGGGCAGCCGGTTCTACATGGCGTTTCTGGGAGGCGTGGTCGCTATTGCACTGGGCAAGGCGGTGTTCGGCGGGCTGGGCAACAACCTGTTCAACCCGGCCATGGTGGGCCGGGCGTTTCTGATGATCTGCTTCCCGGCGGCCATGGCGGCGTGGGTCTCCACGGCTCCGATGTTGCAGGAGGCGAAGAAGACTCTGGCCGCGGAGAAGGGCGTGTCCCTGGAGGCGCTTGGCCGGGAGGACGTGGACGCCATCACCACGGCCACGCCGCTCTACCAAGCCGCGAAGCTGTCTGAGTACGTGGCAAAGGCCAAGGCTGAACCGGAGAAGCGCGACGCGTGGTTGGCGCAGGCCGGGCAGATTCGCGACGAGATGCCCGGCCTCTGGCGGCTGGCTATCGGCAACGTCGGCGGCTGCGTGGGTGAGACGAGCGCGCTGATCGCGTTGATCTGCGGACTCTGGCTGGTGATGCGGGGCGTGGCGGACTGGCGTCCGCCGGCTGCGTTGCTGGCGGTGGTTGTGTTGTTTGCGGGCCTTGCCCACTGGATCAACCCGGATCGGTTTCCCGGGCCGCTGTACCATCTGACCAGCGGGGCGCTGATGTTCGGGGCGTTCTTCATCGCCACGGACTACGTGGGGGCGCCGCTGACGCCGAGCGGGCGGCTCCTCTTCGGGGCCGGGGTGGGTCTGTTGGTCATGCTGATTCGCACCTTTGGGGCGTATCCCGAAGGCGTCATGTTCGCGATTCTGATCATGAACGCGCTGACGCCGTTGATTGAGCGGGCCACGCACCCCAAGCCGTTCGGAGGGCAGTTGCAGACGTGACGGACGCCCGTCGGCCGACGGGATCGAGGGAAGACCGTGAAGAAGTTTTTGCATGAATCATGGCTGGTGGTACTCATGGGCGGGGCCTTCGCGGCGCTGTTGGCCACCACGCAGTCGGCCACCATCGACCGGATCCGCGAGAACGAGCGGCAGGATCTGGACACGGCCATCGCCGAAGTCGTGCCGGACCTGGGCGCCGGGCGGCCTCCGGAGAAGCTCCGCGTTGCCGAGCACGACGTGTACCGGTGCCGGGACGCGCGGGGAATGCTGGTCGGCTGGGTGGTGGACGCCAGCGGCGTCGGGTTCATCGACAAGATTCGGCTGGTGGTCGGGCTGTCGCCGGACGGCCGGACCATCACCGGGGTGAAGGTGATCGGGCATCTGGAGACACCGGGGCTGGGGAACAAGATCGAGACGAAGGGCGACGAGCACTTCTATCCGCTTCAGTACGCGGGCAAATCGACCCAACGCGCGATGGAGCTCGTCAAGCGACCTGCGGGAGAGCCACACGAAATTCAGGCGATCACCGGGGCCACGTATTCCAGCCAGTATGTCATGGATATCGTCAACGCCGTGATCGCCCGCGTCGTGCCGGAACTGCCGGCGGAGAAGGGGTGACGGGAGGCCGTATATGGCGGAAGAGATGAGCCACTTCCAGCAGTTCAAATCGGGCATCGTGGAGAACAACCCGGTGCTGGTGCAGTTGCTGGGCATGTGCCCGACACTGGCCATCACGAACTCGCTGGAAAACGCCCTGGTGATGGGCGCGGCGGCGACGTTTGTGGTGGTCATGTCGAACCTGATCACCAGCCTGCTCCGCAACCTGATCCAGCCGCACGTGCGGATTCTGATCTTCACGCTGACGATCGCCACCTTCGTGACGATCGCGGACATGACGCTCAAGGCGCATTTGTACCAGGTTTCCAAGCAACTGGGTGCGTTTGTGCCGCTGATTATCGTGAACTGCATGATCATTTGCCGGGCGGAGGTGGTGGCCCTCAAGAGCGGCGTGGGTCGGTCGCTGGCCGACGCGTTCGGCATCGGCATCGGCTTCACCCTGGCGTTGAGCATCCTGGGGGTGATCCGTGAGATTCTGGGGTCCGGCTCGCTGACGCTGCCCGGGGGCATGAAGCTTCTGGAGCTGCCGCCGGGCTTTGACCCGCACGCATGGATCATCATGATTCTGCCGCCGGGCGCGTTCCTGACGCTCGGCGTGGTGGTGGGCGTGGTGAATTACCTCCGCCAGCGCAAGCCGAAGGAGGTGCCGGCGTGAGCGTTGATCTCGGCGTGATGTTCGGCCTGTTTCTGTCGGTGGTCCTGGTGAACAACCTCGTGTTCCAGGGTTTCCTGGGCATCTGCCCGTTTCTGGGCGTGTCCCGGAAGCTGGACATGGCGTTCGGCATGGGCTGTGCGGTCACGTTTGTGATCACCATGGCGGGCGTCATCACGTGGTGCATCATGCACTTCGTTCTGCATCCCGTGGCCGGCTGGGCGCTGGGCGACCCCCGCGCTCTGAACTTCCTGCAGTACGTCGCGTTCATCATGGTGATCGCGTCGATGGTGCAGCTTGTGGAGATGTACCTCAAGAAGTTCTTTCCGCCGCTGTACACGGCATTGGGGGTCTTTCTGCCGCTGATCACGACGAACTGCGCGATCCTTGGGGCCTGCCTGTACATCTACATGAAGGACGAGACGCAGCAGCTTTTGAATGCCCTGATCTACGCGTTCGGCGGCGGGATCGGGTTTGCCATCGCCATTGTGATCATGGCGGGCATTCGGGAGCACATCCGCTTCAGCCGTGTGCCCAGGCCGCTGCAGGGCGCGGGGATCTCACTGCTGATCGCGGGCATCCTGGCCCTGGCCTTCACGGGGTTTACCGGGATCGGCAAGTAGAAGAGGGAATCAACTCCGATCGGAGACGTGGATCATGGGTGCGTTGGAAACCGTGCTGCTGGCGTCGGCAATTCTCTTCGGCGTGACGCTGGTCTTTGCGACGCTGCTGGGCGTGGCCAAGGAGAAACTGCGGGTGGAGGAGGATCCCCGCATCGCGCTGGTGAACGAGGCCCTGCCGGCTGCCAACTGCGGGGGTTGCGGGTTTGCCGGCTGTGCGGATTTCGCCAAGGCCGTGGTGGAACAGCGGGCCGAATGCACGGGATGCCCCGTGGGCGGCTCCAAGACGGCCGAGAGGATCGCTCAGATACTTGGTGTCGAGGTGGTCCGCACCTATCCGTATCGCCCGGTCATCCACTGTCGAGCCAAGCGGTCGGACAAGCTGGGCATTGTCCCGTACGAAGGCGTGGCCAGTTGCGTCGAGGCGAACGTGGTGGGTGTGACGCAGGGCTGCACCTACGGGTGCCTGGGCTACGGCGACTGCGTTCGGGCGTGCGCGTACGACGCGATGCGAATGGAAGAAGACCTTCCCGTCATTGACTATGACAAATGTACCGGCTGCGGAGCGTGCGTGCGGGCCTGTCCGCGCAACATCATCGAGCAGATCCCCTTCAAGCAAGAGCGGATGCTCGTGATCGCCTGCGCCAACAAGGAGCCGGTCAAGTGTGTCAAAGCCGTCTGCAAGGTGGGCTGCATCGGTTGCGGCCTGTGCCAGCGGCTGTTCGCCGATCTGTTCCGCGTGGAAAACAACCTCGCCTACCTGAACTACGACAACTACACCGGCGAGAACGACGAAGGCAACGAGACTCTGCAAAAGGTCCTGCAGAAGTGCCCGGCCGATGTGATGGTCTACTTCGGCAAGCCCAAGGCTCAGTACGCCGAGCAGTTGGCCCGAGAGGAAGCCGGCCATCCCGTGTGACGTGCCCGGCGGCGGCCTAGTCGGCCGCCACGTACGGCGCAAATCCCGACGACTCGGCCGTTTGCACGGCGTCGGCCGAGCCCCAGATCCACATCGCCTCAATCTCCGGCAGCGACTCGATCATCGCCCGACCTTCCTCTACCGTCAGCACGCTGAACACGGTGGCCCAGGCGTCGGCGGTGAGCCCGTCGGGCGCAATCACCGTGACGGCCGGCGCCTGTTCCGCCGGCTGGCCGGTGCGGGGATCGACGATGTGGGAGTATCGCTTCCCGTCGATCACCTGGAACCGCTGCTGCACGCCTGAGGTGGCAACCGCACGATCACAGACGGCCAGCGTGCGGAACAGCCCGGGTTGGAACGGATGCTTCATCCCGATCCGCCACGGCCTGCCGCCAGACTGCGACCCGAGCGCGATCACGTCGCCCCCGACGTTGACCAGCCCGCTCTGGGCACCGGCTTCCTTCAGGGCCGCGGCCGCCAGGTCCAATGCGTACCCCTTGGCGATCCCGCCGAGATCGACCTGGACCCCCTCTACAGACACGGCCACGGACCGATCGTGCGAATCAAGTGTAACCTTCTGCCAGCCAACATGTTGCATCGTTGCTGCGATGGCATGCGGCTCAGGCAGCCGGTTCTCCTTGCCGGCGTGCTTCCACCGTTGCACGAGCGGCCGGCAGGTCGGGTCAAACGCACCGCCGCTGGCCTTCGCGACTTCCATCGCCTTCTGCAGGACGAAGAACGTCTCCGGTGAAACGACCGTTTCTTCACCGGCCGGCTGGCGGTTCAGCCGCCCGATCTCGCTGTCGTCGCTGTAGTCGCTCATCCGCCGATTCACGTCCGCCAGCCGGTCATACGCCGCCTCCACCGCCTTTTTCGCGGTGTCGGGGTCGGCGGCGAAGGCCATCACCTCGGCAAAGGTTCCCATGACCTCGCGCGACTGGGCATAGCGCACCAGAGCGACCGGGTTGGAATCGGTGCCGGAGTCCTGGCAGGAGACAACCGGGAACAACAAGAGGGTCAGGGACGGAAGGAGCGGGTGGCACCTCATAGGCGAAACGATAACCAGTGAAGGGCGACGCGGCAAAGGGGCGCCCGCTCCTGACGATTCGCCGGTCCGCCCGGCCCTGCCCGACGATGCCCGGGGAGGCGAAGGCCCCCGCTCAGTTGGGGATGAAGTCCGTCTTGGGTGTGATGCGGGCAACTGTTTCCGCCAGCAGCTTGGCCGTGTTCTCCAGATCGGTCAGGCTGACCATCTCGACCTGGGTATGCATGTACCGATTGGGCACGCTGACCAGGCCCGCGGCCACGCCGGACCGGCTGATCTGCATGGCGTTGGCGTCGGTGCCGGTACCGCGGGGCTCCGCTTCGATCTGATAGGGGATCTTCCGGGCCTTGGCCGTACTGATCAGCAGTTCGGCCACTGTCGGGTTGACGTTGGCCCCCACGGCGATGCAGGGACCACCGCCCATCTTGATGCTGCCAAACGACCGCTTGTCAATGTCGGGGTAGTCCGTGGCATGCGTCACGTCGACCGCAATGCCGACCTGCGGCTCGATCCCGAAGCAGGCCGTCGTGGCCCCGCGCAGGCCGATTTCCTCCTGGACAGTGCTTACCGAGAAGAGGGCGCATTGCAGGCGCCGGGCCTTGGCCATGCGCAGCGCCTCCATGACCACGAACGTGCCGATCTTGTTGTCCAGTCCCGGGGACGTGATCATGTTGTGGCCGAATCGCTCGAGGCTCAGGCGGAACGTAATGGGGTCGGCGAGGGCGACCTTCTTCTCCACTTCCTTCCGCCCGCGGATGCCGATGTCCACCCACAATTCGCGCATCTCGACCTTGGCGCCGCGTTCCTCCGGCTTCAGCAGATGCACCGGTCGGCGGCCGATCACTCCCTCCAGCGGGCCGTTCTGTGTGTGGACCGTGACCCGCGTACCGGGCAGCACGGTCGGGTCCAGCCCGCCGATGGGCACGACGAACAGGTATCCGTCGTCGTCGATGTACTTGATCATCAGGCCGATCTGGTCGCAGTGACCGGCCAGCATGACCCGGGGTTTTCCGTTTGGATTCAGGCTCGCAATGACGTTGCCATGTACGTCCGTCTCGATGCGGTCGGCGTATTTCTTCATCCGCCGTCGGACGATGCGTTGCACGGGCTGCTCGAAACCGGACGGGCTGGGGGTCTCTTCAATGGCTTTGAGAAACTCGAACGGCTCCTTGGTCATGCCGCTTCTCCGCGAACGGGGGTGCTCGACACCGGCTGCCGGCAGGACGGGCGTGCGGGCCGCGCGGCGCCGCACCTCGACAGGGGGAGTCTAGTCGATCGGACGGGGCGGTTCAACGGCGGCGGCTGCCCGGCTCGGTGCTTTTGGGCGGGAGCGCGTTCAGACCCGTCGTGCGAGGCTCAGCGTGCCGATCGGGCGGGTCGCCGATGCTTGGCCGGCCAGGTGCAGGCGGAGCTCGGCGAACACGCGGCCGGCTTCCGCCCGGAGGCGGTCCGCGGGAAACGGACTCTCATTCAGCACATGCGGCACGTCGATTTGCAGGACGGGCCATTCGCCCGTGACCTGGTGATACGAAAGCACCGCCGCGGTGAGCCATTCCAGATCGCATGAGACGGACGGCTCCGTAGGGGTGCCATATGGTGACACCCATTGTGCGTGCAGGCCGGCGAGGCTCGCGGCGAGGCCCTGCGCGTCCTCCGCGTCCGGGCCCAGCCACGCGGGCCGGGGCGCCGGCGACTCCAGCAGACGCTCGATGGCCGGCACGTCGGCGAGGAACACCACGCAGGTCCCCCGCGCGGTCTCGCGCAGGTCGCTCGCAGAGACGCTCATTTCGTCCAGTCGGTCCCAGACGGCCAGCAGATGGGTGGCGGTCTTGTCGCACTCGTCGACGTGAACGGCAGAGGGCAGGCGCTTCCAGCTTACCGTGGCCCCGGTGGGGATGGCGGGCGTGAAATGCCGCCCGTCCCGGGCCACGCCGTATCCTTGGTTCTCGTTGATCCTTCCCATATCGCAACTCTTGTTCGCAAGAGGTTTTCGCTCGCTGTACGCCGGGGCATCGTCGGTTTTCTCCAGAATCAGCCCGCACGGCCCGCAAGGCTGTCGTGGTCTCCTGCGCGGCATATCGGTCCGCGCGCTGCAAACGCTTTACTGGATCGGGTTCGGCATTCGCCGGATTTTTGTAACTGACTCTGGAACATATGGTTGCAAAAGTTCCCCCAGTTTATCGGGCCGCGATGTGTGATTCTCGGCACAAAGTTGGCGGCCGTCCGGCGCGGGGCCGTTGGGGGAAGCCGAATCCGTGGACCCGGGGCGCCGAGGCCACCGGGGGTCTCGGAGCGGGGGCCGGGGGGTCAGGCGGCGCCGTCACTCCCACGAGGAGTGTCAACAACCTGTCACTCATCATCATCGGCGGTCAGAAGCACCGGCCGGCCGGCCTGGACGGGCGCTCCCGCCGGGGTGACGGTCTCCCGTTCCATGCCGGAATTGAGCACGTCGATCATCATGCGCAGGCGGCCGACGCTGTTGCGGTTGAACGCGAAAACCAGACGCGGTTTATCCGCGTATTCGCCATTCTCCTCCGGCAGGGCGGCCGGCTCCACGCGGAACCGGCCCTCACGCAGCAGGTCCGCGTACTCGGTGTTCAGCCGGTCCAGCAGCTCCGGGGAGACGATCCGGTTGAGGCGAATGACGAAGTCCTTGCGCACGAAGCGCGACGAGTGATACACGCGGTAGAACTGGAGGACCTCCCGCACCGCATCCTCGGCGTCGTCGGTGAGGTGGAACAGGTGCATGTCTTCCGGGCTGATCATCCCGTGGTGAAGCAGCTCCGACTTCACGTAGGTGCGCCAGTGCTGCCAGTACGTGCCGCCCGGCTCATCCACCAGAAGGATGGGCATCGGGTTGGACTTGCCCGTCTGGATCAGGGTCATCGCCTCAAACCCTTCGTCCTGCGTGCCGAATCCGCCCGGGAACAGCGCGATGGCGCGGGCCTCCTTCACGAACATGAGCTTCCGCGTGAAGAAGTACTTGAAATTCACCAGCTTCTCGTCGTTCGCGATGATCTCGTTGGCCGTCTGCTCGAACGGCAGGCTGATGGACACACCGAAACTCGCTTCACGGGTCGCTCCGTAGTGTCCGGCCTTCATGATCCCGCCGCCGGCCCCGGTGATGACCATCCAGCCGGCCGTCTGCATCAGCTTGGCGAACCGCACGGCCTGGATGAACTGCGGGTGGTCTTCCTTCGTGCGGGCCGACCCGAAGATGCTGACCTTGGGCACCTCGGAATACGGGGCGAAGGTCTTGAAGGCGTACCGCAGCTCCTTCAGGGCGCGGTTGAGCAGCTTCAGCTCTCCGCGGCCGCAGCCGTCCTGGGCGAGCCGACAGACGCTGACGATCATCTCCTCCAGCAGATCCTGATCGTCGCACGGGGCGAATTCGTTCAGCAGTTTCTGAATCGCGGAAGAGCGAGCGATCGACCGCTCGGATCGTTGGCTGGTTTCGTTTCGGGTATTGTCCATGCTGGCCTCGTTCATTTTGGGCGAAACGACCAAGTATACCCGCCCGGGCCGACCGGCTCCAGCCCCGTCCCGCTTTTCCCTCGTCCCGCGAAGCCGTACAATGGAGCGTTGTCCGTCTCCTCCTTCGAGAGCGGAAAGGCGGTTTTGCAGCGTGTCGGTTTGTCCTCTTCTGTTTGATCCGATCTACAAGCCCAGGCTGTGGGGTGGCCGCCGGCTCTCGGACGTGCTGGGACGTGAGGTGCCGGACACCGGGCCGATCGGCGAGTCGTGGGAAGTGGCCGACCTCGAGAGCGACCAGTCCGTGGCACGCGGGCCGGACGCGGTTGCGGGCCGGACGCTGGGCGAGATCGTGCGGGCCTGGGGGGCTGATCTGCTCGGTGAGGCGCCGCTGTTCGGGGGGCGCTTCCCGCTGCTGATCAAATACCTGGACGCGAGAAAGGACCTCAGCGTGCAGGTGCATCCGGATGACGCAACGGCCCGGGCGTTGGGAGGCGGCGTACGCGTCAAGCACGAGGCGTGGTACATCGTTGCGGCGGACCGGGACGCCTGCATCTTCCGGGGCCTGCGGCCGGGCGTCGACCGCGACGGGCTGCGCGACGCGATCCGACGGGACCGCGTGGTGGAGCTTCTGCACCGCGTTCCCGTGGCGGCGGGGGAGTGTTACTACGTGCCCAGCGGAACACTGCACGCTCTGGGCGCCGGGGTTCTGGTGGCGGAAATCCAGACTCCGTCGGACGTGACCTACCGGGTGTACGACTGGGGTCGTGCGGACCCGGCCACCGGGCGCCCGCGTGATCTGCACATCGAAGAGGCACTTGGGTGTATCACGTTGGGGCCACAGTCGTTCCCGCAGGAGGTGCGAACTGAAGTGGCCGGCGTCTGGACGAGCGCTACTCGGCTGATTGCGTGTGAATCGTTCGTCGTCGACCGCGCGGGCGCGCCGGCAGGGCTGGACCGGCCGATTCCCCACGCCGAGATCGCGATCTGGATGGTTCTGGAGGGGCGGGGGCGGATTCGCTGGGGACGTGACGGGCACGATGCCACGCTGGCGTTCCGGGGCGGGGATACCCTGGTCCTGCCGGCGGGCCTGGGCCCAGCGCAACTGGTCACGGAGGAGGATTGCGTCTGGCTGAATGTCACGGTACCGAAGGGGAAAGGCGATGCGGGGCCGACCGGGTGACGGTGGCTCCCGATCGTGATGAGCATGATGGGACAACGTCTGGAGTGCGAGAACGCCTCACGGGCGGGTGACGCGCGGCGGCCGGAGCCGCTCTGGCTGCGCCGGGCCGAGATCATCGTCTACGTGTTCCTGGGGACCTGCATCACGTCGGGGCTGATCTATCTCTACCCGGCCGCGTGTGCCGGGCAGGTGCGCGATGCGCTGATCGGGGCGGCCATCACCATCGGCGGCTCCGGGGCGGCGCTGATCATGCTGGCGGTGGTGCGGATCGGCTCGCTCACGGTGTACACGGCGGAGCGGCTCGACGAGATCGGCCAACGGATGGACGCCCTGGAAGACACGCTGGAGGCCGCGCTGTCCAGCGTTCCGGACGAGAACGCTTCGGCGAGCCGGGCCGCCCCCGTCGACCTGGCCGCCATCGGACGTGGCGCCCCCGGGCTGCTGGTCGCAGCCACCGTGCCGGACCACCCGTTTCCGCGGCTGGCCGGTCGCGACGAGGAGGATCTGGTGCCGGCGGATGCGGCGGTGCCGCGCGAACGTACCGTGGCGGGTCCGGTCGGGCCGCCCACCGGTCCGGAGGCGCGGTGGCAGCGGGCGTTCGATGAGGGAGACCTGCTGGCCTGCCGGCGGATTCTCGCGGAGGCCGGTTCTTTGATTCCCCCGGAGCGCCGCCAGGCCATGCTGGCTGCCCTCGACGTGCTGATCGAGGACCGCAAGCAGGCCCTGCGGGATGAGTTCTCGGCCCTCGTTCGCAGCCGGAGGTTCGCCGATGCGATCGCCAAGGGGCGGGAGATCACGCAGAACTTCCCCAACAGCGCCATGGCGGCCGAATTCGAGCAGGTGGAGCCGTATCTGGCGCGGCGAGCCGCCGAGGACCCGCCGCGGTCGGCCCGAGGGCAGGGGCGATGACCCCCTGGAAGGGCGTCAGCAGGGCTCAAGCGGCAGCCAATCGCGGGCCGATGGGGTCAGGGGGCCGCGAAGGCACGCGGTTGACCGGACGGCCTTCCGGCCGAGAATTCGCCGGAAAGAGAGCGAAGTCCTTGATGCGGGACGGGAGCGTCTGCCCGCGAACGGGACGGCGACAGGGAGTGAATCGGATGAATGCACAAGTGGCACGCAGGCGTTTGACATGGGTCATTCTGACCGCCCTGGCGATCGTGATTGCCGGCTGCAGCCTGGATGCGTTGCTGCATCAGACGGCGTCGTTTGGCGGGGCGACGGCCGGTCAGCGCGGCAACTCACAGGTCCTGTTCATCAACAACACGCCGTACCGGGCGATCTTCACGTTTGGCGCCTATGACGACTGGGACCAGGACACCCAGCCGCGGCTGTTTTCGTTCGGGCCGAACGACCGCCGGCTGGAGGGCGGACAGTCCAGCGCGGTCCTCAGCGTGCAGTGCGCCCGGGTGTACTCCATCGGCGGCGATACGATGCGAAGGCTGGCCGAGGAGAACCTGGCCGAGACCGCCGTGTCGAAGGAAACCCTGGTGCCCGGCGTGTTTTTCTCCAGCGCCGCCCTGGGCGACGAGAACGAAGCCCTGCCCACGGAGGGCATGGCCGCCCCCCTCGACCTATGGATCGGGGCCGATTTCCCCTGCAACAGTCTGATTGTCTTCCGGCTTGAGGTGAACGACGTCGGAGAGGATGCCTTCCGCGTGGACTTCGAGGTCATCCCCAGCCGGGAGCCAAGATGAGATGCGGCGTCCGCCCGGAGGCATCCCGGAAGCGCTGACCGGGCTTGCATGAAACAAAGACCGGCCCCGCGACCCCACCCGTCGGGCGGCATCGCGGGGCCGGCGTTTCGTCCGGACGCGGGCGACGAGCGGTCGCCCCGGGCGTCACGGGAAGATTGCCTGGGTCCGTGGGTCGGCGAGCACGATCCGGGAGAAGGCCGGACACTCGGCCCGGGACGGCGGCTACGCGGTGGCGTTTGCCTTGGCCTTGCCGGCGCCGACCATGCAGCGTCCGATGAATACGGCCCCCTCGGCCACTTCCAGGCGCGACACGACCAGGTCGCCTTCCATGTTTGCCGACGAGCTCAAGCGGACCTTCCCGGTCGCGTTGATGTTTCCGCGGATCTGGCCGTCCACGTTGACGTCCGACGCCTTGATTTCACCCTGCAGGTTCGCCCCTTCGGCCACCAGGACGTTGCCGGTGGTTTCCATGGCGCCCTCGAAATTGCCCAGCAGGCGAACGCTTTTGTCGAACTTCAGCTCGCCCTTGAACACCGCATCGGTCCCGATGGTGGTGGGGTAGATGTTGCCCGCATTGTCATCCAACATTTCGCGCTAACTCCTGTTCCTGGCACGAGTTCGGTTCTGGACGCAGCCGTCCGCCGGCCTGTGCAAGTCCTGCCGATCTCCCGTCGTACGCCCATGTATCGGACATTCACTACGGACGATGTAGATGAAAAATCGGACCTTGCCGGCCGGCGGAAATTGCCGGTCTCAGCAGCGTTCGCTGCACTGTGAGGGGACGGGACCGCGCGGCGGAACGGCCCCGGGTGGGCGTCACGGGCTGCCCTGATACGCCTTCACGAACGCCGCCACGTCAGGCAGGTCCACGTCGCCATCCAGGTCCACGTCATTTGTCTCGAGGCAGCCCCCGGGCGTGGCCGGCGGCGGCGGCGTCGGCGCCTGGTTCGGACCGGCCAGGCACCCACTGAGCCAGCGCCAGTCGTCCAGGTCCACGCGGCCGTCTCGGTTGTGGTCGAAGAGGATTCGGAAGGGGCTCTCAAACGCGCCGACGTCCGGCCCCGACCAGAGCACGGGCCGCGGTTCTCCGGCGGAGTGCTTCACATACTGGTGCTGCACGGGTTGATTCGGGAGGACGTCCGCGTGGAGCGGGCCGGCGCTGTCCCGGCAAGGGGAGTCTGCGGTCGGGCGAAAATCCTGCCCCGCGAAATCGGTGAAGCCGGGATCGCTTCCGGTCATCTGGGTGCCGTCGTCCGTGACCACGCCCTCGCAGCCGCCGAAGCACGTCTGCCACCCGGAGCGAATCCAGTTGTGTGACATGAAGAGCACGCCGGTCTCATCGATCATCTCGATCTGGTCGCCCGCGTGGGTCGCGAAGATGATGTTGTTCCGGGCGTCGCACTGCTCGTCCATGGTGGACAGTCGGAGCAGCGTGGTGCGGTCCGTGCGCGTGGACACGACGGTGTTGTGGTAGAAGTACAGCATTCCCTTACGATACGCGGTCTCCACGCCGCTATCCCCGCCGTAATGCACGATCTGCCGATTGCCGGCCCCCGCCGGTTCGATGAGGATGTTGCCGTACACAAAGGTGCGGGGGTAGTCCGGATGCTGGCGGATCAGCGAGCTGTCCTCGGCGTCCACAAGGTCGAGTTGGCGGTTGCCGCCCTCGATCCAGTTCTGGCACACCACGAGCCCGGCGGAACGGTCCTTGAGGTTGTTGCCGCCGGCGCCGGCCACCAGCGGGCCGAACCGGTTGAAGCGGTACGTGATGTCGATGGCGGCCGTGTACGTGTTGTGCTCGTAGATTCGGCCCACATTCCCGTTGCCGTGAATGTGGTTTCCCTCGATCAGGATGTGCCGGCTGGGCTGAGTATCGCCGGACGCGACGAACAGTCCGTTGCCGCAGTCGCGCAGGATACAGTTGCGGATGGTGATGTGCTCGCCACGTTCCAGGAAGATGGCCGCCGCGTTCAGGGCGTACGACTGCACCTGCCCAGTGTCGTCGGTGAACTGCGCGGGCGGCCGGGCGCCGCGGATGTCGAGGTACTCGATGACGATGTGGGTTGCGAAGACGTTCGGCGGCACGCTCGCTCCGCCGACCTTGATCACGCCGCGGGTTTCCGACCAGTAATTCAACTGGAGCGGCGTGACGGCGTCTTCACCATCGATGACGGGCCGTTCTCCATTGGGCCCGGGAACGCCGCGAAACGTGATCGGCTGGTCCGCCGTGCCCTCGGCGGCGATGACCCATTTCTCTCGGTAGGGGATTGGCCGGTAGTGGATCAGGACCGTGTCGCCCGGCTGCAGGTTTGTCAGCGGAACGGACCCGATGCTGGGATACGGCTGCCCCGGCCCCACGGGGTACGTGGCGCCGGAAGTCAGGGCGCCGTACGGCAGCCCCAGTCCCGCAAGGAACGTGGCACAGGCGAGAACTCTGTCGAATCGGGTCTTCCAGCATGTTCTTTCCGGGCGGGTTCGCATAACGCTGTCGGGCAATGATCGCATGGGGATTCGTCCTGTTTCCGGCCGTGGAGACGCCGGGTGGCTGGAACGTACCGACTCATTGTAACCCCGGGCCGCGTTTCGGGGCAACCTGCGCGCCACAGAGGCTCAGCACGAGGCACGTTCGTGACAAGAACGGGGGCCGCCCGGACGGCGGTACCCCGTCCGAGCGGCCCTTGATCGGTCGAGACCACAAGGGGCCTACATGAGGCCCGGCTTGATGAAGATGTAGTACAGCTTTCCTTCCGATCGGGTCCGGCCGGCGAACTGGGCGGCCCTGGCGCCGACGCCCATGTACAGATCGCATCGACCGGCCGCGCGGATGGCGCCGCCCGTGTCCTGATCACACGCGAACGCGCTGTGCGGCTGAATGCTGATCTGCCCGGCGGCGCCCTCCAGCGGCAGTTCCGTCACCAGGAAGGCCATGCCGGCCCGCGGGAAGACCTCCTTGTCCGTAGCGATGGTGCGCCAGTGGGTCACCGGCACGCCGATGCTGCCGAACGGTCCGCCCTGCGTCTCCTTGAAGAACACGTACCGGTCGTTCTGCCAGCAGTAGTGGTTGATCAGGTCCGGATGGCTGCGGAAGAAGTCGATCATCGTCTGGAGCGACAGGTCGTTCTCGTGGATGTAGCCGTCGTCGATCAGACGGTATCCCACGGGTGAGTATTCGTGGCCGTTGTTGCCGGCGTAGCCCAGTTCCCAGAGCGTGCCGTCCTCCAGCCGCAGCCGAGCGGAGCCCTGCACGGTGACCACGTACGCCTCAAACGGGTCGGACAGCCAGGCGATCTCGTGGCCTTTCAGCAGGCCCTGTTCCTCGATCTGGCGCCGCGTGGCATAGGGTTCGTAAGAGCCGTCGGGCCGCTTACGCCCGAGGATTCGCCCCTCGGGGTCCTTGGCCAAGTCCGGCGGATACGCATAGAGGGGATAGCGGAATCGTGAATCGGCCTGCTTTCGCCCCTGGAAGATGGGCGTGAAGTACCCGGTGAAGAACACCGTCCCCATGTCGTCGTAGCCGACGGATTGGTAGACCTCGAAGTCCCGGCAGATCAGACGGTCCAGGTCTTCCGGGGTCCGGGCTTCGTTGAGCACCTCGAGGAACCGCTCCAGCGACCGTACCGCCCGCATGTGGGACACGTCCCCGTACGGGTAGTACCTCTGGCTGGACGGGGCCGCCAGGTAATCCAGGCTGTGCCGAATGGCCTGCTCCAGCCGGGCCCGACTGCGGAACCCCTCGGAGAAGTCCGGGTAGTCGGCCGGGTCTGTCAGCTTCCGCAGGGCCAACTCGCCCGGCGGCAGGGGACGGCCGTAATTGGGTTGGATGGGCGGTTGATCGGGCTTCTTGCATCCGGTGAGAACCAACGAGACGGCTAGAACAAGGGCGATTCGCAGAGGCAACATCTTCGACTCCTTTCGATAAGACGGCGGCGCGACCGCAATGCCGCAGGCCACGATTCTGTCATCCCCGGCGCCCGTTGACAAGCTCCTTTCGCCGGCGGACACGTTTTGCCCGCCCGGCCATTGCCAATCCCCGCCGTCCGGGTACGATTCGACCGCATTTTTCTGGCAGCGAACGGTTCAGGAAAAACAAAGGGGGCGCAGATGAGGGCAGACACGACTGTCCGCAGGGGCGCGGCATCGGTCCGGACGATCGTCTGGGGGCTTGTGGCATTGGCGACGGCGGCCACCGTGGTCTACGTGAAGGTCCGGCCGCCCGCGGCACGACGGGTGACGACCGTCACCAAGGTTCCCGTGGGGCCGCTGCCCCCGGAGCCGGATCGGGTACGGATCCTCCTGCTTGAGATTCCCTCGGACGTTCACCCGGACGCCGACGAACCGGGCGCCTTCTCGCTGGAATACCGGCTTGCGGCCGGCGAGCCCGCCGTCCCGTGCGGGCGTTGCCGACTGGTTGTCAAGGACGATTACTCCGTCCTCGGCGAGTGGGAAGGGGTGCCCGGCCACTGCGACTGGCATCAGCCCAACCCGGGAGCTATCCTCGGGTGGAGCCCCGCCGGCACGCCGCTGGAACGTCCGACGCACGACACGGACTTCCGCGTGGAGTTCACCTGGCTGGACCCGCCGGATGGGAGCGCGGACGTGTTTCTGTGGTGGTCGTACGTGACGGATGTCCGGATGGAGCCGGCACGGTGAGGCGCCATGATCCCCGCCGACTTTGACGAGCATTTCCAGGCGCTCGGACTCAAGCCGGAGGCCGGCTATGAGACGGTTCGGGCGCGGGCGCGACGATTGCTCTTCCTGCATCATCCGGACCGCAACGCCGACGATGCGTTTGCCCGGTTCCAGTACGCCCGCGTGGCGCACGCGTACCGCACGCTCTGTGATGCGTTTGCTCGGCACGGGCGAGACCACCCGCGGGGCCGGTGTCACGGGTGCGGCGAACTGGACCGGCTGTACCGGGGGATCGACGGGAATCACTACTGCCTGGTCTGTGCGTCGGACGCGCGCGGCCGCCGGGCGCTGCCGGCGCCGCCTATTGCGATGGTCTGGTGTGTGGGTCCGGCCCTGATGCTGCTGGCGGCGGTGGTGCTGCTGTTCCACGGGCTGCTGACCGGCTCCGTGCGTGCGCTGGGCGGGTCTGTGGTGTCCGCCGGCGTGGTGTTGCTCTGGCTCCTTTTGCTGTGCCTGCGTATCCGTTACACTGTGTCCCGTGACGAGCGAAGCCGGCTGGCGCGACGGTGACGCCCATTGTAACGCGGATGTTCGGTGCTGACTGAATGCTTCGGGCCCCCCGCGCATTTGTCCACCGGGTTTCCCTCACAGATCGGAGCCATGACCAGCGAAACCGTTTGCACAACCCCATCCACACCCGCGTCGGAGACGGCCCCTGTTTCAGGCTGGGAGCGTTTCTGTTTTGCATCGTTGCGGCTCGTGTTGTACGTGATGGCGCGGTGCCTGACCCTGCCCGGCCTGTACCGGTTTGGCCAGTTTTTTGGCGCTCTGGAGTGGATGATCAATTACCGTCGTCGTCGTCGTTTCGCCGAGACGGTGCGGGGGCTGATGGGCGACGCCCTGTCCGATTCCGAGATTCGTGCCGCCGCGCGAAGACAATTCATGCGGGTGCGATGCGACAAGATCATCTACCTGATCTTTGATCTGCTGCCGCCGGAGAAGACTATCCACCGCTGGGAGCTGAGAAACCGGGAACTGCTGGATGAGTCACTGGCTCGGGGCAAGGGCGTGTACCTGTCGCTGTCGCACCACGGCACGCAGCAGATCACCGGGCTGATGCTGGCGCTGCTTGGATACAAGGTGGCCGGCGTGCGCGACAGCCGGGAAGGCTCCATTCGCCGCTACATTCAATCCATGTACGAGCGATGCTACCCGGAACTGCAGAAGGTTCGCATCATCTATTCCGACGCGTTTCCCCGGGACATCTACCGCTGTTTTCAGAACAACTACGTTCTGGGCAGCTCCCTGGACGTTCACCGGGAGCGCGACGCGCGTCTGAAGTACGTGGACGTGACTTTCTTCGGGCAGTCGCGCAAATTTCTGGTGGGCACGGTTCAAATTGCCCTGCGGTGCGGAGCGCCGATCCTTCAGGTGTTCCTGACCACCGAACGCGATTTCCGGTACCGCGCTGAAATTCTGGGCCCGCTGACGGACCGGCCGGATGAGCCGGAAACGCCCGAGGTTCTCCAGAAGATCATGCAGCGGTACGCAGACAACATCGAGAACTTCCTGCGGCGGCATCCCGAAGAGATCAGCCGCATCTGACCTGGGGAGGCCGCGGGCACTCTGGGCATCGGGTACTAAGGAGAACCAGTTATGATTACGCGACGCAGTTTTCTCGGGTCCACCGCCGCCATGGGCGGCTTGGCCGCGTCCGGCGTCTGGACGACGGCTGCCACCGCGGACGAACCCGCGCCGAAGGCCCCATCCGCTGAGCCCGGCACCCACACGCTGCCGCCGCTGCCGTACGCGTACGACGCGCTCGCACCGGCCATCAGCGAGGACATCCTCAAGCTCCACCACGACAAGCATCATGCCGCCTACGTCAGGGGCCTCAACACCGCGGAACGGGCCCTCATCGACGCTCGGGCGAAGAAGGATGAAGCCGCCATCGCCAACATCGCGCGGGCCCTCGCCTTCCACGGCAGCGGGCACATCAACCACACCATCTACTGGGAGAACATGAAGCCCGGCGGGGCCAAGGCGCCCGGCGGCGCCCTCGCAGATCAGATCAAGGCGGACTTCGGCTCCGTCGATGGCCTCAAGACACAGCTTCTGGCCGCTTCGGCCACGGCCGAGGGCAACGGGTGGGGCGCGCTCGTCTGGTCGCCCATGCTCAAGCGGCTCTACACGCTGGCCATCCTCAACCATCAGAACTCATACATGGTTGGGGCGATCCCGCTGCTCATCACCGACGTCTGGGAGCACGCGTACTATCTGGACTACCAGAACCGGCGCGGCGACTACCTGACGGCGTGGTGGGGATTGGTCAACTGGGACGACGTGGCGGCGCGTTTCGCCGCCGCGCGATAACGCCGCCCCGCAAACACACGCCGAGCCGCCGGCCGGTTCGCTCGCGGCTTGTCATTCATCAGGGCCGGGATACACTGCCGAACATCCCGGCCGCAGGGGAGTTGTCTGTCGATTGTGGGCGGCGGAGGCGCAGCACCATGTCCAGGAACATCCGCATCGGGTTGATACAGGCGTCGCTGGACCGGTCGGCCGCCGAGGCCCCCGCCGATCTGAAGAAGAGCATGATCGCCAAGCACGTGGACCTGATTGCCCGCGCCGCGCACATGGGGGCCCAGATCATCTGCCTCCAGGAGCTTTTCAACGGACCCTACTTCTGCGCGGAGCAGGATTCCCGCTGGTTGGAACTGGCCGAGCGCATTCCGGACGGCATCACCACGCAGATCTTGTGTGAACAGGCCCGGCAGCACCGCGCGGTCATCGTCAGCCCGATCACCGAGACCGACGGCGCGGGCTCGTACTACAATTCCGCCGCTGTCATCGACGTCGACGGCGCCTGCCTGGGCGCCTACCGCAAAATGCACATTCCGCACATGGCCCCGGGATTCTGGGAGAAGTTCTACTTCCGGCCGGGCAACCTCGGATATCCCGTTTTTGAAACCTGTTTTGGCAGGATCGGCGTGTACCTCTGCTACGACCGCCATTTTCCTGAGGGCTTCCGCTCGCTGGCGCTTCGCGGGGCCGAGATTGTCTTCAACCCGTCCGCGGGCATCGCCGGACCGGGCGAAGCCTTCTGGAAGCTGGAACTGCCCGCCCAGGCCGTCATGAACCAGTGCTTTGTGGCGGGAGTGAACCGGCCCGGCTGGGAAGACCCCTGGCGGATCGGCGAGTTCTTCGGAACCAGCTACGTTTGCGACCCTCGCGGCAGGATCCTCGCCGAAGCCAGGCGGGCGGAGGAGGACGTCCTGGTGACGGAAGTGAACCTGGACGAGGTGCGCGATTTCCGCCACGCGCTTCCACTGATCCGCGACCGGCGGCCCGAGACCTACGGCCCGGTGACCAACCCCTGAATACCCATTGGGGCCGACCGCGCGGCAGGCCTACCCACGCGACCACCTTGCGTTCCTTAGCAGAATCGCTAGCTTTCCAGGCTTGTGACCCGAGGCACGAACCGACCTCCGGCCAGCGCGGCCCCCCGGTCGATGTCCCTGAAGGAGCCCAATCATGGCAAAGCCTACGTCCAAGCCCCGCGTCCCGAACTTCAGCTCCGGCCCGACCTGCAAGCGGCCCGGCTGGAACGTGCAGGTGCTTTCCGATACGCCGGTCGGCCGGTCGCACCGCGCCAAACTCGGTAAAGGCCGGCTGAAACGGGCCATCGACCTCAGCCGCGAGGTGGCCCGCATCCCCGCGGACTACCGGATCGGCATTCTGGCCGGCAGCGACACCGGGGCGTTCGAATGCGCCATGTGGAGCCTGCTGGGCGAGCGGCCGGTGACGGCCCTGGCCTGGGAGAGCTTCAGCGAGGGCTGGGTGACGGACATCACCAAGCAGCTCAAGATCGAAACGAAGGTATTCCGGGCCGACTACGGCAAGCTGCCCAACCTGGCGGAGGTGGACTGGAACACCGACGTGGTCTTTGTCTGGAACGGCACCACCAGCGGCGTGAAAATCCCGGATTCGTCGCCCCCGCCAGCCAACCGCGGCGGCCTGACCCTCTGTGACGCGACCAGTGCGGTTTTCGCGATGCCCATGCCGTGGGACCGCCTGGACGTCGTGACTTGGTCGTGGCAGAAGTGTCTCGGCGGCGAGGCGGCCCATGGAATGATCGTGCTGTCGCCGAGGGCCGTCGCCCGGCTGGAAAGCTACAAGCCGGCCTGGCCACTGCCCAAGATCTTCCGGCTCACCAAGGCCGGCAAGCTGCTCGAAGAGGTGTTTGAGGGCTCGACCATCAATACGCCGTCCATGATCTGCGTGGAGGATTACATCGACGCCCTGAACTGGTCCAAGAGCCTGTCCATCAACGGCAAGACCGGCCTGGACGCCCTGATCGCCCGCAGCCGGGCCAATCTCAAGGCCGTCGAGGACTTCGTCGCAAAGTACGACTGGATTGACTTCCTGCCGGAAGACCCGGCCACCCGCAGTAACACCTCCATTTGCCTGAAGTTGACGGCCGGCTGGTTTACGAAGCTGAGCAAGGAGGACCAGGGCGCGTTCTGCAAGAAGGTGACCGGCGTCCTGGAAGCAGAGGGTGTGGCCTACGACTGCGCCCCGTACCGCGATGCTCCTCCCGGCTTCCGTTTCTGGGGCGGCCCGACCGTGGAGGCGACCGACCTGGCCCTCGCCCTGGAATGGCTGGCCTGGGCCTACGAAACGCAGAAGCCGTAACGCCTGTGGGGGAACGCAACCCGGGTGTGGGACCGGCTTTCTCGCCATCCCGGCGAGTCGCCTGCGGAGACCAGCCGGTCCCAGGAGGCATTGGAACCATATTCCGTGTGGGACCGTCCCCGCAAGCCGGCTTTCCAGCCGTTCACGGGGGCTTGAGGCCCTCCAGGGTTCCCTCAGCGCAAACAAAGGGGCCGAAGCAGGGCGCACAATTAGGTCGGCGCTCCGGCGAACCGGATTGTCCTCGCGTAAGCGAATACCCTGACGCCCCGGGCGCGATCACCTGTTGCCCGGTACTTGGGTCCGTGCTGGCCTGCTTCGGCCGTCTCTAATATAGCACCAAACCGCCGCCACATCCTGGGGAAATTCCTCCAAATCCGGCGGTCCGGCGATCGACGGGTCAGTGGCGTGCCGTTGCGCGGCACGTCGTCAGCCAAACCCTGGGTTTGCCTTCTGCGCTCCGGCCTCCTCGCCGTCTCTCCACTCCCGTGCGCCTCCAGCCTGCGGGCTACAGGCCAAAGCCTCTCTGCGATTCTGGTCCGGCTGCCCGGCGGGTTGGCACTGGCCGGCACTGATCGGGTTCGGTTCTGCGTGGAGCGTTGGGAGATGGCGGGGTGCGTAAAAAGGGCGTGCGGCACCCTATTTAGTATTGGCGCGGTCAAAGGGTGCCGCAGCGAGTGGAAGACCTTAAATTTTCGTCTTGGGAGGAGCCTTTCGGCCGCCGGTTTCGTCAGAAACTCAGGGCTCTCAATCGGCTACTCACCAAATTATACCTGCGCGAAACGTGCGTTTCCAATTTCACATCAAAAAGCGATTCGAATTCCCGGATCGCTTCACCCGGCCCGCGTGGCTCACGCGATTCACGGACCTTCGTGCGTGGTGAGTCGCGTTTTTCACTCGACTCTGCGGCACGGCACTCGCGGGTCCGGGCGTTGCGCCGCGTCGCTGCTTCAGAACCGGCTGTGACGCGCGCCGAAACGCGCCGACACGAACACACGCAGGACAATCCGCGACACCCTTCGATTCCCACACCTCAGGATGCTAGCAGTTTGCATTCCAGAGACGAACCGCGTAACCATTTATACCATAAGGTTCTTGAAAGTAAATGGTTAAAAACCGGTTTTTCTCGGTTCGCATCCTTTTCCAGATTCACGCCGTGCGGGGCTCGCCGGACGGCTCAGCTTCCCGAAGAGCCTAACCCTCTTTCGGGCATCGGGTTACAGCTCGTGCCGGAGCGGCGTAGACTCTGAAGGGGCTCACTCGGCCCAGGCCAGTTGCCCGCCCACCACGGTGTGTGTCGCCCGAACGGCCGGCAACTCTGCGGCGTCGCAGCGGATCGGATCGTCCGTCAGCACGGCGAAGTCCGCCAGGTGGCCGGGCGTCAATCGGCCCAGCCGGCTTCCCTCACCAACGCTCCGCGCCGCGTTCACGGTATAGCCGGCCAACGCGCTCCATCGGTCGATTCGTTCGCGGGGGTACCAGCCTTGGCTTGGTTCACCCTGCCGGTTCTTCCGAGTGACTGCCGCGTACATGCCGAGAAACGGGTTCATCGTTTCGACGGGCAGGTCAGACCCCATTGCCATCAGAATCCCGGCCGATTGAAGCGAGCGGAACGGATACGTGAACGTTGCCGCCGTTCGCCAATGTGTATCGGCAATCGTCATGTCCTCGCATAAGTGGGAAGGTTGAACCGACGCGATGATTTTTGCTTTGCGCATCACGCGTAGTGTTTTTGCCCGAACGCACTGCGCATGTTCGATGCGATGAGGCAGGTGCATGCCTGATGCGGGCACGCCGACGTCGGCCAGAACGCTTGCGACTTCATGCACGGCGCGATCGCCGATGGCGTGGATCCAACATGGCAGACCGATGGCCGTCGCTCGGCAGGCCGTGTCGCGCAACTCGTTGCCCACGCAGATGGGAATGCCGTAGTAGCCGGGCCGGCCGGGGTACGCGCGGTACATCCACGCGGTCTGGCTACCCAGCGCGCCGTCGGCGAACAGCTTCAGCGCGGCGATGCGAAGCCGGTCGTCGCCCCATCCGCTTCGAATCTGCAACGCCTCTGCACCGCTGAGACGATTGTGTGGCAGCGCGTAACGAACGCGAAGGCCCAGCACGCCCTCCGCCGCGAATCGCTGGAACCACGCGAACGCCTCGATCCCGTCCACCGAGTGGACGCCGGTCAGGCCGAAGCGATGGAACTCGCGGCACGCCCGCTTCCACAAACGCCGGACGCGGGGGTCGGCCGGGTCGCTGCCGCGGTCCCGGACCGGCTCCAGCAGGTCCATGGCGGTGTCCATGAGGATGCCGGTGGGCCGGCGCTTGGCGTCCCGCAGAATCTGCCCGCCCGGCGGGTCGGCCGTGCGGCGGGTGATGCCCGCCCGTTTCAGGCCGGCGGTGTTGACCCAGGCGCAGTGCCAGTCGCGGCTGTAGATGCAGGCGGGAACCGTGCCGGTGACGGCGTCCAGCTCCGTGGCGGTGGGGAACCGCCCGCCGCAGGCGTTTTTGTCGAACCCGTTGCCAACGAGCCACCGGCCGGTGGGCGTCCGGGCGGCACCGGCCTGGACCTTCCGCAGGGCGGCAGCCATCGACGTGACGCCGGCCAGGGCGACCTCGTCCAGCATGAGGGCCCAGGAGAAAAGGTGGGCGTGGCAGTCTGTCAGGCCCGGGACAATCACCTGCTTCGGCACCTCGATGACGCGGGTCTTCGGCCCGCGCCATCGCCGGATTCGCCCGGGCGTATCGACGGCCGCGATCCGGTCGCCCACGACGGCCACCGCCTTGGCCACCGGCCGGCGGGGGTCCATGGTGTAGACACGGTCCACAATGGCGATGAGGTCAGCGTGAAGCATGGTTGGAATCGTAGTGTTGG
>CAZPHH010000021.1:47314-58354 GCA_964586145.1 uncultured Phycisphaeraceae bacterium | reverse complement strand
GCGTACCGCGCGGTGCCGGCGGAGGTCGGTGCAATCCGGCGTTCGTCCGAAGAAGAAAGAATCGCCTACGGGAGCTTCTTCACCTTGACAAGCGGGGGCTAATGGATGACCCCTTTGTCTTCCTCCTTTGTCTTCGTCAAGAAGAGATCAACAATGGACCAGCACACAAGATGCACTCTGGCGTTTCGCTCACCCCAAAGACCGGCTGGAAAGCCGGTCCCACAAACCTTTGTACCTTTGTGCCTTCGTGCCTTTGGTTGAGGGCGCAGCCCGCGACACGCCTTCGTGCCTCCGTCCCTTCGTCCCTCATCCTCTTCACAACAGCGGCGAGGCCAGCCGGGCCAGGCCCACCCCGATGGACTCCAGGTACGAGCGGGCCTCCAGGTCCGACACGTGAATCCGGCGAGACCGCTCACGCAACGCCGTGAGATCGTCGTACAGCTCCTCGGCCAGACCCATGCTGTACAGCATGGTGGACACCTCGAAGTTGATGCGGAAGCTCCGCTCGTCCATGTTCGCCGAGCCCACCATCGCCCACTCCCGATCCACGATCATCACCTTCGAATGCAGCATCGTCTCGTCATGCTCGTAGATATCCACCCCCGCCCGGCAGAGCGGTTCATAGAAGCTCCGGCCGGCCCACAAGACCACCCGCTGGTCCGTCAGCGTCGGGATGATCAGGCACACCTCCACACCTCGATACGCCGCGGCCTGCAGCGCCACCACCACGGCCGCATCCGGCACAAAATAAGGCGTAATCACGTGAATCGATGACCGCGCCGCCTGAATGGCCGCGAACACCACGCGATGCGTCACATGGATCGGCTGGTCCGGCCCCGACGGCACCACCTGCACGGTGTGAAGGCCCTGGGCCTCTGGAATCGGGAAATACTCATCCGTCACCAGGTCTTCCTTGGTCGTGTAGTGCCAGTCCTCGACAAAGACCTCCTGCAGATGATGCAC
The DNA here is from genome assembly GCA_964586145.1 of uncultured Phycisphaeraceae bacterium. Taxonomy (GTDB): domain Bacteria; phylum Planctomycetota; class Phycisphaerae; order UBA1845; family UBA1845; genus JAFGJQ01. Next base: position 57,391 of record CAZPHH010000021.1, on the reverse strand, counting down.
ACCCGGCCCCACGATGCGCAGGTGCGTGTCACGCCACGGGCTGATCCGGGCCCGTCGCCCGCGGTATTCATCCCCGATGTTCTGACTGCCCGTGAACCCCACCCGGCCATCGATCACCGCGATCTTGCGGTGGTTGCGGAAGTTCACACGCCAACGACCCCGCCACGGCAGCACCGGCATGGCAAACGCCACCTGCACACCGGCCTTCCGCAACCGTCGCACGAATTTCCGGGACAGCCGCCAGCAGCCGACGAAATCCAGCAGCAGCCGGCACGCAACACCCTGCCGCGCCTTGGCAATCAGCAGGTCCGCGACGGCGGTCCCGGTTTCGTCCGGCTGGAAGATGTAGTACTCCAGATGCACGTGGGATTCGGCCGCCTCGATGGCCAACTGCAGGGCCAGGAAGGTCCTCTCGGCGTCGTGGAAGACGGTCACCTCGTTCTTGGAGGTGGCCGGGAAGGATCCCAGTCGCTCGGCCAGCGCCATGAGCTGACGGACGCCGGCAGCCGGCGCCTGCCGCGATTCGATCAGCTCGCGGGATTGCAGGGCTTCGGCCTTGCGGGTGAGCGGCCCGGTCAACGGCTTTCGCCGTCGCCGGCGACGGCGCTGGTGCCGCAGCATCCGCCGTTCGCCAATGAGCAGAAACAGGACCAGCCCGATGCCGGGCATCAGGAGCAGGGCCAGAATCCAGGCCAGCATGGCTCGGGGCTCGCGCGGGCGACGCAAGATGGACAGGATAGCCACGAAGGCGGCCACTTCCGTCGCCGCCACCAGGATGGTCCAGGGCCAGTAGGACATGATCGGCCGACTATTCGAGATACAGTGCGTCGCGAGGCCGGATGATCGGCTTCTCCGTGAGCCGCTCCGCCAGCTCCGCGCGATCCAGCGCGAACAGGGGGCTGATCTCGAGCGTGGCGTCCACCTCGCCGTCGGGCCGCCTCGGCACCCTCACACCGCACGACTGCAGCCAGACCGCCGCCCGAGCGATCAGGTCCCGGCGAGCGCTCTGCGCGCTGTCCACGCCGGTTGCGTTCTTGACCGGGCTGAACACCTCGGCCCGCTCGGACTCCAGAATCAGCGTTCGCTCCGCCAGGGGCAACGCGTCAAACACGAACATCTCGAGCTTCACGGCGTTGGGCGCCGCCGGCTCGATCCGCTCGCCCGAGACCGGATCGACGTACGGCACCTTCTTCAGCGCCCGATGCCACGGCAGCTTCATCGCGTGGATGTTCTCCGTCAACTGCTCCACGAACGACCGCGCAAACACGTGAACGGCGATGCTGCCGTAGTTCAGGCGGCGAGACCCGTCCGCGTTCCTGGCCCGGGCGAGTTCCTCCGGCAGGTCAGAGTACTCGATCACACAGGTCCGCCCGCCCACCCGGGCGAAGTTGCCGACCTTCTCCAGGTCATCCGCCTTCGTTACCGTGAGGCTCGACAGTTGCGACTTCGTGATGCGATGCCGGCCCAGGAACACCGGATCCACCGGCCGAACCAACGGGTTGTCCACCTGGAAGTAACTGATCGCCTCGACCCCGCGACGGGCCATGTCGCGCAGTGCCCCGGTGGCGGCCAGCGCCCGCAAGGTCCCGCCGTGCCCGTCCGGCGACATCGCGACGCGATGCTTCTGATCGAGCAGGATGCGCCCGTCCGTTCCCAGTGCCGGCATCATGCCCTGGGTGAAGAAGATCACGTTCTCCGGGCGCAGCCCGAAGTGGTGGTTGGCCGCGAAGTACTCGCGCGTCGGTGCGTCGTTCAAATCGCTGGTCATGACGTACCAGGGCACGGTACCGCCGTATCGTTGCTGGGCCGATCGGATCGCCTCCGCGAAGAGTTGGAACAGGCTCTTGTTCTTCACGGGCGAGATCGGAAACATCCCCTTGGGGCCGTCGTACCCCAGTCGGGTGCCCTGCCCACCCGCCACGACGAGCGCCGCCACTCGCCCCGCCGCAACCATCTCCGCGCCGGCGGCGGCAGCCTCTCGGTGCGGCGGCGATCCGGGCCCCAATTGAATCACGTCAGGCGGCTCGATCTGCTGCTGCACGCCCGCCTCCGGCGCCGCCAGTACATGCGTGGGGATCAGGCAGCCCACCTGCTCGAAATCCACGCGATTCAGGTCGTCCAGCAGCGCTTCCCGCTGCCCGGCGTTCAGCTCGGGCCAGAACCGCAGCAGGTGTGCCTGGCCCCAAGCCTCCAGTGTCTGACGGGTTTCCTCGATTCCCACGTATGCCGTCCCTTCCACCACGAGGCACGTCTACCCATGGCGACCACCGGCCCACCACCGATCATCCGCGCGTCGATCCGCATCCACGCACGAATGCCGTCAACCGCCGGGCCTTGTCATGCCGATACTTATGGCCGGAACCTGATAGTGTCAACGCGGAATCCCCCGATGGGCGAATCTCCCACCCAACCCGCATCGGATGAACTGTCACGCCGCGCGTTCCTCGCCGGCACGACGGCCGCCGCCGCGGGTCTGGCCGTTGGAGGCGCGCAGCACCTTCTGGCGGAACCCACGTCTCGGCCCGCCCCAAGTACGCGCCCCTCCACCCCCGTCGTCGTTCAGGCCCGATCGGATTACGTGATCGAGGGCCGGACGGTCCAGAAGACCATTTTGGGGGAGATGCTGGACTGGTGCCTGCGTACACTCACGGGCACCGCCACGGTCGCGGATGCCTGGAAGGCCTTCCTGCACCCGGACGACGTGATCGCGCTGAAATTCAACGAGTCCGGCGCGATCGGCCTGGGGACCACCCCAGCCTTTGCCGAGATCCTCATCCAGAGCCTGATCCACGCCGGCTGGAAACCCGAGCAGATCGTTCCGATTGAGGTTCCCGAGACGATCCATCAGGCCTTTGGCACCACCAGGCCGTCCACGGACTGGCAGGCGGAGGAGGTCGATTTCGGAAGCGGCCGGGACCGGTTGGCCGGCGTTCTGAAGCAGGTGACGGCCATCGTCAACGTGCCCTTCATGAAGACCCACAACATCGCCGGTATCACGGCCAGCCTGAAGAACCTGTCCCACGCCCTGGTGAAGCACCCCGCGCGCTTTCACGACAACCACTGCTGCCCCTACATTGGTGACATTGTCGCCCTCCCCCAAGTTCGAGACAAGCTCAGAATGAACATCGTCAACGCATTGCGCTCCGTCTTCGAAGGCGGCCCTGACGCCACCGACGACAGCACATGGCAAAGCGGAATGGTGCTTGCGGGTACCGATCCAGTGGCAGTAGATACAGTGTGCTTGGAGAGATTGAATCGTGAACGGAAATCCAATCGTACACGAAACTTCAGGCCCCTGCCCTACATCGACCAGGATCGCGCGGTCGTCGCGTATCTGGATGCGGCATCCAGGAAGGGTCTTGGCTGCTCTCAGTTGCACGCCATCCGCGTGGTCGAGCGTCTGTTTTGATTAGGTCGCCGCCTGGGGCACTCACCCCAGGCCCTCCGGGGACGAAGGCGTCGAGGCGTCGCGAAGTGTCCGAGGTCAGAAAAAGGCCGTTGACACCCTCCGAAAACGGTAGTACGATAATAATGGTTTGTGAGGCAACGGGTTGCCTGTATTCCATACATACTTTGTCGTACGCTGAAAACATCAATACCTGATCCGCTTGGCGGCGAAAACCGCACTCGGTACTTTCATCCTAAAGAAGCGTCCTGCACCCGAAGCCCACCAACCCCACGAAGCCACAGTGCTTCAGCCATCCGGAGATTGTTCGAGATTGCCTACGCACCAACGGTGTGCGCAGGAGATCGCCAGGATGTGATGCTGTGGCCTGCGGTGTCCACGGTTTGTGGACAGAAGAGGCCCACATGGACCGCTGGCACATGCTGACGTTGGCCGCCCTGGATGGCCTCCGTCACGCGTGAGGGAGTTAGGTCAGGTTCCCAGTCGGGGTTTTCGGGGCGTTCCCGGCCATCCCGGCTGAGCCGGTTGGAGAGGCTGCAAAGGACAGGGCTGTCGAGCATCCGCGGCCTGAGGTCTGATGAGACCCACGGCGCGGGGAATCATGTATCCGTTAAATCCCCGTCCTGTCCGGCCTTGAAGTCCGGCGCAGGGAAATCAGGAGTTGTGCTTCAGGGCACAGGAGGTGTATCGATGAAAAGGAAAAAGGGGTTTACTCTGATTGAGCTGCTGGTGGTGGTGGCGATCATCGCGCTGCTGATCTCCATCCTCCTGCCCAGCTTGTCGCGGGCGCGCGAGCTCAGCAAACGTCTGGTGTGCGGCGCGAACATCAAGGGGATCGGCACGTCGTGCAAGATCTACGCCAACGAGAACGACGAGATGTGGCCGCTCCCGGCATTCCGTGACAACATTAACAACTACAAGACGTGGTGGGAGACCCCCACGGGCGGCGTCGACCTGCTCCTTCCGCTCCCCACTGGCATTTCGTACTCCTGGCACGGCATGAGCAACACAAGCGCGACGACCATCTCTGTAACGAGGTGCTTCTGGATGCTGGTGCGCAGCGGCGAAGTCACGCCCAAGCAGTTCATCTGTCCGAGCAGCGGGGACACGCCCGACGTGAACAATGCAGAGCTCTACTACAACTTCGCCAGCCTCAACCGGATCAGCTACGGCTACCGCGTGCCTTACGGCCCGATCGACACACGTCCAAGCGAGGGCCTCGACAGCCGTATGGTCGTCGCGGCGGACAAGGGTCCCATCAGCAGCGGCGCCCTGACTCAAGACAGGTTGAATCTGGTTGGCGCCTCATCGGGCACGGCGGGCGCGGTGTGGCTCATGCATCCCCCGTCAGACTGGGTTGCGTACAACTCGCCCAATCACGGCGGCAAGGGGCAGGGTGAGGGCCAGAATTGCCTCTTTGCAGACGGGCACGCTACGTTTGAGCGCAAGCCGGTCGCCGGTATTGACAACGACAACATCTACACCGCTTTTACCCCACTCGCGATTGGGGATCCCGTGAGTCGTTACCGGGGAAACATGGTCTTCGATCAGAACCTCTGGTACCCAGGTATGCGGGCCATGGGGTCCGGAATAGCGGACTACTCGACAACCGACGCATTGATCTACCCGTAGTGTCGTGACCGACACAACGGGTTGCGGATGCTGAGTCTTCAGTCCGGCGGTGGGCAGCCCCCACCGCCGGACTGTTGCATTCCCGGTGAGTCACACAGGGGAGGCCGGCTCAACCGAGCGGAGGTTCTGACCTGAGAACGCCACAGGCCGCAGGCCCGGGCCTCGTCCCGCGTCAGACCCCGCTCGCCTCGGCAAACCATCCTTCCTTCCCGTCCGGCGCTGCCCGAAGCCGTGCATTCGCTGGAAGCCCTTCCACGGATTGTCCGATAAACAGGGGCCAAGGCCGACGAGCGATGCGGAGATGCTGCACACCGTCTGCGCGGATGTGCCCGGATGCGCGGTCCGTCGAGAACGACGCGGAGGAAGCTGATGCGTGGGTGTCCTGCTGTGGTGATCGCGTGCGTCAGCGGGCTGGGGGGCGGTCCGCTTGCCCCGATCGTCGCAATCCAACCGGATCTGGCGACCGTATCCGGAACGGACGCTCAGCCCTCGGGCCCCACACACGATTTCGGCGTTGGCATGTACGAAGTGTCCAACGCGGAGTTTGTCGCCTTTCTGAACGACGCCCTGGGCAACCTGACCAACGAACACGGGCACTACCTCTATTTCGACATCGACTCGGGCGACGTGTACCTGCACACCGCCCAGAACGGGATAACCGGAACGGCGGGGACCGGGACCCTGGTGTTCAAGGCGACCGACGGCGGTCGCATCAGCTATGCCGGCGGCGTCTACTCTGTTTCGACCGAGTATGAGAACCATCCGGTTGTCGGCGTGAGCTGGTACGGCGCGCTGAAGTACTGCAACTGGCTCACCCTGGACCAGGGGCTGGCCGCCGGGCATCGGGCGTACACGGAAGGCGGGTCGCCGGCCGACTGGCATCCGGTCACGATCACGACCGCCAACTGGCAGTCGCGAGACCTCAACGCGTCGGAACGGCTGCAGCTTGCCACCACCGTCCACGGGTTCCGTCTGCCCATGGATCACGCCGCTGCCACTGCCTCGCTGTACAACGAGTGGTACAAGGCCGCCGCGTGGACCGGCGCCGCCAACGCCACGTACGGCTTCGGCCGCGACATCCTGACCGGGGCCGACGCCAACTACCAGAACAGCGGCGACCCCTTCGACAACGGGACCACGCCCGCGGGCTTCTACGACGGAGTCAACCGGCTGGCCGACCAGACGCTCACGCTCGATACGGACAACCGGTACGGCCTGTACGACGCCAGCGGAAACGTCTTTGAGTGGGTGCAGGACCAGGCCGGCAGTCCGTCGTCGCGGCGGGCGCGCGGGGGCGCGTTCAACCTGCCGGGCAGCTTCGTGCGGGCGGACACCTCCACGTCCGACTATCCCTCGAACACGCGGAATTACATGGGGTTCCGCGTCGCCCGTTCGGAGCCGTACCTGACGCCCATCCTGACGCCGGACGCCGGGGAGAGTCGCACGTTTACCGGCCCGTATTCCGGGCCGTTCACGCCTCAGTCCTTCTCGTACACGCTGACGAACCGCTGCTGGAAAACCCTGACGATCGAAATCACGTCCGATGCTTCGTGGCTTCGGATCGATGGTGAGCCGGAGGCGACCGTCGTTCTCGAGCCTTTCGCCATCGCGATGGTGGAAGTAACGCTGGACGACGAGGCCTACGAACTCCTGCAGAGCCCGGCCGCACCGGCAACGCTCACGTTCGATGAGACCTCCGCCGGGTCGTTCTTCGAAACCCGGGCCGTCAGTCTCGACATCACCGGCTCGTTGCCTGTGGAGCCGCAAGACCCGTACGAGACCGAGGGGCCGCAGGGCGGGCCGTTCACGCCAGCCGCCGCGGTCTACACGGTGATCAACGACCAGACGAGCTTCCTGATCTGCGAAATCACGACCGATCTGGACCCACTCCAGTCGTGGCTGCTGATCAACGGTCAGCCGGAGCTGACCGGGGGTGATGCTCTGCTCATCAGTCCGGACTTCGAGGAGGACGTCACAATCACACTGGATGCGGCGGTCGTCAGCACCCTGGCGCCCGGGACGTACACGACGAGCATCCTGTTCCGCGACGACGTCACCGGCAACACGGCCGTTCGCATAGCGACGCTCTCCGTGCGGGATGCGCCCATGACCCTGGACATGGCCATCGTCCCGGCCGACGACGCCCAGCCCGGCGGACCGACGTACACGTTCCGCATCGGCAAGCGAGAAATCACGAACGCCGAGTTTGCGGCATTTCTGAACAGCGCCTTCCGCGAGCCCAACCGGTCCACGCCCCTGGGCAGCTACCTGTATCACGATACGGACAGCAGCAGCGTGTACATCAACCCCACCGGAGCGGTCGGCGAGGTCGGCACGGCGGGCGCCGGAACGATGCTCTTCGATGCCAGTGACGCGGCAGCCATTTTCTTCGATGCAGACGCATATGTCGTCCAGACGGGCAAAGAGGAGTTCCCGGTTGCGGGCGTGAGCTGGTACGGGGCGATGAAGTTCTGCAACTGGCTCACCGTTGTGCAAGGCGGCGATCCGGACCAGCGGGCCTACACGGAAGGCACGGCCGCGGCGGACTGGCGGCCGGTCGTGATCTCCGCCGCGGACTGGGCCACGCGCGATCTGAATTCTTCCGAGCGGCAGACCCTGGTCTCCACGATCGGCGGATATCGCCTGCCCATGGACGAGCAGACTGCCGCCGCCTCCGCGTACAACGAGTGGTACAAGGCTGCCGCCTGGACGGGTGCCGCCAACACCACGTACGGGTTTGGCCGCAACACGCTCACCGGGGCCGACGCGAATTACCAGAACAGCGGCGATCCCTACGACAACGGGCCGACGCCGGCCGGTTACTACAACGGGAGGAAGTACGGCAGCTTCCAGACCGCCGACACGGCCAACCGCTACGGGCTCTACGACGCATCCGGCAACGTCAGCGAGTGGGTGCAGGACTGGGCCGGCGGCTCGGCGTACCGCGGCACCCGCGGAGGGCACTGGTCCAACACGCAGGCGTCCTCTCTGGCGAACACCGCGATCGCCGCAGACAGCGCGTCCGCCACCCGGTCCTGGACAGGGTTCCGCGTGGCGCAGGCTGGCCCCCGCGTCCCTGTGGCGGTCTCGTGCGATACGAGCGACTGCCTGTACGCCGGTGTGGGTCCGGCGGGCGGTCCCTTCCTTGCGCCCAACTTCACGATTCTCCTGGAAAACAGCGCAGCGGTCCCCGTGGAATGGGCAGCGGGCGTGGACCAGTCGTGGCTCAGCATCGATGGAAAGGCCGAGACCTCCGGGGTCATCGGCTTCGGTGGAAGCCGTCCGCTCACCGTCGCTCCAACGACGGCCGCCGACGACCTGCCGCCCCCCGCTCCGCCGTACGTGCCGATGACGGACGTTCCCGCCGCCGACGCGCAGCCGGGGGGTCCGCGCTATTCGTTCCGCATGGGCGCGTACGAAGTCACCAACGCGGACTATCTGGCCTTCCTGAACAGCGCCCTGACCAACCTCACCGACGCCCGCGGGCAGTACCTCTACCACGACATCGATGACAGTCGTGTATACGTGAACGCCTCCGGCGCCAACGGACAAGTGGGGACCCAGGGGTCCGGCACACTCATCTTCGACGGCAACGTGGCCGGGGCCATCCGGTACGATTCAGGAGTCGGCGGGTACGTTCTGACCGACGACCGCGGGGATCACCCCGTGGTCGGCGTAAGCTGGTACGGGGCGGTCAAGTACTGCAACTGGCTGACGATCCAGAGCGGTTTGCCCAGTGACCAGCGCGCCTATGTCGAGGCAACCGTGGCAGCCCACTGGCGCCCGGCGGTCGTCGATCCGACGACGTGGGCGGCGCGGGACCTGACGGACGCAGAGCGGCAGAGCCTCGTCGACCAGTACGCCGGATATCGCCTGCCCATGGACGAGGGCTCCGCCCACGCATCGGCGTTCAACGAGTGGTACAAGGCTGCCGCCTGGGACGGCGGCACGAACAGCGTCTACGGTTTCGGCCGAAGCAGCCTCACACCTGCCGATGCGAACTACAGCAGCAGCGGCGATCCCTTCGACAACGGCACGACGCCGGCCGGCTATTACGACGGCTCAACGCACGACACGTTCGTCACGGAAGGTCCAGGGAACGGCTTCTTCGACCTGACGGGGAACGTCCGGGAATGGATGCAGGACCACGGCACCGCTCCGGGCAACCGAGCGGTTCGCGGCGGGTGCTGGAACGACACATCCGCGTCCACCGCCTTGCGGGCGGACGTGCGCCAAATTCAGTTTGCAGAGCAGGTCGACCCGTTCACCGGCTTCCGTGTCGTGCAGGGCCGGCTGGATTTCATCGCCGAGATCACGATCGACGACATCACCACCGGCGACACATTCGCTTACCCGGTCCGATTCCTCATCACGGAGCCGGTCAGGTTCTCGCCCACCAACGGCATCGTCGCCGCCGGCTGGTACGGCGGGCCCTTCGGGCCGACCACCAGCGTCGTCTACGACATCACCAGCACGTCACGGCGCGCGATGAACTGGCGGGTCAGTTCCAACCAATCATGGGGCACCGTGAACGGAGCGTCCTCGCAATCCGGTTCGGTCACGCCGGAGACGCCTGTCAGCGTCACGGTCGCCCTGGCCGCGTCCGCCGGCACGCTGAGCCCCGGCACGCACTCAGCCGTCATCACTCTGGAGAACACGACGACCGGCTACCAGGAGACGCGCCGCGTCGAGTTGACCGTTCGAGAGCCGCTGGAAGTCACGCCGACCGACGGACTGAGTTTCAGCTTCCTCTACCAGGACGCCACTCTGCCTCCTGCCCAGGAGTACACCGTCACGAATCTGCGGGCGGCCCCCATTCAGTACTCGGTGACGTCCAACAAGAGCTGGATCAGCCTGAATGGAGCGGCCTCAATCCCGTCCACCGCCCTGGACAGCGGCCCGGAGGACAGCCAGGCGGTGGCCGTTTCGATCAATACCGGCGCCATGTCCCTTGCCGTCGGCAGTCACACGGCCACGCTCACGTTCCAGGACCTGACGAGCGGCCGGCAGGAAACGCGCACGGTCACGTTGACGGTGGA
>CAZPHH010000021.1:0-47214 GCA_964586145.1 uncultured Phycisphaeraceae bacterium | reverse complement strand
CTGACGATCGGCCCGCACATCGCCGTCGAACCGGCAGCCGGCCTGGAAGCGCATCGGGCGGCCGACGGCACACTGGCCCCGCTCGAACGGATTTACACCATCACGAACTACGATACCGCCGCCAGCGCGTATACCGTGGTGGCCGAACCGGGCTGCACGTGGGTCTGGCTCAACTACGGACTTGGCGCAGGCAGCACGCTGCAGCCGTACGAGTCCGCCCAGGTGCGCGTCACCATCGACGACGTGCAGGCGTCGCTGTTCGAGACCGACCAGAGCTGCGAGGTTGACTTCCTCAATCTGACCACCGGCAAGGGCAACAGCACGCTGACCATGTCCGTTCGGCTGCCCAGCCCGCCGCCGGTCCTCGACCCGCCGGCCCTGGCCACCGTGCCGAAGGCCCAGAACCAGCCGGGCGGTCCGCAGTACGACTACCGTATCGGCGTTTACGAAATCACCAACGCGCAGTTCACGGCCTTCCTCAACAACGCCCTGGCGAACCTCGAGAACGAGCGTGGCCAGTACCTGTACCACGACACGGACAGTGGCAACGTCTACATCCACTCTGCGCAGACCGGAACTACCGGCACAAGCGGCACCGGAACGCTGATCTTCAACGCAGCGGCCAATGGCCGTATCACGTTCAGCGGCAGCGAGTACGTTCTGTCCGATTCCGCCTTCGCCAACCACCCGGTGACGGGCGTGTCGTGGTACGGCGCCTTGAAGTTCTGCAACTGGCTGACCCTGGACCAGGGCTTCGGCCCGCTGCAGCGATGTTACGGTGAGGACACGAGCGCCAGCCTGAGCACGTGGCGGCCGCTGACCATCACACCGGCGAACTGGTCGGCCCGCTTCATGAACGACGCGGAACGCGCCGCCCTCGTGACGGATTACCGCGGCTACCGGCTGCCCATGGATAACAACGCCCTGCAGGCGGACGACTACAACGAGTGGTTCAAGGCGGCGGCGTGGCGGCAGGACCTGTATCTGAACGTGACGTACGGATTCGGCCGGAACACGGCCACACTCGCCGACGCCAACTGGAACGCCAGCGGCGACCCGTTCGAGCCGGGCACGACGCCGGTCGGGTACTACAACGGGACCACGTACGGCGTTTTTGCCACAAACGACACCGCCAACGCATACGGCCTGTACGACCTGTGCGCAAACGTTTTCGAGTGGATGCAGGACCAGTACGCGCTGACGTCCAGGGCCGTCCGCGGCGGATCGTGGGCGTGGGGCGACGCCTCCGGGCCGGGCATCACAAACAGCGAACGCAAGTTCGCAACGCCCCAATCCGGGCTGAACACGCTCGGCTTCCGCGTGGTCCGCGTGCCGGGCACCGTGGTTCGGGCCGGCGACGCCAACGGCGACGGGGTCATCGACCTGGTGGACTATGCCCAGTTCGCCGCATGCCTCACCGGTCCCCAACCCCACACACCGCCGACCGGCTGTGATGCCCTGGACTTCAACATGAACGGCGCGATCGACCTGGCCGACTTCTCTGCATTCCAGAATCGCTTCGGCACAGGCGAGTAGTTTCCCGAATTCTGCAACGCAGGCTGTAAGCGTGCCGTCGTGGCCGGACCCACGAGTCCGCGACCGGCTCGCCGATGCTTCTATGCCTTATGCGTTGCTCCGGCGGCAGAATCCGCATCCCCCATACCCCCGGCGTTCGGGCTGTGGTAGAATCCGACCTTACGGATCTGGTTCAACCACTGTAACAAGCACGAGGTGCATCCATGAAAGTCCTGATCGCCGACAAGTTCGAGTCACAGGGTATCGAGCAACTCAAGGCCGCCGGATGCGAGATCATCTCCAATCCGGAACTCGCGGGCGACACCCTGGTTGCCGCCCTGAAGGACACGGCCTGCCAGATTCTGATCGTTCGTTCCACGAAGGTGCCGGCGGAGGCCATCCAAGCCGCCACCGGGCTGAAGCTCGTCATTCGGGCGGGGGCCGGATACGACACGATCGACGTGAAGGCCGCGTCCGCCACGGGCGTGAAAGTGGCCAACTGCCCGGGCATGAACAGCACGGCCGTGGCGGAACTGGCGATGGGGATGATCGTGGCGCTGGACCGCCGTATCGTCCACAACACGCTGGACTTGCGCAACGGCGTCTGGAACAAGAAGGAATACAGCAAGGCGTTGGGGCTGAAGGGCCGGACGCTGGGAATCATCGGCCTGGGCAAAATCGGCATGTTGCTGGCCGAGCGGGCCAGGGCCTTCGAGATGAACCTCCTGTACACGGACGTCGTGGCCAACGCGGCGGCAGAGCAGAAGCTGGCCGCCCGCAAGGTGGACCTGGATACGCTCCTGAAGGAATCGGACTTCATCTCGGTGCATACGCCGGGCGGCGAGGGCACGAAGCATCTGATCGGCAGCGCCCAGCTCGCCCTGATGAAGCCGACGGCCTGCCTGATCAACTGCGCCCGCGGCGGGGTGATGGATGAAAAAGCCGTCGCCCAGGCGATCCAGGCCGGTAAGCTCCGCGGGGCCGCGCTGGACGTGTTCGAACAGGAGCCCGGGGCCAACGACAAGGAGTTCCACGACTCCGTCATCCAGTGCGATCGCGTCTACGGCACGCACCACATCGGGGCCTCAACGGATCAGGCCCAGTTGGCGGTGGCGGAAGAGACGGTCCGCATCGTTGAGACATTCAAGGCCAACGGCCAGGTGCTTAACTGCGTGAACTGAGGACAAGCGACGGACGGCTCGGGGCGGCGGTCCGCCGTTCCCGAGCCGTTCAGTCGGACTCGTGCAGGTAGCCCAGAACGCGGTCCACTTCCGATGCGCTGCCGATGATCAGGGGCGTGCGTTCGTGCAGCGACGTGGGCATCTTCTTCATGATGCGCTCCCGGCCGTCGCTGGCCATTCCGCCCGCCTGTTCGGCCAGAAACGCCATGGGGTTTGCCTCGTACATCAGGCGCAGCTTGCCTTCGGGGTTTTTGGCCGTCGGCGGATAGAGAAACACGCCGCCGCGCAGCAGGGTGCGGTGGAAGTCGGCCACGAAGGAGCCGATGTAGCGGCTGGTGTACGGTCCCGCCTCGTCCGTCTTGACCCATTCCAGATAGCGACGAATGCCGCGCGGAAACGACCGGACGTTCGACTCATTGACGCTGTAGATCCGGCCCGCCGCCGGCATCCGCACGTTTTCCCGATAGAGCACGTACGCGCCGATCTCGGGGTCCAGCGTAAACATGTGCACGCCGTGGCCCGTCGTGTATGCCAGGACCGTGCTGCTGCCGTACACGACGTAGCCGGCCGCCACCTGGTAGACGCCGGGCTGGAGAACGTGCGGCAGCGGTCCGTCCGCGTGCTTCACGTCGTCGCGCGTGGCGAGAATGGAGAAGATTGTTCCGACGGGCGCATCCACTTCGATATTGCTCGACCCGTCCAGCGGGTCGAACAGCACGATGTACCGCGCACCGTGCTCGCCTTCGCCCTTGACCACGCGCGGCCCGTCATCTTCCTCGGAAACCATGATGGCCACGTTGCCCCGATACCCCAGGCAGCTCTGGATGGTCTCGTTGGCGATGCGGTCGAGCTTCTGTACAACCTCCCCCTGCACGTTCTTCTCGCCGGTCGAGCCGAGTACGCTCACCAGGCCCGCCCGACGCACGTTGGATTCAATGATCCGGGTGGACAGAGTGATTCCGCCGAGAAGCCACGTAAACTGCCCTGTGGCCCCCGGGAAACTCTGCTGCCGCTCAATGATGTGCTGGCAGAGGGTCAGAAAGGCCCTGTTGAGTGATTCGACCATTGCCCGTTCCTCCTGTGCAATGGTCCCACACCGACCACAACCTGTGCGGTCACCATACCGGCGGCGGTCCGCAGATGCAACAAAAAGTCATCTCGATAATCCCTCGAGCGAATGCAGAAGCGGACGAACGCGAACTTGGAAACCACCGCCGTTGGGCGTCGCCGATCCACTTTGCGGGACACCTCGCGGATGGTATCATGCCGGGGGTAGGATCGCGCCCCTACAGGAACCCCTGAAGCTCCGCGCCGCAGGACCGGTCCAGCCTGCATCCGATCTGGAGACGGGCCCGGAGTAAGTGGAGGATTGTATAACCATGAGGTCAACCCTGAGTCGATTCCAGCTTGTCGCACTGACGGCGGTGGCCGCCATGCTGTGCGGAGGCTGCGATGGCGGCGGCGTGTACGACATCGTCTGGGGCGCGCTGCAACTCGCCTTCGGCATCGTAGACGTGGCGACCTGACCTCGAATCAGCGCGGCATGGCCGCGTTCACGGTTCGCGACGGTTGCACTCGTACACCAGCACGAACGGGTTCGCGATGTGCCCGGCCGGTCCGGTCCAGACCAGCCGCCAGTCGTCTGCGCGGTCCGCCATCACCTCCGGCGTGAGTCCGAAGCGCTCGCTCGGGCTGTACTCTGCATCCCACAGAAGCAGTGTGCCCGGGGGAGCGTCGTCCAGGATAGGCGTCCGATCCGACGGCACCACGCTCCGCCCGCGATCGAGAAAAAACGACGCCCACATGTTAGTCGCCACGACGCCCGGATCGGCCGACCGCCGGACGTCGATCCACTCCGCCGCCGCCTGAATGGCCCGTTCGTCCGGGCTCAAGCGGTGCGGACGCACAAACAGGGCCAGCGGGACGGCCGTCGCGCCCACGGCAAGCAGGCTGAGCAGCCGGCCCGGCCAACGAACGGCACGATATCCGCCTCCCTGACCAAGCCGCACCCACCACACGACAGCCAGCCCAATGACGACCAGGCTCACGATCTGGATGAGCGGGCGAACCTTGTTCAGAAGGAATATCCAGGCTTCGTCCCGTGGCGGACCCTCCCACTGCGCACCGATGCAGAGCACCCCCACCACCACTGCCAGCAGCACCGGCACCGCCCGGCGCGGCGGAAAGACGGCATCGGCCAACCGTTCCAGGCCGTTTGCCGCGGCGATGGCTACCAGTGGCGCGACGGCCACCAGGAACCGCGGATACCCGCCCGATCCGTGTGTTCCGAGCCAGTAGACCAGCGAGTGTGTCACCACGTACGCGATCACAGACGCGCTGACCATCCATCCATCGCGCGTCCGCCAGGACTCGAGGCAACCGACCAACGCCAACACGCAGACGGCCGGCCCCCAGGCGGCCATGCCTCGAACCAGTATGGTCAGCGGCGTCCCGGCGCCATACTCCGCCAGTTGCGGCGTTTCGGCGAAATAGAGCAGCGGCAACCGCCCCAGGATGAACAAACCAAGCAAATTGTAGACCAGCGGCGCCCAGAGCAGCATCGCAAACGCGGTCCACCGGGCTCGGCCACGCCACAGGGCGACGGCCCACACCGCCAGCAGCACGATGGATTCGTAGCGAGTAACGAAGCAAAGCGATACCGCCGCCGCGCCCCAGGCGTGCCGGCGTGCCAGGTGCAGCCAGAGCCCCAGGGCCAGGTAAAACGCCATCGCGTTCTCGGTCATGGTGTCATACGACATGACCAGGAACACCGGCTGAATGAAACACAGCACGGGCACCCATGCCGCCATCGGCATTCGCAGCCGACGCGCGCTCTGATACGCCAGCCACACGGCGGCGCCCGATACGACTGCCATGAGCACCTTGGCCGCCGGCCAGCCGATGGCCGCCACGGGGAACAACAGGAGAGTCAGACCCGGTCGGCCCCATTCATTCAGCAGGTAGTGTGGATCGTTCCACGCCCAGTGTGCGAAGAGGTAATGCGTCAGCCCGTCATCGTGATAGGCCCCGTCAGAGAGAATCGCCATGACCGCACTGAAAACCGTGCCGACCAGCGTGACCAGAGCAGGGATGGGGTTCTCACGAGAGGACACGCCGTACCGCTCCATGTGATACCGCCCGCGGGTCCCGGACCGCCTATTGCAGGGGCCCCACGGTCTGTTCGACCGCCCGCAGGATGCGCTGCGAGCGAAGCAGGGCCAGGGATTTCTGGATGTCGTCCCCGAAAAGCCGGTCGTGGTCGGCGAAGCTGATCTCGCGGCGGACTTCCGCCAGCGCCGCCTGCACGCCGGCCCCGGAGGTCAGTGGCGCGCGGAAATCCAGCGCCTGGGCCGCGCACATCTGCTCGATGGCCAGCACCGTCTCCACGTTGTCCAGAATGCGCCAGGCCTTTACGGCGGCCGTCGCGCCCATGCTGACGTGGTCCTCTTGCCCCAGCGACGTGGGGATGGAATCCACGCAGGCGGGAGACGCGAGAATCTTGTTCTCGCTGACCAGGGCGGCGGCCGTGTACTGCGGCAGCATAAACCCGCTGTTCAACCCGGTGTCCTGCATGAGAAGGCTGGGCAGGCCCGTCGTGCCGGAGAGCAGCAGGTAAATCCGGCGCTCCGAGATGTTCGCCAGCTCGGCCATGGCCATGGCCAGGTAGTCCAGGGCCAGGGCCAGCGGTTGTCCGTGGAAGTTTCCGCCGCTGATGACGGTATCCGCATCAAAAATGATCGGGTTGTCCGTGACGGAGTTGATTTCCGTCTCCAGAACGCGTTCCACGTGCCGAACCGCGTCGCGCGACGCTCCATGCACCTGCGGCACACAACGAAGGGAGTACGGATCCTGCACGCGGTCGCACGTCCGATGGGCCTCGTTCATGCGACTGCCCTCGACGACCTTGCGGACGTTCAGGGCGGTGTCGATGGCGCCGGGATGCGGGCGGACTCGATGCAACCGGTCCTCAAAGGGACGGAAGCTCCCGAATGACCCGTCCAGCGAGGCCGCGGCAATGATGTCCGCATGTTTGAGCAGCCGGCGGGCCCGGACCACCAGGGCCGCCCCGTAGGCACTCATGAACTGCGTGCCGTTGATCAGGGCCAGCCCCTCCTTGGCCTCCAGGCGGATCGGCTTTATGCTGGCCAGGGCCAAACCCTCGGCCAGAGGGGTTGGTTCCTCGCCATGCCGCACCGCGCCCCGGCCCAGCAGCGGCAGCACCAGGGCCGCAAGCGGCGCCAGGTCACCGCTGGCGCCCAGCGAACCCTGCGTGGGGACCTCCGGCAGAACGTCCGCCGACAGCATCCGCCGCAGGGCATCCACCGAATGGCGGGTCACTCCGCTGAGGCCGAAGCCCAGGGCCTGAATCTTGAACAGCATCATCCAACGCACGATGGCAGCCGGGGCCAGTGGGCCCACGCCCACGGCATGCGAGAGGATCAGGTTCTCCTGCAATTCGCCGAGCTGGTCGCCGTTGATGCGCTGCCGGCACAGCGTGCCGAACCCCGTATTGACGCCGTACACCACCTCACCCCGGCGGACGATGGTTTCTATGGCGGCACGCGAGGCATCGATGCGTTCCCACATCCGCTCGTCGATCTCGACCCGGAGCGGATGCTCGTAGGCGGTGTCCAGCCAGTCGAAGCGGATGGGCTGCCCGTCCAGCCGAATCGTGAGCGGTTCATGCGTCGTCATGTCGGATTGTCCAGGGCGTCGGAAGAGGCCATAGTGCAGGCATTATAGGCCGGACACACAAGCGTGGAAACGTCCGACTCATCCATCCCGGGGCCGGGTGTGCCATCAAGTCAGCGGGCGGGCTCGCGGCCGGGCAGGTCCGCCTGCAGCTCCATCCAAAGCGCGCGGCCCTCTCGGCTCCGCGGAGACGACTGGATCAGTCGGGTGAACCGTTCCGGAAATGTTGGATCGGCTGCCGCTTTTTCCGTCAGATATTCAGCCGCGTTCGAATGACCCTCCTCGAGCGTAGTGACCAGGGCAAGGCGTCGCCAACCCATCCAGAACATTCGTGTGTGTGCCACCAGTCCGCCGGACTCGCTCTGGCAGCGCTCCCAGCGGTGTGGACAGGTGAATCGCTGCGACTTCTGAATGAACTGCGAAACGGGACCTTCCTCCACGCAGGTGGCATATGGACCACGGATCCCCAGCCACGACAATCCGACGAATTCGTTGACGGCGCCACAATCGGAGCAGCAACTCACCAGGCGCCCGGCATCCATCGTCCACTCCATCACGATCAGGGCGCCCAGTGAAGCCAGAAAAAGCAGAAACGGCTTGCGCCACGGCGGGGGATGGGCCGCATCGCGGCCAAGGATCGCCGAGCCACACTCCGAGCAGACCCCGGACACGTTTCCGGTCAGGTCGTATCCGCACGCGTGGCACCGGCCGTCCAAAATGCGTTTCCAGCCGCGAACGCCCCGCGGCGCCGAGACCGTTGCCAGCAGGCTGAGCACCATCAGTCCCAGGAGCGACCACATCAGGATGTCCACCGCGGCCGGCCACCCATGCACGAGGCCGCCGGACAGAGCGCCGCCGCGCGTGGCCCACGTCACGAACGGCACAGGCCAACCAGCCGTGCCAAGCCCGAACGGGGACCGTTCCACCCACAGCAGCGACGCGGCGGTCGCCGCACAGCCCAAGCCGACAGCCAGTTTCACGAGTCGCCGTGCCTGGAACCAGGGCACGCGGGGTGAGGAATTGGGCGAACACGAATGGACAATCGCGCTCATGAGAGCAGATGGCAGACGGCAACACGCGGCCCTCGTGGTCCGCGGGGCGGACCCTACGTCAGACGCGCGCGAATCCACGTGGTGGCCGCTTCGAGGGCCTTGGGCAGCGCGCTCGGGTCCGTACCGCCGCCCTGGGCCATGTCGGGGCGGCCGCCACCCCGGCCGCCGACGAGCGGAGCAATCTCCTTAATCAGATCGCCGGCCTTCACACCGCGGGCCACCGCGTCGCGACTCATGCCGGCCACCAGCGTCACCTTGCCCTCCTCGGCCATGGCCAGCAGAATGGCCGAGGCCGGGGTCTTCTGGCGAATCCAGTCAATCGCGCCACGGAGGGCGTCTGCCGGGGCAAGCGGCACGTCACCCGCGACCACGGTAACTCCGCCAACCATCTCCGCCGCCGAAAGCAGGCCGGCCACGCGTTCCATCACCGCTTCGCCCGACGCGGCGGCCTGCTGCTTCTCCGCCTGCTTGGCGACCTTCTGCAACTCGGCGATGCGCGCCTGCACGTCGTACTTCGTCCGCAAAGATATTACGGCCTCCGCCGCCTCGCGCTGCAGCGCCGGCAACTGTTCGGCCACCTCGGCAGGGCATGCCTTGTCCAGCTTCTCGCACCGGGCCACCAGCGCCGCCCCGGTTGCCTCGGCCTGCTTCGCCGCCTCGCCGGTGATGCCGACCACGCGGCGGATGCCCTTGGCCACGCCCTCCTCGGAAATCAGGGCGAACCGCTCCGCCTGGCCGCTGCGGGCGAGGTGCGTACCGCCGCAGAACTCCACGGCGTGGGCCATCCATTCGCCCGCGTCCGGGCGGGCCAGCATTTCGTCAATCGGGACGCCGATGGACACGACGCGCACGACATCCGGGTATTTTTCGCCGAACACCGCCCGCAGGGTGTTGATCTGCCGGGCCTTGTCCTGCGGCACATCCTGCACGTACACGGGCATGTCCGCCGCGATCTGCCGGTTGACGAGGTCTTCCGTGCGGGCGATCTCCTCGGGCGTCATCGGCCTGTTGTGGGAGAAGTCAAACCGCGTCTTCTCGGCATCGACCAAAGACCCCTTCTGCTGTACGCCTGCGCCAAGCACTTCCCGCAACGCCCAGTTCAGCATGTGCGTGGCGGTGTGGTTCTTCATCGTACGGGGGCGCTCATCGCCGTCCAGAACGGCCCGCACCCGCTGGCCGACCCAGAGGGGCTCGCCGCCGGGAGCGACGGAGCCGATGTGCAGCACGGAATCACCGAACCGCCGAGTGTCGTCCACGCGGAAGCTCGATTGCTCCTTATCGACCGGAGTGATGGCGATGCCGTGAATCCATCCACGGTCGCCGACCTGCCCTCCCTGCTCGCCGTAGAAGACGCTACGATCGAGTACCAGGGCCACGCGCGTGTCAAACGGCACCTCGCCTTCGGTCACGTACTCGCCGTTGTGTACGAAGCCGAGGAGCGTCGCATCCGTGGGCCGGCCGTCGTACTTGGGTGAGTCATCCGTGGCCGGCGGCGGCGTTCGCAGGTTCAGGTCAAAGTCCGCGGCTCCCGTGGCCGCCGTCCGGGCGCGAGCCCGGGCCTCTTCCATGAGACGCTCATACTCACCGATGTTGACCGTGAGGCCGCGCTCTTCAGCCATCAGCTCCGTCAGGTCGATCGGGAAACCGAACGTATCGTGCAAACGGAAAGCATCGTCCCCCGTGACCCGCCCATGATGATGCCGCACCGCTTCCTCCGCCGCGTCTTCAAACAGCCGGATGCCGCGGTCCAGCGTGCGCCCGAAGGATTCCTCTTCTTCCCGCACGAGCTCCACAACGTGCTCCACGTTGCGCCCGCCGTGCGCGGATCGCAACTCGGGAAAAGCCCCACCCATATGCTCAATCAACGGGGCCACCAGATCGCAGAGAAACGGCTCATGCACATCAAAGTACTGCCGGCCATACCGCACTGCTCTTCGCAGGATGCGCCGCAGCACGTAGCCGCGTCCCTCGTTACTGGGCACCGCGCCGTCCGTCAGGGCGAACGTCAGACACCGAACATGATCTGCAATCACGCGGTACGTCACGTCCACCATGACCTGCCGGTCCTTCGAGCCGCGTTCCCCTGTCTTCGGCAAGGTCCCGCCATATGCAGGCGCTTTGCATCGCGTCCGGATCGCATGAAAGACCGGAGCGAACACGTCGGTGTCGTAGTTGCTGACCTGGCCCAGCCGGTTCTCGCGCATCCCTTGCAGCACGGCGCACAGTCGCTCGAACCCCATGCCGGTGTCCACGTGCCTGGCCGGCAGCCCAGACAGCTTCCCGTCGCCCGCCCGGTTAAACTGAATGAACACCAGGTTCCAGATTTCCATGACGCGGGCGTCGCCGGCGTTCACCAGGTTCCGCCCGGATTTGTCGGGCGTCAGGTCGATGTGGATCTCGCTGCACGGGCCGCAGGGGCCGGTGTCGCCCATCTCCCAGAAGTTGTCCTTCTTGCTGCCCGGATGGATATGCGACGGGTCGATGTCCGTCACGTCCCGCCAAAGCCGGGCGGCCTCGTCGTCCGGCTCCAATCCTTCGGCCGCGTCGCCCTCAAAGTACGTTGCGTGCAGTCGGGTCTTGTCGATGCCCCAGACGCCCGTCAGCAGTTCCCAGGCCCAGGCGATGGCCTCCGCCTTGAAATAGTCGCCGAACGACCAGTTCCCCAGCATCTCGAAGAACGTGTGGTGGTACGTGTCCTGCCCCACGTCGTCCAGGTCGTTGTGCTTGCCGCCCGCCCGGATGCACTTTTGCGAATCCGCCACCCGGGTGTAGGGCCGCGAGCCGGTGCCCAGAAAGACGTCCTTGAACTGGTTCATCCCCGCGTTGGTGAACATCAGCGTCGGGTCGTCCGCCGGCACCACCAGCGACGACGGCACAATCGTATGGGCCTTGCCCGCGAAGAAATCGAGAAACTGTTGCCGGATTTCCCGTGACGTCATGGCGCCTTCCCTGCTCGAAGCGTTTCCACGCCGGCCGGGCTCTCTGCCCGACCGCCCATACCCCTCACCCGCCGGGGCGAAAGACCGGTTACTCTACACGGAAATACAGGCACTTTCGAGGGATACGAAACGCGATCTGCAACCAGAGTCGGCCACTGCCGGCAAGCTGGACGCGGACCCCGCCCCCGTTTGACCCCATAACCCACAGCCGACAGCCTATAGCCTACAGCCTGCCCTCACCGCTTGAGGCGGATGACCCGGTCGTCTTCCAGGGTGAGCTCAACGGAGCGGCCGGCTTTGCGGGCGGCGGCCTGAAACTCCGCCAAAGTCCGCACTCGCTTGCCGTTCAACTGCATGATGACCTGCCCCGTTCGCACGCCCGCCTGGAACGCCGGGCCGCCCTCGTCCACGTCGATCACCACCAGCCCGGCGTCGGCCCGGGTCAGCCCGTGGGTGCTGAGGATCGTGTCCGTCGGCTCGCCCAGAAGCACGTCGTCCCACTTCCAGGTCTGGGGCCGGGGTGGGTTCGGCACCAGGCGGGATGCCATGTCCAGCGGCCGCTCGGCCAGCCGGACGCGGGCCGTGCGTCGCCGACCGTCCCGGTAGCAGAGCAGGTCCACCACGCTGCCGACCGGCGTCGCCCCGATCACGCGAACCAGGTGATCCGAATCCGCGATCTCCGCGCCGTCGATGCGGGCCACCACGTCACCCCGCTGCAGACCCGCCTTGGCCGCCGGTCCGTCCGGCTCGATGATCGCTGAGATGAACGCCCCGCCGGCATCCGGCATTCCGGCTCGCTCACGCTGGGCCTGGGTGGGGGTGGCCACCTTCACGCCAAGGTACCCGTATTGCACCCGCTCGCCGCGACGCAGCGTTTCGATGATCCGCCGCGTGCGATCGTTGATGGGAATCGCAAAGCCCAAGCCTTCATTGGCTCCCGTGCTGGAAAGCATGGCGGTGCAGATGCCGATGACCTCGCCGTCCAGGTTGAACAGCGGCCCTCCGCTGTTGCCCGGGTTGATGGGGGCGGACGTCTGCACCAGGTCGCCGTAGTACCGCGTTCCGGTCGGGTCCAACTGCCACGAGAGGGATTTGCCCAGAGCGGTCACGTTGCCGACGGAAAACGCCGTTGCCCCGTCATCGTGGGCCAGCCCGAACGGGTTCCCGACGGTAAAACTCCAGTGTCCCGGCCGGACGCGGGCGATGTCACCCAACCGGGCCGGCGTGAGGCCTTCCGCGTCGATCCGGATCACCGCCAGATCGCTCCGCTCGTCGCCGCGAACAACGCGACCATCGCGGTAGGTCCCGTCGTGGAGGACCACCTCTATCTTGTCGCCGCGCCGGACGACGTGTTCGTTGGTCAGGATATGGCCCGCGGCGTCGAGAATGACCCCGCTGCCCTGTTGCTCCGCGATGCGGACCGGAACGTCGCCCTCCTCAACGGACCCGCGGGACAACGTCCGGTAAGTCCGGATGGACACGACGGCCGGGCGGGTCTGGTCGGCCAGGCTGGCAAACGTGTTCTGGAGTCGGCGCAGGTCCGGCACGCCGTACAGATCACCATCCGACGCCGCAGAAACCGGCAGGGACAAACCCCCCACCAGGGCCAGGACGGCCCATGCCGCTCGTGCAGTTTTGCGGGTTCTCCTCATCCGTGAACTCCTGCGCGCTCGCCGGTCCCTCGCTCGCTGGGGGGGCTGTTTGGTATATTATACTCGCAGACCCGGGAAGGTGACCGGATTCTTGGGGGGTGGCCCCCACGGGGCGCCCTCACGGGCCTGGCGTCCCCCCGGTGGGACGGTGGGTTCAGGGGAAGGCACAGCTTTGCTCGGTATGGATGATCTGACGCTGGCCAAGCTCGAGTTCGACCACGTTCGCGAGGCCCTGGTCAGCCACTGCGGTTCGAGCCTGGGCAAACAGCTTGCCCGGCGGCTGGAGCCCTCGCGCCAGGCCACCCAGGTCCGGCGATGGCTGGACCAGATCCAGGAGATGCTGCGGCTGGAGGCCGGGGTCGGCCTGCCCCCCATGGGCGGCGTCCAGGACGTGCGTGGCCACATCCGCGATTCGGGCATCCCGGCCGGTCTGGACCCGGAAGCGCTGGCCCGAGTGGCTGAGACGCTCGCCGCCACGGGCAACCTCTGCGCCTGGGCGCGCAGCCTGACTGACGACAGTCCGCATATCCGCTCCCTGGCCGAGCGCATCGGCGACTTCTCCCTTCTGGCCCGCAAGATCGATGAGGTGATTGACCCGCGAGGGCAGGTGCGTGATACGGCCAGTGCCAAGCTGGCGAGCATCCGGGCGACCATCGACCAGTCGAAGGTGCAGATCAAGACCGTGTTTGACCGGCTGCTCCGCCATGGGAGCATCCAGAAGATGCTGCAATATGCCGGCACGACCTTCAATAATGACCGCATGGTCCTGCCACTGAAGGCGGAACACCGCGGTCGGATTCCCGGCATCATCCATCGAAGCTCAGACAGCGGGGCCACCCTGTTCGTCGAACCGGCCGAGGCCGTGGAGCTGAACAATCGGATCGCCCGCCTGCGGCATGACGAGCATGAGGAAATCACGCGGATCCTGATCGCAATTTCGCGGACCGTACACCTTAACGCCGAGGAGATTCTGCGCACGCTGGATGCGCTGGCCGTGCTGGATCTCGTTACGGGCAAGGTGCGGTTCGCGAAGCACTATGGCGCCGTATGCGCAGAGATCCATGATGGGCGAGTGCTCGACGTGCGCCAGGCCCGGCATCCGGTGTTGATCGACCTGTTCGCGAGGGAGGCCCGGCCGGGAGAGGCGGCGCGCACCGCCGTGCCTATCGACGTCCGTCTGGGGGACGACTTCGACATGCTGGTCATCACCGGCCCGAACACGGGCGGCAAGACGGTGGCGTTGAAGACCATCGGCCTGCTGATCGCCATGACGCAGGCCGGGCTGCCCATCCCCGCCGACCCCGGCGCAAGGATGCCCGTATACCGCAATCTGTTCGTGGACATCGGCGACGAGCAGAGCATTGAGCAATCGCTCAGCACGTACAGCGGGCACATCTCCAACATTCTGCGGATCATCCGCCGCGCCACGCCGGACTCGCTTGTGCTGCTCGACGAGTTGGGCGCCGGCACCGACCCGGACGAGGGTGCGGCCATCGGGCGGGCCGTCATGGATGAGTTGCTGCGGATCGGCTGCTCGGCGGTCCTGACCACGCACCTGTCGGCCCTCAAGGGGGTCGCCTTCACACAGCCCCGGGTGGACAACGCCTGCGTGGAATTTGACGTGGACTCCCTTCGGCCGACCTACCGCCTGCGGATCGGCGAGCCCGGAACCAGCCACGCGATCACCATCGCCGACCGGCTGGGCATGCCCGCCCGGATCATCAAGCGGGCCAAGCGGCACCTGGCGCGGCGGGCCCAGGCGTTGAACGAAGCCATCGCCGGGACGCTGGATATCCGTCGCAAGGCCGAAGATGCCCGCGCCGAGGCCGGTCGGGCCCGCCTGGAGGCGGAGCAGGCGCAGCGTGAGTTTGAGGCCCAGCGGCGGGAATTCGAAGCCGCCAAAGCCGCCCACGACGAATGGGCAAACTGGATCAACGGCCTGCGACCGGGCGACCCTGTGTATGTAAAGTCCTTCCGGAAAGAAGGTTGTGTCGTTCGGGCGAAGCTGCACCGCCAGAGCATGGTGGTCGCGGCCGGGGCGGTGGACATTGAGGTTCCCCTCACGGACCTGGCCCCGCCCAACGGCGGCCAATAGGACGTCCGGGTGTCCGTCCTTGCCGGTCAATCCCCCACGTCGATGCGGATGGTGGTCGCCCGGCACTTCTCCTCCTTGGGCAGGCTGACCTCCAGCACACCGTTGCGGCAGACGGCCGAAATCCCGCCGGCCTCGACGCCGCCGGGCAGTTCCACCGACCGCCGGAAGCCTCCGAATCGACGTTCCCGGCGAATGGTCGCGCGAACCGCCTCGTCGGCCGGCTCGATCACCTTCTCTCCCGCGATCGTCAACGTCCGCCCGTCGTAGCTTACGTCGATGCTTTCGACGCGGAGGCCCGGCACCTCGGCCTTGACGACGTAGCGGTCCGCCACCTCGTACACGTCCAATGGCGGCGCCCAGTCCTGCCCGTCAAACGGCCCCGTCGAGACGCCGGCGTGCCACATCCGGCTCAGCAGCATGTTCATCTGGTCCTGCAGGTCACCCAAAGACAGTTGCCCTTCTCTTCGAAACGGTATCAGCGCCATACTCGTACTCCTCCGTGCGAAATGACAAACGCTCACCGCGCGCCCCGTGCTTCCTATTGTACGCCAACAGGTCGACCCAAGGTCACCGGATTGTCGTGAAAACGGAACGAAACGGCGACCCTCTCCCCTGTATAGACGCGGCAGGCCGGGGACCCTCATACGGTCTCCCGGCCTGCGTCGGACGTTTCAGCCCCGGTCAGGGGGCCACAGTCCTATTCGGTCATTGCGGGTTCGGCCTCTTGTACGGGCTCCGGCATGGGCGGCGGCGGGGCCGGCCGGACAAGTGCCTGGACCACGTCTCGAATCTGGAGAATCAACTCCATGGGCACGAACACGTCGGCCTGGCCGGCCGTTTTCCCCACGCCGTAGTAAACCATGCCGACCGGCGCGTTGATCTGCGGCATGGAAACGGGGAAGGGCTCATCCGTCGCCTTGCCGATGTCGCTCAGCATCCGCAGCAGCGAGTCCACCGCAAGGTACATCTCTGCGTTCCTCTGGGAGGTCATTGCCTTTGCGGTGCTCACGATGCCGGGGTTTCTGGACAGCGGGGCCTCTTTTCCCTTGACCAGGCCCACCACGGTCTCGAACCGGCCGGCCCCCCCGCCGAAGGTGGCGACCACGTGATCCGTGTCCACCGCACCCATCCGGAACAGGACGCCCTCCTTGCCGATCACCTTGTGGGCGGTCTCCAGGTCTTCCTCATCGATGTCCTCAATCTCGTTCAGCTTCATGACCAGGTGGTCAACGCTCACGCCGGCGATGGTTTCGGCGCCGGGTACGTACTGGACCGTGGAGAGGACCTTGTTGATCTCCTCGTCCAGGATCAGGCCGCTGCCGAGCATGCCCACGATGTCCTTGAACTGCCCGAGGACCGTCGCCGCACCGCCCTCGACCCGGACCACCTTCGTGAACCCGATGAAACCGCCGTCTCCGGCCGTTCCGGGCAGCGCCGAAACCTCGATCGCCAGGCTGCGCATCGGCTTGATCAACGTGCCCGCCCGGTCGAGAAGCTCACGAAGCTTGTCCTGGTTGATCTTGTCCTTCGGAAGGGCCGGGTTGTTGAGGATCTGGTCGATCTGTTTGTTAAACTGACTCGCGCCGTACTCCGCCGCCTCCTTCGTCGTCACTCCGGCATAGGCCAGCACGTAGTTCTCCGCCGGCAGCCCGGTGAGCATTGTGTCGGTCGTGCCCTTGACCATCGCCGCCGCCTTGCCCATGTCGGAGCCTTCCTTGAAGGCCATGCCCAGTCCCAGGCGTACGCCGGCCGGGGCGATCTTGATGCCGATCTGCAGCGATTGAAGCTCCTTGAAAAACGTGGTGTCGCTTCCCATCGACTCCAGTTGCGTCAGGAACGGCGAAATCATCGGGCTCGACACCATGGTGGCCGCGTTCGCCCAGATGGTGAGGTCGTCGTCCGACGCTCGTTCCAGATCGTGCGGGGCGAGCACCGTCTGAAGCCCGGTGGTGGCGTCCAGCATCTTCTTCACGTTGGCGACCGAAGGAGCCAGCACCGCGAACTTGCCCTTGGGCGCCATGAAGATGGGCGGCAGGTTCGGATTGATCATCTTGTGGATTTTGCCTTCGCCCTCCTCGGCCGGCTCCAGTTGGAGGGCCGCGGTCAGCTCGGTGTAGTCCGTGACGGGCACCAGCAGGGCGATGCTCTGGTCCATGGCGTACATGTTATCCGTGGGCAAGACCACCAGGGCCAGGTCTCCGGCGTCATTCACACCGGACATGAACCCCAGGAAGCCCTTGGCCATCATGAGCGCACTCATGGGCGGGACGTCGAACTTCCGCGCAACGTCCATGATCTTCTTTTCCACGTCCGCGACGTTCCGCACGTAGACCACCGCCCAGGCGTCCCCGGGAATCGCCGCGTACGTGTCCGCCGCCACCGGGGCCGCCTGAACCGTCCACACCGGCCCCGCCGCAAACACCGCCGTCAGGCCCATGAACAGCACTGAAGTCTTCCACGCTCGCTTCATTGAGGTCTTCTCCTTCCGTTGCATCTGTCGGTCCGACCGACGGTCTGGGTGTACATCAACAGAGCGTCGATGGTATCCGCCCTGGCTTCGCCACACCACCCCGTATTCGGCTCATCCGCGTAAAAACTCGGCTCAGGCCCCCGCAGATATCGTCGCTTTTGGTCAGCGGTGCGTCAAGAGGTCGGATTTGGTCGACAGTCGTCGCGACCCGGCGAGCCCGGTTGTGAATTTTAAGACAACTGACGATGCCAGGGAGTCTGGACGTGGGGTTCATCCGGACGACGTGGACGGCGCCGCCCGGGATCCGGTGGCGATCGGGGGAGGTCCGCATCAGGCGGACCTCCCCGCTACGCCAGCCACTCCCCGATCAGACCGGGGCCGGCCCAGGCCGCCGGCATAGCGCCCGACCCGGCATGACCGGTCGACCCGACGGGTCCACCGACACCCCGCCCGAGCGATACTGCCGACCACGGTGGCTCCTTTCGCGACCGTCACCGGGGGTCGCACCCACACCCAGTCCGGTGCGATCCGCTTCCGGAAAGCACCCCCGTCAACGCACCGTCGCCTGTGACCGGCCCCGGCGCCGCTCGATCCTTCGGACCCGGGCGCGCGCTTCATCCACGCTGATCCGGCCGTGTTCCACCGGACCTCGTTTGACGCACCGCGCGGCCGGCGCCGTCGTGGACCCGATTCGCCTGTCGTCGTGTCAGATCATTCAAGATCGGGAAGATCACAGGAAAAGAAGTATCGACTGCCCTTCGATGAGGGGAGTGCGGCTTGAGGGGCAGGCGCTGCTTTGTGACCCATCCCAGTCTCTCCCGCTTCCAACCCCTCCGAGGGAGATTGACATCAATAGAAGCGTAGGACCACCGCCGGTCGCAAGGCAAGCCGGCCGCTCACTTTTCCGCAGAAGAATAGCGGCAATCCTTCCGTCGATCGGTTTCTCCCGTGGCATGGTTCGCAGTCCCCTCGCGGCGGCAGCCGGACCGGCGCGGCACGGTCGGGACAGCCATAGCCAGTATCCCGTTGCGGCGTATGCCCGGTTCGCGTACAGTCGTTTTCCGAATCCGATTCGCTGTGACAGCTTGCCTTCACAACGGAGGGTCTGATGGACTCACTTGCCCACTTCGCTGAACAGCTTGTCGCCTACGTCTGGTCCACCCCACTTGCCTGCCTTTTGCTGGGCTGCGGGCTTCTCTTCTCCATCCTCACCAAGTTCTCCCAACACCGCATCCTGACGCACGGCGTGGCCTGCACCCGCGGGCATTATGATCGCCCGGAAGACACGGGACACATCAACCACTTCCAGGCCCTGTGCGCCGCCCTTTCGGCAACCGTGGGGTTGGGCAACATTGCCGGCGTGGCCGTCGCCGTGTCGCTGGGCGGCCCGGGCGCCGTCTTCTGGATGTGGGTGGCCGGCGTGCTGGGCATGGCCCTGAAGTACATGGAATGCACGCTGGCCGTCATGTACCGTGACGTGCGTGAGTACACGGACAAGAACGGGCAGGTTCAACAGGAAGTGCGCGGCGGCCCGATGTGGTACATTCAGAAGGGGATCGTGGAGCCGCTTCGCTCCCGCGGCAATCCGGCCTGGCGTCTCTTCCGCGTGCTTGCGCTGGTGTTCGCCGCCTCCGTGATGCTGTCGGCCATTGGCCAGGGCAACATGTTCCAGGGCTGGAACGTCAAAGAAATCCTGCGTGTCAACTTCAACGTGCCTCCGTATGCCTCCTCCGCCATCGTGGCCTTTCTGGTGGCGTTGGTGATCATCGGCGGCATCAAGCGGATCGGGCATGTGGCAGGCACCCTGGTGCCTTTCATGTGCGTTGCGTACGTGCTGGGCGCGCTCGGCATCATTGTCCTTCACGCCGCCGAGATTCCACACTACCTCAGCCTGATCGCCAGATCCGCGTTTTCCGACGTGGCCGCCCAGGGTGCGTTTGCCGGGGTCACCGTCTGGGCGGCGTTTGCCTGCGGGCTGCGGCGGGCCGCATTCTCCAATGAAGCGGGCGAGGGGTCCGCGCCCATCGCGCACGCCGCCGCCAAGACCGATGAACCGATTCGCGAGGGCCTCGTGGCCGGACTGGAGCCGTTCGTGGACACCGTCCTCATCTGTACGATGAGCGGCCTGGTCATCCTGATGACCGGCGCGTGGAACCGTCCGGCCATCGGCACCGTCACGGCCACCACGCCGACCACGATCACCGTCGTCTGCAATCATGAGGACGTGCCGGAAGCCATGCAGCGGGCTTACTCTCGCGAGCTGGTGCAGGCCGGGCTTCGCCAGAACCGGGACCATGCGTACTCGGCCCTGGCCGTGCATATCGTTGAGCGTCCCGGTCTCGGCCCCGAAACCCTCTCCATTCCCATCGGACGCGTGGACCGTGCGGAGGGCGAGGCGTGGGACCGAGTCCGGACGGTGACGCTGGACACGGCGCAGATCGATGACCCCACGGCCCGACGGGAACTGGCCGCCCGCATCGCCCGGGTTGAGCCCGGCATGAAGGTCCATCTGAACATGGACGGGGCCGAGCTGACGCGGTTTGCGTTTGACGTGAACTTCCCGGGGTTCGGCAAGTACATTGTGAGCCTGGGTGTCTGCCTCTTCGCGTTCAGCACGATGATCAGTTGGAGCTACTACGGAGAGAAGGGCGCCGAGTTCCTCTTCGGTCCGCGGGCGATCCTGCCCTACAAGGTGGTCTTCGTGGCGTTTGTGGTGGTGGGGATGCTGATCCGGAAGTTCAGCCTGGTCTATGATTTCTCCGACGCCATGGTGGGGCTGCTGTTCTTCTGGAACCTGCCGGCCGTATTCCTGCTGAGCGGCCGCGTGCTCCGTGCCGGACGCGAGTATTTCCGGAAACTGGACGCCGGCGCGTTTCCACGAACCCGGTGACGGCTGATTGCCCCGGGGAGTTCCGCGTCACTTGCGCCCGATGAGTTGGGCGGTGTCGCGTGCGATCATCAGTTCTTCGTTGGTCGGAATGACCCAGACGGCGGTTCGGCAGCCGTCGCGGGTGATGATGAACGGCTCACTCGACCGCCGATCGTTCCGGGTCGGGTCCAGCTCGATGCCCAGCGGCGCCAGGCCGGACAGGATCTTCTCCCGCATGAAGATTGCGTTCTCGCCGATGCCGCCCGTGAACACGATGGCGTCGCAGGCCCCCAGCTCGGCCAGGAAGGCGCCGATGTACTTTCGGGCCCGGTGGGCGAACACGTCGATGGCCAGGGCCGCACGTCGGTTCCCGTTGCCCGCCGCCTCGTTCACGTCCCTCAAATCTCGGGAGACCCCGCTGACGCCCAGCAGTCCGCTCTTCTTCTCCAGGGCGGTTCGGACGTCGTCCAGCTTCACGCCTTCCCGGGTGAGGTGGAAGATGATGGCCGGGTCAAAATCGCCGCTGCGCGTGCCCATGACCAGCCCTTCGAGCGGCGTGAGCCCCATGCTCTGGTCGACGGCCTTGCCCGCCCGGATGCACGACGCACTGCACCCGTTGCCCAGGTGCATGGTGATCAGGTTCGGCTGGGGCCTGTCGAGCAGCTCCGCGGCCCGCATGGCCACGTATCGGTGACTCGTGCCGTGGAAGCCGTACCGGCGAATCCGGCGCGTCTCGTACCACTCGTACGGCACCGCGTAGAGATAGGAGGCCGGCGGCATGGTCTGGAAGAAGGCCGTGTCGAACACGGCCACCTGCGGCTTGCCGGGCAGGATGCGCATGGCGGCCTGAATGCCGCCGAGGTTCGCCGGATTGTGCAGCGGGGCCAGCTCGCAGCAGCGTTCAATGGATGCGAGGACGTCGCCGTTGACGACCACGGACTCGTAAAAATCCTCTCCGCCATGCACCACGCGGTGCCCCACGCCGTCGATGTCCTGCGGGTCCTTCAGCGGGGGCGGTGTGCCCACCGTGGTGAGCAGGGTCATGATCTGCTTCACGCCCTGGTCGTAGTCGGCGATGCGCTCGGACCGCTCGGTCTTGCTGCCGCGCACGACGTGGGTTGTCTGCGATTCCGCCTCGCCGATCCGCTCGATCAGCCCTGCCGCCATCTCTTCGCCGGCGGCCATGTCGTACAGTTTGTACTTGATGGAGGAACTGCCGCAGTTGATCACCAGAACGTTCATTGCGCCCCCTTGGCCTCGGGCTTCGTCTTTCCTGTCCGCACCATCCGAGTAAACGCGGCGCGGTCCTAGCGTGACCCGGCCTGAATGGCCGTCACCGCCGCGGTGTACACAATATCGTCCACGCTGCAACCGCGGGAAAGGTCGTTCACCGGCTTGTTCAGGCCCTGCAAAACCGGCCCGACGGCCAGGGCCCCCGCCGACCGCTGCACGGCCTTGTAGGCGATGTTCCCCGCATCCAGGTCCGGGAAGATGAACACGTTCGCCCGGCCCGCCACCGGCGAATCGGGCTGTTTGAGCCGGCCGACCTCCGGGTCGATGGCCGCGTCATACTGGAGCGGGCCGTCCACGGCGAAGTCCGGGTTCCGCTCGCGAAGAAGCTGCGTCGCCTCCGCCACCTTGTCCACGGACTGCCCCGCGCCGGACTTGCCGGTGGAATACGAGAGCATGGCCACGTACGGCTCGATGCCGAAGGCGCGGGCCGTCATGGCGCTGGCCCAGGCAATGCCCGCCAGCTCCTGTGCGTTCGGGTCGGGAATGATCGCGCAGTCTCCGTACACCAGGACACGGTCGGGCAGGGCCATGAAGAACACGCTGGACGCCAGCCCCACGTCCGCCCGCGTCCGGATGATCTGAAGCGCAGGGCGGATCGTGTCGCCCGTGGAGTGGACGGCCCCGGACACCAGCCCGTCCGCATCGCCCATCTCCACCATGACGGTGCCCAAGTGAATGGGAGACTGATCCAGCCACGTGCGGGCCACGTCCGGCGTCATGCCGCCTTTCTTGTCCTTGCGGATTTCCACCACCCGGTCGATGTAGGCCTCCATCCGGTGAACCGCTTGCGGGTCCACCACCTCCACTCCCGCCAGGCTCACGCCGGCCTGGCTAGCCTGCTCGCGAATGCGCTCCGGGTCGCCGATCAGGATGGGGCTGCAGATGCGCAGATCGGCGATTTTCGCCACCGCCTGCACGGTGCGAGGCTCTTCGCCCTCGGGAAACACGATGCGCTTCTGCAGCGACCGCGCCTGCTCCACCAGTTGTCCCAGAAAACACGCGGATCCGGCCTTCCGCCTCTCCGGGCGAGGCACTTTCAGCCTCTCCCACAACCGTTCGTGTTCCAGGTGCCTCGACACCGCGGACGAGGCCGTCTGAATTTTGTCCTCGTCCTCCACGCGCATCCGCACATCGATGTTCTGGATCATCAGCGCTGTGGTGAACGTGTCCGTCTTCACCGTGCATACGGGGAAACGCGGCGCGCCCAGATCCTCCACCAGCCGCATGATCTCCGGGTCCGGTCGAAGACCGCCGGTCAGCACCACGCCCGACACGGAACGACGCTTGCCCGACTTTTGGGCACACGCAACGGCCAGCAGAATGCCGTCCCGATCACCGGGAGTAATGACCAGCGTCCGGTCCGTGTCCAGGTGGTGGAGGAAGTGCCGGGGCTCCATGGCGGCGATAATTGTCTTGGTCACCACGTTGGACAGGGCCTCTTCGCCGCTGATCAGTTCGGCCTGCAGCTCACTGCAGACCTGGTCCATCTTCGGATACCCCAGGTAGGCCAGATTGGGCACCACTCCGAACAGAGGCAGGTCGGCCGCCTCGAAAGCGTCCACGATCCGCTGCTGGGCCACCTCAAACGGCTGGTCGGCTACCCGGTTGACCACCACCCCGAGAACCTCACAGTGCTTCTCTTCAAACGACCGCTTCGCCGTCCGCACGTTCGCCACGAGCTGATCCACTCTCGTGATCCCGTTGTCGGACAGCCCCCGGGCGACCAGGAGCACCGGGACCTCCAGGTGAGAAGCAATCGCCTCGTTGATCTCCTGGTCAAAAAGGCTGGCCGCCCGGGCGTTGTTGATGCCCTCCAGGATGATTATGTCGTGCTCGTCCTTCAGCCGTCGGAAGCACGTGCCCACGCGGTCCAGCACCACCGACAGACGATCCTGCGCCACCAACTCCCGCGCTTCCTCGATCGTCAGCGGGCAGAGGTCGCACGTGGCCTGGGGAAACCGGTACGCCGACCGGATGACGGCCACGTCGCGGTCCTCGGGGCCTCCGCCGACCGGCTTGAGGAACCCCAGCCGTTCCACCGATTTGCGCAGGACCCCGCACAGACCCAGCGTGATTACGCTGCTGCCCGCTTCCAGGTCCGTGGAGCAGATGAAAAGACCTCTGGGCATTCGACGATCCTCCTGCCTGCCGGCACGGTCGCCACCGGTCGGAACACAATCGTATCACGAGCCCGGAACAGGCCGCAATTGTGCCGCATGGAGCCGCACACGCTGGCCGTCTCCGACGCGCCTGCCAAACAAGCAAGTCGCGTGCCACACGGAACGCGACTTGACCGTACGGACTGCGGGGAGAACTACCTGAGAATCGCTGCAAACCTGGGCGGGAAACCGATACCGACGCCCGATAGGCCAGGGGACGTCAGACGATCCGAGCGCTCACCTACGCGCCGGCCGCCACCGTTCGCTCCCAGCCCTGACGCCAGTTTTCGGCGTGGTGCTGCACCCAGTCCCAAACGGCCTCGTTCCAATCGACATTGCGACCCCGAGCGGTGGACAACTCGCAGCGGTGCCGGTCAATCTCCGTCATCTGGGCGACCCGGTCGCCATGCATCTTCTTGCGCCGCCATTCGTCCGCCACTCCAGCCTCCCAGCTTTGAATGGTCGCGGACAGCCCGGGGTCGGTACCCCGTTCGACGCCAAGGAAGTATCTATGTACAAGAATCGCCCGCCGCTCGGAGGGCAGGTAGCGGCTCAGGGCCGGATCCTGAAAGTCCGGATGTTCATCCAGTGATCTGACACACATCGCTTACGTCATCTCCAGACTCGCGCGAACCTCGGCCCACTCCACCAACGAACGAGCCGGATCGCCGCACGCGATTCATCCAAGCCCAGTGCGGCACGGGGTAAACCGGTTTGCCACAGGCCGACACCAGCACACAACTCCATGCCGCATTATAGAACCACCACCCGATATCGGTACAGCCAAGTCTCTCCCTTCAGGGAGCACACACCCTACATTTTGCCAAGTCTTCGATCCTCTCTACAACAAATACAGCGCCACTGCAATCCTACAGTCAGGCACCTACGGTTTCGGTCTTGGCGCGGATGTCTGCCAGGAGCCGATCAAAGGAGTCGGCGAAGGCCCGGACGCCCTCCACCCGCAGTCTCTCCGTGACCTCTGCCATGCGGATGCCCTCGGCCTCCAGACGCGCCAGCGCACGGCGCGCCCCGTCAACGCCCTCCGCAACGCTCGCCCGAATCTCTTTCATCCGCCGGATGGCCTCCAGGGTTGCCGGAGGGGCCGTATTCACGGTGTCCGGTCCGATCAGCGTGTCGACGTAGATGGTTTCGCGATAGGCGGGGTTCTTGGTGCTGGTGCTGGCCCAGAGCGGCCGTTGCGGGTGGACGCCGCGCTCTCGAAGCTCTGCGAAGGCCTCTGCGTGGAACTTCTGCCGGTACAGGTCGTATGCGACTTTTGCATTTGCGACGGCCGCCTGGCCCAGGAGATCCCGCAGGTGCGTCTGTCCATCTGCGATCCGCTTTTCCAGCAGGGCATCCACCGCGGTGTCCAGCCGGCTGACGAAGAACGACGCCACGGACGCCACGGACGCCGCATCCCCCCCACGTTCCAGGTGCTTGCGTACCCCGCCCAGGAACGCCTCGATGACCTGTCGATACACGTCCACGGAGAAGATCAGCGTGACGTTCACGTTGATGCCGTCGCCGATCAGCGTCTCGACGGCAGGCAGGCCCGCGTCCGTGGCCGGCACCTTCACCATGACGTTCGGCCGGTCAATCGTCCGGACGATCCGGCGAGCGCGGGCCACGGTTGCGTCGGTGTCGTGCGCCAGGGCCGGCTCCACCTCGATGCTCACGAACCCGTCACGGCGATCGGTGCGATCGTAGAGGGGGCGGAAGCAGTCCGCCGTTCGCCGGATGTCCTCAAAGGCAAGGGCCTCGTAGATGGCTGACGCATCGCGCGTGCCGCCGGCCACGAGGCTCGCCACAGCCTCGTCGTAGTCCGCGCTCTCGCCGATCGCCTTCTGGAAGATGGTGGGATTCGACGTAATCCCCAGCACGCCCTCGTCAATAAGCGCCTGCAATTCGCCCGAGTCGATCATGCCGCGTTGGATGTAATCGCACCAGATCGCCTGTCCCAGGTCCGCCAGTTTCCGGAAGTTGCTCATCCGGGCCTCCATGCACATGCGGGGCCGCAAGTCACATCGCCAGCGCCTGCCGCGCCGCCTCGACCACGGCCTCCATCGTGAATCCAAAGTGCTTCATCACGTCGGCACACGGCGCCGACGCCCCAAATCGATCCAGGCCAACGACAATTCCCTGCAGCCCGACGTACTTCCGCCACCCCCACGCCACGCCGGCCTCCACCGCCACGCGGGCCGGGCACGAAGCGGGCAACACATGCTCGCGGTACGCCGCATCCTGCCGGTCGAACAGCTCGGCACAAGGCATCGACACGACGCGGACCCGCACTCCCTGCGTTGTCAACTGCTCGTGGGCCCGCACGCACAGCGAAAGCTCCGATCCGGTCCCGATCAGGATGACCTCCGGCTCGCCCGTCGCTTCCGCAAGGATGTATCCGCCTTGCCGCGTCCCGCTCGCCGGAGCCAGACGGGCACGATCCAGCGTGGGCAGGTTCTGCCGGCTCAACGCCAGCGCCACCGGCCCGTCGGTCCGCTGCATGGCGTGCCGCCAAGCCTCCGTGACCTCGTTCGCGTCTCCGGGCCGCACGACGTCCAGGTTCGGGATCACTCGCAGCGACGCCAGATGCTCGACGGGCTGATGGGTCGGACCGTCCTCGCCCACTCCGATGCTGTCGTGGGTGAATACGTAAATGACGGGCAGCTTCATCATCGCGGCCATGCGGATGGAGGGGCGGCAGTAGTCCGCAAAGACCAGGAACGTCGCGCCGAACGATCGCAGCCGCGAAAGCGCCAGACCGTTGCACACGGCCGCCATCGCATGCTCCCGCACGCCGAAACGGATGTTCCGATGCCCGCAGCCGCCTTTCCGAAAATCCTCGCTGCCGTCGATGTAGGTCTTGGTCGAGGGCGTCAGGTCTGCGGCGCCGCCGATCAGCCACGGAACGCTCCCCGCCACCGCCTGAAGCACTTTCCCGCCCGCCGCCCGGCTGGCCATCCCCTTGCCGTCGGCGGGGAACGCGGGCAGGTTCGCATCCCAGCCCTCCGGCAGGGTCCCGGCCTGCATGTGGTTCCACTCGGCGGCCAGGGTCGGATGCGCCTGCGCATAGGCGGCAAACCGATCGTTCCATTCGCGCTCCAGACGCTCACCGCGTTCCTGCAGCGGGACGGTCATGTGGCGCCGCACGTCCGGAGGCACCACGAACGTCGCGTCCCGGTCCCACCCGTAGAATTCCTTGGTTCCGCGAATCTCCTCCTCCCCCAGGGGCTCTCCGTGGGCGGATGCCGTTCCCGCCTTTGTGGGCGCCCCGTACGCAATGACGCTCGTGATCTTCACCAGGCTCGGCCGATCCGTCGTCGCGGCGGCCGATGCCAGGGCCTGATGCACCGCCTCCACGTCGTTGGCGTCCTCCACCGTCAGCACGCGCCAGCCATACGCCTTGAACCTCGCCGGCACGTCCTCCGTGAACGTCAGGTCGGTGGAGCCGTCGATGCTGATGTGATTGCTGTCATAGATCCACGTCAGGTTGCCCAGCCCCAGGTGGCCGGCCAGGGACGCCGCCTCGCCGGAAACCCCCTCCATCATGCATCCGTCGCCCAGGACCGCGTACACGCGGTAGCCCACGATCTCGTGCCCGGGGCGATTGAATCGGTCGCGCAGCCAGCGTTCGGCCATCGCCATGCCCACGCTGGCGGCCGCTCCCTGGCCGAGCGGCCCCGTGGTGATCTCCACGCCCGGCAATTCGCCGTACTCAGGATGCCCGGGACATCGGCTGCCCAACTGCCGGAACCGCCGGATATCGTCCAGTGAAGCGTCGTAGCCGGACAGGTGCAACGTGCCGTACAGCAACATGGACGCATGGCCTGCCGAAAGCACGAAACGATCCCGGTTGGCGAATCGGGGGTTGGCCGGGTTGAAGCGAAGGTGGCGCGTGAACAGCGTGTACGCCACCGGCGCCAGGGCCATCGCCGCCCCCGGGTGGCCGGAATTGGCCTGCTGAATGGCATCCATCGCCAATGTTCGGAGGGTGTCGATGCACAGAGTGTCCAGTGTGGGTTGAGTATGCACGGTCGTCGTTTGCTCCGCGTCAGGGGTCAATCGAAAGCTGTCATGCCAAAACGGCGATTCTAGCAGGAGGGCGAGGCAAATGCGAACCGGAAAGACGTCGCGGAACGCGGCCCGGCCGGACGGCGCCGGGGAATCGGGAGCCGAAAGGGCGACGCGGCGACACGAGCGGTTGCGTGGGCCCGGGTTTCCCGGGGCTCGGACCGCCGTCCTAGAGTTGCGCGTTGATGAGTTCGTTGAGTTTGCGGAGCGCTTCCCCTTCGATCTGTCGGACCCGCTCGCGAGTGAGGCCGACCTTCTTGCCGATGTCCTTGAGGGTCATGGGCTCTCCGTCTTCGAGGCCGAAGCGGAGCCTCAGGATGGTGGCCTCTCGATCGCTGATGGAGTCGAGCATTTCCTTGATCATGCGGGCTTCGGAATCCGAAAACATCTGGGCTTCGGGCGACGGGGTCTTCTGGTCCGCGAGCATCTCCGTCAGGGGCACGCCGGAGCCGTCGTCGGCAGACTGCGTGGGGGACGCAAAGGCCTTGACCGCCTTGCGGATGATGCGGATCTTCTTCTCCGGCAGCTGCATATAGTCGGAGAGCTCGGTGATGCTGGGCTTTCGGCCCTCCTTCTCCTCGTACTCCTCCTGGGCCTGGCGCATCTTGGCGATCATCTCCACCATGTACGCCGGAATGTGAATGGGCTGGACGCTGTTGATCAGGCTGCGTTTGATCGCCTGCTTGATCCACCAGGAGGCATAGGTGCTGAAGCGGGTTTCGTGATCGGGGTCATATCCCTCGACCGCCCGCAGCAGCCCGAGATTGCCCTCGTTGATCAGGTCGCTGAGCGAGGCGCCTCGCTTGGCGTACTTCTTGGCGATGTTCACCACCAGCCGCAGGTTCGAGTTGACCATGCGCTCCCGGGCCAGCGCGGCGTCCTGTTCCGCCGTTTCGCGTTCGGCCAGCGAGCACTGGCCCTTGCGAAAGCGCTCGGCCAGATCGAGAGCACGCTGGATGGTCTCCGCGAGCTCCCGCTCTTCCTCGGCCGACAGCAAGGGCGCCTTGTTGATCTGCCGAAGGTACGTTTGTAGTCCGGTGTCCAGTGCGATGGCTTCAGAACCCCGTAACCGGGCGCAGAGCGACTGCGTCACCCCGTCGCCATCCCATGTTTCGCAATCAGGACAGACCTACTCGTCCGCCTCCGCGTCGTCACCCTCGCCGCCGCTCGGGGCGGGCGAGACGAACGGCACGCCAGTGATCAGATCCATCGGCTCCGAACCGGGTGACTGCAGCCCGCCCCGACGCGGTCGAACGGGCTCGCTGGCGTAGGTGTCATGTTCCGCCGACCATTCCGCTCGCTTTTTGGACAGGCCGATCTTGCGCTCCTGGGGATCGACGCGCAGGATTTTGACCTGCAGCTTGTCCCCGATCTTGACCACCTCGTGCGGGTCTTCCACCTTATGATCGGCCAATTCACTCACGTGCAACAGACCTTCCAGGTCCTGCTCCAGTTCGACAAACACGCCGAAGTTGGTGATCTTGGTGACCGTGCCTTCCACGATCTGGCCGGGGATGTAGTTTTCGGGGACGGCCCGCAGCCAGGGATCCTCGTGCAACTGCTTGAGTCCCAAGGCGATGCGCTGCTTGTCCTCCTCGACCTTCAGCACCACGCACTCCACCTCGTCGCCCTTCTGCAGCATCTCTTGCGGGTGGCTGATCTTCTTGGTCCAGCTCATGTCGGACACGTGCAGCAGCCCGTCGATCCCCTCCTCCACCTCCACGAAGGCCCCATAATTCGTCAGGTTGCGGACCCGTCCGCGGATCCGCGTGTTCGGCGGGTACTTCGCCGCCACCTGCGTCCAGGGGTTCACCTCGGTCTGTTTCAAACCCAGCGAGATTTCCTGCTTGCCCTTGTTGATCTCCAGCACCATCACCTCGACCGGCTGCCCCTCGTGCAGCATCTCGGACGGATGGTTGATCCGCCGGGTCCAGCTCATCTCGCTGATGTGGACGAGGCCTTCCACGCCCGGTTCGAGTTTCACGAAGGCCCCGTAGGGCACGATGTTCACCACCTCGCCCTTGACCCTCGTATTGACCGGGTACCTCTCTTCGATGTGCTCCCACGGGCTTTCCTTCAGTTGCTTGAGGCCCAGGGCCACTTTTTCCTTGTCCTTGTCGACGCTGAGCACCTTGATCTCGATCTCGTCGTCGATGCGCAGCAGCTCCGACGGGTGGCCGATGCGGTCCCAGCTCATGTCCGTGATGTGCAGCAGGCCGTCGATCCCGCCCAAGTCCACGAACGCGCCGAATTCCGCGATGTTCTTGACCAGGCCACGGCGGACCTGGCCGACCTCGATGTTGCGCAGGAGGTTTTCCTTCGCCGTGGTGCGCTCTTCTTCGATGAGCTTCCGACGCGAGATGACGATGTTCTTGCGCTCCGCGTCGATCTTCAGGATCTTCGCCTCGATCTCGCGGCCGATGAACTCGCCGATGTCGCCCGGCCGGCGAATGTCAACCTGTGACGCCGGCAGGAACACGGGGTACCCGATGTCCACCAGCAGTCCGCCCTTGATCTTTCGCATAACGCGCCCGCGGACCGTGTCCCCTTCGTTCTTCGTCTCGACGATGCGCTGCCAGTTCAGCAGGCGATCGGCCTTGCGCTTCGAGAGCACGATCAGCCCGCTGTCGGATTCGATCGTATCCAGCCATACGTCGACGACGTCGCCGATGTCGATCGCGCTCTTGTCGTCCCACTCCCCGTGGGGAATGACCCCCTCGCTCTTGAGCCCGACGTCCACCACGACGTCGTCGCCCGCCCGCCCGACAATCCGCCCCTTCAGCAGCGTTCCCGCCTTCAGGTTGTCGGACTCGGGCTTGAGCATCGACTCCATGTCCAGCAAGCCGGAGTCGGCCGATAGGTCGGCCAGCACCGAATCCAGTTCGTCTCGCGTGTCGTCCAGTTGGCTGATGAGATTGTAGTCTACCATGAGCTTTTCAATGTGCCGGCGCGTGACCGGCAGGGCCTCTGTCCCGATCCGTCGGCTCGCCCGGACGAAGCCGCTCGGCGTCGCGGACGGGCGGAGTTCGCCCGGACCGGGATCCCCCACGTCGGCGCGCAGACGGTCTGCGCGCAACCTCCACATGGCGGAAGCTGTGTATACTAGCGGAACCGCCCCAAACTGCAAACCGCCCTCGAAAACACCCCTGGCCAGGGCCCCGGTCGCCCTCCGACCCCCGAAATCCGCCCCCAGGACCCCGGGAATCAGGCCGACTCCCCCCACCCTGGATCCGCCCGACCTCGCCCGAGCCGAATCCCCATCCCCGCCATTCCCCGCGCGTCACCCGGACGTTCCAGCGCGTGCGGCGGCGCCAACCCGGCCCGCAGACGATTGCCGGCACGCTCTGCCTTCGCGTGAGCGCTCCGCCCGCGTACAATCCGCCCGCCAACCGCGGCAAGCGAATCAATCCGGATGAAGGCAGAATCCGCGTGACCGCTCCCGATACTCATCCTGCTCCATCGGCCGGCCCGGCGGGCGAGGCGGTCTCTGCGCAGCCGGCCAAACGTCTCCGCAGCGTCGGCCGCGCGTGGCGGGCGCTTCGACATCGCAACTACCGGCTCTTTTTTGCCGGGCAGGGCATCTCGCTGATCGGCACCTGGATGCAGCGGATCGCCCTGAGTTGGCTGGTGTACCGGTTGACCGGGTCGGCGCTGCTCCTCGGGGTGGTGGGTTTTGTCGGGCAGGTCCCCATCCTGGCCCTGGCGCCGCTCGCCGGCGTGCTGGCCGACCGGTGGAGCTTGCGTCGCGTGCTCGTGCTGACCCAGGTGGTGGCGCTCGTCCAGGCGGCCCTGCTGGCGGTGCTGACGGCAACGGGCATGATCACGTATGGGCAATTGCTCGTGCTGGCCATCGCGCTGGGCGTCATCAATGCGTTTGACATGCCCGTGCGGCAGGCCTTCGTCGTGGAGATGGTGGACCGCCCGGAGGACCTGGGCAACGCCATCGCCCTCAACTCGTTTCTGGTGAATGGAGCTCAACTCCTGGGCCCCGCCTTGGCGGGCGTGCTCATCGCGACCGTCGGCGAGGCCCTCTGTTTCTCCTTGAACGCGGTAAGCTACTTCGCGGTCATCGCCGCGCTGGCAGCCATGCGCGTGTCACGCCGGCCTTCGCCGCCCGTGGGCGTTCCGTTGTT
Source organism: uncultured Phycisphaeraceae bacterium (assembly GCA_964586145.1). Lineage (GTDB taxonomy): Bacteria > Planctomycetota > Phycisphaerae > UBA1845 > UBA1845 > JAFGJQ01. The sequence goes on along the minus strand of CAZPHH010000021.1, from coordinate 15,096 downwards.
CCGCGGCCTGGCAGAAGGCTTCTCGTACGGATTCGGCTTTCCCCCCATCCGCGACGTTCTGCTTCTGCTCGCCCTGTGCAGCCTGATGGGCATGTCGTACGGGACGGTCATGCCGCTGTTTGCGGGCGACGTGCTGCAAGGGGGGCCGCAGGCCCTGGGATTCCTTCTGGGGGCAACGGGGTTCGGCGCGATCTTCGGCGCGATGTACCTGGCCTCGCGTCCGTCCGTGCTCGGCCTGGGACGAATCATTGCGACGGGCGCCGCGATGTTCGGACTGGGACTGATCGGGGTCGCCTTCACGCGTTCCCTGTGGACGGCCGTGCCGTTCATGTTCCTGGCCGGCACGGGCATGATGTTGCACATCGCGTCGAGCAACACGGTGCTCCAGACCATCGTCGACGACGACAAGCGCGGCCGCGTGATGAGCCTCTATACGATGGCGTTCGTCGGCATGATGCCGTTCGGCAGCCTGCTGGCCGGTGCCCTGGCCCACGTCGTCGGCGTGCCGCTGACGCTGGCAATCGGCGGCGGTTGCTGCCTCGCGGGCGGCGTGGTGTTTGCCGGCCGGCTTCGCACGCTGCGGCCGCTCGTGCAGCCCATCTACCTGCGCAAAGGCATCCTTCTGCCCGCGCCGATTCCCCCCAACCCGGGGCCCTGACCGAACGCCCGGCCTGAAGCCCCCCCCGCGCCACGCAGCCGCTCTACGGCGTGGGGGACGGTGCGAATTCGCTCAGGGCAATCCGGAACCGTTGGATCGTGTTCGGGCTGACCAGGAACACCTCATCCACGCCGTCCATCCTCGCGTACTGCCACTGCCCGGGCAGCTTGTCGCAGACCGCCGGCGAGACGAGCAGCGTCTGCTCTTCATCGTCCACCTGTACCGTCACACGCCATTGCGGATTGTCCAGGCCGCACCGGCTGAGGTCGTCCGGGGCCACGCCGAATGCGACGAAACGCTCCGCCTTGAGGTCGGCGAGTTGCACCACGAAATTGTCGATCTTCTTCGCGTCCACCGGAATGTCCGGCTCCGGCGCGTATTTCCACCCGTCGTCCCGGACAAATCCGTCCTCGCCGTCCGGGCCCTGCACGGTCACCTTGCGAACGGCCCCGGCCTCAAAATCAAACAGGTTCCGTGCCCGGAGCTCCGCCGTCAGCACGTCGTAGAGGGTCGGATCCAGCACGTAGACGGCCGGTGCGTCAAACCGCTTGCCGTAGACCTTGCCCTCATGCCGGCTGACCACCAGCTTGTACTCTTCCCTCTCCGGCAGAACGCTCTCCTGTCGAAACGTGGGCGGAGGCGGCCCCTGCCCTTCGGCGGGTTGCGTCTGGGGCTCCACCTGCACCAGCTTCGTGATCTCCGGCGGCTGGCGGGTCAGCGTGACCGTGATGTCCGGAGGCTCCAGCCCCACGCCGGCCGGGTCCGTCTCGGCGGGAAGGACCTCCACCGCCCGCAATGACGCCAGGCTCGAGGCGAGCCTCTGGACCGCGGCCGTGTCGGCGTCGCCCTCCACGGGCGCAACCATCAGCCACGCGTCGCCTTTCTGCTCCAGCACGTACTCCGCCGGCTGCCCGGTGGCCGGATTGGTCCGGTCCAGCGCCACGCGTTCGAGCTGGCCCGTCGTGAAACCAAACAGTTGCCGATCGTGATACTCCGTCGGCGACCGCAGAAGCGCCTCCACGTTCTCCTGGAGGACCCTGGCGATCTCATTGCCCGAACCGGCCCGCACGTACCGCAGGCGCTTGGTGCGCGGATCGGCAAACCCGCCGACCTCGATGGTTTCGGCGCCGGCGTCGCCCGGAAGCGTCAGGACGAGCCGTGCTTCCGGCGTCTCCAGCGCCGCCGACGCGTCCGGGTCTGTCGCCGGCACGAAGGACTGCGCCTTCAACTCCCGCACCGTGTTCAGCAACTGCGTCACTTCCCTGGCGTCGGCCGGCACTCCGTCGGCAAACCGCCAGAGCGCCGCCTCCCGCTGAATCTGCCCCGTCGTCCCGCCGACCGTCAGATCAATGCGCTCCGCTCGCATCACCTCCGCCGACGCAACGCGCATCTCGCGCCATTCCGGCACGTTCGGAACCAGCGTGTCCATCGTGCTCTTGGCCAGCATCGCCACTGCGGGATCCCCGGCAACCTGGACGTACCGCCGATCGTCCTGCCCGAGCGGCCCCAGCGCCGACACCCGGACCTCGTAAACGGTCGTCTTCACCTCCGGCTCGGCGGGCTGCGTGGTCGGCGCCGCGGCAGGAGGCTCGACCGTCTCCTCCACGGTGGCCCGAACGATCAGTTCCGGCGTGTCCAGCCCAAACGCCGCCGGTGGCTGCCCTTCCGACGCCGCCCACCCCATGGCGCTGAGGCGACCGACGCCGGCCAGCACGCTGCGAATTTTCGTTCCCACCGCCACAGCGTCGAACGGGGCCTCAAACACCCAGTCCGTCCCTCGCTTCACCAGGGCATACGCAACCGCCGGCTCGCCCGCCGGATGATGCTCGATCTCCAGCCGCACGCACTTGTCCGGAACGAAGTTCACGAGGCGCAGATCGCGGTAGTCGCGGGCGTTCTCCTTCAGGACGTGCTTCAGAGAAGCCTGCACCAGGTAGACGTCCGGCGCGTCGCCGATCTGCACGTACGCACTCTGCGGACCGGCATCATCCCCCACGCGGATGCGGGCCGACTTGTTCTGGTCGTCGATCAATGTGACCACGGCCCGCGACGGATTCAGTCCGGCCGCGTCCGGCGTCACCGCACCCGCCTGCCCCGGCTCGTACTTCACCGAGTACTTCAGGTCCGCAAAGGTCGTGGCAAGGTTGCGGACGGGCCAGTCCTGCACGGCCGCTTCCACCGGCTCGATCATCTTCCAGCCGCCCCGTGCGCCCTCGTCCGCCGGCTGACTCACGAACACGCAACGCGGCTGGTCCTTTATCTCCAGCTCGATGCGGATGGGATCGCCAATCGTCTCGGAAAGGAGGGGTCGGGCCGTCGGATCGTCCCTGACGGCCAGTGGGGAGGCCGTCTTGGATTCCGCCTCCTGCTTCGCGCGATAGCCCTTGGCGATCCACAGGCCGCCGACCACGACAACCAGGGCCACGGCCAGTCCAATCGTCGTCTTGTAGTTCATGGCCGCTTATCTCCGACGAATCATCCACACGATCCCGCCGCTGAGCAGGGCAAGGGCGGGCCAGATCCCGTAGCTCAGCACCTTCACGAACGTCAGGGCCGGTCCTTCCGCGATGTCGATCACGCGGGTATCGATCGGCCGGCCGAGGTTCATCCATTGCGTGTTGCCCGCCAGCCAATGCAGCGCGTTGACAAACAGCGCCACGTTGCCGGGATTCAGATTGACCAGCGCAACGCCTTCCGCCGTCCGCGTCAGCCCGCGGGCGAACGCAACATCGTCCGTCGCGAAGTCCATGGCACTGACAACGACCACGCGGGCCTCGCCCTTCGTCGCAGCGGCGGCAACCGTGAACGGCCCGTTCAGGGTATCCGACCCCGGGCTGACGCGGCCGGTTTCCTCTTGTTGTCGCACGTACTCCCGGACGTCCTTGATTCCCCAAAGGCCATCTCGCGTGCTGACCGTCAGCAGGGGTTCGACCGAAACACCCTCCGGCGGTTTCTCCGCAAGCATCAGCGGTGCAACCCACGGAAGCCCCGTTCGCCGGGTTCCCAGACCCTGGACCATCACGTTGCTGCCCGGAACCACCCGGGAGAGGACGACCGACCCGAGCTGGAATTCATTGGGTGCGGTCGGAATGGCCTGGATGACCAGCGTGTCGTCCTGCACGTCGATTCCCCAGGTGGTGCGCAGGTACTCACGGTACTCGTATCCTCCGGCCATCGGCCCCAGGCTTCCGGGAAACCAACCGGCGACAAACAACGCGCGCCCATTCTCACCCAGGGCGTCGATCAGGGCCCTCCGCTGCTCATCACCAAAGGGCGGAGTCCGTGGCGGTTGGCCCATCGACGGCTCCGACGGCAGTGGTTTCAGCACGACGTACAACGTGGCGGACGGCGCCGGGTCGATTTCAGGGGGCGCCGTGGAATCCGCCAGGTTCCACTCATGCACCGTGAAGTTCAGGTCCGTCAGGTGGCTCCGCATCTGCGCGAACCGGGCCTGCCCGCCTATCGGGCCGAATGCCATGAACAGAGGCGGCCCTCCGTGGCGAACAAAGACCACCGCCGGTTTCTTCTCTTCCACCATTTGGAGAATGGCTGAACTGATTTTCTCCTCGCCACGAAATTCGTGGTTGGCAAACGAGTCGCTCACCGGCCCCATGCCGCCTTCTCGAAGAGGCCACATTTCCGAGAAGGTGATCAGCCGCGCGTCCTTGCCCACCGCCTCCACGAGAATGCAGTTGCCGGTCTGGCTGAAGCTGCGGGTGATTCGATCGAACTCGATTTGGGGCATGTCCTCGGGCTTAGGCAAAGCACTCTCGATCTTCTTCGAGATCGGACGGAAGCGCTCCAGCACCCCGGGCAGCCGTTCCGCCAGCATCGGGCTCTGCGCCGTCAGCGAGCGAATCTGTGGGTTCTGCGACTCGTCCAGGTCCTTGACGATGCTGCCCAGGTTGGAATACAGGCTGCGGATGGCCCCGACCGCCCCGGCGTAATCCGGAACTTCCTTACGCGTGGCCATCTCGACCAGTTCCTGCGTCCGGTTCAGCGTCTGCTGGTGGTCCCGGAAGAAATTCCGCATGACGCCCAGGATCGCGTCGTCCTTGCTTCCGCTCAGCGCTCCGGTTTCGCCCCCCAGACGCTGGAGCTCCTCGGACAGCAGCTTCGACACCTCCGGCGCGACCTGCGTCTGGAACTGCTGAATTGCGTCCACGTACGGCCGGGCCGCCTCCTGGAACCGGGGAATCTCCTGGAGCCGCTTCCACATCTCCTCCAGCTTCTTATGGTCCTGCAGTGGATTGATGTGCTCCACCCGGACCTTGCCGGGGTTCGTGCCTCGATACAGGTGGAGGAGGTCCGCCGTTGCCGAGCGGTACTTCGCCTGGTCCTCGGCCTCCATGTCCGTTTTGAAGTAGAGAGACGTCAGGACAATTTCCGTGTCCAGCGATCCCAGCAGCTTCTCCGTTCCGTCGCTCAGGCTGTTGATGCCCATAGAGGTCAGGTCGGCCCGGGCGTCAAACGTGTACGCGCCCCACTGCAGGGCCGCCACCAGGGCCACCGCCAGGGCCACGGCCACGCCCACGTTCGCTCCGGTCGCCCATCGAACGGTCCGCCCGCTCTGTGCCGCCTGGGGTTCCGTCGGTTTGTTTGCCTCTATCGCCATCGCCGTGACTCCAGCGTCTTGACCGTCAGGAACAGGAACAGGGCCGTCACCGTCACAAAGTACACCACGTGGTTCAGCACAACCGCCCCGCGGGCGAAATCCTGGTAGTGGTAACGAACGTCCACATGCTGGACCAGCATGCGGGGCAACCCGGACAGAAAGCCGCCCAGGTACCGCGCCAGAAACATCAGAACGGCCAGCAGCATGAAGCTGCACACCACGGCGATCACCTGGTTGCTGGTCCAGGCGCTGAAGAACAGGCCCACCGAGATGAAGAAGCCCCCGAGCAGAATCAACCCGAGGTACGTGCTGAACGCCATGCCCCAGTCCACGCTGCCCCAGATCATCAGCAGCACCGGGTACACAAACGTCGTGGCCAGAATCACCAGGTAGAACACCATCGCGCCCAGAAACTTGCCCAGCACCACGTCCGCGTCCGTGACCGGGGCCGTCATCAGGGTCTCGATGGTCCCGCTGCGAAACTCGTCCGAGAGCAGCCGCATGGTGATCATCGGCAGCATGAACACGAGAATGATCGGCCAGACCTCGTTGCTCAGCCCGCGCAACGAAGACTCCGCGCCCGGCGAAAACACCTGCGTGATGAAGAGCACCCCGCTGACCGCCAGGAAGATCGTCAGCACCACGTACGCGATGGGCGACAGAAAGTAGACGCTCAATTCGCGTCCGGCCAGAGTGGATACGTGTTTCATAACCCCAAATCTCCCGTCAAGCGGCGTCCCATCCCATCCCATCCCGTCCGCCCCGCCACAGCGGAACGGCTAGGCCCGCGCACCCGAAAACCGGCCTTCATCCATCGCGCCGCTCGTGATCTTCAGGTAGTAGTCTTCCAGGCTGTCCAGCTCCCGGCGGATTTCCCGCAGCCCCCAGCCCTTCTGGGAAGCCAGCTTGTAGATTCCCTCGCGGACGTCGTCCCTTCCGCGGGCGCGGATCGTCAGACGCTCCCAGCCGTCGTGCGTCTGCCGCTCCACCGACTCAACGCCCGCCAGCGCGCCCACGGCCCGCTCGATCTCCGCCCCCGGCCCGCGAATCTCCGCGATCAGCCGTGAGCCGGCCGCCTTCTCCTCCCCCAGCCTCTTCGGAGCTCCGTACGCCACAATGCGGCCCCGGTTAATGATGATCACCTCGTCGCAGATCTGTTCCACCTGCGGCAGAATGTGCGAACTGAACAAAACCGTGTGTCGCTCGCTCAGCTCCCGGATCAGGCTGAGCGATTCGCGAATCTGTGTCGGGTCCAGACCCACCGTCGGCTCGTCCAGAATCAGCACGTCCGGATCGTGTAGAATGGCGTCCGCCAGCCCCACCCGCTGCCGCATCCCCTTGGAAAGCTGCCCGATCGGACGGTTCACGAACTCCGACAGCCAACAGCGACCCACGACGCCGTCAATGGCCTTCGCCGCCTCCGCAGACGGCATCCCGTGCAGCTTCGACCGAAACCGAAGGTACTCCCGCACCCGCATCTCCGGGTACAGGGGGGCCGACTCCGGCAGGTAGCCGATGCGGCGGCGAACTTCCAGCGACTGCGTCAGGACGTCGAAACCCGCCACCGACGCCGACCCCTCGGTGGCCGGGTGGTACCCGGTCAGGATTCGAATGGTCGTGGTCTTGCCCGCCCCGTTGGGCCCAAGGAAACCCACCACCTGCCCCTTCTCGACGTCAAACGAGATGCCGTCGACGGCCGTCACGAGGCCGAAGCGCTTCACAAGGTTCCGGACGCGGATCATTGGATCACCCGTTGCCGTAAGATACTTCTGCACAAAGGAGTTAGGAACGCGGGCGAACAGCGGCTCGGCGTGTTCCACCCAGGCGACCGCACGGGGTCTATGTAACCGAACCCCCCGACCTGTCAAGCCCGAGAGAGCGGACAGGCGTGCGGCAGTCGCCGCCTCGAACCCTATGTGACGCCGGCAACAGCCGGTCCCTGTCAGCGATCCCGGGAAAAAACCGCTGATGTCGGCGGTTGACGTTCGCCCGGGGCGTTGGACGGCCGGCCCATTTCCGGCATACTGGTGGGCAGACCGTCCTCCGCGACGCCGACGGCCCCGCGGCGGCACTGGAACCCGATCAGGAGCGTCCCCGTGGAGGGTGACAAGTATATTCTGGATGCCGAAGGCAACCCTGTTCCCGAGCCGAACCTGATGACCTGGTCGGCCTGGTTCGAGAACGCGGACCTCACCATCGAGCGCACGCACATCGGCGAGGCGGAGGTGGTGACGGCCTTCCTGGGCCGGGACCACGCGCACGGCGATGGACCGCCCGTGCTGTACGAAACGACGGTCTTCAATGTCCCGCACGACTGGGAACCGGTCCGCTACGGCACTCTGGCGGAGGCGAGAAGGGGTCATGCTGCGATGGTGGAACGCGTCGGGAAACGCCTGCCTTCTCGTGCTCCCCGCATCGCGCCACTGCACAGGCCGCGTCTGCTGACGGCCCGGGAGATTGAAGCCATGGCCGGCGAAACGGGGCACGGGCCGACCGTTCTTTCCCTGATCGCTACCGCGCGACATCTCGCGAACACGCTGAAGCAAATCACGGAACGGCGATTTCAGGCCGACGACGACGCCGAGGAACGCGACCAGATGGTGTTGGCGGCTCGCCGGGCGCTGCACGGCGATCCAGAGACAGGGCAATAGGCAGCGCGTTTCCCGAAACAGTCCAACCGCAGGATGCCGCATGAAACCCCGAGTGAAAGTGTACGAGCTGGCGGAAGAACTGGGCCGCAAGTCGCAGGAGGTGCTACGCGCCGCCGCTGACCTGGGCATTTTTGCCCAGAATCGGCTGACGAAGCTCGATCCGGAGTCAGTAAGTCGGTTACGGAACCACTTCCGCGAACACGACTCCAGAAATGACTCCGCTTCGAACGATGCCGCGTCGCAGCCAACCAAAACAAGCAGCTCGGAGTAGCGGCCCGACGGGATCTGCCATCGAATCCAGAGCGCGCCCACGCATCCAACCCATCGCCGGCGGGCAATGCGCGGGGTTGCGAGCGGTGAAGAGCGTGCCTATCCTGTTGTCATGACTGGTGCTACGGTCAAAACGACGATTGCCTCATTGCTGGCCAGAAAACGCGAGCGACGGAAGATCCCCGTCCTCACGTGTTACGACTTTTCCACGGCCCGCCTCATGGCGGAGGCCGGCGTGGATGTGATTCTTGTGGGAGATACGTACGGCGAGGTGTGCCTGGGGCACGCCAGCACGCTCCCGGTGACCATGGACCAGATGATCACCATCGCGGCGGCGGTTCGCCGGGGCGCGCCCGGAGCGTTTTTGATCGGCGATATGCCGTATCTCAGCTACCAGACGGGCCCCGCCGACGCGATCCGAAACGCCGGGCGGTTCATGGCCGAAGCCGGCTGCGATTGCGTCAAGATCGAGGTGCATGGCGGCTCGGCCGACCTAGTCGCGGCCATGTCCAGGGCGACGATTCCGGTGATGGCCCATCTGGGCCTCAAACCGCAGGCGATCCACCGGCACGGCGGCTATCGCGTGCAGGGGCGGACGGCGGCCGAGGCGTGCGAGATCGTCCGCGATGCGCACGTTCTCGAAGAGGCCGGCGCGGTCGCGCTGCTCCTGGAGGCCGTGCCCGGCGAGGTGGCGCGTATTATTGCGGAGCGCACGTGCCTGCCGGTGATCGGATGCGTCGCGGGTCCGTATTGTGACGGAACGGTGGTTGTGATCCATGACCTGCTTGGGTACGCCGCGGGCCATCCGCCGCGATCGGTGAAACGATACGCAGATCTGCACACGGTGCTGACGCAGGCGTTCTCGGCATACGCCGAAGATGTGGTGGCGCAGCGATTTCCGAGCGACGGGCACTGGATCGCGATGAGCGAGACGGAATTGGCCCGCCTTACGCAGATTCTGAACGGTGACACCGCACTCCGCAGCCACCCCGGTACTGAAAAACCGGGATGAGGCGCCGTCCCGTGTTCCAGGCGAGCGTGGCACGGTATTTGTAGGGCGTTGCGGTGGCACGTATGGGCCCGGCGGTGTTGCCTTGACAGCCCCGGGGCGGCTCGCTAGGTTGACGGCTTCAATTGGATTTGGAAAGGTTGGCCATGCTTGTCCGGATGGACCTGGCGAGAATCATCATCGTTGAAACAGGTGATTCGCAGGTCATCATTCTGAAGGAGCGAGACGGCGAACGGCATTTCCCGATCCTGATCGGCATCAACGAGGCGTTGGCGATCGATCGCCGCCTGAAAGGGTTGAAGACGCCGCGCCCGTTGACGCACGACCTAATGGCGTCCATCATCACCGAACTCGGTGCCGAATTGGAAAAGATCGTGATCAATGACCTGCGGGATCACACCTTCTTTGCCCAACTGATGGTGCGCACCAACGGGAAGGTCGTTGAGATTGACTCCCGGCCGTCCGACGCCATCGCCCTGGGGGCGGCGACGGGCACGCCGATTTACGTCGATGATCGCGTCCTGCGAGAAGTCTGGTCCGAGACCGAAGAGAACGAACCCTGACGGACTTGCGCCACCGCGCAGGAAAAGAGCCATGGACACGACGATCGAAACGTCGCTTGCGGAGGAAGTGGGCCTGTTCACGTCGCGGATCAGCGACGCGTTCTCCGCGGAGCTGGCACCCGCCCGGCAAGGCTGGGTGGTGCGGGCGCCCGGTCGTCTGGACGTGATGGGCGGCATCGCCGAGTACAGCGGATCCGTCACCCTGACCGTGACCACCGCCGGCGCCGTGTTTGCCGCCTCCGCCGCACGGAACGACCAGCGAATCGTAGTGGACGCCCTCGAAGGCAGTGGCAACGGCCACGACGTGCGTACCGAATGGCCGCTGGAACTGTTCTATGCCGGCCTCAATGAACTCACCGATGCAGACACACTCGCCAGGCGAATCGAGAAGTTTGACGCCGCCTGGGCCTATCCCGCGGCCGTGGCCCTGCACGGCATGCTGCGGCACGGCATCACGCCTCACCTCGGCGGCGGATTGACGCTGGTCTTTCACTCCAGCCTTCCGCCTTCCATCGGCGTCGGCAGCGAGTCCGCCATTCACGCCGCCACTGTCGCGGCCGCGGCCGCCGCGATGAACGTCAATGCCGAGCCCGCTCGCGTCGCCACCATGTGCCGCAGCCTTCGCATGCGATGCCCCGGCGAGTCCGGCGGAGCCGGCGCCGTCAACTGCATGTTGCTGGGAGAGCCCGGCACGCTGCTCCAGATGCGATGTCAGCCGCAAGAGCAGATCAGTCAACTTCGCCTGCCCCGAGGGCTTACCGTCATCGGCGTGGAATCCGGCTACCGCCACCCCGCGGCGCAGCGCAAGTACGTGGACGCCCGCGTCGCCACCTTCATGGGCCAGGCGTTCGTCGAACAGGCACTGCGCGGTTCAGGCCACGGCGGCGCCGGATGGAACGGCTACCTCGCCCAGATCACGGTCAGCGACTACGTCAGCCGCTTCCGCGACCGCATCCCCACCAAGATCAAGGGCCAGGCGTTTCTCGAACGATTCCAGGACACGGGCTGTCCGCATGCGCGGGTCAACCCGGCCACCATCTACAAAATCCGCTCGCGCACCGAGCACCACATTTACGAGAACGACCGCGCCCACCAGTTTGTCGAGCGTCTGTCTCGCGTGGCCCGCACGGGAGAGCGCTCCGCCCTCATCGAGGCAGGCGAACTTATGTACGCGTCCCACTGGAGCTACGGACAGCGCTGCGGCCTGGGCACCGTCGCCACGGACGTGCTGGTCACCCGGCTGCGACAGCGCGGCCCGGCCGACGGCGTGTACGGAGCGCGCGTGTCCGGACACGGCTGCGGAGGCGTTGTGGTCGCGCTTATCGACGACACGGATCGGGCCCGCACTGCGGTATCGTCCGTCGCAGACGCCTACCAGGCAGAGACCGAAAACCACGCCTGCCTGATTGAAGCCGCGTCGCCGGGCGTCTTCATCACCAAGCCCCGGCCCTTCTCGCTGGCCTGAGGGGCTTCTCCCGGGCAAGGAAAGGAAGGCAGCCCCCCCCACCGCGGCGCTCCCTTTGCACCTGCGCTTCGACAGCGGCCTGGCGCAATCCCGCCACATCCGAACGTGTAACGCCATGAGAAAACCACCCGCAGTCATCTTTGATCTGGACGGCACGTTGGTCGACACGCTGGACGACATCACCGCGGGCCTGAACGTCGCCGTCGCCGGCATCGGGATGCCGCCCCTGGAACCGCCGCGCGTGCGTCGGATGGTCGGCGACGGACTGCCCGTCCTCTTGCAGCGTGCGACCGGCATCACGAACGAACACAAGCTGACACACCTCGTGGAGGCGTTCCGCGAGCATTACCTCGCCCACCTGCTGGACCGATCCCGGCTCTACCCCGGCATGGCCGAGACGCTTGACCGGCTGGCGAACGCCGGTTGCCCATTGGCCGTGCTGTCCAACAAGCCGCACGACGCCACGGAACAGATCTGCGCCGCCCTGCTGAACGCGTGGCCCTTCGTCGCCGTCCTGGGCGCCGACGCCGGCCATCCCAAGAAGCCTGACCCACAGGGCGCGCTGTGGCTGGCGAACCGCCTGAATCGGGCGCCGTCCGACGTGTACTTCATCGGCGACTCGGGTGTCGACATGCAGACCGCCACCGCCGCCGGGATGATTCCGCTGGGCGTCACCTGGGGCTTCCGCGACGAGGAAGAGCTTCGACTCACGGGGGCACGGGCCATCGCCGACCGGCCCGAGCGAATCGCGCAGGTGATCGGCGACAGAGAAAGCTGAGAAAGTCACGCACTTCCTTCTTTGCTTCGGTCGTTTGGCCCTCGCCACCACGGAAGCACACCTCGTTGCATCCGACGGCATTGATCAGCCGGATGGTCGCCTCCCGGCATCGACCGAGCGACCGCGAGCACCATGCATCCCGCCCTTCCCGCAATTCGGCGACCGGCTTCACCCGGCTCACCGGCATCGGCAGCTTCGGTGCGATCACGGACGGAATGCCGCCCGTGCCCACCTGAAGCCGCGCCCAGGGGACTCCACGGCAACGCAAGCCGGCCTGGACGCGGCAACCGGGCGTCCGCTGGCCCCACCGGGCGGGATACGCCCCCCGAGATCGAACACCCCGTCGCATCGGTCCGCGAACCAAAGTGGTGCTGGAACTGGACTTAGGTGCAGTTCCGTGGAGTTTTTCTGGTTGACAATCGGCCAGGTCCCCCGCAGACTGTCGGACCGTCCACGTACGGCGTTTGCCCACCTCCCGGCGGACAGGGCAGCATGAGTCGGAGGGGCGGGGCAGCACAAGGAGGTGTGGGGCCCGATGAGGTATCGAATCCTGTTGACAATCTGTCTCCTGGTGGCGTGCGCGTGGTGTGTCGCATCCGTCACACACGCAGCCCGCCTGGAGCCGATGCCCGACCGCACAATCACTGTTGTGTCTCCATGCAGCGACCTCGGGTGAGTCCCATTACCCTCTGTGCGTTGGCACCGCCCGAGACAGGCCGCTTCACGGAGGGGTTGGGCCAGGCCGATGCGCTAAGGAAACACCACACTCCGAAGAGGACGCTCCAGAGGACCCGCCTGCCGTGAGGCCGGCCTGGCCGCCAGCCATGGGGCCATTCTCGGACCACAGAAAAACGTCTGGTTCCGTTGGACGGGCCCCCGCCCGAATTCGAGACTGAACTTGGCGGGGAGCGTCGCAGCGGAAGGTGCGCCCATGAAGATTGGTACAGCCACAGGCAGTGCATTCGTCAACAGCCTGATCGGTATCGTCGGTCAGGGCACGGCCTATTCCTCCACCGGCACGTCCTCCACTTCCCTCTTTGGTTCCAGCGCGATCGTCTCGTTCGGGCAGTCCTCGAGCACGGACGCCGGCTACTCTCACCTGGGCAAGGGACGGACCGGTTCGGCCGTTCGTGTTCCGGTGTTTGACGCTTCGTCGCTGCTGCAGTCGCAGTCCGGCATCCCGGCCACGGTCAAGACCGACAAGCAGATCGAACAGGAAGAGGCCGCGGTGCAGAAGGCCCTGGACCATCTGAGCGCCGGCGAGCACGACCCGGCGCGCTCCATTCTGAACGAGCTGCTGAAGAAAGATCCGATGAACGCGATGGCGGTCCATGCCCTTGGCGCCATCGAGATGGACGTGCAGGACTACGAGAAGGCGGAGAAGCTGTTTCTCAAGGCCCACTACCTCGACGCGGACCGTGGGGCCGACTCCGACGCTCGAAATGCCCGCCTGCTCCGCAATGATGATGATTCGGTATTCTCCAAGGCCAGGCAAATGGTGTCATCCGCCGACACCCGGGCCGACGGCATCCGCCTGCTGGTGAACCTGACGGACCGGGCGCCCACCCATACCGAAGCCCAGGTGCTGCTGGGAGAGAGTCTTCTGAAGGAAGCGGACGTGGTGAACGGTCTGCAACACTTCAACCGGGCCCTGGTCACCGCGGACGCGTCCCAGGCGCTGCGGATCGAGAACCGGCTGAACGAACTGGTCCGGATGGCCCCGGAGCAAGCCTACCTGCACCACCTGCTGGGCAAGGCCCAGTTGAAGCAGGGCAAATACGAAGAGGCCGTCACCACGCTGGCGCATGCCACGGAGCTGGCCGACGGCGAGGACTTCTACGGCGCCGACCGGGCGCGTGCCCTTGTCGGCCTGGGTCGGCAGATGCTCTCGCGCAATAACGTCGCGGGTGCGATCCGGCGGTTCGAAGAAGCGGAGGTGCAGAACCGGCTGGATGCCGACGTGAAAGTGGCGCTGGCGGAGGGCTACGCCACCCGGGCTCGATACAAGTACCGGCTGGGGTCCCAGGAGGCGGCCATCCAGGACTTCAGCCTGGCGGCCCGCAAGCTGGGTTCCTACGGCAGCGAGTCTCTGCGCCGGCAGCTCGGGCTCAGCGCGTACGTGGCGGGTCTGTCGGTCTCCGCCAGGCGTCAGGCGGCCGGGGAGGAGATCGATACCGAGGTCGTCGCATTCCAGGTTGCCTACGACATGAACCCGGACAACGCAACCTACAAGCGCAAGCTGGCCGATACCCGCAGCGCGATGGGCGATCAGTTCATGGCGGACCAGAAGTACGCCGACGCCGCGGCGGCGTACAACCGGGCGTATGAGCTGTACAAGAACGACGCGACGTACAAGCAGAACACCATCCATGCCTACCGGCTTCTGGGCGACAAGGAGATGGGAGACCGTCAGTTCGACAAGGCGATCGCCGCGTATCGCAAGGCCTACCTGATCGACACGAGCGACACGGTGAGCAAGGAGGGCTTGGCCGCCGCCTACAACGCGCGAGGTCTGCGGTACATGGAAGACAAGAAGTGGGGCCTGGCCGCGGCCGACTTCCGTGAAGCCCTTGCCCTCTTCCCGCAGAACACCACCTACCAGGACAACTACGACAGCGTAAAAGACCGATAACCCGAGGCCGGGCCTTCGATCGCCGCCCCTCGGAAACCGTCCGGCCTCCCGCTCCCTCCGGGCCCCACCTCCACTCATCCGGCTCCGCTACGCATGCCACTCGCGCGTACATCGGAACGGGATGGCCCGTCCAGTGTCACCCCGGGCAGCAGCGTTTTCGCGTACACGACATCGCCTGTTGCAGGTCTGATAATCACGTCGCCGGTCGTTGCCTGAGAACCCGGACCATAAACGATTCAGAACATGAAGCCAGGAAGCGAGAATCTGAAGCTACCCTGCACGGAAACCGATAGTATGGGGTGTTCGCCCCGGAGACCGGCCGCAGTCCGGGTCACGGATCCGACGGTCGGGGATCCCGGACACGCCCAATCAGTCCAGACATGGTCGGGGGTACACACTGATGACCCTTCAGAAGAAACTGCTGGTTTCCAAGCTTGCGCTCGTTGCTCTGCCGA
>CAZPHH010000020.1:0-59018 GCA_964586145.1 uncultured Phycisphaeraceae bacterium | reverse complement strand
TCGTGCTGTTGCCCCAGACAATCGCATTCCTCACGTTGGCCGTCGCGCTCTCGACGTATACTCCACCGCCCAAGGGCGTCCTCGCCCGCGGCGGCGGAATTGCGATAGAACACCATGAAAAGACTCCCCTTTGTCCTGGAAGCGGGAGACCGGAAACCGAAAGACCGGCTGGAAAGCCGGTCCCACAAAGACAACACGGTCCGGCAAACACGAGAGAACTGGAAGCGGGAGACCGGAAGACCGGCTGGAAAGCCGGTCCCACAGGGAACCTCGCCGGTCCCACAGGGAACCTCGCCGGTCCAACAAGCACTAGAGAACTGGAAGCGAGAGACTGGAAACTGGAGAACCGGCTGGAAAGCCGGTCCCACAAGGGACCTCGCCGGGGTTGCAGGACGGTTGGCCGGGGGCGCAAGAGGCCGGCTCGGGGGCGTGGGTGGAGGGCACGGGCGTCATCAGGGCGCGGGAAGACAACGCGAGGCGCCGGGCGTGGAGGTCGATAAGGTTCAGGACCAAGCCGGTGACACCTATCTGGCACAATGTGAAGACCATCAGGCCCGCCAGCACCACCCGCGACCAGTGGATGAAGACTTCGCCCTGCGTGACCCACGTCCACAGCCCGGGCCCGACCAGCCACAGCAACAGGGGAAGGGAGACGACCGCCGCCACGCCCAGCCCGGTCACGGAGAACGCGCGGCGGGCAAGCGTGCCGGCCAATGTCGGGGTACGGGCGGGATCGCGATGAAAGGCGTGAAGCTGCTCGGAAATCTGCCAGGCGGCGGTGAGCGACACGCCCACCATCCCCAGCAGCGAACAGAACAGCAGCCGGTAGATCATGTCCTCCACCAGCCGACCCTCCATGACCCACATCTCCACGGGGTACATCGCGAACAGCAGCATCAGGAGCAGGCAGCCGACGGCGCCGCCGGCCAGCACCCGGCCGGGCCGCCAGACCAGCGTCATTTCCAGAATGGTGCGGAGAAAGCGCACGCCGTCCTTGAGAACGTGCAACTTCGACTCGCCCACGCGCTCCTCGTAGGCCATGGGAAGCTCGACGATCTTGAGCCGGTCATCCATGAGGGCGCGGGCGCTCATGGCCGGCGTGAAGTGCAGGCCGTCGGGCAGCGGATAGAGCCGGTCCAGGGCATCGCGGCGGATGACCCGCATGCCGCTGGCCGTATCGTGGACGACGCGGTTGCTCAGCACGCTGAGAATGGCGGCGTAGATGCGGTTTCCGATGCGTCGCGTGCGCGGCATGCGGCTCTGCGGCCCCAGCCGCGAGCCGAGGGCGATGACCGCGTCCTGATCGACCAGGGCCGTGCAAAGGTCGGCGAAGAAGGCTGGATCGCACGTGCCGTCGGCGTCGAGGAACGACACCAGGTCCCCGGTGCTTTCGGCAAAGCCCTGCTTGATGGCGGCGCCGTAGCCGCGGTTCTTTTTGTACGCGATGAGGCGGATCTGGTCGTAGCCCCGGGCGATTTCCGCGGTGCGGTCGGAGCTGCCGTCGCTCACGACGATGATCTCCACGTCGTGCACGGGCGAGCGGGCGATGATGGTCTGCCGGGCGGCCAGCGACCGCTCGATGATGGCGGCGATCGCCTGCTCCTCGTTGTACGCCGGAATGATGATGGAAAGCTTCATGACGGTTCCCGTGTAAGCTGAGTTACCGATAATGTGTCGGCTATTGAGGGCGCGGGGTTGAGAAGCACGCACGAAGGTGGAGAACGGGGAGGTTATCGGAGCTTGCGGCGGGTGCGGCGCCGGCGGCGGGGGGCCGGCGCGGGCTCCGGCGGACCTTCCTCGGGAGCGCCCAGCTCCACGTTGTAGAGGACGGAGACCGGCTCAGCCGGGATGCCGCGATGGGCAAGGACCTCCGCCCGGACGGCCAGCGCCAGACGGCACGCCTGCACGCCGGCGGCCGTTCCCGCGCCGGCCAGCAGCACGTCCGTCACGCTGGGCACGCGGGACGGCAGGAGCAGTTGGATACACTCCGTCAAGGCCACGGCCAACGCAACCAGCAGGCCGCAGATAAACGGCCGAGTAACGCGGGGATCCGCAGACGCAGCCCGATAGAGCGTGATGGCGATTCCGAGAAACCCGAATCGGATCAGCTTGCCGAGCAGGTCGGCCATGACCGCCGGCAGGCGTGCCTGGAGATAGATGGTCATCGGGACCCACTCGGCGATGGCGGCCTGGGCATGGACCGATTCGTCACTCAGCGACGGCATGAACGGCGCCGTCTGCCGAAGCAGGATGAACGCCGCAATCCCTGCGACCGCGCCGCCCAGCAGCGTCTTCCGCGAGAGGGGCGCCTCCTGCGTGTGGTCCCACGCCTGCACGACGGGGGCGAATGCCAGCAGGCCAAGCACCGTGCCGACCAGGGCCGCCACCAGGTACGTGCTGTCGAACCCGCGCGAGGAAACAAACACCTGGCCCGCCGCGGCGAAGACGGCCAGCCACAGGCAGGCAACCAGCGTCCATTGCGCGGTGCGAATGCCGGCCGTGCGACAGTGCCGGCGCAAATACCACGCCGTCAGGATGGCCAGCAGGGCATAGCCCGCGGCGTCGCCCAGGGCGTCCAGGCGCAGCGACCAGGCGTCGCGGGCGAATCGGTACGCAGCGCCGGAGTCGCCGGCGGCCGAGCTGTGGTCGGCTGCGTGCTGAAGAGCGTTGATCCGCGCGAAAGGCACCAGCGAGGAGCGCCGCAGCGAGTCGGCCACGCGGTCGGCGCTGAAGGTCAGGTCGAACGGGACCCACGCCAGTGCGACGAGCCCCAGGGCGAGCAGCCGGGCGAGTACGGCGGAACTGCGCTGTCGCACGTCCCTGCGGTTCATCCGGACCGCGCGCCGGGCGAGCCAGAACAGAGACGGGGCCAGCAGGCTGCCCGCCAGGGCGCCAATGGCGTTGGCAATGAAGTCCGCCGCACAACTGATGCGCGACGGTGAGTACTGCTGTGTCCACTCGAGTGCCAGGCTCAGCGCTGCCAGGAAGAGCGTCGAGGTGACGGCCGCCGTCAGCGGCCCGGCCCCGCGCTTGACGAACATGGCACAGAGCAGCATACCGAAGGGAACATAGAGCCCGACGTTACTCGCAACGTCGGGCAGGTTGGGCCTGGACAGCGGCAGCCCGAGAACGTGCCGTCCCATCCCCGCGGGCACGGCGGAGGCGGCGAAGTCAAGCGGCAGAATACTGACGTAGATCAGGGTAAACAGGTAAACCAGCGTCAGCAACTCGACAAGGTTGCGGCGCAGGAACATAAGGAGCCGATTGTCGGAGTACGAATGCATCAGGCCTGTGCTCCGAGGGCTTCGACGCCGGAATCGAGGGTGCCGCTCGACCGGGAGATCACCGAGCCGCCGTCATCCGCAGGGGTCCGTCGCGTGCGGTGCGTCAGCCCGACCGCCGCCACAATGCACAGCAGCGGAAGAAACGGCAGGTGATAGCGGCTCTGGGCCTCGTAGAACATGTGGATCGCCCAGACGTACGCAACCAGCGCCATCACCGGCCAGAACAGGACCGCACGCCGGCACAACCCGTCGCGCACCAGGGCCACAACAATGAAAACGCAGAGACTCGCCCAGGCCGTGTTGATGACGGCCTTCGCCGCCGCCTCCGCCCGCGGGTCCCAACGATCCGCCGAGACGAACGCCATCACGGTGGACGACGTGCCCCACTGGTACGCCGCCTTGGAGGGCGCGAGGCGGAGCAGATGGTCCGGATGCTCGCGCAGGTGGCCCCAGGCCGCCGCGCCGAGGATGCGGTTGCGCTCCAGCTCCGTCGTGCCCGGCGGCAGCTCCGGGAAAGCGGTGGTCAGGGCGTCGGCCCCCGGGTGATTCGTCACCCACAGCGCCGCCCCCCCGCTGGTCGTCACCGGCACAAACGCCCGAAAGACAAACCAGTTTCGCACCATCCACGGAGAAAGCGCCGCCACCATCCCGACGGTCAAGAGGACCGTGTTGTGGCCGGACCGCAGCCAGGATGCCCCGCGCCGTCGATACGCAACCCCCAGCACAATCGGAAGCAGCAACCCGATGGGCTTCAGAAAGGACGCCACGCCCAGCACGACCCCAATGCCGGCCACGTACCACCCGCGCTGCCCACCCGGCGCCCGCCGGACAAACAGCCAAAGCGCCAGCAGCAACGCACAACCCAGTTGGGCGTCATAGCCCACCGTGGTGGAGTACAACACCAGGCTCGGGAACCCGGCCACCGCCAATGCGGCCAGGCGGGCGGCCGGCCGCGACACAACGTGCCGACCCACCGCCCAGGTCAGGGCCGCCAGCAGCCCGCCCACCGCGGCGTTCGCCAGCAGTGCCGCCGTCAGCGAGCGTCCGAACACGGCATACACCGCAAAAAGCCAGAACGAGACGCCGGGCGGATAGTAGGCGGTGGGGCCGTAGCCGTCGCCCCGCAACATGCGATGGGCAAACCCGTCGTACAGGGCGTGATCGCTGACGGGCTCATCCGCAGCGAACACAACGGCCAGCACGCGCAGCAGCACGGCGGTCGCCACGACGAGGACGACGAATGCGCGTTCCGATGGCCGGTCCACGCACGCGGCCAGCCGGTTCGCGACGCCCGGCCGCATGAGCCATGCCGCGGCCACCGCGCCGGCGACAACCGGCGCGTAACCTCCGAGCATCCCCTTGTAGACCGGGAAGGCCAACACGCCCCAGACGAGCGTCGTCGCGAACAGGAATCCGAACCCCTGCTGGAGCAGCGTCCAGACGTCGACGCCTTCGCGTGTCGCGGAGGAGTCGATCGATGCCGAGCAAAGGGCGCCGGCCTGGCTCATGGCGGGGCCTCCCCGAAGTCTTTCGAGGCCGGGAGCGCCGCATGGCGTGCATCGAGCAGGCCGTCCTGCTCGATCCGATCGCGCAGGGCGCGGGCCACGACCTCGTGTCCGAACGGCGTCCAGTGGTATCGGTACACGCGTTTGCGATCCGCCTCGGGCAGAGCGGCAAACACGTCCCGCAGGTTCAGCAGCGGCGTGTTCGTCCGAGCCGACCACCGCTGGAGGAAGATCTCCGCGTCCTCCCGTTGCAGATCAAACGTGGTGGGGATGTACAACACCAGCAGGCGGGCGTCCTGATCTCGTGTCGCCCGGGCGATCTTGTCAAGAATGGCCTCGGTCACCGGCCAGCGGGGGGACCACCACGTCCGATCGCGCAGACGAAGGATCGCCTTTTGGGCCAGGGCCCAGACGTAGCAGCCCGGCCGGGGCGGCGTGCTGAGCCAGGGGCAATCGGCCGGGGCCGGAACGGGCACGTTCGTCAAGTGCCACGCCCCGTCCTGCCGTTTGAATTGCGGTTTGATGTAGTCGCGGAACGAAAGCGTGTTGCGATCGGCGTTCTCCTCGAAGACGCCCACGATCACGAGGTCCGGATCGAACGCAAATCCCTGCTCGCGGAGAGTCAGGTACTGCTGGTCCGTGCCATAGGCCGGCACGCCCAGGCCGATGACGCGAACGCCGTTCATGAGTTCGTCAAGACGCTCCGTGTAGACCTCCGCGTCGGCCACTTCCTCCCCGAATGTGAAGGAATCGCCCACGATCACGATGCGTCTTTCGCCCGGCGGCTTCGTGTACAGATGCTCCCGCAGGCCGCGAATGCCTTGTGCGTTGATGTTGACCTTGTCGGAGCGATACCCCGGCCGCAACGCCCAACCGCGAAGCGGATCGTGCCGCGTGCTGGCCAGATTGCGAATCGAAACCGGGACGGAAGAAGAATCCGGATGCTCGGTGGCGTAGCGGTGTCGCCACCAATCATCCCCGACAAGCACGAGCGCCGGTCGGATGAGAATCCGGACCGCCACCTCCGCCACACCGACCGCCGCCCCCAGCGAGAGCAGCAGAGTCACCGCTGCGAAGGCCGGCCGTCGCGCACTCGGGACCCGGGGGTTTCGCCAGCGCCGGACAGCCAGACGCGCGGACGCGACGCCGGCCAGGGCCCACCCGGCAGACAACCCGTAGAGCAGGCCGGCGACAAGCGCACCCCCAACCCGGCCCGTCGTCACCACGTGCCGCTCGAGGAACGGCGGCAAGCAGAAGACGGCCAGCAACCCCAGCGCGACCGCCAGGGCAGCCCACAGACCGGCCGCCATCCGTCCCGGCCAGACGAAACCCGTTTGGGCCTCCGCGTGTACCGAGGGATTCGCGCGACTGATGGCCACGCAGTTGCCCTGCGTCACGGCACCTCCAACGTCCGAGAAAACCGACGGCCGCGCAGCATCTCCGATGCCGCGGGCACGGCGTACGCTGGGTTATCGGTGGATCGGAAGACCGACTGGAGTAGCCGCCCGCCCCGCCGCGAGAAGTCTTGAGGCACACGCGTCGTGGAGTGACGCCGTGGGATTCCGCAGGAGCGAGAGCCGAAAACGGCGACCATCGCGTTTGGGGTGAAAGGCCGGTAGAATGTCGGCGCCGCAGAGGAGCGTGGGGCCTATGCGCCGAATCCCGTTGGACAACGCAGGGCTGTCCGACCGTCCGCGAAGCCACGCATCCCCAGTCGGCCAGACCAACCCTCCGGAATCGCTTTCACGCCGAGAGTTCCTGGCCGGGACCGCAGCAGTCGGGGTTTCGCTGTTCATGCAGACAAGCCGCCCCTCAACACGACAGGAGAACGCGACCTCGTGGGCGTGGCTGGCGGATACGCACATCAGCCGCAATGCAAGTAAATCCGTTCGGGGCACCAACATGGCCGGCAACCTGCGGCGGGTGGTGGAATCCTTGCTGGCCGAGCATCCGGACCGTGTATTGTTCAACGGTGACATTGCGTTCGAGAAAGGGCTCCCGGACGATTACGGAGCGTTTCTGCGAATCATCGAGCCACTGAAGACACACGGAATCCCAATGCACTTCACGCCGGGAAACCACGATCAACGCGAGAACTTCACGTCCGCGCTGGAACCGATGGTCGCATCCCCCTTGGACGGCAAACGAGTGGCGGGGCTGGACGACGGCGGCGTACGCTGGGTGTTCCTGGATTCACTCGAGCGCGTGAACGCGTTCTCGGGCATGCTGGGCCCGGCGCAACTCGACTGGCTGACCCGGGAACTGGATGCGCACGCGGATTGTGCGACCATCGTATGCCTGCATCACCATCCGGAAGCGACAGTCATCGGGCTGAAGGATGCCGACTCGTTTGTGGATGTGGTCAAGGCACGCCGTCAGGTCAAGGCGGTCGTCTTCGGCCATACGCACAGGTATCGCCGTTGGACCTTGGAGAGGCTGCATTTCATCAATCTGCCGGCCGTGGGATTCTGGTTCAGTCCCACGACTCCGCTGGGGTGGCTGCACGCACGGGTTCGGCCGGAAACGCTGGAACTCCAAATGCACACCCTCAAGGCGGAGACGATCGTGAAGCAGGACGTCGAGCACCTGCCCCTGCGATGACGCGCGATGACGGAGTCTGCTCCTGTTCGGCGGGCACGCCGCGCGATTCGGCGGGCGAGGGGGCGAAAGCTGGGGCGAGGCATGGGGGGCCGGGGCCATGCCAACCTGCGAGGGAAGGAAACGAACGGCTTTCGTCCCGGCCTGTTGTGCAGTTGCACGGACGATGCGCCACGCGTCGCTTCGTTCGTTTGGGGGACGTCCCGATACCCTGAACCCTGCCGGGACCCAAGGTAGGGAACACCGGCTTAGGTGTCAGTTCATTCCTTCGTCGCCCGCCCAGTCCCGCGTCGAGGCGAACGGGTCGCTGTGCAGGGCCGCGCGTAGCTTCGCCAGCGCTTCGAGCTGAATCTGCCGCACCCGCTCCTTGCTGAGCTTCACCATGCGGCCCAGTGACTCCAGCGTGTCCGGCCTGGCCGCCTGGGGCTGCAGGAAACGGCGTTGAATGACAAAACGCTCCGTCGGTGACAGATCGGCCGAATTGCGCTCGAGGGCCAGACGCAGCCGGTCGACCAGCGGCGAGCCGTCCCACGCCTCCCGAGCCGGGATTTCCACCGAAGACGGCTCGGCGTCCGCCAGTGCCTGCACCAGGCCGCGCTGCCGCGCCTCGCGCCGGCCGACGTGGCGGAACGACCGCAGGATCGCGCTGCACGCGTACGTGCTGAACCGATACCCGCGCCACGGATCAAACGCCCGGACCGACTGAAACAGCGCCCAGAAGCCCGCACTGACCAACTCCGCGTCGTCCAGCGACCACCGCGGCGATCGACGCAGCATGTCGTACACCAGCCCGATGTTCCCGTTCACCAGACGGCCCGCAAGTTCACCGTGCAAAGTGACCAGCCGCGCTCGCGAATATCCCGCACGCCGACGAACGGAGGCCGAGGCCCGCAGAAGATACCCGCAGGCGTGCATCCCCTTGAACAACTCCGACTCGCGGTCACGCCACGGGTCCGCCGTGTGTGCAAGGGCATCCTCTGCGCTCGCGAGGATCGGTCGCAGGCTCTTCGTTCGGTGCAAGGCGGGATTGTCCACGAACGTCGGCGTGGCCGCCGTCGCGTCCGCCCGAGTTGGAGTCTTCTTCGTCTTCACGGCCCCGATCCTTTCCGGTCGCTCGCATCGACCCCTATGGCTCCTCAGGCCGCTCCCCCGGGGAGAGTCTCCCCGGGGGCAGCGGCCATCGAGCCGGTCCCTCTCTCTCCGAGCCGGACCCTCAGGCCGGTTGAGGAGTCAGGCTCCCGCCCCAGCGACGCTGAATCGCCTTCCACTGGGTTGCCTGGAACAGACCCGCCAGACCCACCAGCACGTACACAAAACATTCCTTTCCACATCCCAGCCACAGGCCGCACAGTCTCACTTGCCATGCGCATCCGGCGGCAAAATCACGGCGTCGATCACATGAATGACACCGTTGCAGGCCTGGATGTCCGCCTTCACCACCTGGGCGTCATTCACCTTCACGCCGGACGATGTGTCGATCTTTACCGTGCTGCCCTCTACCGTCTTCGCTTCCGACAGCTTGGCCACGTCGGCGGCCGTGACCTTGCCGGACACCACGTGATACGTGAGGACCGCCCGCAGCTTGTCCTTGTCCTTCAACAGGGCGTCCAAGGCTCCCGCCGGCAGCTTGGCGAAGGCCTCGTCCGTCGGGGCGAACACGGTGAACGGCCCTGCGCTGCGAAGCGTATCCGTCAACCCGGCCGCCTCGATGGCCGTCAAGAGCGTCTTGAATTGCCCGGCGCGGGTCGCCACACCGATGATGTCCTCCTTCGGCAACAGAACGGTGTCGATGACGTGGATGACGCCGTTGCTGCACTCGATGTCGGCGGCCGTCACCTTGGCGTTATCGATGCGCACGCCTTTCTTCGTATCGATGGTCAGCGTCTGACCCTGCAGCGTCCTGGCCTCCTGAATCTTCGCCACGTCGGCCGCGGTCACCTTTCCCGCCACCACGTGGTACTTCAGAATAGCGCCCAGCTTCTCCGGATCCTTGAGCAGTGCGTCGACCGTGCCGGCCGGCAGCTTGGCGAATGCCTCATCCGTCGGCGCGAACACGGTGAACGGGCCCTCCCCCTTGAGTGCCTCGACCAGACCGGCCGCCTGGACGGCGGCCACCAGCGTCTGGAACTGCCCGGCCGCCACGGCCGTGTCGACGATGTCGCTGCTCGCCTTCGCCAGTTGGGCTTGTTTCACCCCGCAGTTTCCTGCGCCTGCCGTTGTGACAAAAAACCCGATCGCCAGCACCGCCGCCGCCACGAAGATGGTTCCGTTCGTTTTCATTTCTGCGTCTCCTTAGCCAATGGCCCTGTTTGCGTGTCTCCCGATCTGAACCCGGCCCGACTACATTTCCGACCGGCACGGCCTTCGAACCGTGCTTAATTCGTTCAAATCGTTCACCCTGACTATTGGACCCACTTGCCCGAAAGTCAAATGAGAATTCGTTCAAAACGTTCAAGAACACCCAGTGAAATCAGAAGTTACTGTTAGTAATGGAGTTAAAACTCATGATGGACAATATGTGGCAGAGGAAAAATGGTATTTTCCTGTGGCGGTAGGAGCGGATCCTATATAGAATCGTTCAAAACGATCGATCTTCTTCCATGAGAGACCTACTGACCCCCAACCAGGTCGCCCGAGCCGTCGGAGCAAGTGAAGCCTCGCTCAAGCGCTGGTGTGACAAGGGGTTATTGCCAACCATTCGCACCGCAGGCGGGCACCGGAGGATCCCTATCGCCGGGGTCATGCAGTTTCTTCGCGCGCGCGGCATGCCGCTGATTCGGCCGGAGGTGCTCGGGATGCCGGCGGCAACCGGCCGGGGAGAAGCCACGCTCGAACGGGGCCTCGCGGGGTTCCGCACAGCTATAGAAGACGGGGATGAGGAACGGGCGCGTCGGGTGGCCATCGATCTGTACCTGGCGGGCCATTCGGCCTGCGACATCTGTGACAGCGTGATCGGAGAGGCATTCCACGCGGTGGGAGACCTGTGGGAGCACGGCCGGATGGAGGTGTACCAGGAGCGGCGCGGCTGCGAGATCGCGATGCGCGTGCTGTTCGAGCTGCGAGGGTTCCTGACGCCGCCGGAGCCCGGGGCGCCGTACGCCATGGGCGGCACGCTCCACGGCGATCCCTACACGTTACCCACGAACATGGTGGAACTGTGCCTGCGCGAGGCCGGCTGGTCCGCCGAGAACCACGGCACGGGCATACCGGTGGATACGCTATGCACGGCCATCGGGCGGAAGCGTCCGAAGCTGTTTTGGCTCAGCGTTTCGGCGATCGAATCCGTGGATTCGTTCCTGGCGGATTACCAGGCCCTGCACGAGTCGGCGCAAGCCCACGGTGCGGCCGTGGTCGTAGGAGGCGTGGCGCTGACCGAAGAGATGCGCCGCCGGATGGCCTACTCTGCCCACTGTGACAAGCTTCGACACCTGGTCGGCTTCGCTCGCACGCTCCAGGAGGCAATCCACGGGGCCTCGTAGGGCAGGCCGTTGCCTGAAGACAAGAGATCCGGACCCGAGGGTTCGCGAGGCAGACCCGACTCACCGGCGGCGGGCGGGGTCGGAGAGGGCTCACCACGTCTCCCAACGCACGATCTGCTCCAGCGCCAGGCGCTCGAGCGGGCGGGGCGGGCCGCCGGGGTAGCCCACCGTGAGCATCTCAACCACCGTGATTCTCTCCGGAATGCCGAGAATGCCCTTGACCTGGTCTTCGTAAAACGAGCCGATCCAGCACGTGCCGAGCCCCTCGGCCACCGCCTGCAGCGTGATGTGGTCCATGGCAATCGCCACGTCGATCGGGTACGCGAGCTGGCCGCATCGCATGCGATAATTGTCATGCTCGGCGCACGCCACGATCACCACCGGGGCCTCGGCCACAAACGCCTGGGCGTTGGCGGCCTGGGCCAGGCGGCGGCGCCGTTCCGCGTCCGTCACGACGATGAACCGCCATTCCTGGAAGTTCTTGGCCGACGGGGCGATCCGGGCCGCCTCCAACAGCCGCAGCACCTTCTCGCGCTCGACCGGCTTGTCCAGATACGTCCGAATGCTCCGCCGTTGCCGAATCGGTTCAATGATGTTCATGGGTCGGAATCCAGGGAGGCCTCGATCTGCGTCGTTGCCTTCGTGCCGGCGTTCTTCTTCTCCGTGCCCAGTTCCAGATCAACCCACACCAGGCGGTGGTCGCTCGACCCATCCGGCTTCGCGACCAGCCGGTGCAGGGGGTCGCTCGGCTTCGGCCAGAACACGCCCGCCTTCTTCGCCGTCAACTCGCGACAGGGCAGCACGTAATCCAGGCGACCAAAGTCGCACGTGCGGGCCGATTTGTCGCCGGGGTAGTCCTTCGCGTCCGCCAGCGAGCCTTCGCTTCTTGGCTCCGGGTCCTGCACGCGCGGGTGCTTCAACAGCAGATCGATGGGGGCTCGCCCGTCCACCCGCTCGCCTTTGGCCGGGTCGGAGTTCAGGTCGCCGAGAATGACGAACCTCGCGTCGGCCGGCAGCCCGCCGCGGCGGCCGCGGTCATCCACAATGTAGTCCGCTGCCTTCCCCCCGGTCAGGTAGTCCGCCCACAGCCGAATCTCGTCAAACGCCCGCCGGCCGTTGCGGTCCTCCGGCCCGTCGAACACGGGCGGCGTCGGATGAGCCGCCAGCACGTGCAGGACCGTGTCGCCGATCTTCACGGGCACGTCCCAGTGACTCTTGCTGGAGAGGCGGAAGATTGCGACCTCCTCCGGCTTGTACCACTCCGGCTTGCCGCCCGTTCCGTCCGGCATGTGGTTGCCCGGCACATCCTTCCAGAGCAGCTTCTGGAACGTGCGGGCCGCTCCGGCATCCAGCGGGAACCGGCTGAACAGAGCCATGCCGTACTGCCCGGGATACTTGCCGTACCCCAGGGCGTCGCCGGGGCCGCCGGGCGATCCGTCGCGGTCGAGGTCGAACCCGCTGGGGACCCCGGTGTTCACGGGGGCGACAAACACGTGCGGGTAGCGGATCGGCTCCCGGCCCTCCTGCCCGACGGCCAGGTACCGCTGCTGGAACCGCGCGGCATTCTCGCCCTTCTCGTCGAAGTCGATCTCGTTGATCAGCAACACGTCCGGCCGCACCCGCTGGATGATCTCTGCCGCTTTGCGAAGCTGCGGGTTCGTGCCGTGTCCGCGCTCGCCGACCTGGTTGAGCTTGCTCGCACTGAGTTCCCAGATATTGAACGTGGCGACGCGAACGGTCTCAGACTGCGGGTCAGTGTTCATGGCCGGCAGCGCCATACACGCGGTCAGTAACACAAACATGCGGGCGGCTCCTGTCGGGACCCGGTTTTTCCGCCGATCATCTTACCGCGCCGCGGCGGCAAATGGAAAAGGCCGGCACGGCCGCGACGCGTTGACGTTCGGGGAGGGTTGACGACATCGACATACTCCCGTACCCCTGTGCGGGGCGGGCTCGTGGCAGTTGCGTTGCGTGCGGAGGAGGCAAAATATGTCGCGCTTTCATGTGGGCCTGGCGGGCGGATGCGTTGCTGTATGGATTGCGATGGGCGTGCATGCCGCAGACGCGCCGGCGCCGCCGGAGACGTTTCCGAGATTCGCCGTTCCCGGGCACGAAGCCGCGATGAAGTCACTGCGCACGCTGTTCTGGGAGCATTACTCCCGCCGCCCGGGACCGGCCGCCACGCTGTGGGACGAGTGGACGACGCACTCTCTACTCTGGCCCGCCGAGGAAACCGCGAACCCGCACGACAGCCGGCGCGAGCGGTTCCGCCGAGCCCTGGCCGGACGGATCATGGATGCCGAAGGCTACGTGGCCACGCACCAGCATGCGTCGATCGCCCATCAGCAGGGCTGGCCGTTCCCCTTCTGGGCCCAGGGCGGCGAGGGCGCGTGGGGCTGGCACTTCTCACTGGCCAACGTGCCGGCCGGCTGGCACGCGACGCAGGAGCGAACGCAGGAGGGCTGGACACCGGACGGCGCGGAAGACCACGGCATCGCCGACGGCGCCTGGCGGCTCCGGCTGACCCGGGCAGACGCCACCGTGCAAACCCCGCCGCTGGACATCGACGTGATGCAGGCGCCGTTCCTGCAACTTCGCTGGTCGGCCGCCGGCCTGGGCCGGGCGCAGCCGTACGTGGAATGGATCACCGCCGACACGCCGGAATTCGCCTCCGGACGGCGGATGTACTTCGAGCCGATCGAGTCCGCCGGCATCGTCTACACCATGGTCCCGATGTATCGCCACCCGTCCTGGACGGGCCGGATCACGCGGTTGCGTATCGGCTTCGGAAACCCGGCCGCCGGCGCGGAGGTCGGCATCCAGGCCTTCTTCACGCAGTATGACACGCGGCACAACGTGAACAACCCGGCCTTCCTCGCGGGATGCCTGAATTACTTCTACTGGACGCGGGACCTGGACTTTCTGCGCGGCCAGATCCAGCGGATGCGGCTGGCCCTGCGCTGGCTGATGGTCGACTGCCGCGGCGAAACGGAAAATTGCATCGTCACGCCATTCCCCGGGCACGACGGCCGCAGCGGCATCGAGCGCACCGCGGACGGCGGCAAGATCCTTCATGCCGGGCACGGCGTCGGCAACAACTACTGGGACCTGCTGCCCTTCGGCCGCCGCGACGCCTACGCTACGATGCTCTACTACCACACCCTGCGGACCACGGCCGACCTGGAGCGGACCCTGGCCCGGCACCCCGAGTGGAACGTCCCCGGCGGACCGTTGCGATTCGATCCCGACCGCCTGGACGCCCATGCTGCCGAGGTGAAGGCGGCCAACACGCAATTCTGGGCCCCGCAGACGCAGCGGTTCACCCTGGGCATCGATGACGACGGCCGGCAATGGGACTACGGCTTCACGTTCATGAATCTCGAGGCCATTGCCTACGGCTACGCCACGGACGAGCAGGCCCGGGCCATCCTGAGTTGGATCGCGGGCGATCGGATCGTCGAGGGCGACACCGCCCAGGGCTCGGACATCTACCGTTGGCGATTCGCCCCGCGGGCCACCACAAAGCGAAATATCGACTACTACGGCTGGTTCTGGAACAACCCGGAGTCCATCCCCTGGGGCAACCAGGTCCAGGACGGTGGGGCCGTGCTGGGGTTCTCCTATCACGACCTGCTGGCCCGGCTGCGCACGCTCGGGCCCGACGATGCGTGGGCCCGGCTGAAGGAGATTCTGACGTGGTATGACGAGGTACAGGCGGCCGGCGGCCCCCGCACGTACTACGCCGACGGCACGCGCGGCACGCTACAGGGTGCGGGCACGCCGGGCGGCCTGGGCATCGACGCGGAGTTCGTGGAAAGCGTGCTCGTGCCGCAGATCATGCTGTACGGCTTCGCCGGGTTCGAGCCCACGGCCGAGGGCTGCCGCGTGCATCCCCGCCTGCCCGCCGATTGGCCGAGCCTGACGATCACTCGCATCGCGCTGCACGACCGGGTACTGACGCTGCGGGTCTCGCCCGGGGAAATCGAGTTCCGCCGGGAGGGCGACCGGCCGCAAACGCCGTTCCGGGTTGACCTGCCGGAGGGCTTCGCGACGGCGGTATATCTGAACGCGTCGGGCGATGCGATTCGCACGCAAACCATTCCGGCGCCCGCCGCCGGTGCGGACGTGGAGTGGGGTGATGCGACGACCGTCCGGTTCGTCCCGGCCGGCGGTTTGACGTCTTCCCGTCCGTTTCCCGATAATCCCCCGGATGCCCGGTCACGAGTCAAATGACCCCACCCGGTCGACTCCCGGCGACGACCCCGCCCTGGCGGGCCGACTCGCCGACGGGGACGAGTTCGCCCTGCGCGAAATCATGAACCGGTATGACCGGCTGGTTCGCTACACGATCTTCCGGGCCTGCCGGGACCGATGCACGACCGACCCCCACTGGCTGGACGCCCGGGCCTCGGAAACCTGGTCCGGGTTCGTGCAGTCAGCCCGCCGACAGGGCTTCCGGCCGCCAGACAACCTGGCGACCTACCTCATGCAAATCGCCCGGAACAAGTGCCGGGACGCCCTTCGGATCGCCGGGGCGATCCTGAGCCAAACCGTCTCCGGTGACGACCCAGCCTTGTCGCAACTCGCGTCAGAACAGGAAGATACGGCTGCCGTCGCCGAAAGGCTGGACGATCTGGCCGCCCTGCGGGACTGCATGGCCGGGCTGGACGAGAGGGATCGGGCGCTCTGCGGCCAGCTTCCGCTGATCATGGAGCGGCGGTGGAAGGAAGCGGCCGATAACCTGGGACTGGCCGAGTCCACCCTGCGGACACGCTGGGACCGCGTGCTCCGGACGCTTCGGGACCGGCTCGGCAAAAAAACCGGGTGATTCCTCGCGCCCCGGCCCCCCAGGCCCGACTCCTCAGCAGACGGATTTCAAGGAACCGGCAATGGCAAACGCCCCCCACAATCAGGACTGGCTCGAACGGCTGATGGCCGAAGCGGCCCAGGCGGAGCAGGCGGGCGTCTTCCAGGCCACGCAGATCGAGACGGCCGGCCTGCTGAGCCGGCCCGTCGTGCGGCCGTCGTGGTTCCGGCGTCACCAGCACGCCCTGGTCGGGCTGCCGGTGGCAGCGTGCCTGGCGTTTGTGGCGGTCCTGGGCACCCTTCATTACGGCGTGCCGGACAGCCTCACCCCCGTCACGGTGAACGGTCCGAATGGTGATATCAACATGACTTCCAACAGGTCCGCCGCGGTTGGTCACCGCACCGCGGACTTGTTGATGTCCTGTTTCAGCGGCCCGGGCCGCGAGTTCGTGTCTGCGGAATGTGCCGTCGCCGATCTCGACTCCGACGGAGACGTGGATCTGGCCGACTTCAGTGCATTCCAACTCGCAGAGGCATCCGGGTCGATTCGATAGATTTTCGTTACTGTACGTGTTGCGCGTATGACCCGCCGGCGGCGTAGCCGGCGGGTGATTTTTTTACCCGGCGCTTGCACGGATCGCTCACGGAGTGCGTCCGGGCAGGGTCACGAGTTCCACGTCATCCAGCCACAGCGTGCCCGT
The DNA here is from genome assembly GCA_964586145.1 of uncultured Phycisphaeraceae bacterium. Lineage (GTDB taxonomy): Bacteria > Planctomycetota > Phycisphaerae > UBA1845 > UBA1845 > JAFGJQ01. The sequence goes on along the minus strand of CAZPHH010000020.1, from coordinate 42,645 downwards.
CTTCGGATCGGCCAGGCGGTCTTCCACGACGAGCACGAATCGGTGCATCTCGCCCCAGTCGGTGATCATGCCGCCGAAATCAATGAAGGGAACCTGCACCGTCTGCCATTCGTCCGCTTTCACGCCACGGACGTAGGTGGACCCGCTGCCGCCGCGGCCGTGCAACTCCACCTTGAACTGGCCGGGCGTGCCGCGGACGCAAAACGCGATCGCGTTGCAGCCGCCGGCATTCACGCGGTTCAGGTTCAGCGTGATGCCGCCGTAGGCCGGGTTCGGCGAGTCCACGTCGTAGTCCACGCGCAGGCATTTGCCCGCATGGCCCGGTCCGGGTGCGTCGGCGAGGCTCATGCGAACGGAGACGGTGTCGTCTTTCGCGTCGCGCGTCCAGCCGTCGTTGACGTCGCCGAGGCGGTTGCGACTCGCCGTGTCGCCCTCGAAGTCATCGATGAGAATGCGGGACGGTCCGGTCGTCGCGGGGCGCGGCGGCACGCGCAGCGGCTCGCGATCGCGGCGCCGCAGTTCGGCCAGCCAGGCCGGATCGGGCGGGCGCTGGTACTCCGCGATCCGGGCCCGACCCTGCTGCACGGTCGGATGCGACAGGAACGCCCGTTGCACCACGCGGTCCTCCAGCACGTTGGCCAGGGCCAGGAACATCATCGCCTGGTCCAGCGGGGGCAGGTAACCGCGGCAAACCGCCTTCGTGTGGAGGTCCACCGAATCGCGGAACCCGAATCGATGCGTCCTGCTCTCTTCCTCGAACGGCGCCCGCGCCCCGAGGGCCTCCAGCTTGCGCAGGCACTCGGCCGCCTGGCGCGGGTACCACTGGGCGGCCATGCCGGCCGCGTGCGGGGTGACCACGGACACCTTCAGCCCGCCCCAGCCGAGGTATTGCCCGTCCGGCGCGGAACAGGCCGACCAGCCCCAAGCCGGCAGCTTCAGATCATGGGCGTACAGCATCTGGGCGTAGGCGAAGTCGGCGGCAGACTTGCCGGCCGGCGTGCTCCACTCGTCGAGAAAGATCGCGTCCTGCGTCTGCATGAACAGCCCGCCGCCCAGCCACGCAGGCTTGAAGACGGTCAGCCCGTAGTGCGTCTCCGTCTCGCGATTGAGCTTGTCCCACGACTCGGGCGGGGCGGCGCCCACCGCGATGGCCCAGAACGCGGCCATCCGACCATCGCCGGCGTAGTCACCGATGTGCCAGGCGGAATCGATGCGGTCCCGGGCCATGTCATACCCGCCGAAGAGCCGGCCGTCCGCCAGATCGTAGAACGGTCTCCAGTTCATCGCGGACAGAACGGAATCGATCGCGTCGCGAGCCTCGGGCAGAAGCTGCCCGGCGACCACCAGGCCGGCCACCATGTTGGCCGAGTCGAGCAGGGAGATCATCGTGTCGCTGGGCGAGGGCTTCAGCGTATAGACGTTGTTCCACGATTGGGAAAACCCGTGCCAGTGCTCGAAGCGGCTGTAGGCGTCCACTACGCGGCGGACGCGCGTGGCGGCCTCATCGCGAGAGATGAGCTTCATCTCCGCCGCCACGGCGCAGCACGCGGCGTAGTAGCCGATGTTCGTGACCGACGTATGCTCCGCGCGGTCGCTGGAATCGTACGGCAGACCCGTCTTCGGCTCGACGAAGTGGGCAATGCACGCCCACGTCTCCGCCGCAACGCCCCGCAGGTACGCCTCATCCGCCGGCAGCGCCTCCGGCCACTGGAGCCTGTCCTGCGAGGTCGGCGTGATCGACAACCAAAGCGAGGCAAAGACGGAAAGGAAATGCGTGTTCATGGAAACCGGCTCCTGGTGACGACCTCACGGATTTTCATCTTCTGTGCCGTTGCGGATGACGATCCGGCATTCCGGCAGGGCTTCCAGGAATGCACGGCCGTACGACTTGCTGCAGACGCGGGGGTCCAGGATCACGACAATCCCGCAGTCGTCCTTCGTCCGCACCAGCCGGCCGAAACCCTGCTTGAACCGCAGAATGGCCTCGGGCAACTGAAAGGCGGTGAACGGGTTGCCGCCCTGCCGGCGGATCTGCTCCACCCGGGCCTCGATGGCCGGATGGTCCGGCACGGCGAACGGCAGCTTCACGATAATGACGTTCGAGAGGGCCGGGCCCGGCACGTCGACGCCGCCCCAGAAGCTGTCCGTGCCGAACAGCACGCACCGCCGATCCTGTCGGAACCGGTCCAGCATCTGCGTCCGAGTGAGCTCGCGGCCCTGCACGAGCAGTTCCAACTCCGCCGCGGCCAGCCGGTCGGCCAGCATCTCGGCACAGCGGTCCATCAGCGAGTAGCTGGTGAACAGCACGAATGCCCGTCCCTGCGTCTGCCGAACGTACTTCTCGATGGCCGCACAGGCCGGCGGGAGGAAGGCGTCCGCCTGGTTCGGGTCGGGCAGCCCCGCCTCCACGTGGACCGTCACCTGGTTGGCGTAGTCAAAGGGCGAACCCAACGAGCACGCCCGCACGTCCGGAAGAGTCAACCGGTTGCGGATGTACGCGAATCCGTCGTCGCCCCCGCCCGTGGTCAGCGTGGCGCTGGTCAGCACCACGCTGGGGATCAAGCCGAACAGCGAATCCCGCAGGTTCGGCCCGATGTCCACCGGCCGGCCGGTCACCGTCAACCGGTTCGATCGATGCGGCGTGCTTTCGATCCAGTACACCCAGTCTTCGTGCTCCTGGCTGAGCAGCTCCTCCGTCGTCTCCGCCAGGCCGATGGTCCGCTCCATCAGCAGGTTGAGTTCAAACCGGTCGCCTTCGTCGGTGGCCAGGTCGCGTACGGAGCGGAGCTTCTGATGCAGGTCGCGCAGGGCGTCGCTGATGGTGTTTTTCACCGGCGGCGGCACGAGCAGCCGGCCGTTCGACCGCCCGTGGGCCGTCTGCCAAGAGGCCAGCTCGTCCGTGAACCGGGTGAGCACTCCTCGCGTCTTGAGCACCGCCCGGATCGCGACATCGGCGTGAAAGCCGGCCAGAAACCCGTGCTTGGTCCGCTCGTTGTAGAGCGAGTTGAGCAGGTAGCGAATCTGCCCGTCCGACACGCTGAGCCCGAAGTGGCTGCCCGCGACGTCTTCAATCGTGTGCGCCTCGTCCAGAATGGCCAGGTCATAGTCCGGCAGGATGCCCGCGCCCTGGGCCCGAACCGCCAGGTCGGAAAAGAACAGCGCGTGGTTCACGATCAGCAGGTTCGCGTTTTCCGCCCGCCGGCGCGCCTGCTGATAGAAGCACCGCTCGTAGTGCGGGCAGCGCCGGCCCATGCAGTTGCCCTGTTCGCTGCGGACCTTCTCCCAGACGGCCGGCGCCGGCTGCACCGACAGGTCCGACAACGACCCGTCCCGCGTGCGGTACGCCCAGTCTTCGATCCGCCACAGTTCCTCGCGGGCCGCGCGGGAATCGAACAGCAGTTCCTGCCGCTGGCCGGCCCGGGCCAGGCGGCGCAGCCCGATGTAGTTGCCCCGACCCTTCATCAGCACCGCCGAGAACTCCATCGGCAGCACGGACTGCAGGAACGGAATGTCCTGGTTGATGAGCTGTTCCTGCAGGGCGATGGTGTGCGTGCTGACCACGACCCGCTGCTTGTGACGGGTCACCCGCTCGATGGCCGGCACCAGGTACGCGAAACTCTTGCCGACTCCCGTGCCCGCCTCGACCAGCAGGTGCTCCGGTTGCCCGAACGCCTGGGTCACGGCCTCGGCCATTTCGAGCTGTTCGCGGCGGTGTTCGTACTGCGGCAGGCGCCGGGCGATCAGCCCTCCCGGCCCGAGAATGTCAGCGCACTCCATCACTGCTGCCCCCGCGGTCGTGCCCGCCGGTTCCTATACACGACGGGCGGAGGCGCGTAAAGCGAACGGACCACAGGGTTCGAATGCCCGGAAGCGCTGCCGGGGGGGCGCCGTTCATTGGTGCGCGAGCAACTCGGCGATCTGGATGCCGTTCAGGGCGGCGCCCTTGCGGAGCTGATCGCCGGACAGGAACAGCTCGATGCCGCAGCCGTCCGGCTGGCTGATATCCCGGCGGATGCGGCCGACCAGCACGTCGTCCGCGCCGCTGGCCTCGATGGGCATGGGGAAATGCTGCGGGTCGCGCTGGTCCACCACCCGCACGCCGGGCGCCGCCGACAGAATTTCCCGCACTTCATTCTCGGTGATCGGACGCGAGAAGGTCAGGTTCACCGCTTCGCTATGCGCCCGCAGCACCGGCACCCGCACGCAGGTGGCGGTGATGGCGAGTTCCGGGGCGTGGAAGATCTTCCGGGTCTCCCGGACCATCTTGATCTCTTCCTCGTTGTATCCCTCCGGCCCGATGGCGGAATTGTGCGAAAAGAGGTTGAACGCGATGGGGAACGGAAACACCTTCGGCTCGGGCTTGCGGCCGGCCAGCACGTCGCGCGTCTGCTCTTCCAGCTCCAGCATGGCCGACAGCCCGGCCCCGCTGGCCGCCTGGTACGTACTGACCACGATCCGCCGGAGGGGGTTGGCCTTGTGCAGGGGCCAGACCGGGACGTTCATGAGGATGGTGGAACAGTTCGGATTGGCGATGATGCCCTGATGCGTACGGACGTCTTCGGGGTTCACCTCCGGCACGACCAGAGGCACGTTCGGGTCCATGCGGAAGGCCGATGAGTTGTCAATGACCACCGCCCCGGCCGCCGCGGCCCGGGGTGCGAACTCCTTGCTTCGGCCCCCGCCCGCACTGAAGAACGCAACGTCCACCCCGTCGAATGGCGTTGTGGCCAGGTCCTGAACCGTGTGCGGCTCGCCTCGCACGTCGAGGGTCTGCCCCGCGCTGCGGGCCGAGGCCAAGAGGACGAACCGCTCGGCCTGGAGCCCCCGCTGCTCGATGAGGCTGATGAATTCCTTCCCTACGGCGCCGGTGGCCCCGACAATGGCGACAGTGTGAAACATGCGTGAACCTCCCGCACGGGTCCCACTTCATCCCGAAACCGGTTCAGGAACGATCCTGAAAACCACCGACCGGCGCGGGTACGGCCGGGAGGCACGCTGTCTGGATCGGCCCCTGGGTAGCCCGGAACGCCCTATTCCTCCCGGATTTGTCCGAGTTTTGCAAGGGCTCGGCCTGTGCCAACTTATGCTTGACGTGCGGCTCGGACGGGGGCTAGACTTCCCCGCCGGACGGCGGTCTGAAACCATCGCCACTGCAACGAGTTGGATCGCGGCGGCGGTCTCGGGGCGCGTCGTCGGGCGCCACGCGAGGGGCTGGAGTTGCCATGAGCCGGCCGCGCGATCATTGGCCTTCGACCTCCCGGTCGCTGAACATGGGTTTCGAGCTGGCGGCGGCCCTGGCGGGTTTCTGCCTGTTGGGCTATTGGATCGATGTGCGGTACGATACGAGGCCCTGGGGGCTGCTGGTGTGTGCATGTCTGGGGCTGATCGGAGGCATGTACAACCTGATTCGCACGGCGCTGGTCGTTACCGGAGGGCGGCGGCCGAAATCGCGAAAGACCGGTCCGCCACCGGGAGAGTGCGAGCGGTCGGAGAAGGGGGACCGGGGTTCGCCGCCGTCGAGTGGATGAGTCATTGGTCATGGACTGGCACCGTTTGGTCGCACCTTTCGTCGCCGGCCTGGCGGGCATCGCCGTGGCCGCGGCGGCGGGCGTGGTGCCGACCGTTCGTTTGAGCGGGCCCGGCGGTCTGGTCGGCATGGCGGCCGGGTGCGCGGCGGGCCTGGCGGCGAACTGGATCGGGCTTCTTGCGTTTGCGGTGATCTGTCGCAAACGCCGTGGAGACTGGGCGACCGCGATGCTGGCGAGCACCGGCGTGCGGTTCGGCGCGGCGCTGGCGATCGGCCTGGGGCTGGTGTTGACCGGATGGGTTTCTCCACGGCCGTTTCTGCTCTGGCTGGGCCTCAGCTACGCGGTGGTGCTGACGATTGAGGCGGTATACCTGGTGCGAGCACAGCGACGGCTGCCCGGGGAGTAGGCGATGAGCATGTTGGGCATCCTGGCATCGGGCACGCCACTGGACCACGTGGTTCAGCACCCGTTCTGGTCCGCGCGGGGGATCACGATTCTCTCCAACCACATCGTGATGCAGATGGTTGCGGCCGTTCTGCTGATCGTCCTCCTGCGACGGGCCTGCTTCTGGGTGAGCACGGGCGACCTGTTCGGCGACCTGACGCCGCGTGGCGGACGCAACTTCGTGGACACCATCTGCTCGTTTCTGCGCGATTACGTAGCGCGGCCGAACCTGGGCGACCAGACGGACCGGTTCATCCCATACCTATGGACCGTATTCTTCTTCATCCTGTTGTGCAATGTGCTCGGTTTGGTCCCGCTGGAACCGCTGACCCGGCTGGTTCTGCCGTTCGGCGTGGGGGGCACGGCCACGGGCAACATCTGGACCACGGGAACGCTGGCCGTCTGCACGCTGGTCGTGGTGGTCGGCAGCGGCTTCCGCGAGAACGGCACGGCGTACCTCCGGCACTTTTTCCAGGGGCCCCTCTTCATCGCGCCGCTGATCGCCGTCCTGGAACTGATCGGGCTGGCGGCCAAGACGTTCGCCCTGGCGTTCCGGCTGTTTGCCAATATGATCGCCGGGCACATTCTGCTTGCCGTGCTGCTGAGTCTGATCGGCATGGCGGGGGCTTCCGGGCTGGGGGTGGGCCTGGCGGCGGCGGTTCCGATTGTGCTGGTCAGCGTGGTGTTCAATTTCCTGGAGTTGTTTGTCGCCTTCCTGCAGGCTTTCGTATTCACGTTCCTGACGGCGGTGTTCATCGGACAGGCGGTGCAGATCCACCACGGAGAACCTTCCGGAGAAGCAGCCGCGGGGGCCGGAGCGACGCACCATTGAGGCAGGTGCAATCGGCATGCCCGGAGCCGCGGGGCAAACGGGCCGACACGCGTGATTGCGATGGCATACGGTTCGCGATTCGCCCCCGCCGAATTGCACGGTTGAAAGAAGGAAAAGCAGATATGGCAACGAAGCGAGGAGTTCTGGTGCTGATTCTCGTGGTCGGCGGAGTGCTGGCTCTGAGCAGTGCGGTGGCGCCGGCCGCAGAGGAAGCGGGCGCGGCCGCCGAGGCGGCATCGATCGGCAGTCGGGTGTTCACTGACCTGGGCCTGGTCAAGGTGAGCGCGTGTTTCGGGGCGGGCCTGGTACTGCTGGCCGGGGCGACCGGCATCGCCCGGATCGGCACTTCCGCGGTGGAATCCATGGCCCGTCAGCCGGAGGCGTCCGGAGCGATCAACGGAGCGACGGTCATCACCGCCGCCATGGTCGAGGGGGCCACCCTGTTCGGCGTGGTCGTCTGCCTGCTGGCCGTGCTGTAAGGATGTCGTCGTGTTCGGAACGCGGGAACTCTCCCTCATGGGCGTTCGTGTGAGCATCGCCGGAAGAAGACCGGCAGGCGGCCGGATCGGCCTGGCCGGCCTGGCCGCGCTCGCCCCGGTCCGTCTTGCGAGCGCGGCGGACCCCGGATCCGGTGCGCCCAACCTGTTCGGCGGTGACCTGGGCAACGCGATCTGGACCCTCGTCATCTTCGCGGTGGTCCTGTGGGCGCTGGGAAAGCTCGTCTGGCCCTACGTCCTTACGGCGCTGCAGAGGCGGGAGGAGTTCATCCGCGCCTCGCTCGAGCACGCGAAGGACGACCGGGAGCAGGCGAAGGAGCACCTTCGGGAGTGCGTCGCCATGCTGCAGAACGCCCGGGACGAGGCGTCGGCCATCGTGGACGAGGGCCGACGCGACGCCGAGGTCCTGCGGCGCAAGATCGAGAACCAGGCCCGCGAGGACGCCGAGGCCACGCTGGAACGGGCCCGGCGGGAGATCGGGGCCGCTTGCGACACGGCCGTCAAGGATTTGTACGCGCTGACGGCGCAGCTCTCCACGGAGGTCGCCGCCCGGGTCATCCAGGCCGAACTGGACGAAAAGGCCCACGAGCGACTCCTCGAGGAGTCCATCGAGGAACTGTCGCGGATCAGCCGCACCCAGCAGAACTGACCGCCGGGTACACACGACGCGGCCGTCCGCGAGGATGCGGGAAGATGCCGACGGGAGATGACATCCGGATCGCCATCGCACGGGTCTATGCCCACGCCCTGCTCGACCTGGCCGAGGCCGCCGGCGAGGCGGACGCCCTGATAGCCGAGATGACCGACCTGCTGGGCCTGCTCGATCGGGATCGCGACCTGGCCGACCTGTTCCTCGGCCGGTCCGTCGACATCCACGCTCGCCGGGCCATCCTGGAGAAGCTCCGCGGCCGGATGAGCGACCGACTGCTGAACACGCTGCTTGTGCTCAACGACAAGAACCGGCTCAACCTGCTCCGTCCCATCTGCCAGGAGTACCACCTGGGGCTGGAGCGCCGACGCAACGAAGTGGACATCCACGTCACCACGGCAGTCCCCCTGCCCGACCGGCTGCGAAACCGCCTGGCCCAAGTGGCGGCCGACCTGTCCGGCCGCAAGCCCCGGCTGGTGGAAACGGTCGACACGAACATGATCGGCGGCATGGTTGTGCGAATCGAGGACGACAAGTACGACGTGACCGTACGCCGCCATCTGCAGAAGCTGCGGGGCGAGCTGATCGACCGAGCGGCCCGCGAAATCCACAGCGGCAAGCCTTATTTCGAAGACGGGCGCCGCGGAAGGAACACGCATGAAGATCAAGGTCGATGAAATCTCGTCGGTCATCCGACAGGAGATCGAAAACTACCGCCGCGAGGTGGACGTCTCGGAGGTGGGCAAGGTGCTGGAAGTGGGCGACGGCATCGCCCGCGTCTACGGCCTGAGCAACTGCATGGCGGGCGAACTCGTCGAGTTCCACGACGGTTCACAGGGCCAGGTGCTCAACCTGGAAGAAACCTCCGTGGGCGTGATCATCCTCGGAGAATACCTCCATATCGGCGAGGGAGATGAGGTCCGTCGCACCGGCCGGCTACTGTCCGTACCCGTCGGCGAGGCGATGATCGGACGCGTGGTCGACCCCCTCGGACGCCCGCTGGACGGCAAGGGCGTGATCGAATCCCCGCACCGGCGACCCCTGGAGTTCAAGGCCCCCGGCATCGCCGAGCGGCAGCCGGTCAACCAGCCCCTCCAGACCGGCATCAAGGCCATCGACAGCATGATCCCCATCGGCCGCGGACAGCGCGAGCTCATCATCGGCGACCGGAAAACCGGCAAGACGGCCATTGCCGTTGACACCATCCTCAACCAGCGCGGCGGCGAGGTGATTTGCGTCTACGTGGCCATCGGGTTGAAGGAATCCACCGTGGCGAGCGTGGTCGACACCCTGCGCCAACACGGCGCCATGGACTACACCATCGTGGTCTGCGCCCCCAGCTCCACGTCCGCCCCCCTGCAGTACGTGGCCCCCTACGCCGGGGCGGCCATGGCCGAGTACTTCATGTACGAACAGGGCCGGCATACGCTCTGCGTATTCGACGACCTGAGCAAGCAGGCCGCCGCCTACCGGCAGCTCTCCCTGCTGCTCCGCCGGCCGCCCGGCCGCGAGGCCTACCCCGGCGACGTGTTCTACCTGCACAGCCGTCTGCTCGAGCGGGCCTGCAAGCTGGCCGAGCGCCGCGCGATCGTAAGGAAGGGCGAGGGCTACCACGCGGGCGGTGTCAACGGCAAGACGTACGTCGGCGTGCCCGGCACGTGGGAGACCACCGCGGACCTCCCGGAACTCGGCGAGGCAGACCACGAAATCGCAGTCGACCCCGCCAGCGGCGGCTCGCTTACCGCCCTGCCCATCATCGAAACGCTCGAGGGCGAGGTGTCGGCCTACATCCCCACCAACGTAATCAGCATCACTGACGGGCAGATCTACCTGGAGCCCGACCTTTTTTTCGCGGGCGTTCGGCCGGCGGTGAACGTGGGCATCAGCGTCTCCCGCGTGGGCGGCAAGGCCCAGGTGAAGGCCATGAAGAAGGTGGCCGGCTCGCTGCGGCTGGATCTGGCCGCGTATCGCGAGCTGGAAGCGTTTGCCCAGTTGGGCACGGACCTCGACGCCGCCACCCAGAAGCAGTTGGACCGGGGCCGCCGAATCGTGGAGCTGCTCAAGCAGCCCCAATACCAGCCGTACCCCGTCACGGACCAGATTCTCAGCCTCCTGGCCGGCACGCTGGGCTTTCTGGACGATCTCCCGTTGAACAAGGTGCCGACGTTCGAGAAAGACATGCTACGACACCTCCACGACGAGCATCCGGAGATCGGTGAGGAACTCCATCGCACCGGCACGCTGACCGATGAACTGACCGAGACGTTTCGTGACGTGATGAAGAACTTCAAACCGCGGTTTGCCGCCGGAACGGATGAACCGGCCAAGGCGTAGACACCGCGGGGGACTGGCATGGCCAAGGCACGGGCAATCCACAAACGCCGCAGGGCGGTCCGCAACATCCGCAAGATCACGCGGACCATGCAGCTCATCGCCACGTCCAAGTACCAGCAATCGCTGAACCGGGCGACGGCGGGCCGACCCTACGCATACGGCATCGCCGATCTGGTGCAGAAGATCGCCGCGGCCGCCGGCGAGCACGCGGAACACCCCCTGCTGCATGTGAACCGCGACGCGGGCCGAGGCGCGATCCTGCTGCTCACCTCCAACCGCGGCCTGTGCGGCGGATACAACGCCCTGCTGCTGCGGGCGGCGCAGGCGCGGCTCCGGACCGGCGACGGAGACGGCTCGGAGACGGACCTGCACGTGGTGGGCAAAAAGGGGGTGAATTACTTCACGTTCCTCCGGCGGGCCATGGCGCAGAAGTACACGAAAGTGGGCGATACGCCCCGCTTCGCCGACATCGAACCCATTGCGGAAGGTTTCATCGAGGACTACCAGGCCCGACGGGTGGACTGGATCGACATCGTCTACATGAAGTTCGTATCCGCAGGCCGGCAGGAGCCGACCTGTGCGCGGCTGCTGCCCTTTCACCCGATGCCCGCGGCCGACCCGGCGGCGGAACCGGAGGGCCCCGCCGTGGCGTTCGATTTCACGCCCCCGGCCGCCGAGTTGCTCCGGGAGTTGCTGCCGGCGGCGGTGAAGGCGACGGTCTACCAGTACTTCCTGGACGCCATGGTCAGTGAGAACGTCGCCCGCATGGTGGCCATGAAGGCCGCCACCGACGCCGCCGGCGACATGATCCGCAGCCTCTCCCGGCAGTTCAACCGGGCCCGGCAGACCCAGATCACGATGGAACTGCTGGACATCGTCGGCGGAGCGGCAGCGATATCGTAGGAATTGCGAATTGCGAATGACGAATTAGGAATTGCGAAAGAACCGGGTGGATGAGTTCCATGAGATCAAGGCAGAGCGAATGCAGTTCGGAGCTGGAACCTGACTATCAGCCACATGAGATACAGGAGCGGACGTTCCGATTCGCCGTCAGGGTGATGCGCTTGGTCAATTCCATACCGCGGTCCGTTGCCGGGCAGACCATCGCCCGGCAGTTGGCTCGCGCCGGCGCCAGTGTCGGGGCCAACGTGGAAGAGGCCCAGGGCGCCCACTCGAAGGCGGATTTCGGACGACGCATGAGCATCGCCCGTGCAGAGGCGCGAGAGTGTCTCTATTGGCTCCGGCTGGTGCGAGAACTGAAGCTCGTGTCGACAACGCGAATGACGGAAATTGTGCAGGAAGCGGATGAGATCGTCCGCGTGCTGGTAGCCATCGTTCGCAACGTCCGGCGGCGTTGTGGCGCAGGCGACATTCGCAATTCGTAATTCGCGATTCGCAATTCCACACTGCTGGAGGCCCCGTATGGCTCAGGATGATCGCAACCTCGGCCGCGTCACCCAGATCATCGGTTCCACCCTGGACGCGGAGTTTGAAGAGGCCCGGATGCCGGCGCTCCACAACGCGCTGAAGGTCGACGTCACGCGACCCGTGCTCGGAGCCACCGAAACGGAAACCCTCTGGTGCGAGGTCGCCCAGCACCTGGGCGGCGGACACGTGCGGGCCATTGCCCTCGGCTCCACCGATGGGCTGCAACGCGGCGCGGAAATCCTCGACACCGGCGAGCCGGTCAGCGTGCCCGTCGGACCGGTAACCCTGGGCCGCGTATTCAACCTCGTGGGCGAGCCCATCGACGGCCGGGGCCCCGTGGAAGCCTCCGAACGCCGGCCCATCCACCATCTGCCCCCTCTCTTCACCGACCTGACGCCCAGAACCGAACTCATGGAAACCGGCATCAAGGTCATCGACCTGCTGGCCCCCTTCGTCCGGGGCGGCAAAATCGGACTGTTCGGCGGGGCCGGACTGGGCAAGACCGTCGTCATCCAGGAAATGATCGCCCGCATCGCCCGCGAGCACAGCGGGTTCTCCGTCTTCGCCGGCGTCGGAGAGAGAACCCGCGAGGGAAACGACCTCTGGCTGGAAATGCAGCAGGCCGAATTCAAGGACGAGCAGGGCAACGCCCGAAAGGTCATCGAGCACACGGCCATGGTGTTCGGACAGATGAACGAGCCGCCGGGCGCCCGGCTGCGCGTGGCTCTGTCCGCCCTGACCATGGCGGAGTACTTCCGCGACCACTCCGGGGCAGACACCCTGCTCTTCATCGACAACATCTTCCGCTTCTCCCAGGCGGGCTCCGAAGTGTCGGCCCTGCTGGGCCGGATGCCCTCCGCCGTCGGCTACCAGCCGACCCTCGCCACCGAGATGGGCGAGCTGCAGGAGCGCATCACCTCCACCCGGCAAGGCGCCGTCACCAGCGTACAGGCCATCTACGTGCCCGCGGACGACCTGACCGACCCGGCGCCCGCCACCGCTTTCACGCACCTGGACGCGTTCATCGTGCTGGAACGGAGCATCAGCGAGAAGGGCATCTACCCGGCCATCGACCCGCTGGCCTCCTCGTCGCGCCTGCTCGACCCGCAGTACGTCGGGGAAGACCACTACCGCGTCGCCCGGCAGGTGCAGACCATCCTCCAGCGATACCGGGAGCTGCAGGACATCATCGCGATCCTCGGCGTCGACGAACTGAGCGAAGAGGACAAGCGCGTCGTGTCGCGGGCCCGCAAGATTGAACGGTTCCTGTCGCAGCCGTTCTACCTCGCCGAGCAGTTCACCGGGTTCCCCGGCAACTACACCCGGCTCGCAGACACGATCCGGTCGTTCGACGAGCTGTGCGACGGCAAGTGGGACCACCTGCCCGAACAGGCGTTCCTGTACGTCGGCAGCATCGAGGAGGCGGCGGCCAAGGCCGAACGGTTGAAGCAGTCGTAGGAAGGGCGATCGGCGGTGCAGGCGTCCGGCCGGCGTCTCGAACAGACGAAGGTGAATTCCATGGCCCGCAAACGAATCGATTTTCAGTGTGCGGTGATCACGCCGGAGCGGAAGGTGTTCGATGCGCCGGTCGCCTTCGTCGCCCTGCCCGCGCACGACGGCGAGATCGGCCTGCTGCCGAACCGCGCTCCGCTCGTCTGCAGGCTGGGCGTCGGAATCCTGCGGATGGAGACCCGCGAAGGCCGCCTCAGGCACATGTTCCTCGACGGCGGCTTCGCCCAGATGCTGCACAACCATCTGGTGGTGTTGACCCCGCAGGCCCACAAGCCCGAGGAGATCGACGCACAAGCCGAGTGGGCCGCACTGGAACAGGCCCGCCAAATCCGCGCGACCGACGACCAGGCCCTGGCAGCACGCCGCCGCGCCGTTCATCGAGCGTCCACCCGGCTGAAGTTGACGCGGTAAGCGTTTCTGCGGTACGGTCGAGCCGCTTGGCGCCCGCATGCCCGGAAGGAAGGCGAGCGCCGGCGTCGGCGACCGAATCCATGCGTCATCCCGCTACATCGCGAACCGCCCCACGTCGCCACCACGGGTATCTCGCCTTTGTGATGGCGTGCATCGCGATGGGCGCCGTGTTGCGCGTGGCCCTGGCGGTTCGCTGCGGCGTGGGCTATGACGAGGTCTTCGTCATGGGGACCGGGCTGGAAGAACTGCTGACCTCCGCCCGCGCATTCTTCATCGACGTCCCAGTCCGACGCAGCGATGCGATCACGCCGCTCTGGTGGTGGCTGCAGGCCGTCCCGAGCGCGGTCCTGGGCCAGGGATCGCTAATCAGCCTTCGCGTGCTGCCGGTGTTCCTGGGTGTCGCCACGCTCGTGCTGGTCGCACGGGAGGCGCCGCGCCGGCTCGGTCGCCCGTCGGCCGCCATCCTGTTGCTGATCGTCACCACATCCGACGTGGTGGCGTTCTGCAACGCGCGGGGGGAGTTTGCCGAATCCCTGCTCCTGCTGCTGCTCTGGCCGGCCCTGTTTCGCGTGGGTGACCCGCAGCAGCCCATCCGCAAAGGCCTGCTCTGGCTCCTGCTGCTGATGACGCATCTGGGGAAGGGGCTGTTCCTTCTCGCCGGTCTCGGCGCAGCGGAGATGGTGTGCCTCGCGTCGCTGCGCCAACGGACAAGCGCGACACGCTCCCTGGCGACATCGCTCGCAGTTGCCGTGGTTCCGGTCGTTGCGTGGCTCTTTCTCGTCCAGACGGTGGCGTTCGCCGCCGGCCCGGTGCAGACCGACGCCGGAGAGGTGTCCAGTGTCTGGAACGCCCTGATCCGAATCACGACGGGCTATCAGGCGACCAAGGAACACATGGTGGCCGGCCCGTTCGCCGCGACGCAGGTGTACCTCGACGGCATGGTGTGGCCCGGGGCCGTGCTTTGGACCGTGCCCCTCCTGGCGGGAGCGGCAGCGGCTCTCGCCCCCGTCTTTCGCGGCGGCTGGCGAGGGCGCCGCCGCGCGCTGGCCGCCGGCCTCGTTCCCTCGGTCGCGGCGGGAGCGGGACTGGTCATTGGCGGCGGCCTGGTCGGAGCACGGTTCCACCTGTTGTATTGGCCGGCCCTATGGGTGATGGCGGCAATGGGACTGCAACGCATGTGGCGGCGACGCGAGCACGAGTTTCTCATCTTCGTCGCGCTGGCCTGGCCGCTGCACGCGGCCGTGGCCCTGTCGTGGCGGAGTTGGATCGATCGCACCCTTGGGCTCAACGCAATCGGCATCGGGCTCGGTGTGGTGATTCTGGCCGCCGTGATCCTGCTGGCGAGGACGACCCAACGACGCCGCCCGCCCCCGCCCCGACATTCGCGCCAGGTCGTCGGCGTCTTTCTGCTGGCGATCGTGGCGACGGGATGCCTGGCGGGGTACGGCCCGGTTGCCTGGGGACCGGCCGCCCGGTTCGAACCGATGGACACCACCAAGCCGACCCTCGAGCTTCACCTGCTGGCCGGCATCGACGCGTATCGCGGCGAGGGGCAGCCGTGGCCGACCCCGCACGGCCGCACGCTGTACTCGGACCTGGCCCACTTTCATCTGTCCCGGGCGGATCGGCAACCGCACGACGTGGAGCGGGCCATTGCGTACCTCCGGCGAGAGCTTCGCGACCGACCGGACGATCCGCGGGCCTGGTTCTACCTGGGCCTGGCGTACCAGGCCGCGGGCGCCCCGGTCGCCCAGGTCCGCCAGGCGTGGCAGCGAAGCTACGCGCTGAATCCGATCCCGATGGTCGCGGAGCGCCTGTCCACCCTGCCGCCGGACTGATGCCCGGCGCCGCGGTTCCCGGGGCATGGACCGGGGAGACGCTGCACCCGGGTCCTTCGGATTTCCGTCCGGGCGAAGGTCCGCTTGCGGCCGGCAGACTTTCAGGACGACTGGAAACATGCCTTCCGGCCGCAGGAACCATCGCGAAGCCTGTTTTCACACGCTCCCCCGCTCATCGGGGCAGCGCGGCAGGATCACGGAATGTCGAATGATCCCTGCATGACGATCGCGTCCGCCAGGTCCACGTCTCCATCCGAATCGAAGTCGAACATGAGGAGGCAGTCCCGCGGGGTCGTCGGGGACGTCGGCGCGGGCGTCGCATCGGGGCCGGCCATGCAGTCGAAGAAGGCCGCGAAGTCCGCCAGGTCGATCCTGCCGTCACAGTCAAAGTCGCCCGCTTCGCACGGGGCGCCGGGCGGACAGGCAAGCTCGCTGATCTCAATACGCACGGCGTCGACCTGCCAGCCGCGAAAGTCGTTGTATTCATCGTCGACCGTGTCGAAACGCCATTCGATCGATACGTCAGCTCCAGCCTGTGCCGTAATGTCAAAGGAATGATGCTCCCAACTCGGCATTTCGGGGGGAGATTGGATGAGCCCGCCGTTGAGGTATACCCCCGCGATGTCGTAGCCGGGCTCGTCTTCGGTCATGAGGGTTTGACAGAAGGACAGCACGGCGGTTCCACCTGCGGGAATGGCGGGCACCCCGATGCTCGGCGAGAACAGCGATCCGAAGTTGCGAGCGCCGTTGTTGTACGTGCAGGTCGCGTCACGTCCGTAGTAAGCCCACGAACCGCCGTCGCACACCGGAGGGCCGGCACAAGCGCCGGTGACGTGCCACAGGCCGGTGGCGATCCAGCCCGCAGGCAGGCCGGCCTCGAAATCCTCAAAGAACAGCTCCACCGGCTCGATCGCGCCGACCGAGATCGGGTGTGGAGATTGCGGACCCGGCATGGGCCAGTACCGCGCTCCGCCCACCTCGGCCTGAGCGGAGACAAACAGGCTCGGCGCGTCCTCGCACAGCAACCTCGGCACCGTGGCCTCGAAGACCAGCGGCGCGATCTCCGTCATCCCCTCCGTGACGAAGTGTTCGCCGTCGAATGAGTAGTGAAGCACAACGCTGCCGGGAACCAGTGCGTCGGGGCCTTCGTCGATCGCCACGGTCACCGTGCTGAGCGTCCAGGGCGCAACCCTCTCCGGTGCATCCAGCACATGCACCCGCAATCCCACGTCGACAAACCGGAAAGTGTAAAACCCGTCGGGCGCCGTGCGCGGCATCGTTTCGCTTCTGCCGGAGTGGTCCTCGGCGGCGATGTAATACTCGATCGACGCGCCGCCGCTCATCCCCGGCAGAAACGCCTCGTACGTGTCCGTGTCCCCGGTCGCGGTCATGACCGCTTCCTGCCACTCGGCATCCCCCCCCACGCGCCAGACGAGGCGGGGCGAGTCCGGCAGCAGTCCCGTCTCGCTCCGATCGTCCACCAACGCCGTGAAATGGACCGCGACGCCTGCCGGCACTTCCGAATCCATCCGCGCGTGAACGATGCGCAGCATGTGCCGATCGAAGACGGCTCGGGTACGACAATGCAACGCGTCGTAGTAGTACCAACTGCCCCACGGAAATCCGATTACGTCGTAGCCGGGCATCGCATCCCGGTAGGTCTGAAGGGCCTGCGCGTCCCCGCCGGTGTTGAACAGCGGAACGAGCACTTTTCGATTCAGAATCAGCGCGTTCGTGTACGCCGCGATTCTGCTTCCGCTGTAGGCGGGACAGTCGATCCGGACAATCCGATAGGGGCGCCCATGCCTGTTGACGGCTTGTTCCAGCAGGGCGACGTTGGTCTCGATGCGCGGGTATTCCTCGTGCCACGGGGGCGCACGCTTCACGAGCAGCGTTTCATCGTCGAGCGCCTTGAACCAGCAATCAATGTGCTGGATGCCGTTGTTCTCCGTGTTGTTGACGACGTGGTAGTGGGTAATGCCCAGGTAGGCCTCCGCGAGCTGGAGGAACTCCGCCTCGGTCCAGAGCTGGTTGTTCTCGCTCACCATCATGCAGGTCGAGAAAGCCGAGGCGTGACCGTCAACGATGAAGTTCCCGCCCACCAGATAACCGGGGAAGGAATGGAGCGGAGCATTGAAATACGCCGCCACGTCCATATTGACGGCATCGTCACCCTGGTGGCCGCCGGGAGACGTAATCGGCACGCATGCCGCGCCCACCCACGGGTACCCCTGGAAAATCGGATCGAGAATCGACCATATGCCGTTGCCGTCGAATATCTGGTGCGGACCCCAATCCCGCGTCCAGACGGTCTCGACCGGAGCGTGAATGTAGAAGACCTTGGCCGGGTCGATGCCCCAGGAGTTGAATGTGGCTCGTGCCTGACTTTCGACGCTGGGTCCGGTAACCAGAACGAACAGCAGGTCGTCCTGGGCCAGCTCCACGACCAGGGATTGCGGAATCCCTAGGGGATACCGGATCAGCGTCCCGATGGCGGGTTCCCATTCGGCAATGACCCGGATCGGCGCAACAGGCTGCGCGGAGGCCTCCGGCAGTACACCCAGCCAGACGGCGGCCGCAATCAGGCTTGCCAGGACGGCCGCAATAGAAACCTGACATCTGCCCGGCCGTGGGGTTGTGGTTGCCTGTGGCACGGTCCTACCTCGTGGTGGTAAAGGCGTCGGTTGTACGCGGGGATTCCATTTCGTGAGCGCCCTGAACGCGAGTATAGCGGAAATGGGTGTGCCTTTGGAAGGCCATGTCGAAATCGGACGGTGCTCGACGATCCGTGCATCACCGGATTCTCGGACCCCGCAGCCTGTCGAGCATCCCGTGACACCCGTTTTCAACGGATACGCATCGGTATTCGACCGGTGGTACCGGTTGCCGGGCCCGGCGACGCCGCTACACTATTCTCGTTCCCTCGCACGGGGCGCGCGGGACGGTGGTCTCAACCCCCTCCAACACGAAAGAAGTACACCATGAATGGCGAGGCGAAGAATCCTTTCGGTGCGGAAGGCACGCTGGAGACCCGGGCGGGCAAGGTCCGTGCGTATCGACTCGAAACGCTCAGGGCGCTGGGCATCGGCGATCCCCACCGACTGCCGTTCTCGATTCGAGTGCTGCTGGAAAGCGCGCTGCGAAACGTGGACGGGCACGCCGTCACTACGGAACACGTCGAGGCCCTCGCCCGCTGGCAACCCCGCGACGCCGCCCGCGAGGAAATCCCGTTCAAGCCCGGCCGGGTCGTGCTGCAGGATTTCACCGGCGTGCCGGCCGTCGTGGACCTGGCCGCCATGCGGTCGGCCATGCAGCGGCTGGGCGGCGATCCGCAGAAGATCAATCCGCACGTCCGGTGCGACCTGGTCATCGACCACTCCGTCCAGACGGACGCGTTCGCCTCGCCGGACGCACTGGCCGTCAACAAGCAGAAGGAATTCGAACGCAACCGCGAGCGATACCAGTTCCTCAAGTGGGGGCAAAAGGCGTTTGACAACTTCCGCGTGGTGCCGCCGGCCACCGGCATCATTCACCAGGTGAACCTGGAATACCTGGCGAGTGTCGTGCTCACGCACGACGGTCCGAGCGGACGCGTCGCGTACCCCGACAGCCTGGTGGGAACCGACAGCCACACCACCATGATCAACGGGCTGGGCGTCGTGGGCTGGGGCGTCGGCGGCATCGAGGCGGAAGCCGTCATGCTCGGCCAGCCGATCTACATGCTCATGCCGGACGTGGTGGGGTTCCGGCTTTCCGGTCAACTGCGCGAAGGCACGACGGCCACCGACCTCGTGCTGACCATCACGCAGATGCTGCGGGCCAAAGGCGTCGTGGGCAAGTTCGTCGAGTTCTACGGCCCGGGCCTGGCCCAGATGCCCCTGGCCGACCGCGCTACGCTGGCCAACATGGCGCCGGAGTACGGTGCCACGATGGGCTTCTTCCCGGTGGACGAGCAGACCCTGCGGTACCTCCACAGCACGGGCCGGCCCGCCGACTTGCTCGATCTGGTGGAGCGATACTGCAAGGAACAGGGGCTGTTCCGCACCGCGACCAGCCCGGACCCGGACTTCACCGACACGCTGGAGCTGGACCTCGCCACGGTGGAGCCGTGCCTGGCCGGTCCGAAGCGCCCGCAGGATCGAGTGCCGTTGTCAGACGTGAAGCGGGCGTTTCGCGCCACCCTGACCGCGCCGGTGGAAGAGCGCGGGTTCGGGCTGGAAGAGGCGGCACTGCCCCGCAAGGCCACGGTCCGTTACGACGGGCAGACGGAAGAGATGGGGCACGGCGCGGTCGTGATCGCCTCCATCACGAGCTGCACGAACACGTCGAACCCGTCGGTCATGCTGGCGGCCGGCCTGCTGGCCCGCAAGGCGGTGGATCGGGGCCTTCGCGTGCCGCGATACGTGAAAACCAGCCTGGGGCCGGGCTCGCGCGTGGTGGCCGACTACCTGGAGAAAGCCGGGCTGATGCCGGCCCTGGAAGCGCTGGGGTTTCACATCGTGGGCTACGGCTGCCTGACCTGCATCGGCAACAGCGGACCCCTGCCCGAGCCGGTGGTGAAGGCCATCACCGAAGGCGACCTCGTGGCCGCCGCTGTGCTGAGCGGCAACCGGAACTTCGAGGGCCGGGTGAACCCGCACACGCGGGCGAACTGGCTGGCCAGCCCGCCGCTGGTGGTGGCGTACGCATTGGCCGGCACCACGGATGTCGACCTCACTCGCGAACCGATCGGCAAGGGCAAAGACGGCAACGGCGTGTTCCTGAAGGACATCTGGCCGACGCAGCAGGAGATTGCCGACGCCATCATGGCCAGTGTCTCGGCGGAGCAGTTCACGCGGCAGTACGGGCACGTGTTCGACGGCGAGGAGCAGTGGCGGGCGATCGAGAGCCCGACGGGCGCCCTGTATGCCTGGGACCCGGACAGCACGTACATTCAGGAGCCGCCGTTTTTCGCGGACATGACGCGCGCGGCGCCGCCGATCCGGCCGATCCGCGGGGCGCGCTGCCTGGTGATGGTGGGCGACTCGATCACCACGGACCACATCTCGCCCGCCGGGTCCATCAAGGCAGACTCGCCGGCCGGCCTGTACCTGCAGGGGCTGGGCGTCACACCGAAGGACTTCAACAGCTACGGCTCCCGCCGCGGCAACGACCGGGTGATGACGCGGGGCACGTTCGCGAACATCCGCCTGCGGAACCTGCTGGCCCCGGGAACGGAAGGCGGAATGACCACATACCTGCCCACTGGCCAACAGATGCCCATCTACGACGCGGCGGTGAAGTACGCCGAATCGGGCACGCCGTTACTCGTGCTGGCGGGCGAGGAATACGGCACCGGCTCGTCACGCGACTGGGCCGCCAAGGGCACGCTGCTGCTGGGCGTCCGGGCGGTCATTGCGGAAAGCTACGAGCGCATCCACCGCAGCAACCTGGTGGGCATGGGCATCCTGCCCCTGCAGTTCCGCCCGGGTGAAACACGCGAATCGCTGGGCCTGACCGGCCACGAAACCTTCGACATCACCGGCCTGGAAGACTCACTGAAACCCGCCCGGCCGGTGACCGTGTCGGCCACGTCGCCCGACGGCAAAACGCGCGAGTTCACCACCCTCTGCCGCATCGACACCCCCGTGGAAGTGGATTACTACCGCCACGGCGGCATCCTCCACGCCGTGCTCCGCAAGCTGCTGGAATGAGAGGCGGCTTGTCCCTACGCGTGGATCGGCCGGTTGTCGACGGACAGGGCGGCCTCCTTGAGGATCTCGGCCAGCGTGGGATGGGCGTGGCAGGTGCGGGCGAGGTCTTCGCTGCTGGCGCCGAACTCGATGGCGGCCACGGCCTCGGCGATCAGGTCGCCGGCCCGGGCCCCCAGAATGTGTACGCCCAGCACGCGGTCCGTCTCCTTGTGTGCCAGAACCTTGACACTGCCTTCCGTCTGGCCCAGCGCGTGCGCCCGGCCATTGGCCCGATACTGGAAAACGCCCTTGCGATAGGGTACGCCAAACTCCTTGAGCTCATCCTCCGTCTTGCCCACGCCCGCGATCTCCGGCTCCGTGTAGACCACGCCGGGAATGGCGTCGTAATTCACGTGGCAGTAGCCGGTGACGATCTGTTCGACGCAGGCCACGCCCTCCTCTTCGGCCTTGTGGGCGAGCATCGGGCCGCGGATGACGTCGCCGATCGCGTACACGCCGTTGGCGGCGGTGGCGAAGTGCTCGTTGACGGGCACGCGGTCACGCTCGTCCAGCGTGATACCCACGGTGTCCAGGCCCAGGTTGTCCGTGCAGGGCTTGCGGCCGACGGCCAGCAGCACGCGGTCGCATTCGATGGGATCGACCCCCTCGCATTCGACGACGCACGTGTCGCCTTTGACGCGGGCGCCGGTCACCCGGCTGCCGAGTTTGAACGCGAGCCCCTGCTCCGTGAACAGGCGCTGGGCCTGCCGGGCAATCTGCGAATCCGTGCCGGGCAGAATGCGGTCCAGGTATTCCAACACGGTGACCTTCGCGCCCAGGCGGTGCCAGACGGAGCCGAGCTCCAGCCCGATGAACCCGGCGCCGATCACGACGAGATGCGCGGGCACCTCCGTGAACGAAAGCCCCTCCGTGCTGGTGCCGATGCGGTTTCCGTCCGGTTCCACGCCCCGCAGCCGCGCAGAGACGCTGCCGGTGGCGAGGAGGACGTGCCGGGCCTCAAGTTCCGTGGCGCCGCCGGGGCCTTCCACAACAACCCTGCCCGCGCCGGCCAGCCGGCCGTGGCCCTGGTATCGCGCAATCTTGCGCTTCTTGAAGAGCAGGCCGATGCCGTTGGTCATGGTCTCCACGATTTTGTCTTTGCGCTGCAGCATGGCGGGCAAGTCAAGCTCCACGCGGCCGACTTTGACGCCGAACTCGGCCAGGGCGTGCTGGGCCTCGTGGTAGCGCAGGCTCGATTCGAGCAGGGCCTTGCTGGGAATGCATCCGATGCGAAGGCACGTGCCGCCGAGTGCCGGCTCCTTCTCCACGCACGCGACGTTCAGTCCGAGCTGGGCGGCCCGAATGGCCGCCACGTATCCGCCCGGCCCGGCGCCAATCACCACAAGATCATGCTGCGGCATCACAAACTCCCGCGGGTCGAACCGCTGAACAAGGGGCTCAGGGGTCAGGGTTCTGGGCTCCGGAACCTGTCGTTCTCCGTCTCGCCCCCCAGTATCCGATGCCGACGCTGTCCCCACGATGGGTTATTTCCGCCCGCGCCGTGTCCCGCCTTCCCTTCCTACTCTTCTGACTACCAGCGCCACGACAACCCGACGCCCGCCAGCAGATCGTCTGCTTCTTCGTTCAGCCCGAAGCCGGAGTAGATGTCCAGTTGCAGGTCGTTCGTGATGAGATACGTGAAGCCGCCGTTCAGCGTGTGGGCGCAGTCGCTGTGATGGGCGTTCGGGTAGAACCCGTAATACTCCACGTACGTCCCCAGCCGGTCCGTCAAGGCGACCGCGAGGGCCAGCGAAGCGGCCGTTTGAAAGAACCGGTGCCCGTCCTCGGTGGGAGCGGCCAGCACAACATTGCCCGCCACCGACACCGCGTCGGTCAGGTCGTAGGCCCAGAGCAGGACGACCTCCGGATCCACGTCGCCGGACGAGACGTTCGCGCTGCCGGAGGGCGTGCGGATCGCCCCGATGACGCCGAAGTGCGGAAGCAGCCCGTCCTGTTCCCAAAACTTGTACTTGAACCCGACGGAAAAATCGTGACCGCCCTGCTCCCAACCGTCCGACGTGGCCGACCGTCGGCCCCAGTTGCCCTCCGAAGAGGCTTGGTGCGCCCAGGTATACCCGGCCCAGGCCAAGCGAAGCTCGAAGTTCTTCATCAGGCCCACCCGCAGCAGGAACTCCGGCGCGGTGTGGGTGCGCGTGCGGTCCCCCTTCTCCCGGTCGTAGGTGAACGTATAGCCCGTTTCAAGCTGAAGATGACCCAGGGGAACGGCATCCGTGCTTTCGGTGAAGTCTGGACGATCCGTTGAAATGGGCTCGGTCAGCGGCACCCGCTCCCAAAGGGTGAACTTCGTGTGTTCGGCCGCGGCTTCCGTCTCGGCCAGCGTGGGCGCGCCGGAGGAATCATCCGCCGAATCGTCCAGTCGAAACGAAGTCTGCGCAATCGTCCGACCTGCGCCCAGACTGGTCAGGATCACCAGGCTGAGCAAAACGGACTTGCCGGCTGTGATGACGCTTGCCAAAGCGCGGGGCCGGGGTGACGGTCGTACAGTGATTTCGTGGGACAAGGTTCGTCTCCTGATTCGGTAGGTTGTCAACACCGGGCACACGCGGCCGATTCCGGGTGTGCGTTTCTGCGACAGGGAGCTTGCCGAGGGTCCACTCCGCGCCATCCGCGTAAGCCCTCCACTCACGAACTCCACTGTAACGCATCACCGGGGCCTTGTCACATCGTTACGTGAAAGAGCCACGTGGCTCGCGCCACAGATGCGTTCCGATACCTGCCCTTCCGCTCCCTCGTGCCCACCCCTTTCCCTCACACCTCGATCAGCATCCACGCGGGGTCCTCCACGCACTCCTTCACGCGATTGAGGAACGTGACGGACTCGCGGCCGTCGATGACGCGGTGGTCGTACGTCAGGGCCACGTACATCATGGGCCGCACGACGACCTGCCCGTCGCGGACGACCGGCCGGTCCTGAATCGCGTGCAGGCCGAGGATGCCGCTCTGCGGCAGGTTCAGAATGGGCGTGGACAGCAGCGATCCGAAGACGCCCCCGTTGCTGATGGTGAACGTGCCGCCCTGCAGCTCATCCGGCGAGATCTTCTTGTCGCGGGCCCGGCCGGCCAGGTCGGCCAGCGTCGCCTCCACCTGTGCGAAGCTCAGCCGGTCGGCATCGCGAATGACCGGGACAACCAGCCCGCGATCCGTGCTGACGGCCACTCCGATGTCGAAGTAGTTGCGGTAGACCAGGCTGTCGTCGCGGATGAATGCGTTGACCTGCGGCACGGTCTTCAGGGCATCGATGGCGGCCTTCACGAAGAACGACATGATCCCGAGCTTGATGCCGTACTTCTCCTTGAACGCCTCGCCGCGCTGCTTGCGCAAGGCCATCACCGCGGACATGTCCACTTCGTTGAAAGTCGTGAGCTGGGCCGTGGTCTGGAGCGATTCCACCAGCCGGGCGGCCACGCGCTTACGCAGCAGCGTGAGGGGAACGACGTCCTCCTCCCGGCCGGCCGGCGTCGCGGCGGGGATTGTTGCGTCTGGAACGGCGTCCGGCCCCTTCGCTTCGTGGCGGTCCACATCCTCCTTGAGCACGCGGTTGCCCGGGCCCGAGCCCTGCACCTGGTCGGCGGTCACGCCCCGTTCGGCCATGGCGCGGCGGGCGGCAGGCATAACGTGCCCGGCCGCGGGCGGCTTGGCTTCCGCCCGAGCGGACTTCCCGGCCTTGGCCGGTGGCTTGGCCTCGGCCTGGCGGCCGTTTCCGGATTCATCAATCTGGGCGATCACGTCGCCGACGGCGGCCGTATCGCCGGAACGCTTGAGCACCTTGACCAGCGTGCCGGCCACGGGCGCGGGCAGTTCCATGGTGGCCTTGTCTGTCTCGATCTCCACCAGCGGCTCGTCCGCCTCCACGCGGTCACCCTCCGCCTTCATCCAGGCACCGATCTGGACTTCGTTGATGGATTCACCCGCGCTGGGAACCTTGATGTCAACGGCCATCCGAATGGATCTCCAACATGACGTCCGATGCGGGCGGAATAGACGCCGGCACCGCAGGTACTCTTACTCAGCGAACGCCTCGTCGAGCAGCTTCTGCTGTTCCTGCTTATGCGCGGCCGGCGAACCGGTCGCCGGACTGGCGGATGCCCGCCGACTCGCACGCGACAACGGGAACCGTCCGACCAGTCTCGGGCCGAACGTCACGTAGAACGTCCGCCAGGCGCCCATGTTTTCCGGCTCGTCCTGCACCCAGACCGCGGGGACCCCGTCGGCATATGGCGCGACGGCGTTGCCCATGTCCGCGATCGACAGCGGGTATAGCTGCTCCACGCGAAGGATGGCTACGTCCTTGCGGTTCTGCTCTTCCCGCCGCTTCCGCAGGTCATAATACACTCTTCCGCTGCACAGCAGAATCCGCTTCGTGGCGGCGGGGTCCGCTTCCGAATCCGGCAGAATCGGGTGGAACGCTCCACCGGCCAACTCATCGAGGCTGGAGACGACATCCGGGTGGCGCAGCAGGCTCTTGGGCGTCAAAACCACCAGCGGCTTGCGCCACTTCCGCAACACCTGACGCCGCAGCAGATGGAAGAACTGCGCAGGCGTGGACGGTTGCGCAATCTGGATGTTGTCCTCCGCGGCCAGCGTGAGGAAGCGTTCGAGCCGGGCGCTGGAATGCTCCGGCCCCTGCCCTTCGAATCCGTGCGGCAGCAGCAACACGACGCCGCTGAGGCGCCGCCATTTCTCCTCGGCGCTGGCGATGAACTGATCCACGATGACCTGGGCGGAGTTGCAGAAGTCGCCGAACTGAGCCTCCCAGATGACCAGGCCGTCCGGGCAGTCCAGGCTGTACCCGTAATCGAAGCCCAGCACGCCGGCCTCGGACAGCGGGCTGTTGATCAGGTCGACGGACCCCTGATCCGGCGCCAGATGCCGCAGCGGCACGTAGGGCTCGCCCGTGCGATAGTTGTACAGAATGCCGTGCCGGTGACTGAACGTGCCGCGCGCGGAGTCCTGCCCGCTCAGACGGATGCGATAGCCCTCGGCGGCCAGCGAGGCCAACGCCAGCGCCTCCGCGGCCGCCCAGTCGAGCGGGCGCTTCCCTTCGGCCATCTCCCGGCGCTGGGCGAGCAAGCGAGTGATCTTCGGGTGCGGCTCAAACCCGTCCGGCACGACGCTCTGCCGCACCAGCAGGTCGGCCAGCCGCTCATGATCCACGCGGGTGTCCGCCACGTCCGCCTGTGCGGCGGGGCCGCCCCGATATCCGCGCCAGATGCCACCCGCCGTCTGCATCTTGTAGACGTAATCATCGCTCCGGGCGACGGAGAGTTCCTTCTCCAACTGCGCGCGGCGCTCGGCCGCGATGCGGTCGGCCTCTTCCTCGGTCACTTCGCCGAGGGCCAGGAGGTGGTGCAGGTATCCGTCACGCACCGAGCAGCGGCGCTCGATCTTCTTCGCCTGGATCGGCTGCGTGAACGACGGCTCGTCCGATTCGTTGTGCCCGTGGCGGCGGTAGCACCACATGTCGATCACCACGTCCCGGTGGAACTCCTTCCGAAAATCCATCGCCAGCAGGATGGCCTGGGCGACGGCCTCCGGGTTCTCCCCGTTCACGTGGAAGATGGGGCTTTGCAGCATCTTGGCCAGGGCGGTCGGATAAAGGCTGGACCGGGCCTCTCGGTTCGTCGTTGTGAAGCCGATCTGGTTGTTCACGACGACGTGCAACGTCCCGCCCGTGCGATAGCCCGGCAGTTCGCTGAGGTTCAGCGTCTCCTGAACCACCCCTTGGCCGGCAAACGCCGCATCGCCGTGGATGAGCAGACAGAGAACCTTGTGACCCTCGCGGTCCCCCAGGCGATCCTGCTTGGCCCGGGTGCGCCCGAGGGCCACACCGTCGACGTACTCCAGATGGCTGGGGTTGAAGCAGAGGCTCAGGTGGACCTTGTGCCCGGCGTGGGTGGTCCAGTCGGAACTGTAGCCCAGGTGGTACTTTACGTCCCCCCGGCCCGTGTGAAGGCCGGGGTCCACGTCGTCAAACTCGCGGAAGATGTGCTGCGGGCTCTTGCCGATGATGTTGGCCAGCACGTTCAGCCGGCCACGATGCGCCATGCCCAGGACGATGTCCGTCACGCCGTGCTCGCCCGTCTTCTCGATGGCCAGATCCAGCAGCGGGATGAGGCTCTCCGAACCCTCCAGCGAGAACCGTTTGGCGCCGACGTACCGCTTCTGAATGAACTCTTCGAAGATGACGGCGTCCGTCAGGCGGGTCAGGATTCGCAACTGCATGTCCCGACTGATGTTAAGGCGATTCCCCGAGCCCTCCATGCGGTCCTGCAGCCAGTGCCGGACCTTCAGGTCGTCAATGTGCATGAACTGCACGCCGATCGCGCGGCAGTACGTCGTCCTCAGCAGTCGGATGATCTCGCGCAACGTTCGGACGTTTGCACCCTGAATCGTGCGCGACGAGAACGGCCTGCCCAAATCCTCCTTCGTGAAGCCATAGAACTTGGGCTTCAGCTCGGGCCGGAAGGGCAGGTGTCGCCCCAGGGGATCCAGGCGCGCCACAAGGTGGCCCCGAACTCGGTAGGCTCGCACCAACTGGTCCACGCGGTCCTGGTGGGAGTCCACGCGGATGACCTCGCGGATGACCGCTCCCGAGGCGCCGGGCCCGCCCGGGTTGAATATGCTGGACGGCCTGAAGCTTGGGCCGTTGAACCGCTTGGGCAGGCCGCCGGCCTCCGCCTTCCACTCGTCAAAGACGTGTTGCCATTCCGGGGGGACGCCGGCCGGGTTCTGGGCATATTCCGCGAACAGGGCTTCGATGAACGCCACGCTATCCGTGTTCGGAACCTGCTGCATGGTCGAGATTCCCGAGTTGAAGGAGCCCCCACCGTCCCGCAATCCAGAACCAGCGCGCTTGCGATTGCCCGACGGAACGGGCATGCCCTCCGAGGGGGGGGGTCTTGAAAACGACAGCCGGTCACGGGTGCGATGCAGTGGAGTCTGGCGACCCGCGGTCGCCTACCTCCTGGCCCAATACGCCACTCTGGATTCGAACCAGAAACCTTCGGTTCCGTAGACCGATGCTCTGTCCAATTGAGCTAGTGGCGTCTACGCTCAGACGGCTCAAGGTTATACCCCCGCCCCGGGGAACGGTCAATCGGAGGGCGTCTCAAACGTGGAACGGGCACAGCGTCTCGTCGCCCCCGTCCGGGGCAGGTGCGGAGCCGCCCGTCCGGTCGATAACATAGGGTGGATGGCGTACCGGCCGGCGTGCGGCAGCGTTTTCAGTACTGACGGGAGCAGATCGTGGGACAGCAGGACGTACGCGGCAAACGCGTGGTGGTAATGGGGCTGGGCCGGTTCGGCGGCGGCATCGGCGTGACCCGGTGGCTGGCGGGCCAAGGCGCCAAGGTGACGGTCACGGACGCGGCCGACACGGCCAGCCTGGCCGGTTCCGTCGCCCAGCTTGACGGCTTGGGCGTGCGGTTCCACCTCGGCGGGCACGATGTGGCCGACCTGGACGGGGCGGACCTGCTGGTCGTCAGCCCGGCCGTCGACAAGCGCAAGTCTGAGTTCTTCCAGGCGGCGGTAGCGCGCGGTGTGCCCTGGTCCAGCGAGATGAACCTCTTCCTGGAAAGGTGCCGGGCCCGGCTGATCGGCGTGACCGGATCGGCCGGCAAGAGCACGACCTGCGCCATGGCGCACCACATTCTGAGCGCCGTCGAGCGGGCCGGTGCGGCGCCGTTCCGGCGGGCCTGGTTCGGCGGGAACATCGGGCGATCGCTTCTGGCCGACCTGCCGGAAATGGCGGCCGAGGACGTGGTGGTGCTTGAGCTGTCGAGCTTCCAGTTGGAGGACGCGGCCGCGGTGCGGATCAGCCCGTCCATCGGCATGGTGCTGAACGTCTCGCCGAACCACCTGGATCGCCACGGGGACGAACAAAGCTACCTGGAGGCAAAGCTCAACATCGTCCGATTCCAGAAGCCGGGAGAAGTCGCCATCGCGGGGCCGGAAGATCCGAGGCTGCTCGGCGAGATCGTGGACATCACGGAGCAAACCGGCGCCCGGGCGGTGCAGGTCTCCGTGGACCGGCCGTTCCCGCTTCGCGTGCCGGGGCGGCATAACCAGGTGAACGCAGCGTGTGCGGCCACCGTGTGTCGGTGCCTGCGGATCGAGGATGAGGCCGTCGCGGGGGCGCTGGAGTCGTATCGCTCGTTGGCGCATCGGCTGGAGCACGTGCGGACGTGGCGGGGCGTGGATTTCTACAACGACTCGAAGTCCACCACGCCGGAGGCAACGATCACGGCTGTGGAGGCGATGGACCGACCGGCCGTGGTGATTGTCGGCGGGTTCGACAAGGGGTTGCCGCTGGACGGCATGGCCCGCGTGCTGGCCTCGAAGGCCAAGGCGGTGGTGTGCTGCGGTGCGGCCGGCGGGCGGTATGCAGATGCGATCGAGCAGGCTCGCGGCCAGGCGAGCGAGCCGGGCATCGAGCGCGTGGGCCGGCTGGCGGATGCGGTGGAGTGCGCGCGGGGCCTGGCCGCGGCGGGCGAGGCCGTGTTGCTCTCGCCCGGCTGTTCCAGCTACGACGAGTTCACGAACTACGAACAGCGCGGCGAGACGTTCGCCGCCATGGTGCGGGGTTGGCAGTAAGCACCCCCGCCCGTCTTTGTGGGACCGGCTTTCCAGCCGGTCTGGCCTTTCTTTGTGGGACCGGCTTGTTTTTGTGGGACCGGCTTTCCAGCCGGTCTGGCCTTTCTTTGTGGGACCGGCTTTCCAGCCGGTCTTTGGGGTGAGTGGTGCGCCCGGCCCCACCCCACCTGCGGCCCCGCCGGCCTGCATCGACGACACGCCTCCGTCCAGCGTCTCGGTTGAAGGTGGGGAGCGCGACGCAAGGACGTGGGAGAGCGTCCGTTGCCACGGAAGCCGTTGCGGCCGGCCTCGTGTGGTGTGAGTGTCTTCGTCGTTATCTTTGATTTGCCCCTGCTGCATGGTAGAGTCGGCCGGTCGAGGCGAGGCAGGCGGATCGACCACAAGGCTGCCGGGGAAGTGTGTGTGCGCCTCGTCGATCCCGCGGCCTGCAAGCGGCTGTGGGGTCGTTCGCGCGGCCCCAGGTGGGTTCGATTGTCATCCCGTCTCGCGCCCGGTCTGGAAACGCGTGGCCAGGGTCGGGCAACTCAGCGCGCAGCGGGCGCGCACAAATCAGCGACCGGCAGGATTGTCTGCCGGCCAACAAAGAGGGGGGCAGCGCATGCCGGACTATCTGGTGACCGGAATCACGGCCGAGTGCCGGCGAGAAGGAGCTTCCGACGGAAGCGATGGAGATCGCCTCTCGCTGAATCTCCCTCGAATCGCCGGCCTTCATGAACGGAGATTCGCGGATTGTCGCCGGGCCTGGTAGCAACTGCTGGCGCACCCCGCGCGGGCCGTCAGGGCGCGTGCGAAGCGACCTGCACCCCGTCTGCGCGGACGCCGGGCGTGGTTTGCAGGCCGGTCTCTCGAGAACCTGATCCTTCATGACGAGCGTTGCGGTCTTCTGCTGAGGGAAACCCGCGAACGCGAGGTTCTCCGACGTGCCGGACGACTGCAATCGGGACGCGTGCTTCGCGAACGATACACGCCGGATCGACGACAGGGCTTCCACAAAGGCGGACTGGGTGCGTCGTGCTCTTGGCAAACGAGCCGCTTGCTGCAGCCATAGTGCGTGACGCAGCTTGACTTCGCGCACACTGGGTCTACCATTCATCCGTGAGGCTGGTTTCGGGCCGGCTTCCGTCGAAAACCAGGCGTCGTCGATGAGTGAAGGGGTGCGGACCGCACGTCCGGCTCTCCATGCACCCACGGCGCGCCCCTGCAAAGAGAGGGAGATTCCAATGACGAGAAAGATCGGGCTGACGACATGGTGCATTGCGACCGGCATTGCAGCCGCGAGCGCAACATGGGCGGCCGTACCGGGAACGGTGGCGAGCTTCGACGTGGACGAGGATGGCTTCGTGGGCAGCACAATCGCGACCGTGCAGATCTACGTACCCAACGGCGGCAACCCCGACGGCCACGTGCAGATTCGCAAGGACCTCACGACGGACTTCGACATCGGCACGCAGAACAGCGTGTGGCCGGAGTTCCTGGGCGATTACGCCGCGGCGGGCGTGACCGGCGGCGGGTTTGACCTGAACGTGTTCAACACGACGCTCGACTCGGCGCAGCTCCGCTTCCGGCGCAACGTGGCGGAGAACGGCTGGCACTACGACTTCGGCCCGGTCGTGCCGAACGCGAACGTCTGGGAGTCCTATGACGTGGCGTTCGACCCGACCTGGACCGACGCCCTCGCGGCCGGGAACGGCTGGACGCAGGAGACCGGCGCCCCGAGCTTCGCCGACCTGATGCAGTCCGTGGGCTGGCTGGAGGTGCGCGTGATCAACGAAGGCAGTGCAGTCGTCGGCGTCGACAACGTGCGAATCGTGCCCGAGCCGGCCACGCTGGGCCTGCTCATGGCGGGTGTCCTGGCCGTCAGCCGACGGCGGTGGTTCTGACGGACGGGCATCCCGCCCGTCCTTGGCCTTCGAAACGGGGACGCAGCTAGTTTTGGCCGAGTGGGGCTGTTGAAACGGGGACGCAGCTCGTTTTTGGCAAGTCGACGGTGCAACGGCTCACCGTCGGGGCGTTGGATTGGGCAGAGGGGTTGGAACGCAAACGCAATTCGCTTGGGGCGGTTTGAAACGGAGAATCACCATGCAGTTGACAAGCACGAGTATGATCCTGAACGGTCTGGACACCGGCGCGCTCCGCCAAGGCATCTCCCGCGTGAGCGAGGCACCGGCCACGGGAATGACCCGCTGGCAGGTCACCTCGCGATGGATGGGCGGAGCCCGCTCCGACACGCACGTCAACGGCTACGAGATCGGCGGGCAACGCGTCGAGAAGGACTTCACGATCCGCGTCGATGAGCCGATCGAGATCGGCGGCACCAACAAGTTCGCCAACCCGCAGGAATACCTGCTGGCCGCGATGAACGCCTGCATCATCGTCACCTACGCGGCGATCTGCGCCCTGGAGGGCATCGAACTGGAGGACCTCCGGATCGAAACCGACGGCAACATCGACCTCCGCGGGCTGTACGCCCTGGATCCCGAGGTCAGGCCCGGCTACGACGAGGTCCGCTACACCGTGTACATCAAGGGCAACGCCACCCCGGAGCAGTTCCGAAAAATCCACCAGATGGTGCTGGCCACCTCCCCCAACTACGACAACATCGCCCGCGCCATCCCGCTGCGCGCGAAGCTCGTGGTTCAGTGACGGACGCGCCCCCCCCCTTTCCGGAACGGCGCCTTCGAAACGGGAGCTTCTGCGACGGGCTTTTGAAACGGGGACGCAGCTAGAGTCCTTGACCGCCCGTTTTGCCTGCAGGCGACCCGAATCCGGGCCGCCGGGCGATGGTATCCTGAAATTGGCCGCGTCTTGATGCACATGCACCCGCCCAGCGTCCGTGAGGAAGAGCTGCACCACCTCGTCGTTCCTGACATGCCGGCGGTGTGGCTGCGCATCCATTGCCCCCTGTCTTGTCGGCCCACATGCGCCGCCCCATCGTGCCGGCCCGTCAAGGACAGGTGTACCGCGTGCCCTGGATGACCTGCATGAGTACGTTCCCCGAGCCGTCCCCCTTGACCGGCTGCGGACGCACGCGCGTCCAAGAGCGGCAAAGCCGCACGGCGCATCAAGGATCCCGCGTCTCGATCATCTACTGGTTATTGCGGTATCCCTGTAGTCGCACAACCCGACGATCATCCATCACGCGGTTCTCACTGTGCCACCGTTCCGCCGCGCCGCATGACCTGTGCAGAGTACGAGTTGTTCAACAGCCTCACTGGCCCTGACATCGTCACGGTTTCATTGTATCGCCATGTCCTTGCCCTCCCGCTCCCGAGCAGGAACGTTGTCGGCTAGCCCTACGGCCTCCAAGTCCTTTATCACAATGCGAAGCCGGAGACCGCGATTGAGCGCAGGCGCGCCCAGATAGTCCCTTCTGAATAACGTCACTCCGTTTGTCTCGATTCGGTGAAGCGCGGGCCCAGCCACGTTCACACGGCCGGTACCATCCGGGCCTGTTTGTCGTGAGTTCCAACCTGATTCGTTCCAGAAACGAAGTTCTGGTGCTGCGGGGTTTCCGTGCAAATCAACAACAACGTATTCGATCACGAACGGCTCGCGTCCGAGCTCCCAAGACACATCGGCCACTGAACTACGCTCGAGAGGGCGGATTTCACGCAAGAGACTTACTGCCGCGGCAAGCCCCATCAGTGCCATTGTGATAACAAAGGCGGCAATCCACAATCCACGTGTGGTGCGCTTTCGATCGCGTTCTTTCTTGTTCCGAGGCGCCATCGGGCCCACCGAATCCCAAATCAAGCGAAGGCGGACGGGTTTTCGAGGGTGTAACGAGGCGCAGGGGGGATTGTCACGGACCGAATGCACGACTTGTGCCCCGTGAGACTGCGTTGCCACGTGCCACCCCCTGTCACGAGGCTGAAAACACCCGTTCATACAGACGACAGTCACCTACATGGCATGCAAGTGACGGAACGCTGGCACCAGCGCCCCCGGCTGCGCCTCCCCGACCATCCTTCCCATTCTGCTCGCCCCGCTCTTCCGCCCAGCCGCCCGCACTGGCGCACTCGGCTGCATTGCTTGACTGGTTCCTGGTATTCCGCCGAGTGCCCCGGCGCGCCGGGGTCCATTCGGTCCATCAAGTCCATCGAGTCCATTCTTCTCTTCCCAGAGCCTACTCGCCGCGGCGGGTGCCTGTTCCCCCCCTTCCGCCCCCAACCGAACACCCAACAAGACATGTAAATGTGACGCGCGATCTTCACACCGCGTGGAAGGAAACCGCCCTTCTGCTCACACGCTCACGCGAACCGCACGACCACCTTGTGCTGCTCGCCCGGGCTCGACGGCGGCGGGAGCAGGTTGTCCGGCAACGGCCGGCCATCCAGGCTGACGAACACATGGCCCGCCCGGGCGTCCGGCGTGCGCTCAATGTCGATCCGGTAGTCCGACCCGCGATACCGGCGCCGGACCGATGCGTGCGGCCACGACAGCGGCAGGCACGGCGACAGCCGAAGCCCGTCCCACTCCGCCCGCACCCCCAGCACCCACTCCAGAATCACCCGCTGGAACCACGCGGCCGAGCCGGTGTACCACGTCCAGCCGCCCCGGCCAAAATACGGCGACTCCGGCCCGTCGATGTTGCCGGGCATCACGTACGGCTCCGCCCAGAAGCGGTCCGGATCGCGCTGCGCGGGGTTCAAACTCTTCAGCAGCCGCCCGACCAGTTCCGCGTCGCCCATCTTGCCCGCCGCCGCAACGGCCCAGCAGGCTGCGTGCGTGTACACGCCGCCGTTCTCCCGCAGGCCGGGCGCGTAGCGCGTGATGTACCCCACGCGCGGGTCCGGCTTGCCGAACGCCGGCGTGAGCAGCAGCGGCCCGATATCCGTCACGAGGTGCTGCTTGACAGCCTCCATGCAGCGGACGGCCCGATCGGGCGGGGCCACGTCGTTGAGCACCGCCCAGGTCTGGGCGTTCAGGAAGATCCGGCCAGCGTCGGCCGACGCGGTGCCCAGCTTGGTTCCATCGTCCAGCGTGGCCCGCATGTACCATTGGCCGTCCCAGCCGTGCTCGTTGACGGCGTGGATCAGCCGGTCGCGGCGTTGCCGGAACTCCTGCGCCTGGGCCGCATCACCGAGGCGAGCGAGCGCCTCCGCCCAGTCGTTCAGCAGGCCGACCAGGAAGTGGCCCATCCAGATCGACTCACCGCGCTCCTTCAAACCCACGGCGCTAAGCCCGTCGTTCCAGTCGCCGCCGCCGATGTACGGCAGCCCGCGCGGGCTCGTTCGCGAAAAGGACTTTTCGAACGCCCGCCGGATGTGCTCGCGAATCGGCGCCGGGTGGCGGTCGTCCACGAACGGGACCGGCTCGTCCAGGATCGCGAAGTCGCCCGTCTCGCGCAGGTAGTTCGCCGTCACGAACGACAGCCACAGCAGGTCGTCGCTGAATCGCGTGCGCAGGCCCTGCTCCGTGAGCGGGTGCCACCAGTGCAACACCGAGCCGTCGGCGAGCTGATGCGCCGCATGAAGCCGAATCTGGTCGCGGCACTCGTTCGGGTCCAGCGGCAGCCAGACCTGCGAGTCCTGCAACTGGTCGCGGAAGCCATAGGCCCCGCTCTGCTGATAGTAGCCCGCCCGGCCCCAGAGGCGCCCGGACACCGCCTGGTACCCCAGCCAGTAGTTGGCCAGGTGATTGAGGGTTTCGTCCGGCGTGTCCACGTGCAGCGGCGCGAATCGCTGGAGCCAGTCGTCCTTCACCGCGGCCAGCGCGGCGTCGATGAACGCCAGGTCGCAGCTTCGATCCACCAGCGCATCCATCGCCGCCCGGTCCGTCTCGATGGCCAGCACGTAGCCGATGGTCCGGTCGTCGCCCGGTCCAAGCATCACCGGACTGCGCAACGCCGCGATGGGGTCCTCATGCCGGCCGAAGTGGGGCTCCCATTCCACCGCCCCCAGCGAGGCCGGTGCGGCCGGGTCGCCGTACATGCCCAGGAACGCCGCCTTGTCCCCCTGGGCCGCGTCCGCCGGTTCCGTACAGGACAGCCCCGCGAAATACGGGAAGTCGCTGTTCCAGTGCCCGTAGTGCTCGGAATGCACGTCCCACATGTGGTTGCGGGCGAAGATGCACGACCGCACCGGGTCGTAGCCGGTCTCGGCAAAGAGCTTGTGGAACTCGCGCCGCGGGTCGGGCGAGACCCCCATGCACCACTCGAAGTACGCACAAAGCTGCAACCGCCGCGGCCGGCCCGACTGGTTGACCAGCCGCACCTTCCACAGCTCGACGGTTTCCGTCGGGTGGCAAAACAACGTCCACTCCGCGCGGATGCCCTGGCACTCGGTGATGAAGGTCGTGAATCCCAGGCTGTGGCGGCACTGGTATCGATCGTACGCCGGCCACGTCGGCGCCGGCGCCAGTGACCAGACCGCCGCTGAGTCCGCGTCTCGGATGTACAGGACCTTGCCCGATGCGTCCCGCACCAGATCCTGCTGCCAGCGCGTGATGACCCCCAGTTGCGAGTTGTCGATCCAGGTGAATCCGCTGCCCGATTGCGTAACGGCCAATCCCATTCGCCGATTCGCGATCAGGTTGGCCCACGGGCGGGGCGTGCGTGGATTCGTGATCACGAACGTCCGCCCATCCGGCTCGAATCGACCGTACTTGTCTGCCACGCGGGCCGCCTCCGGTTCGATCCCGGCAGCAGGCTTACGGGTCACCTTTGTCGGGGTGCTCATAGCGTACTCCCCCAGCCTCCGTCTTGAAACTGGCACGGCCACACCGTCCGCACCGTGCGGATCCCGCCGGAACGAGTCCGCAGACTCCGCGGCCCCCGGCTTCCAGCGGCTCTTGCTGAAAGCGCTTTCAAGCACCAGTATACGGGATATCCCCAGTGAGAATCAATACGGTTTGCACGCAAACATCGGAGCCCTGGCAAGCCCCCCCGCCCGCCTGGAGTCGCGAAGATGACTAAATCACTCGATCATTTGGCCGGGTAGAGCCGGGCGACTGCACGCTTGGCCGTGTCGCTTTGCATGAAAAGCTTCCAGATCAGCCCGGTCCGGGCGTTCTCGATGCCCAGCAGCATCGGGCCGTGGTCAATGCCCACGTAATCGTCACTGGCAAAATTCTGGTCCAGATTGAAACAGTCCACCAGGCCATAGCCGCCTTCGGCGGGGTCGCGCCAGACAAACGGTTGGCCATCCGGGCCCTTGAGGCTCCGCATGGCCTGCAAGGCGTCCATCGCCTCGGCGGGCGCGAACATGATGGACGCACCGGCGGCGTACGGGGCCACGGTGCCGTCGTACCAGTTGTCCTTGTCAATCACGTTGGGCCGGATTTCCGGCACCAGGTAGCCGTCACGGCCCGCGCAGGCGCTGAATCCCCAGATCCGGTCCGTCACCGACTTGAATCGGCTGCGCTGCTCCAGGCATCGCTCGCGATGGGTCAGCACGGCCCGGCGCGAATTCTCAAACCAGTCAATTCGGGGGGCATCGATGCCGAACGCAGACGGATCATCCGCGGGCAGCGAGCGGTAGTCGATCCAGCAGTGGCTGAAGAAGAAATGGAACAGCGTTCCCTGGAACGACACCGCGTGTGGCGGCAGGTCCTTCCATCGCTTGATGACGCGGTCCAGCCCCATGTACACCCGCGCGTCCACCGCGTGCTCCGGCACCGGCGAGCCGACAGCGAGGAAGTAGATCAGTCGCTCCTCGTCGCTGGCAAGGCCCCATTGCAGGTGATGAAACTTGCCAGGGCCGTCCATCCGCTTGGGATCATCCGGTGTCCAGCCCATGGAAAGCCGACCGTTGTCGCTCGTCGCGAAGGACCGCCAGTTGGCCCCGACCACAAGCCGGTCCACCAGGGTTTTCACTTCACCGCCGAAGTATTCCCCGGCCGCAATGGCACCTGCTATGAAAAGTGCGGTGTCCACCGTGCTGGCCAGCACCTCGTAGCCGCTCTCGGACACGCCACCGGTGTCGAGATCGACATAGTGCAGATATACGCCGGCCCGCTTGTTGTCCGTCCGATCGAGCAGGCACCTGAGCACCTGCCGTGCTCGCTGCTCCCCCTCTTGCCGTGTGATCCAGCCACGCTCGACCCCGATGGGCAGGCTGGAAAGCTGGAATCCCACGGCCGCCACACTGGAGACCGGCCCCTTATGGCGGTCTTTGGCCAAGCGGGAGGGGGCCCCCACGTCTTTCCAGAAGAACAGGAAGCACCCGCGCTGGATTTCCCCCAGCATCGTCTCCTGTTCCGGCGTGAACCGCATTTTGACCGCCGCCTCCGTTTCCGGCGATCGAAGGATGGGCATTCGAGCCCAGTCCGCCTGCGCCTGGCCTGAAAACAAATGAAGCGCCAACGGAACAAATGTCATTGTGAATTGACAGAACATAGCCGGTCACTGTAGAATCCACTGAAAGCGTTGTCAATAGGCGACCCGGGGGTCGGCTTGTTGGAGATGAAAGCGATGCGCGTCTCGATCGCGGATGTGGCTCGGCGAGCGGGAGTCTCAATCAGTACCGTTTCACGCGTCATCAATCGACGTGAGTTGGTAAACGCCGAGACTCGTCAACGCGTGGACCAGGCCATCGCGGAATTGGGCTATCGGCCGAACATGTTCGCACGCGGCCTCATGCTGCGCAAGAGCGACATGCTGGGTCTGGCCTTGCCGGACGTGCATGGCGAGTTCTATTCGGAGGTCATCCGCGGGGCGAACGCCAAGGCCCGTGAGCTGGGCTACCACCTGGTGATTTCGTCTACCAAGGGCCCCGAAGACGCTCAGACGCTGTTGGAGGATCTGCTGCGTCGATCCATTGTGGACGGGATGGCCATCATGGTGAGCGAAGAGCCCGGGGGTCGGCCCTGGGAGCGGCTGGAGACCCGGCTGCCGCTGGTGCTGTTGGATGGGGCTGTCGAGAACGGCGAACATGACAGTGTCGTGATTGACCAGCGGGCCGGCGCCCAGGCCCTGATGCGGCACCTGGTCCGGCGGTGCGGGATGCAACGCATCCTGTTCATGGGCGGTCTCACCACGAACGTCGACACCCTGGCCCGCCGCCAGGTCTACGAGGAGATCATGCGGGCGGCGGACCTTCCGGTGTCGCCCGAGGATGTGTACCACCTGGACTTTCAGTACGAGACGGCCTATGCCTTCGCCCGGGACCGGGTGAAAGGCTGGGCGGGATCGCAGCACTGCGTGTTTGCCGCCAACGACGAGATGGCTTGCGCGGTGATTGACGCCGCGACCGAGGCGCGGGTGCGCGTGCCGCAAGATCTGGCCGTCGTCGGATTCGACGACACGCGGATCGCCCGCATGACGCGCCCGCCCCTGACCACGGTGCGGGTGCCGATGTCGACCATGGGGGCGACGGCCATCGAGCTGCTCTGCAAGCGCCTGGCCGACCCGGATCAGCCGCCGACCCACGTGTCGCTCACGCCCCAGTTGATTGTGCGGGAATCGTGCGGGGCCGCCCAGCAGGCCGGCGTCCAGCCGGCGCCGGGTGACACCCACGTGGCATGAGCGACGCGGGTTCACGCCGATTGCGGATTCACTTCAGAACACCAGCATTCGAAAGGACAGACCGTGACCATGCACAGATTCATTCCGTTGGCAACGGCGATGTGTGTCGTTTCCGTGGCCCGGGCGCAGCCCGTGGTGCTGGATGACTTCGAGTCGCTCGATGCATGGACCGTGATTCCATCGGACGGGGTCACCGCTTCGCTGCAGCCAACGGACGGCGTGGACGGCAAGGCGCTGAAGCTGGATTTCGACTTCCGGCAGGGGTCCGGGTTCTGCGTTGTGCGACGGGCGGTGCCGCGCGGCTTGCCGGCCAACTACCGGTTCTCGTTCTTCGTGCGGGGCAACGGGTTGCCGAACAACCTGGAGTTCAAGCTGGTCGACCCCAGCGGAGAGAACGTGTGGTGGGTGAACCGGCGTGCGTTCACGCTTCCGGCGGAATGGACGCGCATTTCGGACAAGGCGCGGCACTTCCGGTTTGCCTGGGGGCCGTCAGGCGGCGAGCGGCTGGAGAAGCTCGGGTTCATCGAGTTCGCGGTGGCGGCTGCGGAGGGAGGGAAGGGATCGCTGTGCATCGACACCCTCACCTTCGAGGAACTGCCCCCGCCCGAGCCCGTGACGAAGCAGCCGCGAGTGCACTTCTCCTCCGCGTCCGGCGATGCGAAAGAGATCACGCTGGATGAGTCGGGCCGCCTGCACTGGAGCAGTGCGCCGTCCGACGCGCAGCCGGTGATTACCGTTGATTTCCAGCAGATGCGGGAGTTCGGCGGCCTCGTCCTCGAGTGGGGCCCGGACGGATACGGGACGGATTACGACGTGTCCGTCTCCACGGACGGCAAGGGCTGGGAGCCGGCCGCGACCGTCCGCGGCGGCAACGGCGGGCGGGACTACGTGCGCCTGCCCGACGCGGAGGGCCGTCAGGTGCGGGTTCACGTGATTCGGGCGGCCGGCGGGGAGGGAGTGTTTCTGCGCGGCATCCGCATCCAGGACGCGGCCTTCGGCGAATCCCTCAATGAGATGTTCCACACCGTGGCCGCTGAATCGCCGAAGGGCTGGTACCCGCGGTATTTCCTCCGGAAGCAGACGCCGTGGACGGTCGTGGGCGTGCCGGAAGACCGCAACGAGGCCCTGGTGGACGTGGCCGGCGCGGTCGAGATGCACAAGGCCGGGTTCCGGGTCGAGCCGTTCCTGCGAATGGGTGATCGGCTCCTCACCTGGGCCGATGTCGAGCTTACGCAGAGCCTGGCGGAGGGATACCTGCCCGTTCCATCCGTGACGTGGCGGGCGCCGGGGCTGGAGCTGGAGGTCACCGCCCTGGCCGACGGCAGGCCGGGTGCATCGGAAGTGCTGGTGCGCTATCGCGTGAAGAACACGTCGTCGGACACGCTGGCCGGGCAACTGCTGCTGGCCGTCCGGCCCTTCCAGGTGCTTCCCCCCTGGCAGGATCTGTTCTTCAGCGGCGGCGTGTCGTCCATCGAGTCCGTCACGTGCGACGACGGCGGCATCACGGTCGGCGCACGGCGTGTCGCGTTCGATCCGCGGCCGGAGAAGGCCGGGGCCACTGCCTTCGCCGGCGGCGAGATCGTCGAGCACCTTGCGCTCGGCGATCTGCCGGCCAGCCGGAGCGTGAAGGATGAGGCCGGCCTTGCGTCCGCCGCCGCGCGGTTTCCGTTTGTTCTGGAGCCGGGCGAACGGCACTCGGTTGTGGTGACGACGCCGCTGCACGAGGGCGTCGGCGAGCGCCGCCGGAAGGAAGGCGTGTCGGCGGAGGCCGCGGAAGCTGCGTTCGACGCTCGGTACCGGTCCGTGTGTGACGGCTGGCGTACGGAGCTGAACCGCGTGACGCTGTCGCTGCCGCCGTCGGGGCAGAAAGTGGTGGATACGTTCCGCTCCACGCTGGGTTACATCCTGATCAACGCGGACGGGCCGGCCATTCAGCCCGGCTCGCGCAGCTATGAGCGAAGCTGGATCCGCGACGGGGCGCTGACCTCCACCGCCTTGCTGACTACGGGGCATGCCGCGCGAGTGCGGACGTTCCTCGAATGGTACGCTCGTCATCAATACCCCGACGGCAAGGTGCCGTGCGTGGTGGACGCCCGCGGCCCGGACCCGGTGCCCGAGCACGACAGCACCGGCCAGTTGATCTACGCCCTGCGGAAGTACTACCGCTTCACCGGAGACAAGGCCTTCCTGAAAACGCACCTGGACAACGTGATCAAGGGCGTGGACTACCTGGAATCGCTCCGCAACCAGCGCTGCACCGACGAATATCGCGAAGGCCCGCCGCTTACGCGCGCCTGCTACGGCCTGGTGCCGGAATCCATCAGCCACGAGGGCTACTCCGCCAAGCCGATGCACTCATACTGGGACGGCTTTTTCACGCAACGCGGCCTGGAAGATGCGACGACCATCGCGCAGATTCTCGATCGGCCGGAGCTGGAGGCGCGGTTCGCCGCCCTGCGTGACGCCCACCGAAAATCGCTGTACGACTCGATTCGGCTGGCCATGGACACGCACGGCATCGATTACATTCCCGGCTGCGTGGAGCTGGGCGATTTTGATGCGACCTCGACCACTATCGGCATTTTTCCCTGCGGGCAGCTCGGCTCCATCCCCGAGCCGCAACTGACGAACACGTTCGAGCGGTACTGGAGCTTCTTCTGCCAGCGGCGCGACGGGCAGCTTGAATGGGAGAACTACACGCCGTACGAGCTGCGGGTGATCGGCTCGTTCGTGCGGCTGGGGCATCCGGAGCGGGCGCATGCCCTGCTGGACTTCTTCTTCCGCGACCAACGGCCGGCCGGCTGGAACCACTGGGCGGAGGTTGTCTGGCGCGATCCGGACATGCCGCGCTTCATCGGCGACATGCCGCACACGTGGGTCGGCTCCGATTACGTCAACGCCGTCCGCAGCATGTTTGTGTACGAGCGAGAGAGTGACAACGCCCTCATCCTGGCCGCGGCCGTCGACCCGGAATGGCTCGAAAGCCCCGGCGTGACCGTGGGAGGCTTCCCCACGGAATACGGCGCGATTTCGTACACGCTGAAGCGGGAGAATGGCCGGACCGTGCTGGACGTACAGGGGCCGTTGGACCCCGCCCCGGCCCACATCGTCTTCTGCTGCCCAGCCCCGAGTCCCATTCGCAGCGTGCAGCTCAACGGCCGGCCGCACGAGGATTTCGCCGACAACACGATCACCCTGCCCTCCGTGCTGCCCGCGCAGGTGGTCGTGGAGTAACGCGCGCCCGAGTCACGCCCGCGGCAGGAGGCGTTTGCCGTTGGCCGGTTACGTGGGGCACTCAACTCAGTAATACCGTCGCACAAGGGGACCAGAAAATAATCCTGACACCATTCCTCCCACCTGA
>CAZPHH010000019.1:0-62020 GCA_964586145.1 uncultured Phycisphaeraceae bacterium | reverse complement strand
CGCCCAGATCGGAAAACGGCGGCGCGGCGTTCAGGGCCACGGTGGCCCGGGCGATTTCATACGCGTACGGTTCCCAGTCGTTGGCGATCACCCGCAGGCCCAGGGTTTTGGCCAGCCGGGCCACGACGGTGCTGCCGGTGAACAGATCAACGAACGTTCCGGCCGAACACCCGGTGTGCATGATGCCGCGAGCGATCAGCGGCAGAAGCTTTCGCTTGTTCCCGATATAGGGAATGAGCTGGGAGTAGACGTATTCATCCGTACGGACGGCCGCGTGCCGCCGCGGGTGATGAAACACCTGGCGGGGAAGAGCCGACTCCGACTGCACGGTGCGACGGTCCATGGCGCGGGCAGCCTACTCCAGCGGCGGCCTC
The DNA here is from genome assembly GCA_964586145.1 of uncultured Phycisphaeraceae bacterium. Lineage (GTDB taxonomy): Bacteria > Planctomycetota > Phycisphaerae > UBA1845 > UBA1845 > JAFGJQ01. The sequence goes on along the minus strand of CAZPHH010000019.1, from coordinate 61,646 downwards.
CATTCCAGCATCGCTCGATCCGGGTTATGGCCGGTCCCCCTGCCTTTCTCGTGAGACCGCCTGCGGATCGACTTCCAGCCGCTCGGCCAATTCCTTGTGAAGCGCCTCACCATGCAGGTCGCTCGCCACCACGGTGCCGTCCGCGTCGATCAGAAACATGGCCGGGATACCGGATACGCCGTACAGTTTGGCCACCGGGTTCTCTTCGGCCGGCCCCAGCACCAGGTGCGGCCAGTTCATACCAAACTTCTCGACGATGGCCCTGACGGATTGTTCGCCCGTGTCCAGGCTGATACCGACCACGGTAAACCGGCCGTCCTTACCGAACCGGTCCACGGCCTTCCGGATGCCGGGCACTTCGGCCAAGCAGGGTGTACACCAAGTGGCCCAGAAACCCAGTAGCACCACTTTCCCTTTCAACTCGCTCAGTTTGAAGGACTTGCCGTCCAGGGTGGTGCCTGTGAAATCCGGCGCCGCATCCCCCGTGCGGATGCAGACGAACTTGTCGATTTTGAGCACCAGACCTTGCGGATCACCGACCGGGACCCGGATCTCCCGCTCCAGGGAGACCTCCAGCGGGCCCAGGCCTCACCCGGGCCCCGTACGGGGTAACCACCGATTCGCCGTCAGGTGGTATCTGCCGGGCGTGATTCCGCCGACTGTGAACTGGCCGGTCTCGTTCGTCAGATCGCCGACCTCCGTCCAGGCCCCATCGGCTCCTTCGTCATCCAATCGTGTCAGTGTGACCGCCACGTGCTCGAGCGGTGCATCCCGCGGGCCAAGTACCTGCCCGCGAATCGAGTCCCCCTTGCCAAAGTCAATCTGCATCGGGGCTGTTTCGCCCGCCGTCACATGCACCGCATGCCGCAGCAGCGTGGCTGAAAAGGCGCGACTCTCTGACCGACGCGAAACGCGAAACGTGTAGCGCCCGGGCGCCGGCAATGGGCCCGCCCGCAAGTCGTCCAATTCGTTCGGCTTGAGGCGGAGGTAGACGTGAAGGCACTCGGACGGAAAGGTGGGAGCGTCAAGCTCCGTTTGATCCCGATCGTACGAAAGGCTGGCCAGAATCCGTGTTCCGTCACGTGGTTCCAGATCCAGACCTCGGACCGATCCGGTCAGGTACGTGGGCGGGTTCAATCGAAGCTCCAGCGATCCGCCACGCGGCGTGTACAAGACATGTGAGGTGATCTGGATTCCGCGCTCGCCATCCACGGCCAGGACGACGTACGCACCGTCCTTCAGTCCGCGCAAAACAAAGCGCCCCTGCCGGTCAGTAGTGGTCATGCCACATCGGTAAGGATTCCTTCCGGGCCAGTACCACGACGAGTCGTCGGAATGCGCCATCCAGTCGACATTGTCGGGCCCGCCGTAGAAGAGGAGGCCCTGACTCGTGTCGACCACATGGACCCCAGCACCGGCGACCGGCCTGCCCTCAGGGTCGACAACACGACCAGCAAGCGTACTCCACGTCGCCGTGACGTACGCGTTGCGTGAGGTCCACGCGGCCATCGGAACCAGCAGCGCCAGAGCGACAGCAACCAGGATTCGACCGTGGCGGGACATGGGGCAGCCCTCGTGACGATCCCGTGCCGGCCGGGCCGTGGAGTCAAACCGCGAAGCCCAAACCGACAGACGTGTCGAAGGCGCCTTCCCCCTTTGGATAGTAGCTCAGCTTTTTGCCGTCATACCGGCAAATCCTGTGGAATTCTGTCCTGGCCATGGACGAATCATCTCGTGCAATAAGAAGTCGAACGCACAAGGTCGGCGAGACGCGAGCGGGCAACCCTCCACGCGAAACGTCTACTTCAACGCTGCCGTCTGCTCCGTTGCGGCCGGCTCCAGCCGTTTGGCCAGTTCCGTCTGAAGCGTCTCGCCGCGCAGGTCGCGCGCCACCACCTTGCCCTCCGCGTCGATCAGAAACATGGCCGGGATGCCGGATACGCCGTACAGTTTGGCCACCGGGTTCTCCTCGGCCGGCCCCAGCACCAGGTGCGGCCAGTTCATGCCGAACCTCTCGACCATCGCCTTGGCGACCGGCTCACTTGTGTCCAGGCTGATCCCCACGACCACGAACCGGCCGTCCTTGCCAAACCGGTCCACGGCTTTCTTGATGTTGGGCACTTCGGCCAGGCAGGGCGAGCACCATGTGGCCCAGAAATCCAGGAGCACCACTTTCCCTTTCAACTCGCTGAGTTTCAAGGACTTGCCATCCAGGGTGGTGCCTGTGAAATCCGGCGCTGCATCCCCCATGCGGATGCAAAGGTACTTCTCGATCTTGAGCGTCAGTGCTTGCGGATCACCGACCGGGACCCGGATCTCCCGCTCCAGGGAGACCTCCAGCGGGCCCGGGCCTCACCCAGGCCCCGTTCGGGGTAACCACCGGTTGGCCGTCAGGCGGTACGTGCCGGGCGTCAGGCCGGCCAGCGTGAACCGCCCGTCCTTGTCCGTCAGGTCGCCCAGCGTGGACCACGGCGGATCCGCGGCGTCCTCCGGTGGCCGGATGCTCACCGCGACCCAATCCAGCGGCTTGCCCTCGGGCCCAATGACCTGACCGACGACCTTCTCGCCACGGGTCAGGTCCAGAACGAGTTCTGTCGTTTTTCCCTTTTCAAGCAGGATGGTTTTCTCGAGGAGGTCGGCTGCAAACGTCCGGCTGGAGACGTAGCGAACCAGGTTCAGGGTAAAGCGGCCGCCGGACGGCAGCGGACCCGCTTCGAATGTTCCGTTCGTGTTCACCTCCAGCGACGGCTGCATGTGGAACGTATGCATCAGCCCGTCGTCGGAGACTCGATCCTCATAGCGCTGCCAAAGCCGGCCATACAACATGGCCTCCGACTGCTTCGCGAGAGTCAGGCCCTTGATCTGCCCCTTCAGGAACGTCGGCGGCTCCAGGGTGATGGCAGCCGCGTTGCCGGGGTTGGGCTGGGTCAGCTTTGGCGAGACCGTCACCCCGCGCTCCGGATGAACGGCCAGCACACGATACGGCCCGGGCGCAAGTCCGTACGCGACGAAACGGCCCTGCTGGTCCGTCGTGCCCGTGAACGAGCGGAGCCCGTTGCGCTTCGGGAAGATGAGCCAGGTCTTTTCCGAAGGGGCATGCACGTACACGTCCTTCGGACCGCCGTACCAGACCCAGGAGTGCTCGGCGTGGAAGACGTAGACGGCGGCCTCCGCCACGGGGCGTTCCGAGGGGTCCACCACGCGTCCCTCGAAGACGTTCAGCGGCTCCTCGGCGGGTGCGGCATCCTCGGCCCGAACGGCAGAAACGAAGCCCATTGCGGCGGCAGCCAGAACGACAGCAACGTGCCGGATTCGCGACATGACAGTGACCCCCTTGCATGTTGAACGACCGTGCCAATGGCGACCGTCACATTGTACAGGCGCCCCGCATCCCGGACGCAAGCACTTTCTCCCCGCCTTCTCTTGTTGTTCCCGCCCCCCGGATTCATACGGGACTCGTTGTCCGGAAGCCTCTCCGGTACCCCTGTCCGGGGATTCCGACCCCGGCCAGGGGAATTTTGCGAGGGGTAGTCGAACCGGGACGAGGCAGTATAGAATAGCCGAGCGAGGCTGGGACGGCAGGCTCGGGGCCGGCTCGGGTGGCTGACATCAGCGCGGTGATGCCGGCCAGGCTTGCCCCGGGAGAGGACGTCCCGCGTCACTTGTGGCACAGAGAAGGATCGTACTCGTCGATGGCGTTGCACAACATCCGTAAGGGTCTGAACCTCCCCATCAGCGGCGAACCTCGGCAGGAAATCGAAAACGCGCGCCCCGTGCATCGCGTAGCGGTGGTAGGGTGCAACTATCCGAATCTCAAGCCGCGACTGCGCGTCACAGAAGGACAGCAAGTCAAACGCGGCCAGTGGCTGTTTGAACATAAGAAGATCCAAGGGGTCGGGTTTGCGGCGCCCGGCGCGGGAACCGTCGTCGCGATCCATCGCGGCCCGCGGCGCGTGCTGGAATCCGTCGTCATCGAGCTGAGCGACCGCGAACGGGCGGGCGAACCGGCCAACGAGGAGTTGGAACCCTTCGATGCCTACACCCGCTCGCCCGCCGGGCGGCTGAGCCGCGACCCGATCCGCGCGCTGCTGCTTCAGTCGGGCCTGTGGACCGCGTTGCGGACACGGCCGTTCGGGTACGTCGCGGATCCCGCGACCCAGCCGCATTCCATTTTCGTCACCGCGATGGATACCAATCCGCTGGCGGCTGACGTGAATGTTGTGCTGGCGCCTCGTGAGGCGGACTTCGCCGAGGGGCTGGCCGCCATCGCGAAGCTGACCGACGGGAAGACATACGTCTGCACCCGCCCGGAGACGCGTGTTCCGACGCCGACCGGTGTCGATACGATCCAGGTGGAGCATTTTGCGGGCGTGCATCCGGCGGGGACGCCCGGCCTCCATATTCACACGCTCGATCCGGTACACCGGGGCAAAACGGTCTGGTACATCAACTATCAGGACGTTCTGGCCGTCGGAAAGCTGTTTGCCACGGGCCGGCTGGACGTGGAGCGGGTGGTGTCGCTGGCGGGGCCGGTGGTGCGTGACCCCCGCCTGCTGCGAACCCGGATGGGTGCTTCGCTGGACGAACTCACGGCCGGGGAGATCACGAGCCCAGACTGCCGTGTCATCTCGGGTTCCGTGCTGTCCGGCCGGACGGCCGCCGGAGCGGCCCTCGGCTACCTGGGCCGGTATCATCAGCAGATCAGCGTACTGGCGGAGGGACGGTCCCGAACGTTTCTGGGCTGGACCCGTCCGGGGATCGGCCGGTTTTCGATCATCCCGGCGTACGTGGGCAAGATGCTTGGCGGGCGGTACCGGGAGTTCACGACGACAACCAACGGCGGCGGCCGGGCCATCGTTTCCATCGGAATGTACGAGCGGGTGATGCCGCTGGACATCGAGCCGGTGTTTCTGCTCAAGGCGCTGGTGATGCGCGACGTCGAGCGGGCGGAGCAGCTTGGAGCGCTCGAACTGGAAGAGGAAGACGTCGCCCTGTGCTCGTTCGTCTGCCCGGGCAAGACGGATTACGCTCCCATTCTGCGCGACAATCTGGACATCCTGGAAAGGGAGGGATGAGCGCGGTGCTACGCAAACTGCTGGACAGCCAGAAGAAGCACTTCGACCCGGGCGGGCGGCTGCACCGATTCCATCCGCTGTTTGAGGCGGTGGACTCTCTCCTGTACTCGACGCCCACCGTCACCGAGCACCCTCCGCACGTTCGTGACGCCCTGGACCTCAAACGCATGATGGGCATGGTGGTCTTCGCGCTGCTGCCCTGCGTGCTGATGGCCATGTACAACACCGGCCTTCAGGCGAACCGGGCGATCGACGCGGGCCTGGCTCCGACCGGCTGGCGGGCCTCTGCGGTCACCGCTGTGGGGCTCGAATTCCTGCCGAACAGCGTTCTGTCGTGTTTTGTTCACGGAGCGTTGTGCTTCCTGCCGGTGATCATGGTGACGTTCGCCGTCGGCGGCACGGCCGAGGTGATCTTCGCTATTGTTCGGAAGCACGAGGTCAACGAGGGGTTCTTCGTCACCGGGTTTCTGTTCCCGCTGATCCTGCCGCCGACGATCCCGCTGTGGCAAGTGGCCCTGGGGATTCTGTTCGGCGTGGTGATCGGCAAGGAAATTTTCGGCGGCACGGGGATGAACGTGCTGAACCCCGCGCTGCTGGCCCGGGCGTTTCTGTTCTTCGCGTACCCGGCGCAGTTTTCCGGCGACGCGGTGTGGGTTGCGGTCGACGGCGTCAGTGGCCCGACTCTGCTGGCCCGGGCCATGGTCGACGGGCGACAGGGGTTGCTCGCGGCCGACTGGAGCTGGTTGGACGCGTTCTTGGGGTTCATCCCCGGCACCATGGGCGAAACCTCGACGCTGCTGTGCCTGCTCGGCGCGGCCATTCTCATCGTCACACGGGTCGGCTCGTGGCGGACGATGGCGGGCGTCGCCATCGGCTCCCTGGCCGTTTCACTGCTGTTCAACGCGCTGGCGGGCCAGGTGAAGAACCCCTACTTCGACGTCCCGTTCCATTGGCACGTCGTTTTGGGCGGCTGGGCGTTCGGCACGGTCTTCATGGCGACTGACCCGGTGTCGTCGGCCCAGACGGAAAAGGGCAAATGGATTTACGGTTTGCTGATCGGGGCGCTGGCCATCGGCATCCGGGTGGTCAACCCCGCGTATTCCGAAGGAATGATGCTGGCGATCCTGTTGATGAACGTGTTCGCCCCGGTCATCGATTACGTCCTGATGCAGGCCAACATCAAACGAAGGGCGGCCCGCCATGTCGCAGAAGCGTAACGCGACGGTCTACACAATCGGGTTCACCGCGGCGGTGTGCATCGTCTGCTCACTGGTCGTCTCGACCACGGCCGTGACGCTCAAGCCCCGGCAGACGCGGAATGCGATGCTGGACCGCCAGAAGAACATCATCCAGGTGGCCGGTCTGATCGAGCCCGGCGTCGACCCAGGGCGAGAGGGCATTCAACGGCTGTTCGACCAGTTTATCGACCCCGTGGTCGTCGAACTGGCCACGGGCACGGAGGTGGACATCGACCCGTTGATGTTTGACCAGGCGGAGGCCGCCCGCGATCCCGCCCGGAGCCGTGCGGCCCCGCCGAACGCCGCCGGCGTAACGCGAGTGCCGACGCACGGCATCGTCTATCGCGTGATGAAGGACGGGGCCGTCGAAAAGATGATTCTGCCCATCGAAGGCAAGGGGCTCTGGTCCACCCTGTACGGCTTCCTCGCGCTGGACGCGGACGCCCGCACCATCCGCGGCATCACCTTCTATCAGCATGGGGAGACCCCCGGGCTGGGCGGCGAGGTGGACAACCCCGGCTGGAAGGCCCGCTGGGCGGGCCGCCAGGCGTTCGACGAACAGGGGGAGGTCCGGATCGAGGTGCTCAAGAAGGAGGCCGGCCCGCCGGAGGAAGACCCGTACCACGTGGACGGGCTCAGTGGGGCCACGATCACCAGCCGGGGCGTCAACGAGCTCGTCCGGTTCTGGCTGGGGCCGAACGGCTTCAAGCCGTATATCGAACGGTACAACGCTTCACGGAGCCAGGCCCAGTGACACGAAAACGACGCAATATTCTGCTGGACCCGCTGTTCAACAACAACCCGATCGCGCTGCAGGTGCTGGGGATCTGCTCGGCGCTGGCGGTGACGACCAAGATGGAAACGGCCCTGGTCATGGCCGTGGCCCTGACCGCCGTATTGAGCCTGTCCAACCTGACGGTCAGCCTGCTGCGCAACCACGTGCCGACCAACGTGCGGATCATCTTTCAACTGGCGGTCATCGCGTCGCTGGTGATCGTCACGGACCAGGTCCTCAAGGCCTACCTCTATGACATCAGCAAGCAGCTTACTGTCTTCGTCGGGCTGATCATCACGAACTGCATCGTGATGGGCCGGGCGGAAGGGTTCGCCATGCAGAACGGTCCGGTGGACAGTCTGCTCGACGGGATCGGAAACGCCCTGGGGTATGACCTGGTGCTGCTGGCGACGGCGTTCTTCCGAGAGCTGCTCGGCTCGGGCACACTGTTCGGCGTGACGGTGTTCACGAAGGTGACCGACGGCGGCTGGTACTACCCGAACGGGCTGATGATTCTCTCGCCCGGCGCGTTCTTCTTTATCGGGTTGCTGATCTGGGTGCTGCGGACGTGGAAGCCCGGCCAAGTGGAGGCGGAGTGACGATGGAACACTATCTGGCTTTGTTCATCAAGGCGGTTTTCGTCGAGAACATGGCCCTGGCGTTCTTTCTGGGCATGTGTTCGTTCCTGGCGTGTTCAAGGCGGGTGACCACGGCGTTCGGGCTGGGCCTGGCGGTCGTGTTCGTGCTCGCGGTCACATGCCCGTTGAACCAGTTGATTTACAACTACCTGCTCCGCGAGGGCGCGCTGACCTGGCTGCCGGGGGTTGGCCCGCGGATGGCGAACGTGGACCTGTCCTTCCTGGGGTTCATCAGCTACATCGGCACGATCGCGGCGGTCGTGCAGATCGTCGAGATGATCATCGACCGGTTCGCTCCGGCCCTGTACGGCGCCCTGGGGGTGTTCCTGCCGCTGATCGCAGTCAACTGTGCGATTCTGGGCGCGTCGCTGTTCATGGTGGAGCGGGATTACACGTTCGCCGAGAGCGCGGTGTTCGGCTTCGGCAGCGGGCTTGGGTTTGCCCTGGCCATCGTCGCGCTGGCGGCCATCCGCGAACGGATGCGCTACAGCAACGTGCCGGCGGGACTGCGCGGCCTGGGGATCACGTTCATCGTGACCGGGCTGATGGCGATCGGTTTCATGGCGTTTTCCGGGATCCAGTTGTGACGCGAGCGCCCCGTGCCGCCGTCCAAAGGATGAGTGACCGATGGGATTGCTGACCGTTCTCCTGGGTGTGCTGATGTTCTCCGGGGTCATCCTGTCGTTGGTGGGCGTCCTGCTGGTGGCCAAAGCCCGGCTGGTGAACACCGGCGAAGTGACCATTGACATCAACGACGACCCGGACAACCGGATCGAAGTGCCGGCGGGCAACACGTTGCTGAACACGCTGGGCAGCCGGAAGATCTTCATCCCTTCGGCGTGCGGCGGCAAAGGCACGTGCGGCGTGTGCACGGTCAAGGTGCTCGAGGGCGGCGGTTCGATTCTGCCGACCGAATTGAGCCACATCTCCCGAAAGGAGGCCCGGGAGGGCGAGCGGCTGAGCTGCCAGGTCAAGGTCAAGAACCCCATGCGGATTCTCATCCCGCCGGAGGTGTTCAACGTCCGGCAATGGGAGTGTACGGTCCGCTCCAACGACAACGTCGCGACGTTCATCAAGGAGCTGGTGCTGAAGCTGCCGGAGGGGCAGCGCATCCCGTTCCGGGCGGGCGGATACATCCAGATCGCGGCGCCGCCGCACAACGTGCGGTTCCAGGACTTCGACGTCGCCGAGATGTACCGCCCCGACTGGGACAAGCTGAACCTCTGGCGACTGGTGTCCGCCGTGGACGAGCCCGTCGAGCGTGCCTATTCCATGGCCAGCTACCCCGAAGAGGACGACATCGTGATGCTCAACGTGCGCATCGCCCTGCCGCCGTGGAACGCGATGGACAAAGTCCCGCCCGGGCGCATGTCCTCCTACATCTTCAATCTCAAGCCCGGAGACAAGGTCACGATCAAGGGGCCCTTCGGCGAGTTCTTCGCCCGGGAAACGGACAACGAGATGCTGTTCATCGGCGGCGGCGCGGGCATGGCCCCCATGCGGTCGCACATCTTCGACCAGTTCAAGCGGCTCCGGACCCGACGCAAGGTCACGTTCTGGTACGGGGCCCGAAGCCTGCGGGAGATGTTCTACGTCGAGGATTTTGACGGAATTGCCGCCGAAAACGACAACTTCCAGTGGCACGTCGCCCTGTCGGAGCCGATGCCGGAAGACCGGTGGCAGGGCCTCACGGGCTTCATCCACGCGGTCGTCCGCGACAACTACTTGAAAGACCATCCGGCCCCGGAGGATATCGAGTACTATCTCTGCGGCCCGCCCATGATGAATGACGCCTGCATCGCCATGCTCATCGAACAGGGCGTCGAACGCGAAAGCATCATGCTGGACGATTTCGGCATATGACCATGCCGAAGAACGAAATCCACGGCACGCGAGTCCCCATCGCCCGGAAGCTCCGCGTCCTGCTGTTGACCATCGCGGCGGTGTTGTTTCTGCTGCTCATTCCCACCGCGCAGACCCGCCGTCAAGAAACCCTCCAGGGCGAGACGATGGGGACCACGTACACGGTCCGTTTCCGGAAGCCGGAAGGCCGCCGGTGGCCGCAGGAGGAAACGGACCGGCTGGCCCGCCGGATCGAAACCTGTCTCGCCGACGTCAACGCCAGGATGTCCACCTACCGGCCGGATTCGGAGTTGTCGCAGTTCAACCAAAGCCCTGCCGACGTGCCGTTCGAGCTTTCCCCGGAGACGTTCGAGGTGTTCGAGGCGGCGCTGGCCGTCAGCGACCAATCCGCCGGGGCCTTCGACGTCACCGTGGGGCCGCTGGTCAACGCGTACGGCTTCGGTCCCCCGCCGGAGCCGCCCGAACCACCGACCACTGAGGAATTGGAGACGCTGCGGCAACGCGTGGGGTACCGGCTGCTGGTGCTGGATCCGCAGTCGCGGACCCTCCGCAAGACGCACGCCGACGTGTATTGCGATCTGGCCGGCATCGCCAAGGGCTACGGCGTCGACCGGGTCGTGGCGGTGCTGGAGGCCGACGGCCTGACGGACTACATGGTCGAAATCGGCGGTGAAGTGCGCGCGGCCGGGCGAAACCCGGAGGGGCGAGTCTGGCGCATCGGAATCGAACGGCCAACGCGGGACGGCCGGCGCGTGGTGATGCGCGCAATCGAACTGGCCGACCGCGCCCTGGCCACGTCCGGGGATTACCGCAACTATTACATCGCGGATGGCCGCGTGTACTCCCACATGATCGATCCCCGCACGGGCGGGCCGGTCGAGCACGCCCTGGCCTCGGTCACCGTCCTCGATGCCCGGGCCATGGTGGCCGACGCGTGGGCGACCGCACTGATGGTCCTGGGGCCGGACGAGGGCTACAATCTCGCGGAGGCTCGGGGGATGGCCGCTCTGTTCCTGGTGCGAACCGCCGAGGGAGACATCGTTGAGCGAGCCACGAACGCCTTCTCAACGCTGGCGGCCACCCCGGCCAAGCCCTGATCGGAGGCGCTGCGCATGTCCATGCTGACCGTGCTGATCGCGACGATCGCGCTGTTCGCGATCGTGCTGTTCGCCCTGTCGATCGGGCTGATTTTCGGCAAGCGCGGCCTGCGTAAGGGCTGCTGCGGAAACCCGGACTCCCACACCTGCAAAGAGCACGACGACCAGTCGCATGCCTGCGGCCCCGTCCACTCGGAGTGCCAGTGCCAATCCGGACGAAGCTGAACCTCAGCGAAGACGCGGATTGCCGTTCTGCCGCAGCGGGTGGGCGGACCGACGCGGCGACAGGGACGATCGCATCCCGCCCCTTGGGTCGGGTCACGTTTTCAAGAGAACGGGCCCCGCAGCGGCAAGCCACGGAGCCCGTTTCTCCGAACGCTCTCGTTCGCCGGACCTCAACGTCCGGCCTCGTGGTCAGGATCGACGGACGCGGCCGCACGAGGGCGGTGCCGCAGACCGCCGGGAGGGTCCTCAGAAGATTGGGTCCCAGGCAAACACCACGGAATCATCGCTGGCATCATGCACGATGATCCACAGGTTGCCCCAGGTGCCCCAGAATCCGGTGGCCTGGAAATCCCCGAATTCGTCCACCGGGCCGGTACCCTGGTAGTACCACTGATCCGTCTCGACGTAGGTCTTCACGTAGTACTCTCCGGGAGGCAGCCCCGTCACGTTGCCCGACACGTACCCGTTGGCGCCGCCGAACACGATCCGCACGCACCGCATCGTCGGCTCGCCGGGCTCGGGCAGCGCCCCGACGCGAACGTGGTCGAAGCGGAACACCTGCCGCCCCGTGGACACGGCGTTCACGAAGTTCACGCCCACCATGACGATGTTGGACAGGTCCAGGGCCGTGCCGGTGCCGCTTCCGGGCTCCAGCGTCAGTTCGCACGTGTCGAGGATCACGCCCTCCGTCGTCCAGTCGGCATACACGGGGCGCGCCGGTCCCAGCCAGATGTTCCCGTCCCCTTCGACCAGCGCGATCCGGTGCGTCGTATTCGTGTCATACACGTCTGCTCGCATGTCGTAGACGATGGAGTGCGCGCCGGACAGGTCGAGCGGGTGGTTGAACAGCAGGTAGCGCACACCGACCTTGTCGCCCTCGGTGGTGGACCAGTCGGCGGTCAGCTCCAGGTACTGATCGCCGTCCGTGCCGGCGTCCGGGTCGCGGATGATGCGCAGGGACTCGAACGGCGCGCCGAACCGCGTCCACGAGCCGTCGGGAACGCCGTCCGGGAAGGTGCCGGAAGTCGGATCGGGCGGCAGTCCGGGCACCGTCTGGCCGGCGGGGATGTAGACGCGGTCCGGGTCCTCCATGCTGGTGATCAGCGGCAGCGAGGGGTTTGGGGCCTCGTTCCAGTAGATCTCGTCGATCTGGAACGTCGGCGTTCCGGATGACGCGCCGTTGGCGAGGAACACAAAGCCGATGTGCGCCACGGCGTCAAAGTCCGGCTGGTTGTTGGCGTTTCCGTCGGCGCGGGTCAGGGTGGTCTGTTCCAGGTCGTGCCGATAGGTCACGTACTCGTCGGTCAGGCTGTGGGCCGGCGTCTCCCAGACCTCGCCGTCCTGATCGCAGATCTGGAACTTGACCCGCGGTTCACCGACGTTGTTGTATTTCATCCGGTAGGATACGACCGGACCCGTCGAGATGTCCCACGGCGCGTCGGGCAGGTTGTATTGCACGCCGAACCAGGCCCCCTGCCCCCAGTCCGCCTTGGCCACCACGGTGTTGTTCGTCACGGGGACAGTCGCCCGCCAGTAGATGTCGTTGATGTGGAACGCGCCCTGGCCCGTGGCGCCGTCGGCGAGCAGGCTGAAGCCGATCCGCTGGATCGCGGACGCATCAAGCACCCCGTCGCCGCTTCCGTCCACCTTCTGCATTTTCCGGAAGTCGATCTCCTGGGTGTACGTCTGCTCCGTGCTCGTGGGGGTGATCGCGACGCGACCTTCCCATACGTCCCCGTCCGCCTCCTCCACCACGAACTTCACCTGCGGATCGCCGGTCGCGCCCGGCTCCTTGACGTACGAGATCCGATACGACATGGCGGGGCCGGACGAGGTGTCCAGCGGCGCGTCCGGAATGTTGTAGCGGATGCCGAGCGACGACCCGACGCTCCAGTCCACGAGCACTTTCAGGTATCGGTCCGGCGGCGGGCTGCCCATGTCCAGCTCCGTGCCGACGACGTTGTAACGCAGGTTGTACGTGCTGCCGTTGATGAAGTCGGTGACGGCATGCAGAGCGCCGCTCACAATGTCCAGTGTATTGAAGGCGTTCCCGAACCGCGTCCAGGCCCGGTCCGACCCGGGCGGATAGGTGCCCACCGTGTCGGCCGAAATGTCCGTGATCAGAATCTTGTTTGCGGGCTGCTGCGCCGAGGCCCAGTACAGATCGTCGATATCAAACGACGGCGTGCCGCTGTCGCTGTTTTTGACGACCTGGAACCCAAGCAGCGCGACGTGATGGTCGAGATCGCCCCCGCCGCTCGAATCGGCAAGCTCCAGGTTGGCACTGGTCAACGCCAGGGAGTACTCCACCCAGGATGCTGTCAGCGTGTGCGGGACCTTCGCCATCCATACCTCGCCGTCGGTCTCCTGGAAGACCAGCCCCATCGCCATGGCAGAGCCGCCCGTGCGCCGGGCCTTGTAGTACACGGTCGGCGCGTCGGCGACGGACGTGGTCAGCAGGTAGATGCCGTTGAACGCCGCGCCGAACCGGCTCCATTCGTGGTCAATGGCCGTATCCGGGAAGCCGCCGTGCAGGTCGGGGTCGTAGCCGGGCTCGCCGGGCCGCGGATTCGCCTCGCTCCATTCCGTGAAATCAGGTTCGGACAGGTCGGTCAGCAGCACCGGATCGGGCGCGGGCGGTTGGCCGATCAGGATGGAGTCATACGCCGGGCCGAACCGGGTCCACTCGCGTGCGGCGGTCCCGGGCGGCGCGGCGCCGGCGGTGGTGTCCGATTCCACATCCGTAATCAGGTTGGTCACGCCGTCCGTGAAGCGGACCCAATCGAAGTGGCCCACCTGGTCCGACTGCGGGGGGTTGTAGTCCCCGATCCAGTTCGTGTCGAAGTTTTCCGAACTGCAATAGATCCAAAAATCCGTGTCACCCGGACCGTAGTTGCAGATGGCGTCGCGCCGGCCCTTCATGACGGGGCCGCCCTCCTTCTGAATGTACCACGACACCACGTACCGGCCCCACGAGTCCTTCTTCAGTTCGATCGTGTACGTGTACCAGTACCCGCGGGCGACGTGGTCCGCCGGATTCTCCGGCTGAAAGGCGATCTGATCCAGCGCAGTCCCGGAACTGTCGTCCCGCTGGACGGTCATCCAGCACAGCAGGTGACCGGCCGGCACGTTGTACTGCTGTCGATCGGCCGACGTGCCCTCTCCGATCTCGAAGTCGATCTCGCGGGCGCTGGTGTCGTCGCCCGACTGCTCGGAGTACAGGAACGCCGCGATGGCGTTGGTAGCCCCCTGCTCCTGCATCGTCGGAATGTAGACGTGCCACTCGTACGTGCCCGTCCGGAACGTGTCGACGGTCCGCACCTTCACCCGGTCGTTGGTGTTGGCCTCGGCCGTGACGGTCAGGACGCTTCTGGAATCGAAGGTGGTCAGCTCGAACGTGTCGGCCGTCGGCGGGGAGCTGTCGTTTTCCCAGTCGGCCAGTCCAAGCGGCGACTCGAAGTCCCATTGCTGCGCGCTGACGCCTTGTGACGCCAGGCACGGCAGAAGAAGGCATACACCGATGGCAATCCCTTTTGACCGCGCGTGCATTGCAGTGCCTTTCGCTGATGAGGTGATCCGGAGGCCAAACGAGATCCGCAGCCCGTTCGGACGCCCCGGCGTACTGCGATCCGGCATCGCCGATCCTCGACAGGATCAGGCTGATAATTAGGCATCCTAATTAAGTATCTTTATTAAGTCAATTAACTTTCTGGTTATCGGTGCCTTTTTTTGCCGCATGGCCGAGCAGGTTCCGGCCAAGATCGGCGGCCGGTCGCCAGGCAACCCATCCTCTGGCACCCGACAAGCGTAGCGCCAAGGCAGGACGCCCGAAACGCGAAGGTGGTCCGTAAACTATTCCAAAATATATGGTTAGACGTTATGTGTGCATGGACTTCGTTGTCCCGGGTTCGAGGGCCGCCACGAACTTCGTCCTTGCCCCCACGGTGAGTTGCTCGCGCCCCAACCGGCCCCTGCGCCGAGGCGGGCCAGCCCCGGTGACGATGCATCCTCACCAGGTCACACCACTCCGGGAAGGTTCGACGAAACCCAGAGAGCGGCCGGGTTCGCCGCACCCTGTTCGCGGCCGACCAGACGGCTCCCTGCCCAACCACCGGGTTCCGCACCCAGCGGCCCCGGGCCGGCCCGTACAAGGCCGGCAGGACCGGTAAACCCTCGCGAATCAGGCGTCACCCGCCGCGCCTTTGCACTGAATGCGGTTTCGTCGTTCTCCGATGAATAAGGCGGAATACGGGGGGTGTTTGCGCGCAAGGGAGGTCTCTTTGGATTTCGCGGACGGCTTGCCGACAACTCAGCCGCCGGTCATCGCCGTTGACAAAGACAAGTGCGTCAACTGCCACGCCTGCATTTCGGCCTGTCCGGTCAAGTACTGCAACGACGGTAGCGGCGACTACGTAAAGGTTGACGCCGACACCTGCATCGGCTGCGGCAACTGCCTCAAAGCCTGTCTGCACCAGGCCCGCCGCTGCGTGGACGACTTCGACGCGTTCATCGCGGATCTCGCCGACGGTGTGCCCATCGTCGGAATCGTCGCGCCCTCGGCGGCGGCAAGCTTCCCCGAAACGTACCTGAACCTCATCGGCTGGCTGAAGGCCAAGGGCCTGCGGGCCGCATTCGACGTGAGTTTCGGCGCTGAGCTGACGGCGTACTCCCTGGTCGAGCACATCCGAACGAAGAACCCCCGCCTGGTCATTGCCTCCCCGTGCCCCGCCATTGTCACATTCGTCCAGACGTACCATCCGGAGTTGCTGGAGCATCTGCCCCCCGTCGACTCGCCGATGCTCCACACCGTCAAGATGATCCGGACGTACTACCCGCAGTTCGCCGATTGCCGGATCGCCGCCATCTCACCTTGTGCCGCCAAAAAACGCGAACTCGCCGAAGGCGGGTGCGGCGACTACAACATCACCTACCAATCCCTGGCCCGGTACCTGCAGGAAAACGGCATCGACCTGTCGCGCGAGCCCGCAGGAACATTCGAGAACCCGTCGGCCGAACGCGCGGTCTCGTTCTCCACCCCGGGCGGCCTGCTCGAGACGGCCCAGCGCTGGATGCCGGAGCTGGCCGAACAGGCCCGCCGGATCGAAGGCAGCCCGGGCGTCTACGAATACCTGCGGGGGTTGCCCGGCGCGCTCCAGCAGGACCACGCGCCGCTGCTGGTTGACTGTCTGAGTTGTGAATTCGGCTGCAACGCCGGCCCGGCCGCACTGACGCTCGCCCGGTCCCCCGACGAGATCGAATACTGGATTCGCAAACGTCGGCAGGACGTGAAGTCCCGGGGCGAAGACGCGGCCCCCGCGGACCCGGCCGACGGCGCGCGGGACATCACCGCTACGATTCGCCAGTACTGGCAGAACGGCCTCTACACACGGCAGTACACGGACCAGCACGGACGGAACCGGATCCGGATTCCCGACGAGCGAAGCCGCTGGGTCATTCTGGGCCAGATGCACAAGTACTCGGAGGCTGACCTGTACAACTGCACGGCGTGCGGATACCTCTCGTGCGAGGGAATGGCCACCGCCATCTACAACGGCAAGAACAAGCCCGAGAACTGCCACTTCTACCTGGCCCGGGAGCGGGAGATCTCCCATCGGGAGATGATCGAACGCGAGAAGCGCTTTCGAAACATCCTCACCACCTGCATCGAAGGCTTCGTCTCCGTCGACAACGATTTCGTGATCCAGGAGGTCAACCCGGCCCTCTGCCGCATGCTCGGGATGGGTCCCGACCGGCTCATCGGCCGCTGCCTGCGCGACCTGACCGACGACTCGGGCAAGGCGGAGTTCGACCGCCAGCTCGAACTCCGCAAGGCCGGCAACTCCAGCGTCTACGAAATCCGCATGATCCGCGGCGACGGCAAGACCGTCGACTGCATCTTCAGCGCCTCGCCGATCCGAGACGGCAACAACCGCCGCGTGGGCTCCTTCGCCATGGTCACGGACATCACGGCGCGCAAGCAGGCCGAGGAGGCCCTGCGAACGGCCCGCGACGATCTGGAGCAGCGAGTTCAGACGCGCACGGCCGAGCTGGCCCGCACGAACGAAGACCTGCACGTCGAGGTGGCCGAACGCAAGCGGGCGGAGGCCACGCGGCATCTGAACGAGCTCCGCCTGGAAGCGATGCTCCGGCTCTACTCCATGAAGGAACGGAGCGTCAAGGAAATCAGCGACTTCGCCCTGGAAAACGCCGTCGCCATCACGGAAAGCCGGATCGGGTACCTGGCCTTCCTCAACGAGGACGAAAGCGTTCTGACCATGTACTCCTGGTCCAAAAGCGCAATGGCGGAGTGCGCCATCGTCGACAAGCCGGTTGAGTACCCGGTGCATACCACCGGTTTGTGGGGCGAGGCCGTTCGTCAACGACGGCCCATCATCACGAACGACTACGCGGCGCCGAACCCCCACAAGAAGGGCGCCCCTCCGGGCCACGTGAAGATCGTTCGTCACATGAACGTCCCCGTGTTTGACGGTGACAGGATCGTCCTGGTGGCCGGCGTGGGCAACAAGGCCGCCGATTACGACGACATGGATGTCCGACAGCTCACCCTGCTGATGAACGGCACGTGGGACATCATCCGTCTCAAGCGATCCCGGGAAGCCCTGCAGGCCGCCAAAGAGGCCGCGGAGGCGGCCACACGCGCCAAGAGCGACTTCCTGGCGGTGATGAGCCACGAGATCCGCACGCCCATGAGCGGCGTGATTGGGATGCTGGACGTACTGCTCAAGTCACCCCAGCCGCCCGACCAGCAGCATCACACGCGGATGGCGCGGGACAGCGCGGAATTGCTGCTGGCGATCCTGGAGGACATCCTGGACACGTCCCGGATCGAGGCCGGCAAGCTGTCGCTCGAGGCGATTCCCTTCCATCCCCGCGAGGTCCTGCTTCAGACCGTCGAGAGCTTCCAATTGCGGGCGCAGGCCAAGGGCCTGACCCTCACGTGTAACGTGGACGGAGACGTTCCTCAGACGCTGATCGGCGACCCGACGCGGCTCCGCCAGGTCCTCAACAACCTGATCGGAAACGCCGTCAAGTTCACCGATCAGGGCGGCGTGATCATTCACGCCGCGTGCAATGAGCGAACGGCCGGCGAAGGGCTGCTGGAGGTCAGCGTGCGTGACTCCGGCGTGGGCATCGCCCCGCACGCGCTGGCCCGACTCTTCGAGAAATTCCACCAAGCCGATACGTCCACCACCCGCAGGTATGGCGGAACGGGCCTGGGGTTGTCGATCTGCAAGGGACTGATCGACCTGATGGGCGGCACGATCGAAGTGGAGAGCGAACCGGGGCGCGGGTCCCTGTTCCGGTTCCGCGTCCGGCTGCCGATCGCAAGCCCCGAGCAGTCGGCGATAACGTCCCGAAAGGACCGGCCCGTCGGCCCCGAGCCCCGACACGACCGTTGCCTGCGCGTGCTTTACGCGGAGGACGATCAGACCAATCAGGCGATCATCCGCATACTGGTCGAACGCATGGGCCACCAGATCGACACCGTCAACGACGGACAGGAGGCCGTGGCCGCTCTGAGCGCTAAGCGCTACGACGCCGTGCTCATGGACGGCCGGATGCCCGTGATGGACGGCTTTGCGGCCACCCGGGCCATCCGCGACCGCTCTTCGTTCGTGCTCGACCACGACGTGTACATCATTGCCCTCACCGCGAACACGTCAGCCGCGGATCGAGAGCGGTGTCTGACCGCCGGCATGAACGACTACCTGCGCAAGCCGGTCAAAGGGACCGAACTGTTCGACGCCCTGGCCCGCGCGATCCGGCATCTGACGTCGCGCGGCGCAACGCTTCCAGCGCTGTCCGCCCCGACCGCAGAATGCCCGGCGGCCGCACCGGCCGATCCGCCGCCTGCCCACGCCCTGCCCGCGCCGACCGCGCCGCCGGACCCGACCCCGCCGATCGACCTGGCCACGGCCATTCACGAACTCGGCGGACGGGACGTGGTCGACGGCCTGTTGGCCCGGTTCCTGACAGACGCCGAAACACAGCTTGAGACCCTTCAGACGGCACTGGAGCCGCTGGAGCGCAAGGCGTTGGAGCACATTGCGCACAAGCTCAAGGGCGCCGCGGCCGCGATGAAGGCCGCGCCGCTGGCGCATCGTTCCGCCCAACTCGAGGCGGCCGCCGCCACGGCGGAGCTTGCAGAACTGCAGCAGCTCGCCCGGTCCGTGGCGGAAGAACTGCAGCGTCTGGGCAGCATTGCACAGAACACCCCGAAGTCAGCGCAAAACGCTGAACCCACGCAGTCCGGCCATCCTTGACGAGCCCATAACGCCGCATACAGGCACCCTGCCGTTCGGCCTGGGCATCCATCCGCCGAAACCCGGACGCACGCCAACGCCGAGGTCGTTGAACAGAAGGGACAAGATACGGAGCGTTCCAGCCGGAGCCGGCACGCACCGGAGCCTGGCTTTGCGGGCCACATCCACATGCCCTGGAACACGTCCAACCGGCGATGCGGACTCCGCATGCTCATCCGGCGGGCAGAACTACCGAGGCCGGCCATCCCTTAGCCAGACAGGACCTCGCACGCGCCCGGCATCGCGGCGTCGAAGTCGACGGCATGGCCGCCAGAGTGTAATCCATCCGTAAGTCTCTGTCCCCCTGAAAGATACGGCACGTTCCCGGCCGGCCGGCACCGGCGGCCGTTCGTCGCTCGCATCGCGCGAATCGGGTTTCTCTGTCGTCCATCGGGGGTTGTCGCACGTCATCGAGAATGAGGGAAGCCGTGGTAGAGCAGGTTGCGGCGCCCGTCTGAGGAGGCCTGGCGTATGTCCCGGCGGTATCCATCCGAACGTGTGCAGGCGTTCACGCTCATCGAGCTGCTGGTCGTCGTTTCCATCATCGCGCTGCTGCTGTCGATTCTGCTGCCGTCGCTGTCCAGCGCCAGGCACCAGGTGCGCAACGTCGTCTGCCGCTCGAACATGAAGCAGCTCATGAACGGCATGTTCCTCTACAACACGGATTACGACGCATTCCCCGGCACGCACGGCCTGTTCTGGTTCCAGAGGCTGTTCGGCCCCGAATGGCCCCGGCCGTCCGGCGTCACCTGGGACGGCGCACGCGACCGGATCGTCAACATCAGCGTCACACCCCCGTACGAGAGGCCCTACCACCTGGATCCGGAGTTCGTCACCGACGTGCCGGGCAAAGGCACGCTCTTCAAATACCTCCGCGACGAGTCCGTCTACACGTGCCCGGCCGACCGCCCGGGCCCCGCCGCAGATTCGCCCCTCGGCGGCGGCGGCAACGGCAGGCTCAGCTACTCGCTGAACGCATTTGTCGGATACAGACCCCCCGAAAGCCTGGGCGGCTTCACGTACGTGGCCGACTCGCTGGACAACACGCTCCCGGGCGACCGCGGGACGCGCTCGTTCACCGCCGGCCAGCGTGTCGTGTTTCCCCCGTCCCGCTTCATGACACTGTTCGAGGAACACCCCAACTTCAACATCAACGGCGGCTTCCCCGACGGCAACTTCAACGGCCTGGATCGAATCGCCACTCGCCACCTGGCCACCACCGCGTCGCCCGGCCAGACCCCCATGGGCCGCACCGGCATCGCTTACCTCGACGGCCACGCGGAAAGCCCCAAATACCCCGCCAAGACGGAAGGCTGCCAACTCTTCCCCGAGTACGGCCAGCCCTACTTCTGGCGCGCCTCCGGCCCCCCCGACACTGCAAACGTCTCCGCCTTCGTCAGGGAGCTAACCGGCCCCTGCCCCTGGTGAAGCCCGAGTCATCGCCCGATGCCACTCCTCTTGCGCAGTGCGGCACGTGCCACTGCTCTTGAGCAGTGCATCCTCCGGCCCGGTGCCGCTGCTTCTTGAGCAGTGCCCATTCTCCGCCCTCCGCCCCATCCCCGCATCAGGGCCGTAGGCCCGCTCGAGACCAGCCCGCCGTTTCAACGGCGGGTCCGTGCCGCCCCACCCCCACCCCCCGGTCCTGTAGGGACCGGATGACTCTGTGCCGCTGCTTCTTGAGCAGTGCCCGTCCCCCGTGCCACATGCGTGTCAGTGGCTTGCCGTTTCGCGGCACATCCGAACAAGCGAACGCCCGGCAAGGCGTATGGATGTGACGCGCGATTTCCGGGCGGCCTGCAAGCGCAGACAGCAAAGAGGTGTCGCACAGTGGCACACAGCCCCACAAACGGAAGACCGGCGCCCCGGAGAAGAGAAGGCAGACGACCGGCATCGGAATCTCGGTCCGGCAGAGCAGCAAAAATCGCATTGCTCCGCGCGGCGTCCCTGCATGTTCGAGGAAGCCTCACTCGCCGGGCGTCTGCGCCTCGGGCGGCCTTCCAAACAGCCGCACGGCCAGACGATCAAGGGCATCCAACGGAGGCCGGCGGCGGTCCGGCTGGGCCTCCGACCAGGAACGCACGTGACGCCAGAAGGGGCTCGGGCCCAGCAACAGAATAGACGGCTCCGCGAGCTGGCGGTCGCGGGCAACGGCCATCAACAGGCTGCGGTCGGCCGGTGACAGACCCAGGTCCAGCAGCAGCGTGCGGAACAGCTTGCCGGAGTTGTCGATCTCCTTGCGGGTGAACTGCCGTTGCAGGCTGTACAGCACGTAGAGAAACGCCACGAAGGCGGCCGCCAGCAGCAGCACCAGGGCCACGTCGCCCGCAGAACTGCCACCGTCCGTAAAGCGGTTGTGGATGCCGTGCAGGCGATCCTGCGGACCGATGGTCTGAAGCAGCAGCGGGGTCACGGCACGGCCTCCTCCGTCGCCGGTGTCAAAGCCGGCGGAATCTCCACCCCCACCGACCGGGCCACCTGCACCGCGCGGTGCCGGACCTGCGGATCAGGGTCGTTGCACGCGAGGTCCGTCAAGCGATCCGTCAGGCTCTGCAAGCGCAGGCATTCGATGACCCACAAGGCGCTGAGCCGGTCCGACCGCGCCGCGCCGTACAGCATGTTCAGCAACGCATCGACGGCCTCGCGCAGCTCCAGCCTCAGCAGCATCTTCACGGCGTTCGCCCGCACGCGGCCGTTCGGGGACGCCAGCTTGTCGCGCACCGCCGACTGGTACTGGCACGCTTCCAGCGCGTCCAGGGCCTCAATCGCGTTCGCCTGCACTCGTGCATCCGGATCGTGCAGCGACACCGACAGAATCCGACGGCTGGTCGGGTTGTCCATGTGCCCCAAGGCGCGCATGACCGCACTCCGGACCACGGCATCGGCATCGTGCGCTAACCCGTACAGGGACGCGGCCAGCTCCTCCTGCAGCTTCAGCCTCCGCACCACGCATACCGCGCGAGTGCGGTCGGCGGGGTCGCTCGACGCGAGTTTCTGGCGCAGTAGGCGGTCGAAGTCGTGCAGTTGCTCGCGAAGCTGCGCCCCGAACTCCGTCTGGCGAACCCCGTCCAGGCGGTCGAACGCCGCCCAGTACGTCTCAAAGGTGTTCACCTTGGCCGGCGTCGGGTCCGGCTGCTGCAGGAAACCCGCCGACAGCAGACCCGCCCGCTCCCGCCGCTGCAGCTCCCGCGCGGCGAGCCGGGCCGCGCCCGCCCTTGCGTGCCGCCAAACCCGACGCAGGGCCGCCGACGCCTCCCGCGTTCGATTGGCCACCAGTTGCCAGACGGCCGCCCGAGCCAGCGAAGACGGTCCGCTGCACGCCATCGACGCCAGCAGGTTGACCTTGCCCTCGTTCGGCAGTCCGGACGAGCCAACCAGGACGGCAGCGGCCTCGGCCCGACCGCCCGGCAGTTCCATCACCGGGGCGATCCCACCTTCCAGCCACGCCAGCCGCCGGATGTTCGACAGGGCCTGGTAGACCTCCACGTCACCCGCCACCCACAGATTGTCGAGAACCGCAACCATCGTGCGGTCGTCGGTGCAGTTGCCGATCCACGCGGCGACCGGGCCGCGCAGCTCCGGCGCCCGCAGGGCGCGAACCGCATACGCGGCCATGCGCGGATCCAACCGTCCGCGCAAGCTCTCCTCGAAAACGCGCGACAGCTTCAACCGCGGCTGGGCCACGCGGGCCAGAATCACGTCCTCCAGGTCCTCCGCCAGCCACATCGCCGCCCGTATGACCTCCGTACGGCGATGGGCCGACCAGCAGTTCATGGCCTGCCGCACCGCGCCGGCCAGGGCCTGCCGTTGTGACGCAAGCTCCGCGTCCGGGACCGTGGCGGACTCGCGCTGCGAAGATCGATCGAGGAAGTCGGTCACGAGCTGTTCGATCGCCTCGCCCGCCGCCCGGCGCGTGCGCGGGCAGGGCCGAGTGAGCGCATTGGCCAACAGATACGCGCACTTGACGCCGTTCCCACGCCGTACGATTTCCACCGCCGCCAGCCGCGTGTCGGCCGAGTCCGAATCGATGGCCAAGCGCAGGCCGGCCGACAGGATCTCGGCCCGGGCAAGCACCCGCTGGCGCAGCGAGGTTGTCCAGTCCGGGTAGGCCGACACCACCAGTGCCTGCCCCGCCGGACGGCTACGCTGGGTCAGTGTGTCCAACGCCACGTCCTGGAGTTCCGAATCCAGCTCGGGCAGAGCATCCACCAGCGCACGATCGGCCGCCGCGTTGTTGGACCGAGCGAGCAGCGCATACACCAAGGGCGGATTTGCGGGTGGACGGGCCATAAATCCACGGATATATCGGAACAAACCGGACCTTCGCTTTGCCCGGAGTCCGCCCGTTTGCGGGCTCGCCCCCACCGGTCCGGCCGGAGCGTGAATCATGCGTCACAGTACTGCTAGAAGCGGTCGGGCCGCCCAGCCCTCTCACGCGAAGCGTACCACGGCAACACCCTGCCCGGCCGTCTTGGCCCTGCTGGCGACAGCCTGGGCACCGCTGGCCGGCCTGGCCCAAACGCCCGAACCCGCCGCCCTCCCACCCCCGGCCGACCTGGTAATCCTCAACGGCCGGGTCTGGACCGGCGTGCCGGACGCCAAAGAAGAGCAGTCGATCGCCGTGTCCGGCGACCGAGTCGCGGCCGTGGGGTCAAACGGCGATATTCAGGCCCGGGTCGGTCCTGGGACCCAGGTGATCGACGCCCAGGGTCGCCGGGTTATCCCCGGTATCACAGACAGCCACACGCACTTCCTCGAGGGTGGGCTGGGGCTGTTCCGTCTGGACCTCCGGCCCGCCCGCAGCAGAGCCGAATTCCGCGACCTGGTGGCCGGGGCGGTGGCCCGGATGGCGCCCGGGGCCTGGCTGCTGGGCGGCCAGTGGACGGTCGACAGTTGGGACAACCCCGAGCCCCCGCATCGCGAGTGGATCGACGACCTCACGCCGGGCAACCCCGTGTTTCTGGACCGCATGGACGGCCACCAGGCGCTCGTCAATTCCGTTGCATTGAAGTACGCACGGATCGACCGCGACGGTCCGCCCGACCCGCCCGGCGGCGAGATCGTCCGCAACCCCGCCACCGGCGAGCCCACCGGCATCCTCAAGGACGAAGCCATGGCGCTGGTGGCCGGCAAGATCCCCCCGCCGTCGGAGGCGGAGTACGGACAGGCCCTGGCGGCGGCCATGCGTCATGCCAACTCATTCGGCATCACCGGAATCCACGACATGTCCGCCCCGCCCCACCTGCCCGTCTTGGCGAAGTTCCACAAGGCCGGCACTCTGACGGTTCGCATCGTGGCGTACCTCTCGGTGGACGACTGGACGGCAAACGTCGAGACCGCGCGCGGCTTCCATCCGGCCGATGAGTGGCTTCGCGTGGTCGGCTTCAAAGGCTTCATGGACGGCTCGCTCGGCAGCCGAACGGCCTATATGCGCGAACCATATTCCGATGCGACTCCGGACGCGCGCTATCCGCGCGGCATGTTGATGGCCACCGCCGATCCTCCGGAGAAGCTGGGCCGGCACGTGCGGGCGGCGGCCGCGGCGGGTTTTCAACCCACCGTGCATGCCATCGGTGACGAGGCGAACCGCCTGCTGCTGGACCTCTACGAGGCGCTCCCGGAGGCCGCGCGGGTCCGCGTGCGACCGCGCATTGAGCACGCCCAGCACCTCCGGCCTCAAGACGTGCCTCGCTTCGGAAAGCTCGGCGTCGTGGCGTCGATGCAGCCGTTCCACAAGGCGGACGACGGTCGTTACGCGGAGCGGGCGTTGGGCAAGGAGCGCTGCGCTACGTCGTACGCCTTCCGTTCCCTTGTGGATTCCGGCGCGCTGGTGTGCTTCGGCAGCGATTGGCCGGTGGTGACGTTGAGCCCGTTCGCCGGAATGGCGGCGGCCGTCGGCGCGTTCACGCTGGATGATCGCATCTGGTTTCCCCAGCAGTCCCTCTCACCGGAGGAGGCGCTGCGGGCCTACACGGTGAACCCGGCCGTGGCGGCCCGGCGCGACAAGGAACTGGGCACGTTGGAGCCGGGCAAGCTCGCGGACATCGCGATTCTGCTGGACGACCCGCTTCACACCACGCCAAAGGCCATGCTCGACATCCGGGCGACCCACACCATTGTGGGCGGGCGACTCGTCTGGCAGTTGCCTCTGTCGGCCGGCGCCGGCCCGTCCGACCCCCGGGAATGAAACGAAAGTATCCACGCACACACACTTGCGGCCCGTCCGGCGGATGTCGTACCATTCGGGCCGAACCGGTCAGAGGATGGCGAGGAGGCGCGGTTTGCTATCCACGGCACAGAAGAAGTTCCGGCTCTATCGGGCGTGGTCCGGCGGGCACCCGGTGTGGTGTACGTGGCAGGTGACGTATCGCTGCAACTTCCGCTGCCGGTTCTGCCACTACTGGCGCGACCCGATGGGCCTGGCCCCGGAGCAGAGCCTCGAGGACATTCGGGTGGGGTCTCAGAAGCTCGCCCAGATGGGTTCCATGCTGATCTCCCTGGCCGGCGGCGAACCGCTGCTGCGGAACGACATTGTGGACGTGGCCGCCGCCGTCGCGAAGTTCCACCTGCCGTTCATCACCACCAACGGCTGGGACGTCACGCCGGACCTGGCCCAGGCCCTCTACAACGCGGGCCTGTGGGGCGTGTCCGTCAGCATCGACTACGCGGACGCCGACCGCCACGACAAGGCCCGCGGTCGACCCGGCGCGTTCAACCGGGCCGTCGCCGCCCTGGCGACCCTGGCCCGCGCCCGCCGGAAGGATTACCAGCGGGTCAACCTGATGGCCGTCTTGCTGCATGACAATCTGGACCAGATGGAGCCGCTGGTGCGCCTGGCCGCCGAGCACGATGCGTATTTCATGGTCCAGCCCTACGGGCAGCGCAAGACCGGCAGCGACCGCTTTGTACACGAGCGGGG
This sequence comes from uncultured Phycisphaeraceae bacterium, assembly GCA_964586145.1. Classification (GTDB taxonomy): domain Bacteria; phylum Planctomycetota; class Phycisphaerae; order UBA1845; family UBA1845; genus JAFGJQ01. The sequence continues at coordinate 35,495 of CAZPHH010000019.1, read as the reverse complement.
CTACGTGTCGCAGCAATTGCTCGACCTCAAGAGCCGGTACCCGAACTTTCTCAGCAACCGCACGTTCCTGGGCCGGTTTGACGAGGCCCTCAACGGCGGCGTGCCCGGCTGCCGCGCCGGGCGAGCGTTCTTCAACATCGATTCCACCGGCGACATCGCCATCTGCGTGGAAGAGCGGTCCAACCCCGTGGCCAACCTGTATCGTGACTCCGCCGCGAACATCACCCGGGCCCTCAAGGCCGAGGCCCGGCGGAACACGTGCCAGGCCTGCTGGTACAACTGCCGCGGCGAGGTGGAGATGCTGTATCACCCGGTCGGCATCTGGCGTTCCCTGCCGGACTTCTTCTTCAACCGCGGCCGGACGCCTGCGCCGGCCGAAATGGAAGACGGGAAATGGACGCCGCACTAAGCGCCCGCTCGGTGCGACGGCGCGTCCTGCTCCGGGCGGCGGCGTGCGCCGTGATGATGAGTGCTGGTGCCTGTCACTCGCCGTATTTCCTGACCGTGGAGGACCACGTCTGCCGCGCGGGCGACGACCTCACGCTGATCGCCAAGCTCGAATACCGGGGCGTGTACATCTTCAACCGGGGCACGGACGACAAGCGCCTCCGGTTCTTCCTGGACGGCCGGCCGATCGGCGATGACGAGACGAACGACGAAGGGTACGCCCGCGTGAAGCACGACTTCGATGCGCCGGGAGCCCACCGGCTGGTGGTCGCGTACGACCGGGACGGCGTGTGGGCCGCCGAGGCCGCCGCGACGGTGTTCGTGTGGCGAAAGCACGAGCCGATCCTGGTGGTGGACGTGGACTATACCCTGGCGGACACGCGCGTGCGCGATCTGCTGTCCCGCTCCGGCACCGAAACATCGCAGCCCATGCCGGATGCGCCGGAGGTGCTTCGCGAACTGGCCCAGTCATTCCACGTCGTGTACCTGACCACCCGGCCTCGTGAACTGATCCCCAAGACGCGGGAATGGCTCCAGCGGCACGGCTTTCCCGCGGGCCCCGTGCTCGCGTGGGACGTGGACCGGCATTCCTGGTCCCCGCGCGACTACAAGCGTGAGCGCCTCGATGACCTGCAGGATGATTTCGAGGCGGTGAACATCGGCATCGGAGATCGCAGCCACGACCGCAAGGCGTACTCGAAACAGAAGCTGTTCACGATCATGCTGGATCGCGACTCGCCCAAACGGGTGAACGACGTCGTGTACCTGCCCGACTGGTCGGCCGTCCGCGAGCTGTTCGCCCGCAACCCGCAGCTTTTCTGGCCCAAACTCCGCCGCGACGAACCGGTGTCGTTGCCGATTCGCTGAGGCCTTCGCCGAAGCAGCAGAACGCCCGGCCTGCGCCGGACGCGCTGAAGGCGACCGCCTGACCAACCCGCCCATCCAGGGCACTCCCGTGCCGCAACCTTGGGTCCTCGCGTCTTTTGGCTCACCACCGAGCAGAATCTCCCTCGCCGACTGCGGCTGCCCCGTTGCTTCCGGGTTGTGTAAATAGGTACAATCCGATCATGGCGTGAATGGGTTACGCCACGGACGAGCCGTCTGCCCGCCCGATCCTTGACAGCAACCAATGAGGAGAAGGAGCATGGCAGCACCAAAGGGAACGAGCTTCTTGACTGTTCTCGCTGTCCTCGCTGTCCTCGTGTTCAGCGCAAGTCTGACCCCCGCCGCCGCGCAGACGGTGATCTTCGTCGACGCGTCCGCCACCGGGGCCGGCGGCGGAAGCAGTTGGGCCGACGCCTACACCGCCGTCCAGCCGGCCCTGAACGCCGCCCAGCCCGGCGACCAGGTCTGGGTGGCGGCCGGCACGTACGTGGAGAACATCACCCTCGCCCTGGGCGTGGGCCTCTACGGCGGCTTCGCCGGCACCGAGGACCCGGCCACCTTCAACCTTGCCGACCGCCACCTGACGGCCAACCAGACCATCCTGGACGGCAACCGGAACGGCAGCGTGGTCACGTCGCCTTCGGGGGCGACGAACAATACCCGCATCGACGGCTTCACCATCCGCAATGGATCCGGGCCGTACGGCGGCGGGATCCACTGCGACTCCTCGTCTCCGACGATCGCCAACGACACGGTCACGGGGAACGCCACTTCCTACGTCGGCGGTGGCGTGTATTTGCACAACTCTTCGCCCACGGTTGTGAACACGACGGTGGCCAACAATTTTGCCTTCCGCGAGGGCGGTGGGATGTACCTGCATTCCGCATCAGCCACGATGGACAAAGTCCGTATCTCCGGAAATTTTGCGGAATGCGGCGGAGGTCTGTTCGTAGGTTACTCAACGTGCACGATTACAGACTCCACGATCGCCGACAACAGGGCCGCCGCGACGGCTCCCGTTGGCGGCCTGGTGGCGGGGGGTGGTCTATACTCAGTCGAGTCCGCCCCGACGATTGCGAATTGTAGAATCAGCAACAATGCGGTTTTGGGCAACCAGTTTCATGAGAACGATGGCGGTGGACTCTGCCTGGTTCTGTCGCCTGCGGTAATCGCGAACAACACCCTTACGGGAAACAGCGCGCCGAGATTCGGGGGTGGCATGTACGTCAAGTACTCTTCGGCCATCATTGTGAACAACACGGTAACGGGAAACCGAGCGATTCAGGGCGGTGGATGCTTCTCGTACTCAGCCGCGCCGGCGGCCGTGGACAACCTTATGGCGTTCAACTCCTCGGGAGTTCATCGCATCGACGGGACACTGACACTGCGTCACAACTGCGTGTTTGGAAACGACGAGTACAACTACTCCGGCTTCCACAGCGACCCCACCGGCACCGACGGCAATATCTCCGTCGACCCGCGCTTCGTGCAGACGCCCGACCCCGGTCCGGACGGCGTGTGGGGCACGCCCGATGATGATCCCGGCGACGTTCATCTGCTGCCGGGCTCGCCCGGCATCGACGCCGGCGACAACGCCTACGCCTTCGGGGATTTCGACCTGGACGGCCTCCCGCGGATCGCCTGGTGCAACGTGGACATCGGGGCGCACGAATACCCGGGCCCGTTCGGCGACTTCTTCGGTGATTGCGACGTGGACCTGGAAGATTACGCCCTGCTGGAGGTCTGCCTCCGTTTCTCCGGCCCGGACGCGCTGCCGCCCTTCGACGAGTGCCTCGAAGTCTTCGATTTCGACCTTGACTTCGACGTGGACCTGACCGACTTCGCGGTGTTCCAGCTCGTGTTCACCCACCCGTAGCCGGATGTACTCAACCACGGACTTGCCCGATCGGAGAGCCAACAATGAAAACGTCGAACGGCACCTTCTCGATGGTGGCGATCCTCTAAAGCAGGTCTGGGTGGGTCCTCTCGATCCAGGCGGCCACGTCGTGGCGCACCCGCAACGCCAGCGCCAGCATTTCTGCGGCCTCCTGGTCGGACACGGCGCCGGCCCGTTCGTAGCCGCCGATGTTACGCTTCTTGCGAAATCGATCGAGTTGAAGGACCAAGGCCGCATCCGCCTTGATCGTGAGTTCCAGCGACTGAATGACGCGGTAGTGGTGAGATTCCCTGGTGGCGCGAAAGCCGGCGCCGGCCAGGGCGGCGGTCGCTGCCTGGAGCGCGGCATTGTACGCGATATTCAACCGCCAATCCGTGCTCAGGCCCGGTGTCTGCGCATCGCCCAGATCGCGATCGACGACCGCCAGCAAGTCTGCGATTTCCTCGCGACTGGGCGCGTGAGAAACAAGCCAGCCATTACTCTCCCAGTCTCGCAAGCTCACGCTCATCTCCAACGATGAACAGCTTGGGGCCTTCTGCAATCCGCGAGACGAAGTGATGGTGGGAGGCCAGCTTCTGCTGGAACTCATTGGCCGGATAGACCGTAGGATTGATCTCACGCGCCAACGTCTTCTGCGCCGGTGCGAGGGCGTCCACAAGCTCAGCAAAGCTGATCTGCGCAACGACGCAAAGATCGATATCGCTTCCCGGCCGCTGCTCGCCGCGGGCGACGGAGCCGTAGACGAAGGCCAGGGTGATTCGCTTGACGAGCGGGTCGAGCGCGTTGCGCAGGACATCGACCAGACCGACCGTCTTCCACACGATTCCGCGGAGCTCGGGGAAGATCGGACAGTCGGCATTGGCCTGGAAGTAGACTTGGCGCCCCCGGGTGAACCGCCGAACGATTCCGGCTCGCGCCAGTTGCTCCAGCTCACGCTGAACCGTGCCCTGGCCGACACCGGCCGCGCGAACGACCTGTCGGACATAGAAGGATTCGTCCGGGCGTCCGAGAAGAAGTGCCAGGACGGCCCGTCGGGTTTTTCCGAACAAGGCTGCCAAGGCGGGCTCGTTGGGCATCGGCGTACCCATTTCGGGTGCAATCGTACCCTTTGGGGGTACATCGATCAAGGGTGTCGAGCGGCCGGAGGTTCGCCCGCGTCGACCATCGGAGCCCCACGTGCAGCCCAGATGTCGTGGCGCCGGGTGCCATGAGCAAGCGGCGACACGCAACACATTTCGCACACCGATGACGCTCAAGGGCCCGCGCCGTTGTCTCCGGCCCAACCAAGCTGCCACCCCTCGCCGCAGATTCCACAGGCTCCCCCCATCCCCCGATCCCCGGCCCCTCAATCCCTGGATCCCTCAGCCCCTCGATCCCTGGATCCCTCGATCCCTCCCCGCCACAACCGTCTCGTACAGTGACTCGATTTTCTCCACCATCGCCTCGTGGTCGAACCGGTTCAGGCAGAGCGTCCGGCCATACCGACCCATGTTCTGCCGACGGGTCGGTGCGTTGGCCAACTCCACGATGCCGTCGGCCAACGGCTCGAAGTCAAACGCCTTGACCAGCAGCCCGGTCTTGTCCGGAATCACCACCTCCGGGGTCCCGTCGATCGGATACGCGACGACCGGCACCTCCGTCAGCAGGGCCTGGACGGCCGCGCGGGGTAGCCCCTCCCACCGCGACGTATGCACCAGCAGGTCAAAGCCGTTCAGCAGTCGCGGGATTCCGGCCGGCGCCACCAGCCCGATGAACCGGACGCGATCCCGAACGCCACTGCCCTCCAGCATCATCTCGTACCGCCGCCGCTGGGGACCCCCGCCGACCCAGACGAAGAAGCATTGCGGCGCTTTCTCAAGCACCCGCGGCACCGCCGGCGCCAGTTCATCGTATCCCTTGTTCTTGAAGAGCCGGGCCACCGTGCCAACGACCACGTCCTGCGGCGACACGCCCCATTCCGCGCGAACCTGGCACCGCATCTCGGGATCCGGCCGGAACCACTCGGTCCGCATTCCGGAATAGACCGTGGTGAACTTCTCTCGCGGGGCGATGCCGGCGGCGACCGCCTGCTCCGTCATCGCGTCGGCCACGCTCACCAGGGCGTGCGTGTGCCGGGCCGCGTGACGTTCCAGCAATCGGTACAGCGTCCGCACGGACCAGCGCTGTGTCCGGTTGAAACTCATTCCGTGAATGGTGTGGAGGATGGCCGGCACGCCCGCCCGGACCGCCGCCCACCGCCCGACAATCCCCGCCTTGCTGCTGTGCGTATGCACGACCTGGGGGGCCAGTTCGCGGAAGCAGCGCGCCAGGTCCCCAACGCAGCGCAGATCATCCAGCGGGTGGATATTGCGGCGCAACGAAGCGATGCGAACTACGCGGGTGCAGCAATCCTGCGCCCACGGCCAAAGCGTCCCCTCCGCCCCGGTATCCGGCCCGGCCACCAGCGTCACCTCATGCCCGCGCCGGACCAGCCCTTCGCACGTGAGCAGCGTGTTCTCCTGGGCCCCTCCGATGATCAGCCGCGTGATGACATGGCAGATGTGCATGCCCGGTCATTCCGCCTCCGCGCCGGGGTCCGCAGGCGACGGGCCCTGTCTCGTTGCCGCCTCTGTCGCCGCGTCCAGCCAGCCCGGGGGCAGGTACGTCGGATCCAGCAGTTCAGCCGGATACTGGACCCATTGGAGGGACAGCCCGCGGGCCGGCGCCGTCGGACCGGCCTCGCTCCGGTTGCGGCTCTCCAGGATCAATCGCAGGTGATCCGGTTCCCACCGTCCGCGACCGATCTCAATCAGGGTGCCGACCATGTTGCGGACCTGGTTGTAGAGGAATCCCTTGCCGAGCACGTCGACGATGATCTCGTCCAGGTCGCGATGGACATCGCACCGCAGTACGGTGCGGACCATGGTTTCCCGTTCGCAGCCCTTGGTGGCCATCGCGCTGTAGTCCATGCACCCCACGAAGTGCCGGGCCGCCGCCTGCATCCGCTCGACGTCCAGCGGGTTCCAGAAATGGTAGGTATAGCGCTGCGCCGTACGGCTCACCGGGCGCCCCGGTGCGGCGTGGATGCGGTAGCGGTAGAGCTTGCGAACCACGTCGCGCCGGGCGTGGAAGGCCGGGGAAACGTCGCTCACGTCAACGAGCGAGATGTCCTTGGGGAGCCGCGCGCCAATGGCTCGCCGCAGGTTGTTGGCCGGGATGGTGCATGTGGTTTTGAGGTGGGCCACCTGCCCGGCCGCGTGGACGCCCGCGTCCGTCCGGCCGCTTCCCACGATCGCCACCTGGTGCCGGCACACCCGCCGGGCCGCCTGCTCGAGCAGTCCCTGGATGGTGAGAAGCCCCTGCTGCACCTGCCAGCCGTGGTACCCGCTGCCGTCGTACGCAATGAGAAGCCGGACGTTCCGCTCCATGGCGGCGATGGTATGTCCAGCTCAATGCCCGATCAAGCAAGGAACGCTGGGGCGGCCTCGGCTCCAGATCGGCCCTCGGAATCGAACCGCTGGAGAACGATTTCACAAGCCGGGTCAAAAAAAGATCAGGCCGTTCGGATCGGCTTCAGGCGACGAGTTCTTCGGTCAGGGTCGTGCCGAACCGCTGCCGGAGGCGACCCAGGATTTCCTTATGGATCTGGCTGACCCGCGATTCGGACAGGTTCAAGACAAGCCCGATCTCCGCCATGGTGAGGTCCTCGTAGTAATAGAGGACCAGAACCAGCCGTTCTTCCCGCGACAGCCCGCGGGTGATGTAGTCGGTCAGCATCTCACGCGTGACCGGCGAGGTCGGGTCCTCCTGCTTCGGATCCCCCACGTCCCACGATCGTCCGCTTCCGCGGGCGGTGCGGTCGTTCTGGGGTTCCATGGCACTGAAGTGGATTTCCTTGCCGAGCTGGGAAAGGCGGCAGAGGTGGTCGTATCGGGCCTGGGACACCCCCATTCGCTTGGCGATCTCCGCATGGCTGGGGGCATGGCCGAACTCGGCGTCCAGCATCTCCCGGACGTGCATCTGGCGCTTCTCGAACGTCCGCACCGTGCGCGACTGAGGATCCAGAGACCGCAGCCAGTCCATCACCGCACCGGATATTCGCTGCTGGCAGAACGTCTCGAACTTGGCCTTGTGTTTGGGGTCATAGGCTTCCACGGCCTCGATCAGACCATCGAACGCGGCGCTGGCGATCTCATCGTATGAAATCTGCGCCGGCAGCTTCCGCGATAGCCTTGCGGCATGCGTGTGGACCAGGTGACTGTAGTGCACCACAATCTCATTGCGCATCTCAATGTCGCGGGATTTCAAGTACCGCTTCCACGCCTTCCCGATCGGATCGCTGGTCTGCTTCATGCAACATTCTCCCTGTCCGTGGGTCACAACTTACCGAGTCCGGTGATCTGACATCCTCATAGATACCACATAAACTGGCGATGTAAAGGACTTTGGTAATCTGGGGACTTTGATGTATATGGGAAGAGTTTGGTGTGTATCGACGGTGGACGAATCCTGAAGTACCACTTTTCAGGAGATGGATGACAAACAGCTAATAGCTTTATTTAAATATACTTCCATTCTTCCATGAGGAGTCGGTTGAAATGTGGATACGCGGAGTTGGATCAGCCCTCGGCATGGGTTTCAGGCCAGTTTGCGCTGTTAAAATGGGGCATATTAGGTACGACTGTAACGACGATTCGATGGTCCCAGGTAGCGATCATCGTCCGGTAACGAGCGCACTCCGTTATGCGGAAGCGGTAAGTCCGGATTCGCGCATTTAATGCGCGAAACAGACACTTGACGCCGGATCCCAGTCGTCGAATTATTGCGCAAAACATTCAAAAAAAAAGAGTTACGGCCGGGCATCCCATTCTCAGAGACGGCCCGGCCGCACGCCGCAGACGCGGAAGTCGATTGTCCGATATCTGCCAGCCTCTCCGGTCAGCGCTGCGCCCCTGCGTCAACGGGGGATCGCAGATTCCGGTACCGCTCGTACATGGCGGAATCGCGGGTCTTCAGATCCTCTTCGTCGCGATACACGTCCGTCAGATCGGAGTCGCCGATCCGGCGCGTGACCTCGATCTGTCCGTCAGCCTGAACGCGGAACGCGAAACTCGACGTCTCCGAGGAACGGAAGGGATGAGGGAGGACCGTCATGGCCTTGTTGCCTCCAAGGCCGATCGTACCGGAATCAAGTGTCCGGGTCAGCGTGCTCAGGTAGTCGGCCAGAGCCTGGCCGGACTGGTCCAGGTGACTCTCCATACGCTTGAGGCTCTCCAGTTTCAGGGCGCGCGGATCGATGTCGGGACCGAAAGGACCCATCCGAAGCATCCCTCGCTGCCGGGTGCCGTTCAGCATTTCGTACACTTCCGGAGCCGCCTGGCGCAACGCGTCCAGGTCCGCGTACGTTTCTTCGGTCGTCGATTCCTTCCCGCCGATGGTCTTCGTGCGACGGACGAGGATCGGTTCATCACCCTGGATTATCACCTGTACCCTCTCCCCGTCCGGCTCCTCTCTGGCGATGCTGACGCGATGGCCCCCTTCGGCGCCACTGACCGACACGTGCATGGTGACGTCCTGGAAGAACTCCTTCAGGTCGCCGGGAAGCGGTAGCGCCTCGGGAAGGTCGAGAATGTTCTGCAGCATCCAGTTTCCCTTGTCGTCCTTCGTCAACGTGTGGCCCCGCACGCGAATGCGCTCCTGAAGGATGTCGTGCAGCTCCGGGGCGTGTTTCCATTCCGGCTCGCCGAAGGCGTCCGGCCGCTCGTCCAGCGTGACCGTCGCCGCCTGCGGTTGTCCGGCATGAATGTACGACACGGTGATCGTATCGCCAGCGGATTTGCCCTGGATGACCGCGGTGAACGCCGCCAGGTCCGAGGTCACCGGCTGCCCGTCCACCGCCGTGATGATGTCCCAGCGGTCCAGGCCGGCGCGATCGGCAGGTCCGTCACGCATGATATTCTCCACCAGCAGGCCCCCGTCCGTCAGGTTGACGTGGGCGGCCAGCGGGGCGGGCACCGGTTGCAGTTGGACGCCCAGCCAGGCGGCCTGCGCGACGGATGCCGTCACCAGCGGAGCCACAAGCAGGCTCACTAGGCCGGCCGCGGAGCAAACTCGATTCGATGAAAGAAACATGGTCTTGCTCCTTGGAAGAAAGGAGGATCAGAGCCCTCCGCCGACGAGCCGAATGGCGCCGTCGTGGGTCTCGGGATCCTCAAACGTTCGTTGGCGATCCACTTCAAGCCAGTAGATATTTCCGTCCGCTCCCCGCACGGCAATCCAGTCGCGATCGATCCGGCGGTCGAGCCGTGGATTTTGCACGCGCCTGAGCGGTTGATTCAGGTCGGAATTCGCAAGAGCCTCAGACGCCTGTGCGTCGCCGCCCGCGTGCACCGGCACAGGGCGTTCGCCGTGCTCGGCAACGGCCCCCGGCAGGCCGGAACCCTGCGGAGCGGGCGTTCGGGGAAGGACCAACACCGCGATCGCCGCGGCGGCCGCCAGGGCGATCGGCGCGGACCACCAGAGTCGTCGCATGCGTCGCTCGGGCCGGCGTTCCGGCAGGAGCAACGTTCGCACCGGCTGGGCCTCGGGAAACAGGGACTGCAGGACCGATGCGGCCGCGTCATCCAAACGCTGCAACTGCCGGTACGCCTCCTGCTGCTCCGGCGAGCGGATGAGCGCACGATCCAACTCGATCTGCTCATCCGGGCTGAGCTCTCCGTCGAGGCTTCGGTTCATCTGTCTTTCCAGACGCTCGTCTGATGGAAACATGGCTTACACCTTTCCATCCAGGGCAACCCGAAGTTGGCGACGCGCCCTGACCAGTCTCGTTTCCACCGTATCCACGGGAATGCCCATCGCTTCCGCAATCTTCCGGTACGACCAGTCCTGCACGTGTCGCAAGACAAACGGCTCGCGATACAGGGCCGGCAGGTTCCGGATGGCCTCCAACACCCGTTGATGCCGCTCGGTGCGCGACAAGGCGTAGGCCGGCGTCATCGACGAGTCCGTGGAGGCCTCCGGCACGGGCGTTTGCACTCGCGGACCTCGGCGGCGGTCCCGCTGGGCGTCGATCGCCGCATTGCGGGCCAGCCGGTACAGCCAGACGCGCCATGCGCGGGTGTCCCGCAGCTCGGGAATCCGACTCCAGACGGTCGCCCACACCTGCTGAACCACATCATCCGTCCCATCCGGATCGCCCACGACGCCAAACACGACGCCGCGGACCCACCGGTCGTTGCCACGCACCAAGTCCTCAAACGCCCGACGGTCGCCGTCACGAACGGCGTCCACGATCGAGACCTCGGGATCAAACTCGGCTGTGGCCGGCATGGTCATGACCATCCATAGAGACGCAACCCCGCCCCCGTACCTGTCAGCAATACATTTTGTCCACAGAACCACCGGATCGCGAACCCACGCCAGGATAAAGTGTGTCTTGAAAGACTCACTGCACGAGGAATCCGGGGGCGGCCGGTTCCCGCGTCATTGCTCCTAACCGCCCGCCCCATTGTGGGTTGGCGCCGCCCGATGCATCGCCGTTGCCGGGGGACAGCGTCCGTGATACGTTCTGCCCCCATGATCGTGATCATCGATAACTACGATTCCTTTACGTACAACCTCGTCCAGCGGATCGGCGAGTTGGACGCCGGTCGGCGGATGGAGGTCCGCCGGAATGACGCCCTCACGGCGGTGGAGGTGGAAGCCCTCCGCCCCACCCACCTGATCGTCTCGCCGGGCCCCTGTACGCCGGACCAGGCGGGCAACAGCATGGACATCATCCGGCGTCTGGCGGGGAAGGTGCCGATTTTGGGGGTATGCCTGGGACACCAGTGCATCGGGCAGGCGTTCGGCGGAACGATCGTGCGGGCGGAGCGCCTGATGCACGGCAAGACGAGCGAGATCTTCCACGACGGCAAGACGATTTTTACGGGGCTGACAAACCCCTTCGTGGCCACACGATATCACTCGCTGACCGTCGAGCCGGACTCGATACCGGCGGAATTTGAGGTCAGCGCCTGGACCGACCGGCGCGAACTGATGGGCATCCGGCACACCCGGATGCCGATCGAGGGAGTGCAGTTCCACCCGGAAAGCTTCCTCACGGAGCAGGGCTACACCCTGCTGAAGAACTTCCTGACTCTGAGCAACTGATGCGACGTCGCACCCGGGATGCAGGTTCCTGATTACCGACTCCCGCAGTCGCCGTCTCAGCGGGTTTGCCCGCTGCCGCGGACCAGGTATCGCTGCGCGGTCAGTTCCTCGAGACCCATCGGGCCGTAGGCGTGGATCTTCGACGTGCTGATGCCGATCTCCGCGCCAAGGCCGAGTTGGAAGCCGTCGTTGAAGCGGGTCGAGGCATTCACCAGCGTGCAGGACGATTGCACACGGTTCAGGAACCGGCCGGCCACGATCCCGTCCTCCGTGACGATGGCATCGGTATGGTTCGAGCCGTAGCGGTGGATGTGGCCGACGGCGGCGTCCAGGTCCGGCACGACGCGGACGGCCACGATCAGGTCGAGGAACTCGCGGCCCCAGTCGTCCTCCGCGGCGGGTCTGGCATTTCCGGCCGCCAGCGAGCATACGGTCTCGTCGCCGCGAACCTCCACGCCGTCGCGCACATAGCGTTCGACGAGGCGCGGCACAAACGTCTTCGCCACGTTCTCGTGGATCAGAATGCACTCGGCCGCGTTGCAGGTGGCCGGCGCGGACGTCTTGGCCGTCGCGCAGATTTCCAGCGCCTTGCCCAGGTCGGCGGCCTCATCCACGTACACATGGCAGACGCCGTGGAAGTGCTGCACGGTGGGGATGCGGGAGTGCTCATGCACGAAACGAATCAGCGAAGCGCCGCCGCGCGGAATCACCAGATCGATGTACTCTTCGTACGTGAGCAACTCGCGGATCTCATCGCGATCCGAGGTGGTGAGCAGGGCCAGGGCGCCGGTCGGGACCCGTTTCGCCTGAAGGGCATCGTGGGCCAGGCGGGCCAGGACTTCGTTGGAATGGATGGCCTCCCGACCCCCCTTGAGGATGCAGGCGTTGCCGGCCTTGAAGCACAGGGCAAAGGCATCCACGGTGACGTTTGGCCGGGCCTCGTAGATCATAAGAATCACACCGATCGGGCAACGCACTTTCCGAACCGTCAGGCCGCTGGGAACGGTGTAGTTCCGCGTGACCTGCCCCACGGGATCGGGCAACGATGCAACCTGCCGCAATCCGTCGGCCATCTGGCGGATGGCCGTCTCGGTCAGGGCCAGGCGGCGAAGCTTGGCGTCTCCCAGGCCGGCATCCCGGGCGACGGCAAGATCCTTTCCATTGGCAGCACGAATGGCGTCACCAGAGCGGGACAGCCGATCCGCCAGATCCAGCAGACAGGCGTTCTTGGCATCCGTGGAAAGGGTGGCGACCACGGCGGCCGCCGCCTTCGATTGCCTGGCAATGTCGCGCATGTCGGGGGTCACGGGTCTGCTCCTTCCGATCCCGGCCGGGGCGCCTCAGCAATCTGCGAAGCCGGCAGCGGCCGGCCGGCGTCCTCCAGCTCCATCTGACGGGTGAGCACGAGGTCATCGCGGTGGATGATCTCCTGCACGTACTCATAGCCGAGAATGTTCTTGATCTCACTGGCCTTGTGGCCGCGGAGGCGGAAGATGTCCTCCGAGGAGTACGACACCAGGCCCACCGCGAACACGTCGCCTGTTTCGTCGCGGATGTCGACCCGGGCGCCCATGGGGAACTTGCCTTCTACGCCGGTGACGCCGGAGGGAAGCAGGCTGGCGCCCTTGCCGACCACTGCCCGGCGGGCGCCGGCGTCGACGACCACCGCTCCGATGGAGCGGTTCCGGAAGGCGATCCACCGCTTGCGCTGCGTGATACGGTGCGTCCGCGGAACAAACATGGTGCCAATGCGCTCGCCGGCCAGAAGGCGAACCACGAGCCCCGGTCGGCGGCCGTCGACAATGATGGTGGGCACGCCCCAGAAGGCCGCCAGCCGGGCGGCGGAGACCTTCGCCTTCATGCCCCCGACGCCCGTGCTGGAAAGCTTGCCGCGGATGTGATGCTCGATCTCCGAGCCGACTTCCACCTCCGGGATCACCGGTCCGGCCCCGCCGTCGGCGCAGAGACCCTCGACCGTGCTGAGAATGACGAGCAGTTCGGCGGAAACCACGTTGGTCACAAGGGCCGCCAGATGGTCGTTGTCACCGACCTTGTCTTCGTCGTCGGACAGGGCGTCGTTTTCGTTGATGATGGGCACCACGCCGCGCCACAGCAGTTCCAGCAGCGTGTGCCGAGCGGAGAGAAACCGCCGCCGGTTCTCGATGTCGTCCGCCGACATCAGCAACTGGGCAACCTGGAAGTGGTGCTTCGCGAAGCCCTCCGCGAACATCGTGACCAGCCGATGCTGCCCCACGGACGCCGCCGCCTGGCGCTCCACGACGGCCAATGGTGGCCTGGGCATGCCCAGGGGCTCGTACCCGGCGGCCACCGCCCCGGAAACGACCATCACGATCTCGTATCCGCGGCGGCGCAGGTCCACAACCTGCTGCGCCATTTCTGCGATGACGTCGGGCAGCAGCCGCCCCTTGTCGGAGATGACGGCGCTGCCGACTTTCACGACGATCCGCCGGACGTTCATTACGGTCCCCCGGCCTCCCGCCGGAGGAGCATGGTTCGAAATCACGTTCGTCAATCCGTTGTCAGCCCAGAGCGCGAAGCAGTTCCGCCGCCGCGCGGCGGGTCTCCACGGGGGATGCGCTGCCGATGGTCTGGTATCGGGCGGCGGACCCGACGTCGCCGGCCAGGGCCGCTTCGCCTCCGGTCCGCACGTCGGCCGCCACCGCGTGGTGGGCCTCCCGCAGCGGCAGCCCTTCCAGCACCTTCTGCTCCATGCGCAGCGTGGCCCCGATCCCCCCTTCCGCCAGAGATGCGGTGATCCGCTCCCGATCGAACTCCAGTTGTTCCAGAAACGCCTCCGCCAGGCGGCAAAGCACGGACAGCGTTTCCACCGTCTGGCGGACGAGCGGCTTGATGCACTGCAGGTCTCGGTTGTACCCGCCGCACAGCCCTTTGAGCAACGTCAACGCCTGTCCGTGCGCGCTCAGGACCGCGGTCCCGTGCCCGCGAAGCAGTTCCATGGCGTCCGGATTCTGCTTGTTGGGCATCATGGACGACCCGGTGCCGAACGGCGCGGGGTACCGCGTCCACCCCAACGGCGTCTGGCTGAACAGAATCACGTCGGCCGCGAGCGATTGCAGGTGCAGTGCCACCTGGGCGGCCAAGGCCAGCATTTCGACGCACTCGTCCCGGGTTGACGTGGCCTCCAGGGCGTTGGGCGACGGTCGGTCGAACCCCAGCCCCTCCGCCTGCAACCGCCGATCGATGGGGATGGACGAACCCGCCACCGCCCCGGCGCCCAGCGGGCAGTGCCGGCGCCATTCGCGTACGCAAAAGTCCACGTGCCGTCGAATGCGGTCAAACGCCGTCGCGTACCGCAGCACCCAGAACCCCACGCTGCCGGGCGCCGCGAACTGGGTGTGCGTGTGGAGCGGGAAGACCAGGTCCGCCCAGTCCTGGGCTCGCTGACACGTGACCCCGATGAGGCGGCGCAACCGGCCGCTCAATTCCTCGCCCGCGACGATCACGTACATCTTCAGCAGCGTGGCGACCTGGTCGTTGCGGGACCGGGCCGTGTGAATCTTTTTGCCGGCCGGTCCTGCTTTCTCCGTCAGAAGGGCCTCCACCCAGGTGTGGAGGTCTTCGGCGTCGCTGTCCGGGCACGGCACAGACTCAAACTCCGCCGCGATGGCGTCGAGCCCGCGGTTGAGTTCCGCCAGCTCGTCGGCGGTGAGGATCCCGGTGCCCCACAAGGCGTGGGCATGGACGCGCTGCAGCTTCAACTCATGCGGAAGAAGAAACCAGTCCTCCTTCAGACACTGGTTGATCTCCGCAAAGGCCGGATCCAACGCCGAATCCTGTTTCCAGAGCGTCTGCATAGCCGTTTTCCCTGCTCGTTCGCCCGATGGTCAGCAGCCAGCTCAGCCGGATGAAGCCCTCGGCGTCCGCGTGTGAGTAGTCGTGGCTCTTCTCGAACGTGGCAATATCCTTGCGGAAGAGCGGGCGTTCGGCCAGGATCCGCGCAGAGTACACACGCGGCTTCAGGTGCAGGGTCACGGTCCCGTTGAGGTGGGCCATCAGGGCCCGACCGGTGGTTTCCAGAATCTCCCGTTGGTCGGAGAAATACTCGCCGCGGTAGAGCATCGCGCCGTACTCGGCGCCAAGCTGGACGTACCGGTCATACGACGGCTTGTTCAGGCAGGTGCGGGCCAGGTCGTCGGCCCCGGTCTGCAGCAGCGTGGCCGCCGGGTTGATGTAGATGCCGCGGGACTTGATGCCGGTGTAGCGGTTTTCGATCACCACGTCCCAGGCCCACGAGGCGTGACGATACGTGGTGTTCAACCGCGAAACAATATCTGCCAAGGGCAGCCGCTCCCCGTTGAGGGCCACCGGCACGCCCTGTTCATAGGTCACGTCCACCTGAGACGGGCCCGCCCCCCCGGACTTGGCGCCGCCGAAGCGGTCCGCCATCTTCGCCATGATCTCGTCCGCATCCACGAACGCCGTCGCGTCCTCCAGCGGGCCGCCCTCGATGCTCAGGTGCCAGAGGTTCTCGTCCAGGCTGTAGTCCTTGGCGACGTCGTAGTGATCCTCGTAGCCCTTGCTTCGCAGATAGTTGACAAGGTCGACCCGCCCGCCGAACTCCCAGACCTTCCAGGGGGCGAGCACGGGGCACTCCGGAGCCAGCGTTCGGTAGGCGAACTCAAACCGGATCTGGTCATTACCCTTGCCCGTCGCCCCGTGAATGAGCGTGGCGCCGCCCAGTTCCTTCGCCCGGGCCACCTGCGCCAGCGCAATAAACGGACGCGCCAGGGCGGTGCCCAGGCGGTAGGTGCCTTCGTAGCGAGCGGCCAATCCGATCGCCATCGGAATGACCGTGCTGAACATCAGCGGCCGGGCGTTCGAGACGAGGGCCGTCCTGGCGCCCATGGCCAGGGCCTTTCCGCACAGGGCGGGCAGATCCTCTTCCTGGCCCACGTCGACCAGAACGGCGTGGACCTCATACCCCCGGTCAATCAGCCAGGGAATGATGGCGGACGTATCCAGCCCGCCGGAGTAGGCCAGAACGCATTTCTTAACGCTCATGCTTGTCTCCAAACCACTGTTCGAGGCGTCGCAGGGCCACGGCCTGTGTCCGCCGGTTCTTGGTGGCAATGAAAAGGGTGTCGTCGCCGGCCAGGGTGCCGACGATGCTGGAGTCTTTCGCCGCATCAATCGCCACCGCCACGGGCTGGGCCTGCCCCTGCCCCGTGGTGATCACGACCATGTGCGGCCCACAGGTTGTGAAACGACGTACCGCCGCCGCGAAGCTGAGCTGCGGGGCGGACGCGTCACCCGGCTCCGCCATGACGTACTGACCGCCGGCCTTTCGGATGCCCAGCTCGGCCAGGTCACGGCTGAGCGTGGACTGGTTGACCGCGATCCGATGGGCGCGGAGACGATCGAGCAACTGGCCCTGGGTGGCGACCCGCTCGTTGCGCACCGCGCTGGCAATGACCGCCTGGCGATCCCGCTTGGAAAAGGAGTTGTTGTCTGCGCTGATCATAGTGACGGACACTATAGCTTATTATGCTTGTCAATGCAACATATCTCTTCGGTCCAAGACCCATATGGTTGCCAATATTCCTCACACTCTACTCCAAATATGGACACCAATGCTCATCATTATGTGCAACAAATGCCGCAACCTTATGGAATACAGTGAGATATGGGTTCTGCATCTTATGTGTGCATTATGCATTGCATGAATGGGCGAATTCGTACACCCCTCCAGCGCGATCCACTGGCCCCGATGCCCACGCGCGCCGGTGGGCTCATCGTGCCGCTTGGGAGCGGGCCGCGGGCAATCGGCCCAGAACAGGCCCTTGCTGCGATCCGCCCGGCGGCAACTCGCGACAGCGAGCCCGCGCGGGCAAAGCACAACGAGGCTCCGGCCACGCCGCGTACGGGCGTCCCCCCAGCACAACACCGCTCGACGCGGAAAGAAGCCGGTGCCGCCATGGCGGTGCGCGCTCTCATGACGTCTGACAAAATCTTTCGCGGATACGGTGGTTCTTACGACGTGCCGTCTTGCCCGATGGAAGCTCGCGCCGCATAGTGCGCTGCGGGTGGCCGGACGCGCCGGCTGCAGTAGGTGGTTTTGTCGAGGATGCTGCCATGTGTAGCAACGTGCGGAGAGTCGATCGCATATCGGTGCTGCTGGTGACGGGGCTCGTTACGGCGGGATGCCAGACCGCCCCGCAGACGAAGCGGCTGGACGTCGTGGAGACGATCCACGGCGTGCAGGTTGCCGACCCGTACCGATGGCTGGAAAACGAAGACGACCCGGAGGTCGACGCCTGGCTGGCCGCCCAGCACCGATACGCCCGAACGTTCCTCGACGCCGCCCCGCACCGCCCGCACCTGGAGAAGCGGCTGACGGAGCTGCTGACGTACACGCAGATCTCCCGGCCCGCCGTGTACCAGACGCGATACCTGTTCCGCAAGCGAGAGGGCAACCAGAACCAGGCGGTGGTCTTTGTCCGCGACGGGAGCCACACCGCGCCCGCCCGTCCGATCCTGGATCCCAACACGTGGAGCGAAGACGGCACCGTGGCCCTGGACTGGATGCGGCCGACGCCGGATGCGTCCCTGATCGCATACGGCAAGAGCGAGGGCGGCTCGGAGAAGAGTACGCTCTACGTGCTTGACGTGGTCACCGGGCGACACCTGGACGACGTCATTCCGCACACGCGATACAGCAGCATTGCCTGGGACCCGGACTACAAGGGATTCCTCTACACCCGCTATCCCGAGCCGGGCACGGTGCCGGAAGGAGACGAGAACTACTACAAGAAGCTCTACCACCACCGCCTGGGCGACAACTGGCGCAACGATCCGCTGGTCATCGGCGACCTGCGAACGAAGGAGGAAATGTTGAGCGTGTCGCTCACCTCGGACCGCCGATACGTCCTGCTCGGCCGCACGGTTGATTGGGCAAAGAACGACCTGTACATCCGGCCGGCCGGGTCCCGTGAGTCGTTCCGGCCGATCGTCGAGGGGCAGGACGGCCTGACCGGCGGCGACACGTACGACGGCATGCTCTACCTGAAAACCAACGTGGAGGCGCCGCGCTACCGCATCGTCCGCGCGCCCGTGGATGAGCCCGGCCCGGACAACTGGGTTGACGTCATTCCGCAGCAGCGCGGCGTGATCGAGAGTTCTTCGATCATCGGCGGAAGGTTGTTCGTGATGGTGTCGGAGGACGTGCATTCACGGCTGCTCATGTACTCACTGGACGGGAGGCTCCTCAAGGAGTTCGACCTGCCCACGCTGGGCACTGCCGGCGGCGTGAACGGCGAACCGGACGGCGACGAGATGTTCTTCTCGTTCCAGTCCTTCGCGTATCCTCCGACGAACTTCCGATACCAGATCAGCACCGACACGCTGGACGTGCTGGAGCAGGCCGAAGTGAATGCAGACTTCACGCAGTTCCAGACGGAGCAGGTGTGGTACACCTCCAGGGACGGCACGCAGGTGCCCATGTTCATCATCAGCCGGAAGGACCTGGAGCGCAACGGCGACAACCCGACCCTCCTCTATGGGTACGGCGGGTTCGACGCGAGCATGACGCCCGGGTTCTCCACGCGGCAGATTCCGTGGCTGGAGGCCGGCGGCGTCTACGTCATCGCAAACATCCGCGGCGGCGGTGAGTTCGGCAAGGAATGGCACGAGGCGGGCCGCCTGGAGAAGAAACAGAACGTCTACGACGACTTCATCGCGGCCGCGGAGACACTCATCCGGCTGGGCTACACCCGCCCCGAGAGACTGGCGATCATGGGCGGCAGCAACGGCGGACTGCTCGTCGGGGCGTGCCTGGTGCAGCGTCCCGAGCTGTTCCAGGCGGTGGTCTGCGCCGTGCCGCTGCTCGACATGGTCCGCTATCACCACTTCGCCATCGCCCGGCTGTGGATTCCGGAATACGGCTCGGCCGAGGATCCGGAGCAGTTCCGGTGGCTCTACGCCTCCTCGCCCTACCACCACGTGAAGGACGGCGTGGACTACCCGTCCGTGCTCCTGACCACCGGCGCCTCCGACAGCCGGGTACAGCCGATGCACGCCTTCAAAATGGCAGCCGCCCTGCAACATGCCACCGGCAGCAAACGGCCGATCCTGCTGCGCGTGGAGGAAAAGGCCGGCCACGGCCAGGGCAAGCCGCTCTCCAAGCGAATCGAGGAAGCCGTGGACACATGGGCGTACCTGATGACGCAGTTGGGCGTTCCGGCGAAGTAGGTCGCACGTCGGAGCCCGCAGCGTGGCGCCCGAACGCTTAGACGGCGTCTCCCGTGGCGGTGACGCACTCCATCACAGCCACGGCGAGCTCGACCAGAGCAGCAGGGTTGACCTGTTCGACGCGATCCCTTGCCGTATGAATCACGGACTTCATGAGGTGATCGTCTCTGTCCGACGTGAAGGCCACAGCCGGCACACCGTTCATGACAAACAGCGAATGATCTCCCTGAACCCAGGGCTTGCCGGGCACAAGCCCTCGATGCTCGGAAAGCCGCCGCTCCCAGAAAAACCGTAACGGTCCCGGGCACTCGTAGAATGAGTACGCGGTCTTGCCCACGCGGTAGCCCACATCGTCCAGGTTGACGGCTATACGGATGTCCGACCAGCGGCCCTGGTTGGCCGCCCAGTAGTTCATCTGGCCGGAGGCCGCGTAGTAGTCCTCACCGTTGAGGATGGCAATTTCCACGGTCAATTGCCCGGCGTACTCCCTCAGCAACTCGCCGACGGCCAGCAGGGTCGCCACGCCGGAGGCATCGTCCAGGGCGCCGGGGGTACCCTTGCGGGCATCAACGTGGGCGGTGAGAACCACGCGCTGCGGGCAGGAGCCCCGTTTCGTCGCAATCACGTTATGGCCCCGGGCCGGTATGCGCCGGGTCGTAAACGCCAGGCGAACGGGCCTGCCAACGTGCCCGAGCAGCTTCACCCCCGTCGTATCCTTCACGTAGACGGAGGGAATGTCGAAATCACCATCCTCGAACATGGGAAAGGGGTAAAGGGCCCCGACGAGATCCGGCCGCCGGCCGGTAGCGGCGATGATCGCGACCGGCCGCTTCTCTTCCAGACGACGAATGATCTGCTGGTGCCTTGCGGGGTTGTAGAACACGAACCCCTTGGGGAACAGCGGCTCGCGGGCAAGGCCGCCGTGGATCAGTACGATCTTCCCGGCCAGGGCCTTCCTCCGCAGATCGCTCAGACGCGTGGCTTGCGTCAGCGGCGCCTCGCCGTCGAACGGCAGAGAGTAGGGGCCGGCATAGGCGCGGAACGCAGCGGTGCCGGCCTTCAATCGGACCCGACCGCCCACCCAATCCATGCAACGAAACGCCGGGCATTCGACCTGCCACCCCATGGACTCAAGCGTTTTTTGCACATAGGTCGTCGCCGCCCGGTTGCCGGGGCTTCCCGTGCTGCGATCGGTGATTCGGTTGCACAGACGGTCCAGATGCGCGCCAATGCGCCGGATCAGTCTTGTTCTGGTCATGACTCAATCCTCCGCAACCGCCGGCGATGCGAGGAACTCACGCAGATAGCGGCCGGTGTGGCCGGTCCTGCACCGAGCCACCTGTTCCGGCGTCCCGGCCACCATCAGCCGGCCGCCGCGGCTGCCGCCCTCGGGCCCCAGATCGATGATCCAGTCGGCCCGCGCGATGACCTCGAGGTTATGCTCAATCACAACCACGGAATTGCCGTCCTCCACCAGGCGATCCAGGATGGCCATCAACCGTTCGATGTCCGCCAGGTGCAAGCCGGTCGTGGGCTCGTCGAGAACATAAAGATTGCCGGTTCTGCCCAGCTCCGCCGCCAGCTTCAGCCGCTGGCATTCCCCGCCGGACAGAGTGGAGACGGGCTGACCGAGCGTCACGTAGTCCAGGCCGACCTCACAAAGCAACTCCAGGGCCGCGTGGATGCGGCCCTGCGTGAAGAACGCAGTCGCCTCGCGGGCGGTCGTCGTGAGCACGTCGTGGATGCTGCGGCCCTGCCAGCGCAGGTCGAGGACCGCGTCCGTGAAACGCCGGCCGTGGCAATCGCCACACTCCGCCTGAACATCGTCCAGGAAGTTCATCTCAACGGAGACGGCGCCCTGCCCCTTGCATGTGGGACAGGCACCGGCGGAGTTGAAGCTGAACAACGAGGCCGGGCGCCCCGTGGCCCGCGCGAAAACCTTCCGAATGTCGTCAAGAACGCCCAGAAACGTGGCGGGGCTGGAACGGCTGCTCCGCCCGATGGGATTCTGATCAACGACCACCGCCTGCGGCACCTGACGCACGAACACCTTATGCACGAGGCTGCTCTTGCCGCTGCCGGCCACACCGGTGATACAGACCAGCACTCCCTGCGGAATGTCAACATCGACCCCCTGAAGATTGTGGACCCGGGCATCGCGGATGCGCCACCGGCCTGAACCGCAACGGCGTGGCCGTGCGACCCCGCGACGTTCGCCGTCCATCAGGCGAGCCGTCCGGCAGCCCGACTGGCAAAACGCCTCGAGGCCCCCCTGGAAGCAGACCTCGCCCCCGTCACGTCCGGCGCCCGGCCCAAGCTCGACGATGTGGTCCGCCGCCGAGATGACGGCCGGTTCGTGCTCGACGACCAGCACGGAGTTGCCCTGGTCCCGCAGTCGGTGGAGCATGTGGATCAGTTGGGCGACGTCGCGGGCGTGGAGCCCGATGGAGGGTTCGTCCAGGACGTACATCAGGCCCGTAAGGTCACAATCGAGCTGGCGAGCCATCTTGACACGCTGGCTCTCCCCGCCGGAGAGGGTGGAAACCGCACGTCCGAGAGACAGGTAGCCCACGCCGATGCCGATGAGGTGCGACAGGATGCCGCGCATCTTGCGTACGAGCGGCTCGGCCACCGGGCCGGCCACCGTCGCCAGCCAGGCGTCCAGCTCGGGCAACTCGATCGGCACGAGCTCCCCGATGGACCGGCCGGCCACCCGCACGGACAGCGCCCGTGGATTCAGCCGCAAACCCCGGCACGCGCCGCAGTCCCCATAGGTGAAGAAGCGTTGGTAGGCATTCCGCTTCGCCTCGGGCAACTCATCCTCCGCACTGCTGACGTAGAGCCTCTCGAGTCTGCGGGCGACGCCTTCCCACGTCCTGGAATACGTGCCCGCACCATGCGGCCTGTTAATCGGGATGCCCTCCGCGTAGAGCAGCTTGTCCAGCTCGGCGGAGGAGAAATCGCGCAGCGGCCGGTAAACGTCGAAGAGATCGATGGCCGCCAACTCCCGCCAGTTCCAGCCGCCGACCTTGAAGTCAGGGTGGGTGATCGCACCGTCATACAGGGTCTTCTGCATGTCCAGCAGGAGGCGCGTGTCAACGGTGATGCACTTGCCCAGACCTTTGCAGGCCGGGCACATGCCGTCGGGATGATTGAAGGAGAAGTGAAACGACGCCAGGCCCGGAACGTCCCCACACCGGGAGAAGAGCATGCGCAGATACGTGAAAACCTCGGTGGCCGTCCCCACCGTGGACCGGAGCGTCCGGCCCATCCGCCTCTGATCGATCACGATGGATGTGGAGAGGTTGTGGATGGCATCAACATCCGGACGGGAGAGCTTGGGCAAACGCCGGCGGGCAAAGGAGCTGAACGTCTCGATGAGCTGGCGCTGGGCCTCCGTGTGCAACGTGTCGAAGACCAGCGAAGACTTGCCCGACCCCGAAACGCCGGTGAAGACCACCAGCCGGTCACGCGGAATGTCCAGCGTAATGCCCTTGAGGTTGTGGGCACGGGCGTTCAGCACGTGGATGTGGCTTCGCGTGTTCACCGTCGCTTCAACTCGGCAACAAACTCGTCCAGCCAGCGAATCTCCGCTTCCAGCAGGTGGACCGGACGCCGGGCGACGGCGCGGTGGTGGACGGGACATCCGCACGATTCGAGGAAAGCGTCAAGCTCCCGATAGCAGGCAATGCCCTCCTGCAGTTTCCGGCGATACGTCTTCAGGCTCGCGAGGACCTGTCGGCGGGGCAACAGGTGGAGGTTGTAGGTGGCCAGGTCCACCCGCCACTTCACGTGCTCCGGCTCGGCCAGCCATTCGCGGAGCCTGGCGAGCAGCGCCTCCCGTCCCTTCCGGGTCACCGAGTACACCTTGCGCAGGCGGCCGTCGCAGACCATCGGGCGGCAACGGACCCGCCCGTCCCTCTGGAGGGATCGGAGTTGCTTGTAGATGGTGGACTGGGACAGGTGTGTCCAAAATCGCATGTCTCTGTATTCCACGACCTCCTGAATCTGCCAGGGGTGCATGGGCCCTTCGCACAGCAGGCCGAGAAGGGCGGTGTCGGCGTTGGACAAAGGGGCGTTGGAAGGCATCCGCAGGGGTCCTTATACTACACCGGTACAATATAGCATGGAGAGAATGAAACGCAAGACCCTCGCGCCCGGCGGATGGAAAAGGGGAGCCGGAGCCCGCCGCCAGGCCGCGTTCGGTCATCGTCGGCAGACGGAAGGCGTCCGGCGATGGAGCCTCGCGGTCCTGGCCGACCGCCTCCACGCGCCGGTCCGGGACGATGGGACTTGCGGGAGGCTTCAAGGAGTGTGGTGTTCGAAGGGACCTACCGCCGCAGCACGCCCGCCGCCCGGCGGCGGAGCCCCGATCGCGGGCCGGGGCGGCCCTGACCCTCCGAACCTTTCATCGCCGCGTCAGTCCGCGGCCGCTTATTGGCTGAAGTCCTTCGTGCCTTCGGAGTCCACGTCGCGGACGGGCTGACGCGCCCTGGGCTGCCGCTGGCGGGCCTCCTCCATGCCGGGCGGAATGCGAAATGCCTTGTCCATGTCCCAGCCTTCGACTTCGCAGATCACGCCGAACACCGGCAGCAGGTCGTCATACACGTCCTGACGCACTTCCAGATCGAGACTCTCCCAGAGGCGGTGCTTCATGTAGCTGGAGTGCGACCCAAGCTGCATGAACACCCGAACCCAGTCCCGCAGCATCAGGGGGAACGGCTGGAACATGCGCCGGTCGTTCGGGTCCGTCTTGGGGTCTTCCATGTACTTCCGATGCACCCAGATCGCCCGCCCCAGGGCGGCCTCGAAGCCGTCGGCGTTGCCCAGGCTCAACTCGCGCAGGGCCCGGTCCAGCAGTGTCCCGATGGCCGCCGTGGCCGACCGCGAGGTCTCGGCCGCTTCCCGCCAGACGCTGAATACGAACGACTCCAGCGGCTGGCGATACTGCGGCTTCGTCTCGCCCGTCTCCTGGTCCAGGTCATAGTCCCGCAGATACTCGTAGTAATGCCGGGCGCGGGCGATGGACCGGGCGTCGCCCTCGAAGTACAGGTTCTGGATCGCCACCCGCAGGAAGTTGACGTGGCCGGTCCAGTACCGCGGGCCGGAAGTCCCTTCCCGGAAATCCGGATCGTCCCCATCCTGCTGCTTCCCGACCTCCAGGAACGCTTCGTGTGTTCGGTCGACGAACCGCCGGTCCGGCAGGATGTTGAGGAACGAGTTGAACGGCTCGTCGAAATCCGGCTCCACAATGTAGCGGCCGCGCTGCACGGTGTTCTGAAGAGCAAACATGATGAACCGAGCCGTGTTCATGGCGTCGGAGGGGTCGAGCTTCGCGACGCGCCGGGTCACCTCGTCGCCCATCGTCGCCCAGTACAGGGCCTGGCCGAACGGCGTCCGCCAGTCCACCGGGCCGTATTTCTCCATGAGATGGAGCATCCACTTCGCGTCCATGCGGAACTGGACGTCCAGCTCGCGGGCCCGCAGCGAGGCCAGCAACCGGTCGCGGGCCGCCGCGGCGTCCTCGTCTCGCAGGACCGCAAGACGCTCGTTGATCTTCTCCTGCGTCGCCGCGCCCGCGTCTTGCCGCAGACGCCGCACCTCCGCCTCCGGCCGCATGTGGCGGGCGACGAACGTCAGCAGACCGGCGTCGGGATGCAGGTCCACCTCGGCCAGCCGCCGCACGAATTGCGCCACCGCCGGATCAGACGCGATCAGCCCTTTTACATCCGGATCGGCCTCGGCCACCGGCCGAAACCACTCAATCTCCCCCTCTTCCGTCAGGGCCGGCGGACGGGCGCCGAGCACGGATTCCACCTGGACGGCCAGCGCCCTCTTGTAGTTGAGGTGGTGGTCGTCCGTGATGTCGCCGATCTTGTGCCAGAAGATGTAGGCCAGCTCCTTGTAAAGGCCGTTGGATTTGGGGTTGTAGATCAGCCCCTGGTCGCGGATCAGCCGGATGCCGTTCTGCACCCACCGCCAGCGCCCCTCCGCGGTGTATTCGCTCACGGAGATGTTGTAGGCCTGGTTCCAGGCGTGGTACTGCCAGACCTTGTCGAACTGCGGGGCGAGCTTGCACAGCCAGCTCGACAGTTGCATCAGCTCGAAGAAACGCCCCTCCTGCTTGAGTTCTTCCGCCCGGCCAAAGCCCACCACGATGGCCAGGCCCCGCAAGGTGCCCATCTGGGTCACAAGCGAGATGTCCGCCGGCAGCGTCCCGATCTGCGACGGGTCGATGATCAGCTCGTGGTCCTTCCGAATCTGGTTGATGGGCCCGACCAGCAGCGCGGCGCCGATCACCGCGGCCAGGGCGCTCCCCACGGCCGCCGCCTGGATCAGCCAATCGCGACGCTGCGCCCGCTCCCGCAGGCGGAGGTATTCCGGAACAACGATGGGACCGTGTATGGACATCTCAGATCGACACCTCCGACACTTCGCGGAAGTGGAACATCAGGCAGGCGGCCAGCAGCACGATCCCGGTCTGCACGACGGCCAGCATCCCCAGCCCCTGCAGCACCCACATCAGCGTCACGTTGCGCCCGTCCACAAACGTGTCTACGGCGTCGAAGAACGGGAAGTTCGGAATCACGAACAGAATCACCCGCAGGGCCAGGCCGAAGCCCGCCTGGAACATCCCCTCCAGGCCGTCCGCGCTCAGGTACTGCACGGACTCGCCGATGAAACCGCGAAACTCCGCCAGCACGTACACCGTCAGCGACACCAGAATGGCCACGGGAAACGAAAACACCGTGGTGGCCGCCAGGCCCAGGGCGGCCAGAAACATCAGTTTGAACAGAATCAGCGACAGCACGCGCAGCAGATTGCCCGCGAACGACCCGATGCCGAACATCACCTCGACCGCCGGGGTCGGCTCCAGACGGATGATGAACGGCCGCACATCGTCGTAGGGGTGCTCCGGGTCGACGATAAACGACGCGTGGTTCACAAGCTGGATGCGCAGGGTGTGGTCCTCCGCCACCGTGTCGGCCGGCACGGAAAACGTGTGATACCGGTCATGCACGTCGCGCCGGAACTCCACGTACGGGCGGACCTGGTCCGGGTCGCCGACCACCCACAGCGACCGGACCACCTCGTCGGGCGGGTAGTTCGGAGCCATCGCCTTGTAGCGAATCTGGATGGACTTTTCCGGACTGCGGTCACAGCGCACGTTCCGAAACAGCAACTCCCGGCTGTCGCCGGGACCGATGTTCCGCCAGTGCTGCTCGATCTCGAGCCGGAGCAGGGCGATCTCCATCTTCTCGTTCACATCGATTCGGTTCGCGTAGTAGCCTTCCTCCCGGCGCCGATCGTACGCCGCCCGGGCCTCCCGATCGAACACCGTCGCAGGCATCTCGACCGCCGCCTGGTGCCGGGCGGAGAAAACCTGGTCCATGAGCTTCTGGCGGTCCACCACGTCTCGCGGGGCCTGGCGGACCGCGATGTATCGGGCCATGCCGTAGATGCCCGCGCCGGCCAGCACCAGCAGCAAAGCGTCGAACAGCACGATGCCAAGCCATTTGCCCAGAACGTACTGCCAGCGCGGCAGCGGCTTGGTCATCAGGAAGAATATCTGACGCTGGGCCAACTCGTCCGACAGCGACCGCGACATGAAGAGCGTCAACAGGGCCAGCAGAAAGGACACCGCGCTGAGGGAATATGCCAGAAAGGCCTGGATCGCCCCGCTCACCGTGCCGTCGCCGCGGGCCACGAACGGCAGCCCGAAAATCAGAACGGCCAGCAGGCAGATGAAGAACAGGGCGATCTTCATCCGGATGGCCTCAGACACCATGTGTCGGGCGACGGCCCAAATGCTAGTCACGCTTGTCGGACCTCTTGTCCGCGTCGGACAACAGGGAGTCAATCACACTGCGGTCCGCCTGGATCGCCTCGCGGGGACCGGCGGGCGGGGCAGGCTTGTCGCCCTCCGTTTCCGGTGCGTCGGACACCGGCTCCGGTTCGCGGGTCAGCAGGGAATCGAGCACCTCCTGAGCGGGCCCCGTCGGCGCGGCCGACACCTCCACAACCTCCACCGGCTCCGGCTCCGGAGCCCGACGATCCGCGGCAGCAACCAGCTCGTCCACCAGCGCCTCGCCTTCGTCGCGCGGGCCCAGGAAGTCCGGCGTCGCCCCGGACGCCCGGACCCCGGACGTCGCCACGTTGGCCGCCTGGGCCTCCTGCACGATCCGCAAAAAGATCGTCTCAAGCCTTTCCGCCGGCGAACTGACCTCGATCAGTTCCTTCTGCTCCTCCAGCCGGATGATGTTGCGGATGCGATCAATGGTCTCCGGCGCCAGCCGGGGAGCGACAATCTGCGTGCGATCCGTCTGGCGCAGCAGCTCCTTCACACGCCCGCCCTTGCGCTGCTGACCGCCGTACAGAATGCTCACGCGATCACACACGTCCTCCACGTCGGCCAGCAGGTGGCTGGACAGCAGAATCGTCTTGCCCCGGTTGCCCAGTTCGCGGATCAGGTCCTTGATCTGCCGCGTGCCGATGGGGTCCAGACCCGTCGTCGGCTCGTCGAGGATCAGGAAGTCCGGATCGTTGATCAGGGCCTGGGCCAGGCCGATGCGGCGGGCCATGCCCTTGGAATACTCCCCCAGCCGGCGGCGGGCCTCGTGCTTGAGCCCCACCATCTCCAGCAGCTTCTCCGTACGCTCCTCGCGCACGCGCGACGGCAGGTGAAACAGCCGCCCGTAGTAGTCCAGCGTCTCCCGCGCGTCCAGGAAGCGATACAGGTACGACTCCTCCGGCAGAAAGCCGATCCGGGCCTTGGTGGCCACGTCCGTCGGGGCCCGCCCAAACACGGCGATCTGCCCCCGCGTGGGGTACAGCAGGCCCAGCAGCATCTTGATGGCCGTGCTTTTGCCCGAACCGTTCGGGCCCAGCAGCCCGAACACTTCGCCGCGATGGATCTCCAGGTTCAGGTCCTTGACGGCCTCCACCTTGGCCCGCCGCCAGAAGTCCTTGAAGAGCTTCGTGAGCCCCACCGTTTGTACGACTGGGATGTTCATGCCGATCCTTGTGCGATGCCGTCCGCCGATCCGATCGACGCTCCGTCGGGCCGGCCCGTAGCGCCCTAGCCCGTCCGCTTCTTCTCTTCAAGCTCCTTCATGATCCGGTTGATCTCGTCGATCTTCCGCTGCTCCGGATCGGGCGGAACCGCCAGCCGGATCTCCTCCGTGCCGGAAGGAAGGGCGTATTTCGTGACCCCATCGGAGTTCAGCAAGCGGGTCCACGTTTCCTGCCACAGGCGATTGATCAGCAGTTCCGGACTTCGGCGAAACTCCTCCAGCATCGCGTTGTACACCTCCACGTCACCCGCGATCTCCTGCACCGCCCGCGCGTAGTAGGCCCGGGCCTGCGAAATCCGGCTCCCCGCCTCGCCCGAGACGCGCAGCCCCGGATCGGTGTTGATCTCCGCCCGCAGCCGCTCGATCTCGTCCGTCCGATCGGCCTCCTTCGCCTCGACCCACTGCTCCACTCGCTGGCGCACGTACTCCAGGGCCGCTTCCGGCGTGCGGACGGGCATGGCCGGCACCGCGGCGGCCGCGGCGGCCCCGGAGTCCGGCTCCGAAGCCCGGCCCGCCCCGGTCATCCCCATTGCGACCCCACCACACACCCGGTCGATCAGAATGCCCAGAACGGCCGCAATCTCCTCGTTGCCGTCCCGTCGCGCCGCATCCTGCAGGTCAAACAGGCCCGCGAGGTAGACGTGCGATTCGCCGGCGGCCTGGGTGAGCAGGTTGTTGGCCTCTTTGCGGGCCTTCTGGATTTCCGCGGCCTTCTGGTTCTCCGCGATGGATACGTTGGCATACGCGGCGACCGTCTCCATGGGTACCGTGGTCTCCGGCTCCAGCGTGTCCACGCGCAGGCCCGTCTCCAACCGCTCCAGCGCCGTGTTCATCTCCCGCAACACCTGGAAAGACATGTCCGCGGTGCGCTGGCGTGTGATCTCCTCCACCGTGAAATTCGCCGCCACCTGAATGGCCGTGCTGTTGAGCAGGCATGTGATGATCGCCTGGGCCGCGTCCTTCTCGTCGGCCACGTGACGGATGTACTTCTCCAGGTCGGAAATGCCGTAGGTCACCGTCCACTTCACGTGAACCAGGCCCTGGTCGGCCGTGAGCAGGGCGCCGTCCCGGGCCGGGTCCAGCGGTTTGGCGTAGAACCTGGCCAGTTCGCTGATCGGCTTGCCCCGGTCGCCCTCCGGCGTTTGGAAGTAATGGTCCCAGAGCTCCAGCGTATTGCGCTGCTTGGTCGACAACTCCACGACCTCGTCCACCGGGTAGGGGAAGGCCGGCAGAAACCCCGGCTGGAACGGCCGGCCGTCGTAGCCCAACTTCATCTTTCCGAACCGGAAGATGACGGCTTCCTCATTGTTGTCGACGATCTTGACGTTCGAGACCAGAAACACGATCGCCACGGCGATCATGATGAGCTTGAGAATACGGAAGCTCGCCCGCAGGGCGTCCGCCAGCGACTGGTTCGCGGCGTCAAACGGCACGTCCTCCGGCGCCTCGCCCTGCGGATGCTGTGGGTGCTGATGTCCGCTCATGGCCCCGGCACCTCCCCGATCGCCGTCGCCGGCGCGTCCAGATCCAGGTCCAGGCCCCGAGCGGGGGCCATGCGTTTCTCCGCGTCAAACAGGTCGGCCGGAATGGTGTTCGTGTCGAAGATCAGAGTCATCCGACTGGAGAGCGTCTCCTCCAGCGCTCGCAGCTTGTCGAGGAAAATCCGGAGCTCCGGGTGCTCGGCGAAGCTGCGATAGATCTCACCCACCCGGCGCCGTCCCTCCGCCTCAATGGAGTCCACGTTGAACTGAGCCGCCGCCATGATGAGTTCGTTCTTCCGCCCGGCCTCGGAGAGAATCTCCTGGGCCTTGGCCTTGCCTTCGGCCTCGTAGCGCGTGGCCCGGCGAATCTGCTCGGCCTTCATGTACTCGAAGATGGTCTTCGTCACGTCGGCGGGAAGCCCGAGCTTCTTGATGCCGAAGAAGCTGATCTCCACGCCGAACTCCACCCTCGCCTCGGCGGCCACCAGATCCATCATCCGCTTCTCGATCTCCGGCAGCTTGCGCTCCTGCGGGTCGGTCGAGACGAACTCGGCAAAGCGGTGCTGCCCGATCACCGCCTTCTTATGGGTCCGGACCTTCGTGCGCAGGGCCGCCTCCGCCTCCAGTTCGTTCCGATAGGCCGTGTGGAACAGCTTCGGGTCCGATACCCGCCAGCCGGTGTACGTGGTGATGGTCACGTTCTTGCCGTCCAGCGTGGGCGTCTCCTCCACCAGGTCCTCCAGAACCCGGATTCGCCGGTCAAACTTCACCGGATCCTGGATGGGCCAGGGCAGACGCCAGTACAGGCCGGCCTGCGTGATGGGCTCGTCACTCATCCGCCCGAACGTCTTGAGCACGGCCACCTCCGTGGTCCGGACCTGAAAGCAACACATGTACACCCCGAGCACGACAACCAGGGCGACCCCCGCCAGGATGCTGGGCAAACGACTGGGCATGGCTTGACGATCTCCTGCTGCGCGGCGCCGGACCCGACACCGCTATTTCCTCGTCTCTTCCTCTGCAATGGAGAACACGTCCCGCTTCTCGGATTCGAAGATGACGATCAGCTTGGTCTTCCTCGTATCCAGCGTGACCACGTACTTGCGGACCAGCTCCAGGCTCCGCTGGAGCATCTCCAGATACTTGCGCACCTTGTAAAGCGACGGGGCCGCCTGGTAGGCCGTCACCTCCGCCTCAAACAGCCGGGCCTTGCTTTCCGCGTCACTGACCGAGATCGTCCGCGCCGCCTGGGCGTCCGCGATCTTCATGGCCGCCTCGCCGCTCATCCGGGGAATGTCACGCGCCGGATTGCCCAGCAACAGGTCCGCCACGTCCCGCTCCGCCTCCTCCCGCGCCTCCGCGGAAGCGCCGCGGTCCTCCGCCAGCCGGTCGCGACGGGTGATCGCCTCCACCAGCGCTTCCGCCCGGACCACGTCGCCCGCCGTCAGCGTCAGTTGCTGACGGGACTCGCCCTCGGCCGTCTCGATATCCGCGTTCTTCCTCACCTCCGCCGTAATCACGTCCTGGAACGACTTCGCCACACCGTCCGTGGACGGCGGATGCGCGTCCTGCAGGGCCAGAAACGTGATCTCAATGCCGAGCGGCGGATCCAACGCGTCAATCTCCCCCTGCAACTCCACCCGAAAACGCTCGGCGAACTCGGCCCGGCCTGGTCCCATCAGGTGGTCGATGTCCACGCCGGCTGCGTAGTCGGACAACGCCCGAAACGCCAGGACCTCCAGCACCTTGCCCGGATCGGTATAACCGTACAGATAGTCGTGCAGATCCTTGACCCGGTACTCCATGGGCACCGAGATGAACATCAGGTTGACCGCCACAGACTTGTCACGAGCGTCGTCCGGCACGTCCCCCCGGGCCGCTTCCCGTATCCGGTCGTATTCCGTCTGGGGAGGAGACGCAACAATCGTCAGCATCTCCGACGTGAATCTGTGTTCCGTACCCCACAGCACCGGCCTGAGCCGGCCCTCCTCGTCCACCGGTTCCTCGATCGGCCGCTCACCCACCATCGCCGAGTGCAGCCGCTGAACCGGCGCCCGATAGACCCGCTCGATCGGCCAAGGCCACTTCAGATAGACCCCGGGCTCCAGCGGCCGATCCGTCGGCTGGGTCAGACGCCCGAAGTGCTCGACAAACGCCTGCTCTTCCGCCTCCACGATCACCACCGACGAGGACAGCAGCAGCACCAGCAGCCCCAGCACGACCAGCGGGAAGAACGCCCGCCGGATCAACTGGCCGAACCACGTCTTGGTGACCTCGAATCCGAACTGGTAGTTGACCGCGTCCGCGATGGACCGGGCCACCCCGCCCGGCTCGCTGATCATCTCCAGCAGGCGACTGTCGAACGCGGGACGGGACACTTCCCCCGGGACCCGCGGCCGGTAGTAATTCAGAACCAGCGCGATCAGAAACTCAACGCCCAGCACCAGCATCAGAATGCGAATGCCGTGAGCCACGATCGGCTCACCCGGCGTCAGGTCGAAATTCCGAAGCCCCATCGATATCACAAGCGCCAGGCAGGCCAGGGCGTTGCCCGCCAGGTAGCTCGACCCCGCCCGCAGCAGCCGCCACTCCGGATGGTGCGACATCCCCGCCGTGTACCGCGAGTACAGGAAACAGACGAACCCCACGCCGGCCAGAAACGCCATGATCGGGCCGGTGTCGGCATCAAACTTCCAGACATCACTGGCGATCGACTCGCCGATGCTCCAGGACCATTTGACGTATAGGGCGCCGAGGATGTGGTACGCGGCCAGCAGAACCGTGGTGAACAGGAACAGCCAGCGGTACATCCAATCCAACCGCCGCCGCTCCACCGTCCCCTCTTCCAACTCGAAAATGGCCATCGACGGATCGGTCGCCCGCATCCGCTTCAGCTCTTCCACCTCGCGGTCTTTCAGGCTGGCCCGCTTCCGTTGCGTGTAGATGAGAACCAGGACAAACCAGATCAAAACCCCGCCCAGCAGGTAGCGCGCCCCCGCCAGAACGGCCGGGGACCCGCTCCAGAACCCCAGCACCAACAGGGCGCCCACCGCGATCAACTGAACGCCCAGTCCTGCCGCCGCGGCCGTTTGACCACGTCGGTCAGCCGCTATGGACATGTCTCTCATGGATCACTCCGGATCGGCTTTTTGCGCGAACCTCCCAGGCCCGTCGATCGTCTCGTAAGACAGCGGCCCGCAGCGGCTGTCAGCATTTGTGTTGCCACGCCGGGGCAGCAGAATACAATAACGGCCACCGGATGCCAAGCGCCGTCCTGCCCCGGTCGGCGTGTTCTTTACTTTGTGCCTGGCAAGCAGTTGTGACGACAACCCTATGCAAAGCCGACTTCTGGGCATCGCCGTCAACGCCTTCATCGAGACCATCCGACAGCCCATATACCTCGTTGTGCTGGGAGTGACGGCCTTCCTCCTCATCATGAACGTGGGACTGGCCGCCTACACGTTGTCCGACGACGACAAGCTCCTGCTCGACCTTGGCCTTTCTACGCTGCTGCTGTCCGGAATGTTCTTGGCCGCTTTCAGCGCGGCCGGGGTCCTGAGCCGCGAAATCGAGAACAAGACGGCCATGACCGTGATCAGCAAGCCCGTCGGACGCACGACCTTCATCGCGGGCAAGTACCTCGGGCTGCTGGCCGCCCTGGCCGTCGCGTTCTACATCAACTTCACCGTATTCCTCATGACCCAGCGACACGCCGTTCTTCAGACCTCGGCCGACCCCTGGGATCTGCCGGTGATCGTCTTCGGCTTTGGCGGGTTGCTCCTGGTTCTGCTGGTGGCGGCCTTCTGTAACTACTTCTATGACATGGACTTCACGTCTCTGGCCATCACGCTGGCCGTCCCGGTGTTCACGGTCGCCGTGCTCCTGATCGCCTGCTTTGACGAGAAGTTCACACTGCAGTCATTCTGGCTCGGGACCGAGATGCCGGCCGGGCAGGTCTTCGCGGCCGCGTTCCTGGTATTCTGCGGGGTCTTGCTGCTGGCGGCCGTCGCCCTGGCGGCCTCCACCCGCCTCGGCCAAGTCAGCACCCTCCTCATCTGTGCTGTGGTTCTCGCCCTCGGCCTGACCTCAGACGCCACTCTCGGACGCCACGCGGAGGACTCCGTCGTCGCATCCACACTTTACAAATTGGTGCCAAACCTTAGTCTCATTGGGGTCACGGAGGCTCTCCACGCGGACGCCGTGTTCGTCCCGTGGCGGTACGTCTGGATTACAGCCGGATACTGCGGGCTTTTTGTGCTGGCGGCGCTTCTGGTGGGCGTAGCGCTGTTCCAGACGCGCGAAGTGGGGTAAACCGAACCCACACTGCCGGGCCCTTCTGACCAACGGACCCCGATCGGACAGACCGAGCACTTCTGCAAGTGTTTTTCGTTCTCCACAAACGATCGGACGCCGCACGGGTCATCGAGTGGTAGTGGCGGGACTTGCCAACCCAGACCGATGAGGGGTGTAGAATCACAGGGCGCGGCCCACAAGGACGGCTCGGTCCGCGCGCGGTCTTCCATCAAGCCGGGAAGGAACGGAGCGGTTTGTGACGACGCGAATCCGGTGGTGTCTGCTCGGCGGAGCGATGGCCGTCATGGGGCTGGTGGGGGGCCGGTACGCGCTGGACGCGCAGAGCCGGCGAGAAGCAGACCGGATCCAGGAACACCAAGCACTGGTGCGCGAGCACGCCGCGCTCACCGAGAAGGCCGAGCGGATCGAACGCGAGCGCCGGGAGCTGGCCGCCATTCTGGAGCGATTGCGACTGGAGCGACGGATGGCCGACGTCGAGGTGCTTCAGCAGCACCGGGACGACCAGGGCCGCGTCCGGCAAACGGTGGTCCGGTTCACGGAGATGGGCCGCGACGGCCGACCGCTGCCACCGCTGGTGATCGGCGTGCCCGGCGGGGTCCCCCACTTCGATGCCCTGGTCCTCAAATTCTCAGATGACTGCGTCGAGCAGGGCGACGCCCTTCGAGGGCACAGCCTGGCCCTGTTCCGGCGGATCTACAGCGAGTCGCAGGCGCCGGAGGACGGGTACTGGCTCGGCCGGCCGGGCGACGTACCGGATATCTATCGCACCTCGCCCGAGCCCAGCGAATTCGAGATCGAGCTCTGGCAGCACTTCTGGTCGTATGCCACGAATCCCGAGAAGGCCGCGGAGGCCAGCGTACGCGTTGCCCAGGGAGAAGCCGTGTACGCCCCCATGTCCACCGGCGAGCGCTGGCATCTGACCCTGGAAGCCGACGGCGGGCTGAACCTCATCAAGACCCACAACGACGATGCCGTCATCCCCGCGTCGCGCCCGTCAGACCCTGAACCCGACCAGCACCTCCACGCACCGTCACCGCT
>CAZPHH010000018.1:17211-62979 GCA_964586145.1 uncultured Phycisphaeraceae bacterium | reverse complement strand
TCCATGGTCGGCTTCAGCCGACCGGCCAGTGCCCCCTCCTTCAGGTGGGGGTGGGCGGCCTTCCTCACTTCACCTCATTTCCTTTCGCAATCTGACAGCCGGCTTCAAGCCGGCTTTCGGGGGTCGTTCAGCGAACTTCCACGCAGGCGGAAGGCGTCGGCTGGAACCGATCCGCGGCGCTGCCCCGGTTCACTGCGATCTCCAGCAGGTTCGAGCTGCCCACCAGGGCCAGAGGCTCACCGGGAGGCACCTCGGCGTAGTGGGACCGAACGGGCCCCAGGCAGATGCCGTCCAGGAACACCTCGGCCCCCGCACGCCGCCGCAACGTGGGGGCCAGGTCTTCCGTGCTGATGTTCGTGATCAGGTTCCCGAAGCGATCCGCGCACAGTATTGCGCCACGCAGGGTGTGCTCCGGCAGAAACCCGGGTCGCGCCAGTTGCAGGACCTCCAGACGGTCGGTCGGCGGCCCGACCTCCTCGATTCGCAGACCCGCCGTAAGCCGGGCCGCCACCGGAGCCATCACGTCTCTCGCGTGAAACGTGGACGAGATGTTCGGGAGAAACAGCCGCGGATTCTGGACGACGTGAAGGGCCTCCAGGGGGAACTCGTGGTGGACGAGCGTCAACAGGCCGTTGTCCGGCGCCACCACGTACTGCCTGGCGTACTGACCCGCCAGGACGGCCCGGGCCGACCCCACGCCGGGATCCACCACGGCCAGGTGAACCGTGCCCCGAGGGTACCAGGACCAGATCTGACGCAGGATAAACGCGGCCTGGACCACGTTCTGCGGGGCCACGTCGTGCGAGATGTCCACGACCGTGGCCTTCGGTGCAAGCTGGCAGATTACACCCTTGAGCACGCCGACGTAGTGGTCACGGGTGCCGAAATCGGTTAGAAGCGTGATCAGCGGCATGGCGGGCGCGATCCCTTTTCGCTGGCGGCCGGCCGGACGACTCAACTCTACGGCAGGTCGTGCAGGCCTGTCAACGACCCGGCCGATGGGCGAGCCCCGCCGCGGCCGACCCAGCGCGAGTGCCCCCGAATGCTCGACGAAGGCCACGAAGCCGACTACGTCCAGGCCCGGCAGGCCATGGTTCGAGACCAGCTCGCCCGCCGCGGCATCCGCGACCCGCACGTGTTGCGCGTGATGGGCGAGGTCCCGCGGGAGCTCTTCGTGCCGGAGTCGATGCGGGACGCGGCCTATGAGGACCGGGCCCTGCCCGTGGGGGAGGAGCAGACCATCAGCCAGCCGTACATCGTGGCCTTCATGACGGAGCGGCTGGACGTGCGGCCGGGCCTTCGCGTGCTGGAGGTGGGCACGGGTACGGGGTACCAGGCGGCCATCCTGGCGCGGCTGGGCGCGGACGTGTTCTCGGTGGAGCGAATCGAGAGCCTGCTCGCGGCGGCCCGTCAACGTCTCGAAACGCTGGGACTGGAGTGCATTCGCCTCTGCTGTGCCGACGGGTCGTTGGGGTGGCCCCTGCACGCCCCGTACGATCGGATCATCGTCACGGCGGGCGCGCCCGAGGTGCCGCCCGCGCTGATCGACCAGGTGGCCGAGGGGGGGCGTCTCGTGGTGCCGGTGGGAGGCAGCGACGCGCAGACCCTGGTGTGCGTGGAGAAGCACGCCGGCCGGACGACGGAAACGGTGTTGCTGGCGTGCCGATTCGTGAAGCTCGTCGGCCGGCAGGGATGGGAACCGTTGGACGGATACGATTGACCGGCGCCGCCGGACGGAAGATCAGCCGGCCTCGTCGTGCAACTCGACGCGCCGGCTGTTGAGCTCCGTGACACTGCCGGAGAGGGTGTTGACGGCGGCGATCACGGTGTGGTTCTTGATCTTGCGCTTGCAGATGCGAACGGGCCCCTTCATTTCCTTCACGAACGAGGTGACCCGGTCGTCAATGCGGATGCTGACGCCCTGGCAGATCCGTGACGTGACTGTCACGTGCGGGCCGGCGTCGTCCGGCGTCGCCTCCTCCGCGGACGGCGCCGCGGAAATCTGGGCCAGGCCCTGGCGGATGCGCTCATCCGTCTTGCGGACGGCCTCCTCGATCTGGTCCGCCTGGAACATGATCTCCGTGGCCCGCTCCTTCTGCGCCTGCGTGAGCAGCTTGGGCTGCGCGAGAAGCGGCCCGATGAGTTCCCGAATCTTGTCCACGCCCTGGCGCCGGCGAACGTTCTCCTCATCCGCGTCGTGGAGCTCCCGAAGCGTCTCCTCCGGAACGCCGACCCCGATGTCCGTGGGCACGCCGGCGTCGCTGCCCAGAACCTTGGCGAACAGCCCGCTCCGGGCGTACGCGGCGCCCCCGATCAACGCTCCGTTGTTGATGAGAATCTGGGCTTCGGTGCGCAGCCTGCTGTTGAGGGCTTCCTTGCCGATGATGATGTCGTCCTGGGCCTGGAGGTTCGCCTCCGTGCAGAACTTGGCTTTGATCTGCGCGTTGGATCGGACAAAGCCCTTGGTGCGGTTCAGAATGCCGCCCCGAACCTCCACGTTCCCCTCGGCCTCCACTTCCGCCGCCTCGATGGCCCCGCCCACCGTCAGCGTCTTCTTCGTGCGAACCTTGAAGAGATCCTGAATGTTGCCCCGCACGTTCACCGCGCTGGGGGAGTCAATGTTCCCCACGGAAAAATCGACGTTGCCGGACACATCCAGCACGTCGATGACCCGGAGCTCGTGGTTCTGGAAGACCACCTGCCCGGCCACGCGGGCCAGCACCGTGCGCTGGTCCCTTCCCAGGTCCACGTTTTCCTTCAGCACGACTTCCCGGGGGGCCGTCTTGGGATTGAGCGCGTTGTGATGCACGTCCAGCCCCGGCTTACCCGGCACGGGCGGGGAGATGGTGCCGATCACGTCCCCGGCATGGACCACCACAAAGCTGGAGACGTTGTAATAGGAGTGGTGCCCCTCTTCTTCGACGGGGTCCGGTTCCTGTTCCGGGCAAAGACCCTCGGCCCATTCAAAGACGCCGTCCTGGCCCTCGGTCGGCGGATAGCCCTCCGCCAGGACCACGGTGGCGTAGGCGTCGCGGCCGGCCACGACGTTCCGGATGTACTCCTGAACGCGGGCGGCCACCTTGTCGTCCACGGCGACCTTCGCCGCTTCCAGGGCGGCCACAACGTCACCGGGCGTGACGGCGGTGCGATCCGCGTCCTTGCGCAGCGTGATCGTGGCCTGGAGGTGATCCGCCGAGACCTGAGCCTGGAATGGGGATTGGACCTGCGTCCGCGTCATGTCGGCCGGCCCCTCGGGGCGAGGCCGTCCATCAAGCCTGGGCCGTGACCTTCGAGAGCGTCTGGTTGATCTTCTCCGACAGGGTCTCGCCCGTGAACGGCTTCACCACGTAGTTGTTCACGCCCGCCTTGATGGCCTCGACCACGCGGGACTTCTCCGCCTCGGTGGTACACATGATGATGGGCGTGGTCTTGTCCGATTCGCGAACCTTCCGCACCAGGGTGATGCCGTCCATGTTGGGCATGTTCCAGTCGACGAGCATCAGGTCGGGCTTCTCCGCCGCGATCCGCGAAAGAGCCTCCATGCCGTCACCCGCCTCCACGACATCGGAATACCCGATCTCGGCGAGTACGTTCTTCTGGATGTTGCGGATGGTCCGCGAGTCGTCTACCAGTAGAATCTTCATGCTGAGGCTCCTGCCGCGACCGCCGCGGTGGCCGCCGCCGGCTTCTCCACCGACATGCCCACTTCCACGTACATCGATCCCAGATCCGTCTCGCAGGGAATCACGATCCGTGGCGCCGAACGGGACGTGGAGACCATGTGCTCCTTGCCGATGATCACGCTGGGCAGCGAAATGCTCACGTTCATGCCGTGAAACTCTTTCTTCGCATTACCCGCCACCATGTTTGCCAGCTCGCCGATGGCGTCCGCGAAGTCCGGATGCGACTCGTCGATCGCGGTCCCGGCAAACTTCGACGCGGCCTGGACGGCCACCGCGCTGGGGAAACTGAGCACCACGCAGCCGGCCGCGTCACCCGAAAACCCGATGACGCCGGACACGTCGGCGGACGCGCAGGGATCGTGCTTCACAAACGGCTTGCCGACCCGGACCTTCGTGCGGACCATCGTCTCGAAGACCCGCTTGATGGCCAGGACGAACGGGTTGATGTATTGAACGTCCATCGCTTCTCCCTGACGAAAATATCGCCCCACGGGCGAACCACCCTGCCCCCCGACCGACGGATTACGCCAGGATTGCATCGGTTGATCCCCTCGTGCGGTTTAGCTTTACAGCGGGCACTCGAATCGGGCGGGGAGGGGCCGCATTATCGGCCTCCCGGGACGACCTAACGCGTCGGTCCGGCCGTCCGGTCCGGGCGGCGGTCCTCTTGACGCTTCGTCCGCTCTGCCGGTACCGTAACCGCACGCAAACGGCGTCGGTCCGGCAGAATGGTTCGTGAGTTCGCTGATGGCAAGAGTGGCCCTGTCCCCATCCCAATCTCCCGCACCGTCCGCGACCGAACCGCCCGCCGCCCGGGAAGGCCCCCGGGAAACGGTGGAATCCATCATCGTCGCCCTCATCCTGGCCTTCGTCTTCCGCGCCTTCGTCGTGGAAGCCTTCGTCATCCCCACCGGATCCATGGCCCCCACTCTCTACGGCAAACACGGCGTCATGACGTGCGCCAACTGCGGCTGGGA
Source organism: uncultured Phycisphaeraceae bacterium (assembly GCA_964586145.1). GTDB lineage: Bacteria > Planctomycetota > Phycisphaerae > UBA1845 > UBA1845 > JAFGJQ01. The sequence goes on along the minus strand of CAZPHH010000018.1, from coordinate 58,319 downwards.
GTATGCCTACGGCCTGTCCGAAGGAAGGGGATCGGTCGAACCCACATCCACGTCCGAGTGTCCGAACTGCGGGTACGCCAACGTGACGTCCCGGTTCTTCGATGCCGGAGACGGCCCCCCGCATATGGAGTCGGGAGACCGCATCCTTGTCCTCAAATGGCCGTTTGACGTCGGCGGGCCGATTGGACCCCGGCCGTGGCAGGTTGTGGTCTTCAAGAACCCGCGGGACGGAGAGGAGAACTTCATCAAACGGCTGATCGCGGTCCCCGGTGACGTGGTGGAGATCATTGACGGCGACGTCTTCGTGGCGCCGGCAGACCGGCTGTCAGACGAGGCCCGCGCCGTTTTCGCGATGGACCGGCGGTTCAAACACTGTTGCCAGCGCTGGCTCGAACTGCAGACGAATCAGCGCGGTGCGGGCGGGTTTTCCTCTCCCGCCGCCCTGCGCGGTTTCCATGCGGAGGCCGGCGACCTGCAAGCCGAAGCAGACGCACTCGACGATGAGCTGCGCAACCTGCGACCGCGCTTGCTGCAGGAGCTCGACGGGTTGCTGCACCCGGCCCGGAAAACACCGGTTGCCCAGCAAGCCCTCTGGAATGTCGTCCACGACACCGACTACCCGCCGCGCCGGCGCGACACCCGGCGGGGCGGACACCAGTGGCAGCCCGCCGGCGGCAGGGCGGACCGCTGGGAGCTCCTCGGACGATGGCTCAAGTACCGGGGCGTGGGACAACCGGCGGAATCGCTGGAATTGCACGGCCCTCAGATTGACAACTACACCGGCTACAACATGCCCGGCCCCCGGTTCAACGCTTCGGTGCCGCCGGAGGCCTATCGGGATGGAGCGGCGGTCGCGGATCTGCGAATTCGCTGTGTGGTCACACACCACGACGGCACGGGTTACCTGCGATTTGCCCTCTCCCGTCGCGGCCGCACATTCTGGGCGACTCTGTACTCCGACGGTCGCGCCTGCCTGCATGGCGGACGCAGCCCGCGGTTTGAGGACGCCGTCCTCCTGGTGGAAGACCGCGCGGACAGACTGAGGGCGGGCCGGCCCGTTGAAGTCGCGTTCGAAAACGTCGACTATCGCCTGACTCTGAGCGTCGGCGGCCGCATTGTTCTCTCCGAAACGTGGATCGCAACCCCCGGAAAGAACGGCGCCGGCCCGCCGCCCCAGCCCCACCTCGTCACGCTTCGGGAAATACGGATGGAGCCGCCGCCTCCACCCGTCACACCCCCCACGATCACCGCCCAGGACCTCGATGTCGACTTGACCCACGTGGTCGTGGAGCACGATGTGTTCTACACGTCTGCACCGCTTGTGTCTCCACCCTTCAACCGATATAAGCTCGGCGGATGGGGAACGACCGGCTTCCCGATACTGCTTCGGCCGGGAGAGTACTTCGTTCTTGGCGACAACAGCCCGCAAAGTGCGGACTCGCGGTTGTGGGATGTCGTCGGGCACCACCTGCGGCGCCGCGGAGAAGACTACCAGCTCGGAACGGTCCCGGAAGACCAGATGATTGGCCGGGCGTTCTTCGTGTACTGGCCCAGCGGGCTGCGCACGGATCTTCTGCCGGGCTACCTGCGCAAGGTCGGATGGATCCCAAACGTCGGTCGAATGAGATGGATTCGCTGAGACTCGACAGAAGTCGTATGGGAGGCAGGCAACGCCCGATGTGTCGGTGAAACAAGAAGTTATCCACAGACGGGCGCTCGAGTTATCGGGCATGGTCGGCAGGGCAAACGACCTCGGTTGTATCGTTTCCGAACAGGCAGCGAGGAGGGGCTTCTCGGCCGAGGCGAGACGCGATTGGGCGTGTAAGTCATTGTGAGTTTTGCAGTAGACGTGAGTTGTCCCGAATTCGTGGTACCATCGTGTCATCCAAAGTGGGAAACTTAGGTCAACTGGTGTAACTTTAGCTCCGTGTTGCGAATGGGGTAAATGCCCCCGGTTTTCAACAGATCATCCACCGCCGGGTGGGAGGCTACCCTGGAGGTTGCCCGCTGATGGCATCGCACGCCTTGCTGGAAGCTCGTGATCTGGTCAAACGGTACGACGGCAGGACTGTCGTGAGCCGCTTGGGATTCGACGTCTACCGCGGCGAAATTGTCGGTCTGCTGGGGCGGAACGGGGCGGGCAAAACCACCAGCTTCCGAATTGCCGTAGGCATGATCGACCCGGAGGAAGGCCAGGTATTCTTCGATGGACAGGATGTTACCCGCCTTCCCATGTACAAGCGCGCCCAGTTGGGAATGGGGTATCTTTCCCAGGAGCCCAGCGTGTTCCAGCGGCTCACCGTGGAACAGAACCTGCTCGCGATTCTCGAAACCATGCGCCATCTGTCTCGAGCGGATCGGCGCAAGGCGGCCCTGGAACTGATCACTCAGTTCGGGTTGCAGACACAGGCGCATCAGGAAGCTCGAACCCTCTCCGGAGGCGAGCGGCGAAAGCTGGAGATCGCCCGCGCCCTGATCAGCAACCCCAAGCTGATCTTCCTTGATGAGCCGTTCAGCGGCGTGGACCCTATCGCCGTTCAGGGACTGCAGCGGGAGATTCTCAATCTCAGGAACCGAGGGATCGCCATCCTCCTGACCGACCACAATGTGCGGGAAACACTGACGGTCACAGACCGAAGCTACATCATCGATCAGGGCCGCCATCTCGCCAGCGGGACCCCCAAAGAGCTGATCAACAACCCGTTGGTGCGGGAAACCTACCTGGGAACCACATTCGAGGGCAACGAATTCGGAACACCCCGACCCAACTGATCGACCGCGCCACCGCAGAGTTTCACGCGCGGTTCGGTGGGCCGCCTACGGTGGCCGGGATTGCGCCGGGGCGGGTGGAAATCCTGGGAAACCACACCGACTACAACGGAGGCGCGGTGCTGACCGCCGCGATCGACCGCTTCGTGGCCGTCGTCGGACGCGCCGGACGCGACACCCAGGTCCGGGTCTGGTCGTGTGACCGCAAGGCGCACGGGGAGTTCTCGGTCACGGGTCTGCGGCCGGATGACCGGCCGGACTGGACCAGCTACGTCAAGTCTGTTTTCGCCATGCTGGCGAGTGCCGGCGTGTCGGTGGGCGGCATGGACCTGGTGATTGCCAGTGACGTTCCTGCCGGGGCCGGCCTGAGCAGCTCGGCGGCGCTGGAGGCTTCCGTGGCCCGGGCCGTGCTTGCGGCCTGCCCGGCTTTCGTCGAGCCGCTGACCCTGGCCCGGCTGCTCCAGCAGGGCGAGAACGAGTTCGCGAAAGTCCAGTGCGGACTGCTCGACCCGTTCTCCACGATTCACGGACAGGCCGACCGGGTGATCTTCCTGGACTGCGCGTCGGGGGCACACGAGATTCTGTCGCTGCCCGCGCCGGCGCCGGCTTTGGTGGTGGTGGACTCGCGGGTCTCGCGTCAACTGGGGCGCGATGCGCCGTACAACACGCGCCGCCGCGAGTGCGAAGAGGCCAGGGCGGCGCTGGAACGGCGCCTCGGACGCAGATTGAACGGGCTTTGCGCGGCCACGCCGGACGAGCTGCAACAGGCGGCTTCGGCCATTCCGGAACCGCCGCTTTCGCGGGCCCGTCATGTCATCGGTGAACACGAGCGGGTTCGGGCCGCCAGGGCCGCGCTGACCGAAGGCGACGTTCGTCGTCTCGGCCGACTGATGGAGCAGTCCCACCGGAGTTCGCAGCGGTATTTCGAGAACAGTTGTGAAGCGCTGGATCGGCTGTGCGCTCTGGCGACACGGCAGCCGGGGTACATCGGCGGTCGGCTGTGCGGCGGCGGCTGGGGCGGCTGCACGGTGAACCTCGTGGCGGCCGATGCGGTCGACGACTTCGTTGCGGGCATGGCGCGGGCGCTGGCACCGTGGCCCGGACCCAGACCCGTGGCGCACGTCTGTTACGCCTCCGACGGTGCGATCGGACGGACGCTCGCCTGACCCACGCAACGCTCGCGGCGAACCGGAAGACCCACACGCTCGCGCCGGGGTCGATTCATCGCCGGGACCGCGCGCGCTGCCCTCGCCGGGCTTCCGACCGGCGGCGGAGCACACCACGACCTGCATCGAGTCCGGGCCGTCACGCCTGACACCGATCCGCAGATCGCGGGCGTCGCGTCCTTCGCACCGCTCCTGAAACGCCCGCCGCGGCGTGCCGGCCGCATGGGCGCGGCGGTCGGTTCGATTCAGGTACCGCCGAGAAAGTCGTAGCTGATCTTCTTCTGCACGGCATCGATCTGTACAAACGATTGCTTCAGAAGCGCTTCCTCGATGTGCCCCAGCCGGCGATGGTTGATGAAGTTGTCCGGCGTCTGGCCCGCCTGCAGCGCGGTGACCTGCTGCCGCAGGCGGAGGCGCATGAGAACATCGTACGCGATGACGATCTCATCCCGGGTGGATTCGCGCAGTTCTCCCCTCTCCACCAGCGCGTTGAGCCGGTCCCGCGTATTCGTTTCCACCAGACCGTGACGCAGCGCATAGAGGCGGGCAAAGCTGACGATGGGCATCATCGCGTCTTTGAGATTGATCTGCCCGGGGTGGGCCGCATCCGGGCTGTCGGAGAGGACCCGGCCGAACAGCCGCAACTGGGGCTTGAACAGCAGGGAGTTCTGGGCGAAATGCGGAAGAAACGCCTGGCAGGATCGCAACGCCTCATCCACGTGCCCGCGCAGTTCGCGGGCCAGGGCCGCATCGCCCACCACACAGCGAAAATCAAAGAAGATGCTGAACTGCAGGAGCTCCTGGGGCTCGGCTCGCCGGATCCAATCAGAGAAACACGCCTTCCAGGCCGGCAGGGCGAGGCGCCATCGGGGGTTCTTCGCCATGACCGCCCCATCGCAGTAACGGTACCCCGCCTGACTCAGCCCGTCGCAGACGCGCTCGCCCACCGAGCGGAAGTAGGCCGCGGCCGAAGCCGCTTGACCCTCGTCTTCCATGGGCCGGTACAGGATGGCGTTGTCCTGATCGGTACACAGCGTCTGCTCCTGGCGCCCCTGGCTGCCCATGGCCAGAAAGGCGAAGGGGGTCGGGGCCGGCCCCAACTCCGCCTGGGCCAGGCTCACGAACTTCTCCGTGGCGGCGTCGCAGACGGAGGCCGCCAGGCGCGCGATGTTGTGGGGATGGGCCCCGGTGTCCAGCAACGACTTCACCAATCCGGATGTCTGGTGACAATACCTTGACACATCCTCCGCGGTCGCCGCGTTTGTGATTCCGTGCAGGATGGCGACGGCCCCGTGGCTGGGGAACTGGAGCAACTGCCGGGCCTGAATGACCCCGGTGATCCGGCCGCTGTCGTCCTCCAGGGCCAGGTGCTGCAGCCCTTTCTCCTGCATCAGCAGCATCGCTTCGCAGACCGGCGCCCGCAGGGGGATGGTGACCAGCGGCGAACTCATGATGCGATGGACGGGCTGGCCCGCATCCAGGCCCGCGGCCAGAACGCGGGCCCGCAGATCGTGGTCGGTGACCAGACCAAGCACGGCGCCGGTTTCCGAGCGCACCAACGCGGCCGTCGCGGCCTGGGCGGTCATGAGAGCGGCCACGTCGCGAACGGGCGCGTCGTAGCCGCAGAAAACCGGGTTGCCGCCCAGCCGATCGACCGGCTGATGCAGAAACAGCAGCGACGTCTGCATCTTCTCCACAAGGGCGTCGCGCTCGATCTGGCGGCGAGCGATCCGGGTCACGTCCTCCACCGAGCCGTCCACGAAGCACGGTTGGCCCTTCTTGTCCCGCCCCAGTCGGGCCTGCAGGCGGACGATCCGCGTACCGGCATCCTCGGTGGCGATGAGCAACTGACGCTCCGCGGCGCCCTCTCGCTGCAACTGGGCGAGAAACTCCTCGTGGTCCGTGGGATCCGGGAAGATGTCCGGCAGGGACGGCAGTGCGCCGGCTGCCGCGGCGCCCGGCCGACGGAGCATCTCCCTCGCCGCCGGGTTGGCCTCCACGATCAACCCGCGCCGGTTGGCCCGGGCGCGGAACAGCCCCACCGGAGCGTTCTCGGCCACCTGATCCAACTGCAGCGGTCCGGTCCCGCCGCCGCCCGGTTCCTCGGCGCCCACGCGCGGCCTGACCTCCCGGGCCAGCAGGATGATCCCGCGCCGTTCCGCGAACCGGATGGGGCTGAGCGTCAGCACACATTCGACCGGCGAGCCGTCCCGACGGCGCAAGGCGCCGTCGAGACTGCTGGTCTCCGACTGGCCCGCGCGCAGGCGGTTGAGCGACTCCCAGACGGGTTGGTTGTCTTCGGCGAGCGGGACGATGTCAGCAAGGTCGAGCAGCTCCAGTTGCGCCTGACTGCATCCCAGCATGTCCAGTAGAATGGGATTGGCATATCGACAGCGATCCTCGACCACCAGGAGCATGCCGTCGGTGGTGGCCTCGACGAGCGAGCGATACCGCTCGCGAGACTCGTACAGGTTCTCCTCCGCCTGGGCGCGGCTGCGCTCCATGCGAAGACCCGCACGCATGACGTACGAAAGAAGCAGGACGACAACCACGGATATGCCCAACGAGAGATGCGTGACATTGCGCTCGATGCGAACCAGCTCCTGCCGGACGTCGTCCGTGTAGATGCCGGTCCCGATGATCCACCCCCACGGCGCGAACCCGCGGATGTACGATTCCTTCGGCACCAGCCGGCCGGGATCGTCCTTCCATTGCCAGACGTACTCGATGAACCCCTCCTCCCGTTCGCGCACCAGGTTCGCAAACTCGACGAAGATCCGGGCGCCGCGCGGATCACGGAACGCAGAGACGTCTTGGTTGTTCAGGTCGGTGCGATACGGATGCATCAGGATGCGCGGATGCATGTCCTGGAGCCAGAAGTAATCCTTGCCCTCACGGCCGTACCGCAGAGCGGCGATGCGCGATCGGGCCGATTGCTGCGCCTGCTCCCGGGAGAGGACCCCGTCCTGTTCCTGACGGTGCGCCTCGGCCAGAATGCTCCAGGCCGAGTTCGTCAGTTCGCGGCACATCTCCCGCTGTCGATCCATCAGGGCCCGGTCCAGGGCCGGGAGAAGCACCGCGAAAATGGCCCCCACGAACAGAACCATGGCCAACAGCGTCGGGCAAACCACCTGAAAGAGAAACCGGCGCATTCCCCGGCGGTGAGCATGCTGCCAGACGGTCTGCGGCGAAGCGAGAACGCCGGCGCGGAGCAGTACGGCATCGCGGAAGGACTTCCACAGCGCGTCGGGCATGTCCACACCCAGGGCCGTCTGCCCCGGCAGCCCCGGATGGTGCTGGTCGGATCCCGCGGAGACCAGCAATTCCAGCTCCCGGGCCAGGGCGCAGAGCCGATCCCGGTCCTCCGGCGAAAACGGGGCGTAGATGGCCTCGATGCCGTCGAGCCCCTCCGCCTTGAGACGGGCCAGCGTTTCGGACAGGCTCGCAAAATCTGCCTCGAAGGTCAGCGGGTGGGCCAGGAAGGCCAGACCTCCGGCGCGATGCACCAGCGCGATCGCATCGGCGATCTCAATCGCCCCGCCGGGAGCGGCGCTGCGCGGGCCGTCGTCCGGGCAAGCGTCGTCCTGGCCCAGGCCCATCCTCCGAATCGACTGGGCGATGGCGTCCCCGGCGGGATTCCCGGCTCGGTGCAGGGAAAGAAGCGTGGCCCGCAACTCCGCGTGGGTGGGGTCGAATCCGTAGGCCAGCAGATGAGCCTCGCGCCCGTGACAACGTACCGTCATCTCCACGCCGGTGATGAAGCCCACCCCCCGACGCGCGAGATGCTCGGCGAATACGCCCAACCCTTCGATCGTGTCGTGGTCCGTCAGCGCGGCGAACGCCACGCCCGCGTCGGCCAGTCGATCCGCGAGCCGGTCCGGCGGAAGCCCCCCGTCGCTGAACGTCGAATGGCAATGCAGGTCCACGCGCGTCATGGCGCCCACGCCTGTTCATCCGCTCCCGCCGCTCCCGCGGTCCGCACGCGCGGTCGCGCGGGCACGTCGCCCTCTTGTCGGTGAACGGGGCCGAAGAAAGCCGGAGCGGGGCTTATCTCCGTCGTCAGGTCGGCGCCCCGGCGACCCGGGTGCTTCCTTTCTGCGTCAGCAGCGACACAACGACCAGCACAACGAAACTCGTGGGGATGGACACGAGTCCGGGATTGTTGAAGGGGATCGGCGCCGTAGTCGGATCCAACCCGAACTGCTTGTACATGTCCGGAGAGAAGAAGATCAGCCCCAGAGACAGCACCACCCCCGTGATGATCGAGGCCGTGATTCCTCGAGCGGTGGTCTTCCGCCAGAAGAGCAGCATGAGGATCGCGGGCAGATTGGCGGACGCGGCGACCGCGAAGGCCAGGCCGACCAGGAAACTGATGTTCATGCCCTTGAACGCGATGCCCAGCACGATGGCCAGCGTGCCCACCGCAAACGCGGACAGCTTGCCGGCGCGGATCTTCTGCCGATCATCCATCCGGGCGCCGAGGAAACGATCGCAGAAATCATGAGCCACCGCGCCCGAGGCCGCCACGATCAGGCCGGAAACCGTGCCCAGCACGGTCGAGAAGGCGATGGCGGAGATAATGGCGAACAGCAGGCTGTTGAACGAACGAGCCAGCAGCGGCGCGGCCATGTTGCCGTCGGCCGGGTTCATCACGCCGTTGATCATCGCCCCCAGACCCATGAACAGGGTGAGGATGTAGAAGAACCCGATCGCGACGATGGCCACAATCGTGCTCTTGCGAGCGGCGGCCGGACTGGGCACGGTGTAGTAGCGAATCAGAATGTGGGGCAACGCCGCCGTGCCCAGAAACAAGGCAAGCATCAGAGAAACGAAATCGAGTTTCTCCAGCGGGGTCCCCTGCACCTTGAACTTCAGGCCTGGGCGCATGAGGACGTTGCCTGCCGTGACGGTGGGAAAGTAGACCGTGGCCCGGGCGCCCTCCCGGTCCGTGAAGGAAGCCTCCGACCATCGCTTGACCAGCGTCTCCTTGTCGCTCATCCCCGCCAGCAACTCGATCGGAGAAATGCGGTGCGAGGCGGGGTCCGGATCGCCCCTCAACCGTTCGAGGTTGCCCACCTGACGCAGGGTGTTCGTCGGCGATTCCGAGGCGCCGTTGATCAGCTTCGTCCCGTTGGAAAGAACGATGATCGACTCCGTCTCGTCCAGAGTGATGCGGTCCCCGTCCCGGCGGATCAGCCACCAAGTCACCCGCCCCTCGCGAGACAGTTTGGCGAAAGCCGCGTCCGCCGCCCGGACCTCCTGGGTCTCCACGACTTCCCAGCCCGGTTCCGTCACGGCCAGCCGACCCTCCACCTCGCGGGCCTCGAGCGTGGCGTATTCATGGAAGGGGACCTGCCCGCCCTGGTCCGGCTTCGTGCTGAAACCGCGGACACAGATCGCCACGACCAGCACCGTCGAGAAGACGATCAACATCGCCCCTTTGATGAACTGCACCCAGGTCGTGGAAGCCATGCCGGCCGTCGCTACGATGATGATGACGATCGCCCCGACCATGATCACGCCCCAATGGTGAGCCATGCCCAGAAGCGGTTCCACCAGGACCCCAGCGCCGACCATCTGGGGAATGAGATAACAGATGGAGACGACCAGCGTGCTGATGGCCGCAGCAAGCTTGATGCCGCGGGAGTTGAACTTGGCGTCCACGGCATCGGTGAACGTGTATTTGCCCAGGCGCTTCATCGGCTCCGCGACGACGAACAGCGCGACAATCCACCCGGCCAGAAAGCCGATGGAGTACAGAAAACCGTCATACCCGAACGTGGCGATCATGCCGCAGATGCCCAGAAAGGACGCGGCGGAGAGGTAATCGCCCGCAAACGCCACCCCGTTGACGCTCCAGTGAATCTGCCCGCCGGCCGCGTAGTAGCCGCTCGACGTTTTCGTCCGACTCCCCAGGTAGAATGACAAGCCAAGAACAAACGCGACGAAGATGAAAAACGCAACAATGGCCATTCAGCCCCTCCCCCCCTTCCCCAACGTGTCCGAGGGTGCGGCTTCCCGACGGCGGCAGGCCCAGTCGTAGATGAAAGCAAGAACCACGGCGAACAGAATCAGTCCCATCCCGTAGACAACGGCCAGGTTCAGGCCCGCCACAACAATGCGCTCCATGAGGACGGGCCTGGCGAGATTGATCACGACGAATCCTGCGTAGACCACGCAGTAGAGCAGGAACATCCAGATGCCCAGACGCGCCTTGTACGCGGCGGCGGGGTCAGGGCCTGACTGGCCGGCGGGTTCATGAAGCATATTGCACCCTGGCGAAGAATCGTCAACCAAACTGGAAGGGCCATCGAGCCCTTCTGAAACGACACGTTCGGGCGGGATAGTAGGGGGATGAGTACGCTTTTGCAAGGAAAAGAGCCAACGCGGAGGCCGCCGCCCGAGCCGAGTGACCCGCGGGAATCACCCGTTTCCAGCCCCGTGAATCCGGACGTGGCATGGACACAAGCATTCGGGCCAGTGACTCAGAGGGCTGCCGGTGCCGCGCCCCACGCAGCCGGGATCGCGGCGGAGATCATGCGCCAGGCATGGAGAGCACCCAGAGCCGGGTTGGTGCCGACGCCGGCCAGGCGGACGTGCCCGCCCAGATTGTGCAACAAATGCGGTGACCGTCACGCTGTCTTTCCGCCCGGATCAACGCGAGGAACCCAACGATGGCCGGGCGCGGAACCCGGGTGCGGGCGAACTCCGGGATCGTTTCCCAAAGCGGCTCCCCGGATGGACGCTGCGCCTTTGCAGGGTCCGGCCGACAGCCTGCCGCCCAACGCCCTCTGCCTCACCTCAGATAGCCTCACCCATCCATCCATCCATCCATCCATCTCCACACCGCTTCCCGCGCCCGAACCCCTGGCCGCCACGCCGGCCCGGATTTTCCCACAACTGGCTTCGGCTTTTGGACTCCTGGTGCCGATGTTTTGAGTTCTGTACCTCACATATCGGTCAGACTGGGAACCCTGGGAGAGAGGGGTACCCCGAAAAATGCGACACAGCAACGCTATATGCACATAGTATGCAAACGACTCCCCCTCCGGTTCTGCCCCGGTTTGCAGCCCAAAGGTTCTCCGTCCCTACCGCGCGCCGATATGCCTCACCTCAGATGTGCCTCCCCTGTGGGACTGGCCTTCCGCCCCACCCGTGGGACCGGCTTTCCGCCTCAACCTGTGGGATCGGCTTTCCGCCTCCCCTGTGGGACCGGCTTTCCAGCCGGTCTTCTTCCTCCGGCCCTACCGCGCGTAGATGTGCCCCTCCAGAGCGTCCACGCCTCCACGCTGCCCAAAACGCAGAATGCGAATGTACCTGGGCTCGTTCGGCTTCACCCGCTCCAGCTCCAGCCCCACGCCCTCCAGGTCCCGCACGCGAGACCGCCCCAGCAGCACCAGCAGGTCCCCCGGCCGGATCTCCAACCGATCGGCCGGACTGTGCCGCTCCACGTCTGTCACCAGCAGGCCGCTGCCCAGCCGCGCCCCCAGCCGCCGCGCCGCGGCGGCTTCCAGCGGCTCCAGCGTCAGGCCGTACAGCGTCAGCGCCAGTTCCCGGCCATCCGGCAGGGGGATCTCCCGCAGCGGAAGCTGCACGATCTCGGTCTCCCCGGCCCGCTCCACTCGCAGACGAAGCGTATCTCCCGGCTTGCGGCCCACGGCCGCCACGTAATAGTCCACCGCCTCGCCGATCGGCGTGTCGTCCACCTGGACGATCCGATCTCCCGGGCGCAGCCCCACCTCCTCGGCCGGAGTTCCGCTCTGTACCGCCGTCACCGCAGCGCCGTCGCGGCCCTCCACCTTCAAGCCGACTTCCACGCGGTATCGCTTCTCGATGTCCAGCATCTCCGGCAAAATCGCCCGCAACTCATCCACCGGAATCGCAAACCCGATGTTCTGCGCGTCGCCGCGAATGGCCGTATTCACCCCGATCAGCTCGCCCAGCACGTTCAGCAGCGGACCGCCCGAGTTGCCGGGGTTGATGCTGGCGTCCGTCTGGATCAGGTCGCCGTACATCACCTGGTTGGAGAACCGCACCTCGCGGTTCAAGGCGCTGATCACGCCCGTGGTCACCGTGTTCTGCAGGCCCACCGGGTTGCCGATGGCAATGGTCGTCTCTCCGATCATCAGGTCGTCGCTGCGGCCCCACGCGATCGGCTGGAGGCGCTCGCCCGGACCCGGGTCGATCTTGATGACGGCCAGATCGTGCTCGGAATCGCTGGCCACCAGCTCCGCGTCAAACGTCCTTCCGTCGGAAAGCGTCGCCGTCATCTCCGTCGTCCGCGCAACAACGTGTGCGTTCGTGACGATGTACCCGTCCGGGTGAATGATGAACCCGCTGCCCAGGCTCGTGGATTCCGTCGGGACGGCGAAGAAATCATCGAGCATCCCGAACCCGATCCCGGACCGGAACGTGCGCACGTGCCGGACGGTCGACGAGATGTTCACGATGGAATCCCGCGTCTTCTCCACCACCTCCACCACCGGCGTCCGACGCCGGGCCCGACCCAGCACATCCCCCGCGCCGACTGCCGTCGGTGGGAGCGATCCCACGCCCAGCGCAGACACCACGACCGCCGCCGCGAACGTCAACTTCCGCACGAATCTCATCACGGCTCCTTCGTTGCACGGGGACAGACAGGCCGGCCCTGCCGCCCTCACGCCGTCCGATATGCTGAATGAATCCGGCCGCGGATGCAAATCCTGGACCCGGGCGAACGCCCTGTGCAAAAAAAGTCGCCCGGACGCGTGAGCAACCCACGCCGTCCGAGCGACTTACGTTTCTCATCCGGGGCCGGTTCGGGATCGACCGATGGACGGAACGTCCTGCGGCCGCACCCGCCGGGCATCCCCTTCGCTACGCCATCGACCTACACGCCCAGAGCTTGCAGCAGGCCCTTCTTCTTGGGTTCGCCGTCGGCGTGTGGCGTCGGGCCGCCTCCATGCTTGTTCGAGTCCTCCGTCCGCCGCGGGTTCTTGCCCGGCTGGCGGTTGGCCCCCACCACGCACTGGCCGGAAACCATGGCGCCTTCCGACATCTGGAGCCGGGCGACGTGCAGCTCGCCCTCGATCTGGGCCGTGGAGTCAATCGTCAGCTTGCCCGTGGCATGCACGTTCCCCTTGATGTTTCCCGCCACGATCACGTCGCAGGCCCGAATCTCGCCCTGCAGCACCGCGCCCTTGGCCACCAGCAGGCTGCCGCTCGTCTCGATGGCGCCCTCGAACTGCCCGAGCAGACGCACGTTGTCCTGGAACTTCATGTTCCCTTTGAATACCGCGTCCGTACCGATCGTCGTTGCGTAGTTGGTCGTGTTCCCTACCTGGTCTGCCATAACCGTCTTCTCCCGTAGCAAAACGCATTGGCACCGCGGCGGTCCGCCTGGCAAACCCACCGGCCCGTACGCTCGCGGCCTTCTGATCCACCCGAATGTATCGGAGAGTTCTCGACGGCATGTGAGTAGCGAAACGCGGCTCTTCGTCTCGCAGGTTCCCGGACCTTCCGCCTCGTTGGCCCGGGCGGTAGACTCTGTCCCGTGCCGACGCCCGACGAGCGATTCATGACAGCCGCCCTGCGCGAGGCGCAGGCCGCCGCAGACGCGGACGAGGTGCCCGTGGGCGCCGTCGTCGTGAGCGAGGGCCGCATCATCGGCCGCGGACACAACCAGCGGCAGGCCCTCGTCGATCCCACCGCCCACGCCGAGATGCTCGCCATCACGGCCGCCGCCGCGCACCAGAATGATTGGCGGCTGTCCGGCTGCACGCTCTACGTGACGTTGGAGCCCTGCGCCATGTGCGCCGGGGCGATGGTGCTGGCACGCATCGACCGCGTCGTCTTCGGAACCAACGACCCCAAGGCCGGCGCCTGCGGAAGCGTGTTCACCATCCCCACCGATCCCCGTCTGAACCACCAGGTGGCCGTCACCTACGGAATCCTGGAAGCCGAGTGCGCCGACCTCCTCCGGACGTTCTTCGCCCGTCAGCGGACCCTGGGCAAAAAATGAACCTTTCGTCCGTTGTCGGCCCTGGGAGACTCACACCACGCCCCGTCATTCCGGCGTCGCAGAGGTCGTCTCCGGCGCCGGGGGCTCCGGCCGTGGTGCGGGATCCCAGCGGTGCATCGTGGCCAGCGCCAGAACCAGCGGAACCAGGACCAACACCACCAGAATCACCACGGCGATGGTCTTCGCCAGGGGGCCGCGCCGAGGCTGATAGATGCCGGTGAACGCTTCCGGCTCGGCCTCGCGGCGTTCTTTCGAGTTGTTCGGTTGACCGTCCATGACCGCGCGCTAACCCTACCCGCACCATTTCCGTCATGCAATCACGCCCGCCGCGCAGACCGGGAAGGGAGCTTTCCTTCCCCTTTCTCACACGCCGCCGTTGCCTTGTCTGTTCCGGATGGATACTCTATGCGGACCACCGGCCACCGGAACGGCCGTATGGTTTGACGACCTGGACACACCGGCCATGAAACTGACGGAAATTCTCACAAAAGACTGCATATGCGTTCCCCTGGATGCCCAGGACAAGACCCAGGCCATCACCGAACTGGTCCATCTGCTCGCCGAGAAAGGCCGCATCTCCCAGCGCGACGTGGTGCTTCGGGCGGTTCTGGACCGGGAGGCCACTCGCTCGACCGCCGTCGGACACGGCCTGGCCGTTCCCCACGGCAAGTGCGCCGGCAGTCCGAAGCTGGTCATGGCCGTCGGAAAGCCGTCTCAGCCCATCGACTTCGGCGGCAAGGACGGCGAGCCGGTCAACCTCATCGTGCTGGTCTGCAGCCCGCTGGACCAGACCGGACCGCATATTCAGGCCCTTGCCCGCATAGCCCGAATGATCCTCATCGAGAAATTCCGCCTCGCCATCGCCCACGCGCAAAACTCCGAAGACGTCTACCAGGCCATTTCGAGATTCGAGGTGTAGCGGTCGTCCCCCCAGCCGGGGCGGCGGGCCGACATTTGCTGGGGCTTTATTCCTCTCAGCCCCATCCAGATTCAGCCATTTGCGAACGTTGAGGTTAGGGGCCGAAGGCACCGAATCCAGCGGCCTGAGTTCACACAATCTGTTGAGAATTCACAGGCAAAGTGCATCCAGATGTTGTGGCTTGATGGGGCGTATACCGGAGAATACGCACTCTGTGGGTGATTCAAATCGTCGCTCTTAACTCCCTTCTTGGCAGTGAGTTACAATCATCGCTAATTTTTCGTGAATATTGGTTTGACGCCACCCTGATCTTGGGCTAATTATAACTTTGCCTACAAGATATTGTGGGTGCCAGTCCGATATACTCACTGATTGGACGATCCGCCGCAGTTCAAGCAAAACTGAACACAGGGGCTTGGTTTGGAACGCGCGGACAGGCGTGGCGAGCAGGTGAGTGGGCAATCAAGCGATGGCCGATTCAGGGCTCTGAGGCTGTCGAAACGATCGGCGCGGTTCGGGTTGCCGGTGGAAGGCGTGGACGGTGGTGAAGATGGCAGCGGTTTCCTCAATCTCATCTCTCGATGCGGTGCGCGGGGCGGCGGAAGGCCGGGTGAGCGGCAGTCTGTGCCTCACGCCCAACGCGGTTCGGGTGCTGGAGGCCCGGTACCTGAAAAAGGACGAAGGGGGTCGATGCACGGAGACGCCGGAGGCCCTGTTCCGGCGTGTGGCGTCGGCCGTGGCCGAGGCGGAGAGTCTGTACGATCCGGACCCGGCCAATCGCAGCGAGTGGGAGAATCGCTTCTACGAGCTGATGGCCAGTTGCCGTTTCATGCCCAACAGCCCGACGTTGATGAATGCGGGTCGGGAGATGGGCATGCTCAGCGCCTGTTTCGTCCTGCCCGTGGGCGACAGCATTGATGAGATCTTCGACTCCATCAAGCACACGGCCCTCATCCAGAAGGCGGGTGGCGGTACGGGCTTCGCGTTCGACCGTCTGCGCCCCACCGGCGACTACATCCGCAGTTCGGGCGGCACGACCAGCGGTCCGATCAGCTTCTGGCGGGCGTTCAGCGAAGCGACCAACGCCATTCAGCAGGGTGCGTTTCGCCGGGGGGCCAACATGGGGATGATGAACATTCATCACCCCGACATTCTCAAGTTTCTGCACGCCAAGCAGGACCTGAGTCAGTTCACGAACTACAACATCTCCGTGAAGGTCACGAATGCGTGGATGGAGAGCTTCCGCGCCGACTCGGACGGCGCGCACGTGGTCGCCAATCCCCGCACGGGGCAGGAGTACTGCATCCCCCGTGAAATCGACATCATCGGGTACTCCATTCATGACCTGATTCCCGTCGAAGAGGTCGGGCATGGGAGCCAGGACTGCTTCACGCGCCGCGACGTGTGGCAGATCATCATCCACAACGCCTGGCAGACGGGCGAGCCGGGGGTGGTGTTCATTGACCGCATTAACGAGCAGAACCCGACGCCGCACATCGGGCGCATGGAGGCGACCAACCCCTGCGGCGAGCAGCCCCTGCTGGACTACGAGGCCTGCAACCTGGGCAGCATCAACCTGGCCCGCTTCATCCTGCACGAGGGCACGGCCCAGGCCCGGGTGAACTGGGAGGCCCTGGGGGCCTCCGTGGACGAGTGCGTCCGTTTCCTGGACAACGTGATCGACGTCAACAATTACCCGCTGCCTCAGATCGATCAGATCTGCAAGGCCAACCGCAAGATCGGCCTGGGCATCATGGGCTTTGCCGACGCGTTGTACATGCTGGGCGTCGGCTACAACACGGACGAGGGGGTGGAGTGGGGCCGGACGTTCATGCGGTTCGTCAACGACCGCGCCCACGAGTACAGCTCACAGTTGGCGCTGGAGCGAGGAAGCTTCCCCAACTGGAAGGGAAGCACGTGGGACACGCGGCATCACCGCCCCATGCGCAACGCTTGCTGTACCACGGTGGCCCCGACCGGCACAATCAGCATCCTGGCCGCCTGCTCCTGCGGAATCGAGCCGCTGTTTGCCCTGGTCTTCCAGCGGAACGTGCTGAAGGAAGAGCGGCAGCGCAGCCGGCCGATGATTGAGGTGAATCCCGTTTTCGCGCAGGCGGTTCGTGCGCTGGGGCTGGAGAGTGAAGAGCGGATGGAACAGATTGCCCGTGAGGGCTCACTGGCCCATATCGAGGGTCTTCCCGACCCGCTTCGACGCGTCTTCGTCACGGCCCACGACATCAAGCCGGAATGGCACGTGCGGATGCAGGCCGCGTTCCAGGAACACTGCGACTCCTCGATTTCCAAGACCATCAACTTCCCCCAGGTGGCCACCGAGGCTGATGTGGAGACCATCTACCAGATGAGTTACGACCTCCGTTGCAAGGGGGTCACGGTGTATCGGGACGGCTGTCGCGGCGAACAGCCGATGGCGCTGAACAAGGAGGGGGGTCAGGGGCCGCCGCAGGCCGGCCCGGAACCCACGGCCACGGCTGACCCTTCGACCCTGGTTGTTCCCCGGGACATGCCCGAGGTGACGAGCAGTCTGCGGATGCGCCAGATGACGCCGTTCGGCAACATGCACGTTCACATCACCGTCGACCCCCGCACGGAGCGTGAGCTGGAGGTCTTCGCCCAGCTCGGCAAGGGTGGCGATCTGGCGTACAGCGATCTCGAGGCCATCTGCCGAATGATCAGTCTATGGCTGCGCTCGGGCGGCAGCCTGCAACACGTCATTCAGCAGTTGCAGGGCATCGGGTCCAGCCTTCAGGTGGCCACGAAGGACGGTCGGATCATGAGCCTGCCCGACGGGTTGGCCCGGGCGCTGATCAAGTATTCCTACGCCAAGACGCGATTCGGTCTCAAAGACCTCTTGCTGGGCCGCTACTCGCTGGATGACATGGGCGCCGCGCTGCGCGGTGAGGCCCCCATGGCCGAAACCGGCAAGGGCAACGGCAACGGCCAGGGGCACAACGGCGGGAACAAGCCGAACGGGAACGGCGAGAAGACCAAAGGGCTCCCGAGTCGGAATGCGCGCCACGGTGAGACGACCGCCGCAGCCCCGTCCGCGGGGCTGCGGCCGAGCCCGCGTCTGAATCAGGAAGAGCTCTTCAAGACCGTTTGCCCCGTGTGCGGCGGCCTCATTCGGTACGCCGAGGGGTGCCGGCGTTGCGCCAACGACACCTGTGGCTGGGCGCAGTGCTGACCCGCCTGGTGTAAAAATGGGTAGGAATTTGCCCCGCAAAATGGGGCCTCAGAACAAATCTGGGCTATCGGACGTATATAATCTTGTGGAGGAGGTAAGAAAGCCGCTTCCGAACGCCGATATGATGATTGACAGGCGTTGGAATTCAAGTATTGTTCCCCGCCTGTCCGAGATAAAGGACGGATTCATACGGAGGGTTCTGCCGGCGCGGGATGGGACGCTGAAACCGGCTTCTTTCCCCTCCGGAAAGCACCGTCGACGCCTTCGGGCTCGCGGTGCTTTCTTTATGGGCGGCCAGATCGCAGATGGGCCGGGCAGGGCCAGGTGTCACGCCGGCGGAGACGATGGCCGCAGGGGAGGCACCAGGACGAACGGAACCTGTCACGGGGCGAAGACAGCCTGGAACGTGGCGAAGTCGGCCAGGTCCACATCCGCGTCCCGATCCAGGTCGGGGCCGGGCGGAATCGTGCCGGGGCAATCGCCCGGGGGGCAGGGCTGCCCGGGGCCGGACAGACACGCGGCGAACGCCAGGTAGTCCTCGATGTCCACGTCCCGGTCGCCGTCGATGTCCCCCAGGATCGGCCCGGGGGCGGGTTCGCTGCTGTTGCCCACGAATGCGCGGTAGAGGGCCAGCCAGATCTGGTAGTCCGACAAGGTCACGCGGTTGTCACCGTCCAGATCGCAGTCCGGGTTGTACTGGGGATCACCGGGGGTGCGGCCGAAGGACGACAGCAGGATGGCGTAGTCATCCGCGTCCAGATCGCCGTCATCGTCGAAGTCGCCGATGAGTTCGCACTCGTCCGGACGGCCGTTGCCGTTGACGTCGAGGCTTCGGCCGGACGCCACGTCACACGCGTCGGGCACGCCATTCGTGTTGCAGTCAAACTCCGTTCCGGTGATTGCACCGCTGACCACCAGTGCGAAACCCTGGGTGGCCTGATTCACCGCGGTCGCGCGCACGATAAGGCCATACGTGCCGGGGTCCGGCAGCGTCAGATGCACCTGCTCCACGTTGTTGAGGGTGTCGAACGCACCGCCGGACACGGACACGCCACCGGCGAAGACGTTCCCCTTATACTCGGTGCAGTCGGGGCCGGTGACCAGCAGGTCGAGGTTGTTCACGGCGGCCGGATTCGCGCCGAGCGCAGCCGGGTAGTCGGTCCAGGCCAGGGTGATCCGCAGGGGGGCCGAGTCACTGACCACGTCCAGAGCGAAGGAGACCTCGTCGCCCGTGGAAAGGCCCTCGGCATTGCGAAGATCGTAGACAAACAGATTGGCCGTGTCACCGGGAAAGTGCAGCGTCTGGTCCAGCAGCAGTCGGCCCCATCCTTCCTGGTTGCTGGGATACCCGGCGATGCCGGTCATGTCCACCGCCGCGTTCAGCAGGGTCGCTTTGAGCAATGCCCCGCTGGGTACGAACGCGTCCTCGGGCACGGGCGAGCCGGTGGGGTAGAACCCTTCCGTGTAGTACTGCCGGACGAGCAGACCCGCTCCGGCGATGACCGGGCAGGCCATGGACGTGCCCGTCGAGGTCCGCACCCCGCACGCCGTGCTGGCCGACGCCGACCAGGTGCCGCATCCCGGAGCGAAGATTTCCGGCTTGCGGCGACCGTCGATTGTCGGCCCGGCCCCGCCGCGGCAGAAATGGTCCTGAAGCGGGGTGTCCTGCGAGGCGCCGACGGCCAGCAGGTTCTTGGCATTCTCCGGCGACTGCAGGGACGTCAGGTTGGTCACCGCGAAGACGATCAGGTCGTCCTCGTAGTCCCACATGAACTGGTCGAGCTGCTGGCAGCGAAGCGTGTACGCGGTGAACCCGTCGTCCCCCCAACTGTTGCTGTGTACGCGGGCGCCGTCGTTGTGCGCGGTTTCGAAGACGGCGTAGGTCAGCGATGGATTCACAAAGACCGTGTAGTAGTCCGTAAAGGCGATCCGGGCGGCGTAGGCAATTCCATCATACGTGTCCGCGGTGCCGTACGGCGGCGCGTCGCCGACAAAGGTGCCCGCCGTGTGCGTTCCGTGAGCACTCGTTCCCGGCGTGCCGTGATATGAAATGACCTTGCGATGGTCCGGTCCCGCCACGGGGAAGAGCGGATCCTCGAAGGCGCAGTGGTCCAGCTTGAACGGTCCGTCGATCAGGCCGCCGATCTGGCCCTCGCCGTGCAGTCCGTTTGCCCAAACGGGCGTCTGCCCGACGCCGCCGACAAGCACGTTTGACTGGACGATCCATGCATTGGTGTTGTTGCGGAGGGTGGCTTCCGGGGCCTCCTCGACGTATCGAACTCCCTCGAGGGCGGCCAGATCGGCGGCACGTCCGGCCGGCATCCGCACTTCCAGAATGTCGCGACCGGCGACGCGGTGCGATACCAGCACCTCGGCGCCCTGCGCCGCCATCGCCCGCCCGGCCAACGCCGGATCCGCATCATCCAGGAGCACCACAACCAGGTGCTCAAATCCGCGGGCGGCCAGGTCCCGTCGAGGTGCTGTAGCGAAGTCCACCGATCCGATGCCGGGGGCCAGCTTCCGGGCGGCCGGAAGCTCGCTCGCCGAGCGGACGAAATCCAATGCCGCCGTCTGGGCTTCACGTCCGGTCGGCATGCGTGCCACGTAGGCGTTGTCCGGGAGATACTCGACAAGTCGGACGCCCGTCCGAGCCAGTGTCTCGCGCTGCGCCGTCGTGAGAGGCGCGTCCAGTTCGAGAACGTAGACGGGGTCTGCCGGCGACACGGGCCGGAAGTCCATGTCCGATCCGGACGCCGGCGCGGCCGGCAGCCGGAACGCGCACGCCAGCAGAGCGGCACACCCGAACAGAATACAACGCGACCCCACGCGCAGAACGCTCCTCCCCGGAATGGACGTATCCCCAGCGCGACTTACCTCAGAGACAAGCCGTTGCCTCATCCCAACGCAACCGGATTCTTCAGCAACCACAGGAAGATGAGAACGCCGGTTGGGTCCGAGAACGCCGAGATCCTCGTCGCTCTCCTGCCGTCCAATGGTACGCAGCAGCCCCCCCGGATTCAACGCGGTGCGCGCCGGCCGGGCCGACTCGCTTCACTGGCGGAACAGGTCCGATATCCGCAGGTGAACGGGCTGAGTCTCGGCCGCATTTCGCGGTCCGTCCGCCAGTGACACGAAGAGTTCACCACGGTTTGGCAGAAAGACGACCGTGTGCAGAGTGCCCGAAACCGCCACGGCCTTCATGGCTTCACGGGCCTCGGCGACGTCGACCTTTGCGGTTGCGGGGCGGGGAGTCGTAAAGTGCTTGAGGAACGTGTCATACCGATCGCAGGGCGTTGGCGTGGCCCGCGTGCGGAAGTGATTCGTGCAGAGCAGGGCCTGCATGAGAATCGGGTGGTTCGCGTCGGCCGCCCGACGGAGCGTCACGCCCTCGTCACGATCGCGGTTCCCGTCGTACTCGAAGACGATGGCCGGGTCCGCCTGGCCGCGGAATGGAACGCTCAAATGGAAGTTGCTGGCGGTCAGCGTGGGGGCGTCGCGAAGCACGCGGGTCACCACGTCCGTGGCGGCCGCAGCCCGCGCCTGCTCGACGGCCTCCCGCAGGGCGATCGACCGGGGCACGCATTTGCCCTTGTCCGAGGGTGCCGCCCCGTTCGTGGAATCGTGCATACTCAGCGTTACACCCTCTTCGTTCATGGCGGTGTACGCTCCGATCAATCCCGGCCAGGCCATCGTCAGCCACGAGAGCCGGCCCGGCCCCGGCCGCAGGTGGACGATCATGAGTTGGCTGGAGGGCAGGCCGGGGATGGCGAAGTAGTCCAGGTTCCGTCCGGTGATGGTTTCTCCGTTCCCGGTAAGCGTTCCCCACGCCGAGAAGCTGGAACAGCCCACGCGAATCCAGTCGGCAAATGAGTTCATCGCTTCCAGGTCCGCCCGGGACAGGTCCCGGCCGATGGCGTCGATGCGAAGGCCCCTCCCGGCACGGGCGGCACGGATGCCCTGGAGCATGGCCTCCAGCTCGGCCGTCTGGCGATCCGTGAGCGTAAAGCGCTCGGCCGCGACGGGAAGGATTTGCCGATCCCAGGCCGCGGGGTCGGGCAGCACAGACTTCGACGACAGCACGCCGTTCAGCAAGGCGAGAATGTCGTCCGCCAGCAGGAACCCGTGGGCGTACCCGCGCTGGAAGTCGTCGCCCCAGACCCGCAGGATGCGGAGCCCGTCTACGGTTTCGAGTTTCCCGCTGACTTGATGGACGGCCGGATCGGCTACAGTGGCACTGCAAAAAGCCAGAATCAGTGGGAGACCGGTCGCCATCTTCGCTAACGAACGGGACTTGCGAATCGTCCTCATGGTAAGCCCTCCAGGTTGATGGATGGGATGATACGCGGCCGGACGGAGCGGGCAACGGGTTGGGGCGGAATTTCCTTGACCCCCGGAGGCGAATGAGCACAATTGCCGGGCTTCATGGACCACACGGGCAATTCCGGGGGTTTCTGACGCAGGAGAAGAGCCGGATGGTACGACGTTGGTTGGCGGTGTTGACGGTAGGCGTGCTGCTCGCGGGGGGGGCTCCCCTGTGGGCCGACGAGGATTTCGTGGAGGTTACGGTTCGGGGCGAGGGCATCAGCAAGGACGCGGCGCGCAAGGATGCCTTGCGAAAGGCCCTGGAAGAGGGGGGCAAGGCGGAGATTTCGTCCCATTCCCAGGCGGAGAACTTCGTTCTGGTGCGGGACACCATTTACGCGAGGTCGGAAGGCATCGTTACGGACTACAAGGTGCTTGAAGAAGGCGAAGGAATGGGGGGCACCTTCCTCTGTCGGATCCGGGCCCGGGTGAGCAAGTCGGCCATTGCCAGCACGTGGGGGGAGGTGCAGAACGTTCTGGATCAGATCGGGCGTCCGGGGATCATGGTGCTGATTACGGAGAAGATCGACGGCGTGGTGGACAACAGCAGCATCCTGGAGTCCAAGATCGAGGAGCGTTTGGTCAAGGCGGGGTTTGACGTCTACGCGGGCGAGCAGGTGCGGGCCATCGCGAAGAAGGAAGCGGATGACGCGGCGGCGGAAGACAACGTGGCCAAGATGCAGGCCATCGCCAAGGATTTTGGCACACACATCTTCATTTCAGGCGCGGCCAATGCAAACGCAGCGGGTGTAAGAGACCTCTATGGCGAGCCGGTGGCCATGTACAACGGGGACTGTGTGGTCAAGATGTACTACACGGACACCGGGCGGCTGCTGGCCAGCGAGTCGTTGCCCCAGTGGCGCGGGGGGGCTCGCGGCATCAGCATGCACAGCCCCCAGGCGGGCAAGCAGGCGCTCTTCAGTGCGGGAGAAACCATTGTTGCGAAGGTGTACGAAACGGTGATGCTGCAGTGGGCCACCCAGATTTCGGCGGGTGGAGAGATTCAGATTGAGGTCGAAGGGCTGTCGGCCGCGGAGGCGATCCGGCTGAAGAAGAAGCTGGAAGAGATCGCCGGCATCGAACGGGTGAACTACAAGTTCACCAAGGGCATCGCGTCGTATCGCATTTTGGCGAAGATGAACGCAGAAGGGCTGGCGGAGCAGTTGGTGGAAGGCGAATGGGCGGAGATTCTGGAGATCGTCGACATCAAGTTGAATCGGATCCAGGCGAAGAAGCCGGGGACGTAAACGGTTGACGCACCCCCCACCGGCTTCGCAGAGAACGTACGGTTCCCGGCTCGTTTCACCAGGGCCGGGGACCGTTTTGCGTTGTGGATTCGAACGCCGCCGGGACCGAGCCGCGTCGGCGGTGTCACGCGCCGAATTGTTGGTGCCAGGATCGATGGACGTCGCGGATGGGGCCTTCGAGCCGGCCCCGAAGCGAGCCGGGAAGGTGCGGCAGGATGTGAAGGATCAGTGACTGGATGCGGGTGGGAGGGAATCGCTTCAGGTGCTCGGCCACCTCCGCTTCGCTGACCTCTTCGCGCCCCCCGGCGGCGGCCACCAGCAGCCGGAAGGCCTGCCGCTGCGCGAATTGGCGGTACGTGCGCGCTCGCTCCGGGTGCTCCCCCAGACCGTCCGCGATCTTGGCCATGCTCATCAGCATGTAGTGTGCGCGAAGGCCGTTCTTGGAAAGGCTGTTCTCAACATCGGCGTAATAGCGGTAACAGACTTCGGGTACGTATCCGATGGCCGCGTTTCGCAGGGCCAGACGCGCCCAGAGATCGGCATCCTCGGGTCCATGCAGCGTGGCATCAAAGCCCCCTGCGCCGCGAAGGGTGTCTGCATCCACGAGCATCCCGCCGGTGTGCAGGAAGACGCCCAGTTCCGCCGCCGCAAAGTAATCGGGGAAGAAGCCGTGCTCGTGAAACACCCGTCGCGCCCGTCGCGCCAGCGGATTGGCCTTCCTCTGCGTGCCGCGGACCACCTCGCCTTCACATGCACACCACCGAAGGTTCGGGTACGCCCGCAGGACCGCCATCTGCCGTTCGTTCTTCCAGGGATACCACTCGTCGTCCGCGTCCAGAAAGGCCACCCAGCGCCCGCGCACCTCATGAATGCCGCGGTTGCGGGCGGCGGCCACGCCGGCATTGGACTGGTGGAGGTACCGCACCGCCGGGCCGTACGATCGAGCCACCGCCGCCGTGCCGTCCGTCGACCCGTCGTTCACGACCACGACCTCCCGAACGCGTTCCGTCTGCGCCAGAACGCTGTCCACGGCTCTTGAGAGAAACGCGGCTGCGTTATAAGCCGGTATGACGACACTCACCGTCATTGGGATTGTGGACCTCTCCGCGGTGTGCCATTTCCCCATGCCAATGCCCGAATCGGCTGGCGCGAACCCCCCTCCGGGCGTACGTTCTGAAGTGCCGTGACCTCCGGAAACACCGGCCCCCCGCGGGAGAGTCTTACCCGCTCGCCGGCTGAGGTCAAACCTCCGGCAGAGGCCGTCTCCGTCTTCCCGGCGTCCCCCCTCGCGGACGCCACGCCTTATCTCTTGCCCGACAGAAGGTTACGAGCGTTCCTCATCCATCGCCAGATCCACGGCACATCGAGCCTGCTTCGCGTCCGCGTTTCACACTGCGGTGACTCGCGCCCGGCGGCTTCGCGAGGATTGGCGGTCTGGCGGGCTCGTGTGTACACTCACGGCGGCTGTGTGGGTCGTCCGGCGCAACGACGCACTCGCCGCCACCAACGTGCGTGTTTCATCAGGCGTACGGCCGTGGCCGGGCATCTGCCTCGGCCGGGCCCAACGGAGGTTTCGGAATGCCCGATCTTCTGCGGCCGCGAATCTGCGCGGCCTGTTGCGCTGCCGCCATTCTGCTGGTGTTCGCCGGCCGGACATCCGCCCAGACCAGCCAGCCGACGGCGCCGCCCGCGCCCACGACACAACCGGTCGCACCGTCGTACGACCTTCTGACGACCCCGCAGTTGACCGGAAGCTGGTTCGGCCTGCGGCCGCGATTGGAGGAGATGGGCATCTCGATCAACGTGGTGCAGACGACGGCGTTTCAGCAGAACGTCCGCGGGGGCCTGAACACGCATCACGCTCACGACTTCTCCGGCGACCTGCGGTTGAATCTGACATTCGATCTGGATCGCATGGGCCTGCTGGACGGCGGGCTCGTCTTCATTCGGCTGAAGGAGACGTTCAACGAAGGCGTGAAGGCCGACGTGGGCAGCCTGAGCCGGACGGCCTTCGTGCTGGACGAGGGAGACGAGTCCATCGTGGTGGACAAATGGTGGTACCGCCAGTTCCTGCTCGACAAGAAGATCGAGATCCGCGTCGGCAAGCTGCTGACCCCGGTGGACCTGCTCGACAACGCGGTGTATGCCCGCAACCCCTGGAGCCAGTTCCTCAACTCGACTCTGAGCCTCAATCCCACGGTGCCGCACACGAAGACGCTGGGCGCCTACCTGCGCGTTCAGCCGGTGGACTGGTTCCACTTCCACATGGTCGGGGCCGACGCGTACATGCGGCAGACCCGGACCGGCTTTGACACAACGTTCCACGGCAAGGCCGAGTTCAACGGGATCTGGGAAGGGGTGCTCACGCCCCGGTTTTCCTCCGCGAACGGAGACCTGCCGGGCAACTATCGGTTCGGCTGGTGGTATTCCGGCCGGGTGAAGACGCGGTTCATCGATGACCTTGGGGGCCTGCGTGCGGTCCAGACCAACCGCGGCGACCAGGGCGGTTACCTCTCCTTTGACCAGCTTGTCTGGAAGGAGAACGCCGACGCCAAGGACACCCAGGGCATCGGGTTATTCCTGCGATATGGCTTTGCCGACCGGCGCTTCAACCGAATCCAGCACTTCTGGTCTTTCGGCGGGCAGTACGAGGGCATCCTCCCCGGGCGTGATCGCGACGTGCTGGCGTTCGGCGTGGCGCAGAGCATCCTGTCCAGCCAGTATCGGCACAACGTGGACGCCCGAGCCGACCGTGAAACCGTGTACGAGTTGTACTACCGGATTCAGGTCACTCCGTGGTGTGAGATCACGCCGGACATCCAGTTCATTACGCAGCCCGGCGGTTTGAAGGACGCTCGCGACGCGCTGGTGGGCGGCGTTCGCGTCCTGATCAATCTGTAGGCCGACCGCCGGACTCAACCGTAGGTGCATTCGCGGGCGGCCTCGGCGTACCAGGCGAGGTTCTCCGGCGGCGTGTCGAAGAAGTGGTCGCTGGGGGAAAGGATGTAGCCTCCGTCCGGCCCCAGGGCTTCGAAGAGGCGGAAGACCTCCGCCCGGATGTCCTCCCGTTCACCGCAGTCGAGCACCTGGAACTGGTTCACCCCGCCGATGAGGCAGACCTGCCCGCCGATCCGCTGCTTGATCTCCGCGTGGCGGGCGTCCCCGCCCATGCCAGGTGGGGTGAGCGTCTCGCTGGCATCGCAGCCGTTGGCCACGATCAGGTCCAGGATGGGCATCATCCCGCCGCACGTGTGATACACGGCGGGCAGACCGACGGCGTGGATCGCGTCGTGCTGCTGCCGATCGTAGGGAAGGCAGAATTCCTTGTGCAGGGCCGGCGAAATGCACGTGCTGGACGCCGCGCCCCCGCCGGTCTCGATCAGGTCGTATCGGGCGCCGGCCAGGGATTCCTCGATGAAACGCAGCTTCTTCGCCTGAAGCACGGACAGCAACCGGTGGACCCACTCCGGATCGTCGCAGGTCGCCAGGATCAACGGCTCCAGGCCGAACAGCTCGCAGGCGTCCTGCCAGCAGCCGCCCTGATTGCCGAACACAAACCCCCTCACAATGCCATCGTCGTCCACGCGGTCGTACTCGCGGGTCAGGGCGTCGCGGTCCAGCCGCGGCACCGGCATGTACCGCTCGATCCGGTCCACGTCGTCCGGACCCTTGACCATGTGTTCCACAATCCACTGCGTTACCGGGTTTGACTCGACAGCGTAGGTAAGCGTGCCTTCCGGCGTGTGGACCGTCACGTGGTGGCGCGACCGACCCTGACCCAGATCGGTCGTCTTCGTTTCCGGCCGCCAATCCGGGGACTCGTCGGGCAGCATCGGAGCGCAGGTGATCGAGGCGTCCAGCCCGAAGCGGCGGAACGCGGCCAGCGCGTCCATGCCGTCCAGGTACCGGCGCAGGTGGTAGTCCTGCCATTGATGAACGGTGGCGGGCAGGCGGTCCGGCACCTCGCGATGTAGCGCTCGGATCATGCGTTCTTTCGAGGTCATCGACATGCCATCCTCCCGGGGCTTTGCACAGACGCGGGTTTCAGGGCTCGTTCGCGGCGCGGGTCGTGGTCAGGGGGGCTGGTGCGCGCGCCAGGACAGGCACGGCCGTCTCGAGCGGCAGCACAGGGCACGACTCGGTGTCCGGGCAGGCTGCCGTGCGGGCCCGCTCGATCGCCCGCAGACACCAATCACGCTCCTCCGGCTGGGTCGTGGGATCCAGCGAATCCGCCCATTGCCGCAGTATCCCCGTTCGGACCGCGACCGCGGCCCGGCGCGCGTCCGCCGCGTCTCCCACCGCCGGAAACCACTCGTCGCACTTGTCTTCGATCTGAAGGAGCAGAGTGCAGGCCGCAGCGTGCCCGCCTCGATCCGCGATCGATCGGACGCGCAGCAGACGACCGTAGAAGTCAAACCGCGGGCCCTCCGCGGACAGCCCGGCCAGGGGCTCGGGCAGCAGGGCAAGGACCCGGTCGTGACGGCCTAGCCGGCGGAAGAGGGCTGCCCGCCAGAGCCGGGCCGCATTGGCCACATCGGCCCGATCCTCCTCCAGGAGGACCGCCAACTGAATGGCGGCGTCGTCACGCTCCGCCGCGTCCGACTCATCTTCTCCGCCCGCGAAAACGACTTCGATTGCGTGGGTAAACGCTTCCAGTGCGTCGATATCGTCTTGGCGAGGCCTGCCCACCGCCGCCGGATCCCCGGCACCGGCCTTCGATTCGGCGAGCAGCCGCCGGGCCTGGCGAACCCCGTCCAGTACGTGTTCGCTGTCGCCGGGGACGGCCAGACCCAGGAACCAGCGCGAGACGGCCGGCTCGATCTGCCGAGCCAGAAGGTCATTGGCGCGGGCCAGGGAATCCGCCGGCCCCGCGGGACGGGTGGTTGACCCGGCTGGTTGCGTCAGCGAGGGGGTGGGCTCCCGGATCACCCAGGCGGGCCGGTCCGCGGACGGCTGCGACGCCCCTGCGGCAGACGAGTCGGCGACCCCGCCGCCGGCACAGCCCAGCCAGGCCAAGACAAACGCCGCGAACCGCATCGGTATCCTCCCTTCCGACAAGCGCCGAGCCCCGTTCCGGCAGGCGCGGCGATCCGGTTGACAGTCGCGTTCCGAAGGATACGGCCGGTCGGCGGCAAACGTCAACGGATGAGGGTTGGGCGGTCGGCCATTCGTGTGACGATTGACGGCATCGTCTGGAAGGCATAGACTCCTGTGTTGATGGTCTGCCGCACTTCGTAACTTACCCGTTGCGGCAGACTTACTACGTCATGCCCCGTCTGCGGCAGGCATGCTGCGGACGGCCTGCCCGGTGGATTTGCTCCGGCCCGCCCCGGCGGAAACCAGGAGGTCCGCGGCCGATGTCTTCCGAACGCGATGCTGCATCCCCCGTTGCCGTGGCGGACAGTCCCGCGTCACAAGGCGCGGCTGCGTCTGCGGCGTCCGAGTTGAATCTGCAGACCGAGGAGCATTCGGGCGAATTGAGCGGCACGGCCATCCTGCTGGCCTGGGTTGTTTCTGTGCTCGGCCATGTCCTCCTGTTTGTGGCGATGTTCGCCGTGCCCTGGCTGACCGGCATGGTAAAGCTGCCCGAGGACCTGCCCATCCCGCGGACCGACCTGACGCCGGTTCAGCCGCAGGTGGAGATCAGCCGGGAGCCGGAGTTCGCCACCGCAGACGACAGCGCGATGGAAGAACTGGTCCTGATGGAGCCCCAGCGGTTCGAGCTGATGTCGGACACCCCGACGGGGGAACACACCGATTTGGCGATTCTGGGCGTGGGGACGGGGGGTGGTGACCTCTCGCGGGTCGGTTTGGGCGGCGGCACGGTGCAGACCGGCCCCACGTTTTTCGGCCTGGGTGGCAAAGCCCGCGAAGCGCGGCGAATCGTATACGTCGTGGATTGCTCCGGGTCCATGCTCGAGTTGATGGAGAGCGTCAAGACCGAGCTGAAACGCTCGTTGAAGGGCCTGCGACGCAGCCAGCGGTTCCACGTGATCTTCTACAACGATGGGCCGCCCATTGAGAATCCGCCGAAGAAGCTCGTCATCGCCACGGCGGTGAACAAGGAGGCGGCCTTCGAGTTCATTGACAAGAACGTGCAGGCGGGGGGCGGCACCGAACCGATTCCGGCCGTGCGTCAGGCGTTCTCGATCAAGCCGGACCTGGTGTACTTTCTGTCCGACGGAGAGATTCCCTCGGGCGACGTCCTCCTGCGGCTGATCAACGAAGAGTTGAATGCCGACCGGGCGGTCCGCATATTCACGATTGCCTACGTCAACCCGGCGGGCGCCGAGCTTCTGGAGAAGATTGCCCGCGAGAACCGCGGAGAGTTCCGGTATGTGTCCGAGCACGACCTGTTCAAGTAGAGTCTGTGCCGCAGCCGCCGGTTGGCTGCTGGCGGCGTGGCTTGCGGCCGTGCCGGCCCGTGCCGACCAGGTTCTGGCCGGCCCGGACAACTTCCCGCGCGGTCGTGTCATCGGCTTTGCCGGCGGCGTCCTGCGGTTTCTGACGCCCGACGGCGTTACGCACCGCATCTCGATCGCTCGGATCGATCAGGTGGTGGTGGACAATTTCGCCTGGGCCAAGGATTTCAACGCGGCGGAAGGATATCTGGCCCGCCAGGAACCCGGTTCGGCGGCCGTGCGGTACGAACGGGCCTTGCGGGTGGCCGGGGACTTCTGGCCGGACTTGATTCGGCTGCGACTGCTTCAGGCCCGTGACCGGGCGGGCCATTTCAACGAGGCGGTAGTGCAGTTTCTGCACGTGGCGGCAGCCATGCCCGACACGGCTCTCGGCCTGGTCCCGACGTGTATCCCGGACACTCCCGGCGACCGGACGCGGCGTGCCCTGGAGCGGCTGGACGAGGCCCTGCGGCGTCAGGTCGGCAAGCCGGCGGAGGCGCCGTTGCAGGTGTTCCGATTCGCGATTCTGGAGAAGGTGGAGCCGGACCGGGCGGCGGAGCTGGCGCGGGTCGTCGTGCGGCTGACCGCACCGGAGAGCGAGTTCGGCGGACGGGACGCGCTGCGCTCGGTTCAGGTCCGTGCTCTCCAGCGTCTGCAGCAGCAGGGTCGGAGTGCGGATGTGGTGGCGGGCGTTGACCGATTGCTGGCCGACGCCCCGGAAGCAATCGTGCCCGACCTTCTCCTGCTGAAGGGACGGTCGTTGTACACGTCCGCCCTGGAGTCCGGGTCGGCGGAGGAGTTCAAGCAGGCGGGCCTGGCGTTCATGCGGGTGGCGATTCACTACCCCAGCGACGCCCGGGCGGGCGACGCTCTGTTGTGGGCCGCCCGCGTGCATGAGAGAATTCAGCGGCCGGCCCAGGCGGTCCAACTGCTGCGGGAATGTCTGGCTCGCGAGAACGTGAGCAGCGGCACCCGGTCCGACGCCCAGACGCTGCTGCGGCAATTGACGGGATGACGGCCAGGGCGGGTGCGCGGCGTGCGGGCCCCGAAATTCCGAGCGGTCAGAAGCAAGGATCAGGCAGCCATGCAAAGAAAGGCACTCTTGTGAGACACGCAGCGTTTTGGGCGGCGACGGTCGGGGTGGCGGTGATCTTCTGTGCAACCACGGCGTGGGCGCAACCGGCGGAGGGGGCGTCCTCCGCGGAGCCGGTCGGCACGGCCGGCAAACTCTTCGATCATTTTGTGGTCAAGGGCGGCGCAATCACCTGGTTCATTCTCATCCCGCTGTCCGTGACCATGCTGGCCCTGGTGATTGAACACAGCGTTTCCATTCGCCGGAAAACGCTGATCCCCGCGGAGACCGTCCGGCCCCTGCAGGAGCATCTGAAGGCCAGGCATTACGTCGATGCGGTCAAGCTGGCCGCGGGCGATCCGAGCATGTTGGGCTACGTGGTGCAGACGGCCATGAACGAGGCCACGTACGGCTTTGCCGCCATGGAGCGGGCCATCGAGGAGGCCATCGAGGAGCGGGCGGCCCGGCTCTACCGCAAGATCGAGTACCTCAACGTCATCGGCAGCGTCAGCCCGATGATCGGGCTGTTCGGAACAGTGTACGGGCTCATCCGCGTGTTCGCGACCATCAGCGCCGCGGGCGGCATTCCGGAGCCGGCCCGCATGGCGGACGACATTTCGATTGCCCTGGTCACGACCTTCTGGGGTCTGCTGGTCGCGATCCCCGCCCTGAGCGTGTTTGCACTGTTCCGCAATCGGATTGAACTGCTGTCGGCGGAATGCGCGTTGACCTGTGAACGCCTGCTGGCCTGCCTGCGCCCGGGTTACGTGGAGCCCGCCGCGGCTTCGGGTCGGCCGGCCGCCGGCTGAAAGGAGGTCGGGTGGCTCTCCGTCGCGTGCCAGCCTGGAAACGTCGTCCCGTCGGCTTCAACATGACGCCGATGATCGACGTGGTGTTCCTGCTGATCATCTTTTTCATGGTGGTCAGCAAGTTCGCGTCGGCGGAACACGTGCCGATGGAGCTGCCGCAGCCGGAGCGCAGCCAGGCTCGCCAGGTGAAGCTTCGCGACCGCGTGATCATCAACTGCCAGGCCGCGGAGACGCCCGCGGGCCCGCAGGTGCTGTACCGCGTGGGGCCGAACCCGCCGGAAGTGCTGGAGCAGATATCGAGCCGGCTGGCCCGGGCCCAGGCCGCCGCCCGGGCCGAGGGGCGCGAGCTGATCGTGGTTCTGCGGGCGGACCGCCGGCTGCCGTTCGCGGAGGTGCGAGCCGCGCTGGAAGTGGTCCGCGAAAACGAGATCGAGCAGTTGCGCCTGGTCGCCCTGGTGGGCGAAGGAGAGTAACGCGTGGGGCAGGCCGATTCCGGAAACTCGAAGCCCGCGCCGGCGCCGGTGAACGCTCCGCGCCGGGCATTGCGCCCGTCGCGCAGGGCGTCCGAGCCCCGGATGTCCCTGAACCTGGCCCCGATGATCGACGTGACGTTTCTGCTGCTGATTTTCTTCCTGCTGACCACGACGTTTCAGCGGGCGGAGGGCGTGCTGGGCGCGAATCTTCCACACGACCGCGGCCGGCCTGCTGTCTCGCTGCCCATCAGCCCGATCGTGGTCCGCGTGGCGAGCACGGGGCCGGCTGCCTCGGATTTCGCCCTGCGGATCGATGATTTTGCGGCCCAGCCGGTTTCGTTCAGCGAATTGAGCGGGTTCCTGGTCGACATCCGGCAAAACGAAGGGTTTGATGTGGATACGCCTGTCGTCATCGTGGCCGGCGCGGACACGCCGTGGGAGCTGGTGGTCGAATGCTGGAATGCCGCCGTCCGGGCCCGGTGCCGGAACATCGCCTTCGGCGGGGAGGGTCGATGAATGGACCCGCACGGACAGGGGCGAGATGCTGCCGGGCAACGGGGACGTGTCCGGAAGCCGCATCCGGGCGCCGTTGCTTCCTGGTGGCTCGTGTGCCTGTTGGCGCTTCCTGCGGCAGGGCAGGATGCGGAGTCCGGACGTTTCAATGACGACGTGTTTCGACGGGGGCTGAAAGACCGCGGTCTGACCGATCTGCTCGAGTTCCACCTGGGCCTGCAGGAATCCTCCAACTCGGTGGAGGGCTTGTTGCTTCAGCGCGAGTTGAAGCTGGCCCAGGCCGCCGACGAAACCCGTTCGGAAGACGAGCGGGTCGAGGCGATGAAGGCCGCCGACGAGGTCCTTCTTCATCTCATCCGCCAATGGACGAACGATCGGCGGGTTTTGGAGTGGCGTCTGGAGTTCATCCGCTCGCTCGTCTACCAACGGGCCGAGCCGCACTACCTCCGCATCCTCTACGACCTGGGCCGGCCGGAAGACCACGAGCGTGTGCTGCAACTGGTGGGCCGCGCCATCGAGGAAATCGGATACCTGAACCAGGGCATCGAGAAGGAGTCCGCCCGGATCAACGAGCTGACGGCCCGCGAGTTCGACCGGCTGGAGGCGGATGGATACGTGGACCAGATCGAGCGGATGCGCCCGCAGTCGGATTACATCCGCTGGTGGGCCACGTTCTACCGGGCCCTGGCCCGACCGCCCCATTACCCGCTCCGTACGCCGGAACTGAAAGGGCTGCTCGATGAGCTGCGCCAGCCGGACGGACCCCTGGACACCCCGCACGACACGTCACACGTGCAGGCCCAGTCCCTGCTGCTGGCCGGCATGACCTGCCGCCTCCTGGCCGATCCGGCCGGCGCCCTGACGTACCTCAACAGCGCCCTGGCCACGCTCAACGGCCTGCCCGACGCCGGCGAACGGGAGAACCTGCAATGGGTGGCGACCCTGGCGATGGTGGAGCGAGTCCGCGCGCTGCGGGACGGCCGGCAGTATGACGAAGCGATCACCGGCGTGGAGGCGTTCCGACGCCACGTTGAGGTGACGGCTTCGGGGGACTTTCGCCTGCGATTGCTGGTGGCCCTGCTGGAGCGCAGCGTGTGGCAGGCCCGCGCGGCGCAGGACAGGATCGACGGGCGGCCCGAACAGTCCGGGCAGCAACGCCGGCGGGCGACGCAGGCCCTCCAGGAACTGGCGGAGGAGAACAGCGCGTATCGCGACGCGGTGTATGACGCCCTCTTTCACGACATCCGTCGGGACGAGGACGTGCTGGCTCTCTCGCCGTTGGAGCAGTGCGCCCTGCTGGCCGGATTGCTGCGGCAGGCCGCCGAGTTGGGCGCCGCGGGGCGATCGGGTCAGCCGGCCGGCGCCCGGGCCGCGTCCGAGCGTGCGGAGCGACGAGCGGCCGTTCTGGACCGGGCCATGCGGTTGGCTTATCTGCTTCTGGGCCCGGAGGTCAACCTTCCGGAGCCGCACCGGGCGGAAGTGTTGTTTAACCTGGCCGCCGCGCACTACGAGCGTGGACAGCTTCGCGAGGCCATGTCGCGGTTTCTGGAGGTGGCCCGGAACCACCCGCGATTCGGCCGGGCGGAGATGGCGGCGCTGAACGCCGTGCGGTTGGGGGCGGACCTGTGCCGGAACCTGACACTGACCTCCCGTTCCGAGACCCGGCTCGTGTACCTGGAGGCGCTGCGGACGCTGATCACGCGGTACGCCGGAAGTGAACACGCGACGTACTGGCAGTACTTCTTCGCCCAGACGCTCGAAGAGGTGGGCGAGCTGGACGAAGCCGCCCGCGAGTACGAACGGGTGGACCGAGAGCACGAGCACTACCTCGCCGCGCTGGCCGCCGCCGTCCGTTGCCGCGCCCAGTCGCTCAAGAATGCAGCCGGCCGCGGGGAGTCGCTGGCCGGCGCCGTCTGGCAGATCAAGGCAATGGTCGAGGCCTCGAATCGGCTGAACGCGGCGGTGCAGGCCCGGCTGGCCAGGGTCTCGGACGTCCAACAGCGGCGCACGCTGGAACGTCTGATGGCCGCCGCGCTGGTGGACGCGGGCGAGGCGTACGTTGTGCCGGGAATTGACCAGGCCGCGGTCGCCCTGGACCTGCTCAAAGACTACGAAGGCCGTTTCGCGAGCGAGAAGGACCTGATCGGCCGGATGCTTCGCGTGCGGGTCATCGCGTACGAGGCGTTGGGGCAACTGGAGGAGGCGCAGCGGACGATTCCGCAGTACGTGGAGACGGACCCGGCCAACGCCGGGCCGACCATGCAGGCCCTGTTCGAGGCCATCCAGAAGGAAGTCGAACGACTGGAGGCCGCCGGGCAGGCGGAAGAGGCCGCGGCCAAAATTCGGTCCGCCCTGCTGTTGGCCCGGCAGATTCAGGAGTGGGCCGACCGGTCCGACCCCGCGCTGCCGCCGGAGACGCAGTACGCGGTGCAGCGGCAACTGGCCGAGGCCCACCTGCGAGCCCGTGAATGGGCAACCGCCCGCCGTCTGTTTCAGGCATGCCTGGACACGGATGCCGCCCGCTACGAGGACGGGCGGCCCCGCGAGGCACGGGCGATCCTGGGCATGGCCGAGGCGCTGTACGGGCTCCAGGAGTACGAGGAGGCGCTGCCCCTGTTCAATCGGATCGTGCTCGGCACGAAAACCCGGGACACCACCTGGTGGAAGGCGCTGTTGCGGGATCTGCAGTGTCGGACGGCTTTGAAGCACGAACCGAACGGCATCATCAAGGTCATCCGGCAGCATCGCGTGCTGGATGCAGGCATGGGCGGCGACACGCTGCGCGAGGCGTTTGAAGCGCTGGAGAAGGAAAACCGGGATCGGCAGAAGGAACCGAACCGCCCGCGAGACGAACGCGCGGGCGCGCAGACCGGCACGCAGTCGCCGTAAAGGACGTGTCATGCTGAACAACCGGAAAGTTGACGTCGATCGCGCCATGCTGATGGTCGTGGACTTCCAGACCAAACTCGTTCCGCACATCGAGGAGGCGGAGGAAATGCTGGCCGCGGCGGCGCGGCTCATCCGCGGAGCACACCTCTTCGGCCTGCCCATGCTGGCCACGGTTCAGTACACCAAGGGCCTGGGCCCCCTGCACCGTGTGGTGGCCGAGCCGCTGGAGGCGGCCGGCGTCCTGCCGCTCGAGAAGGCCACGTTCAGCGCCTGTGCCGACGATTCGATCCGCGCCTGGCTGACGGAGGTCGACCGTCCGCAGGTCATTCTGTGCGGGATCGAGGCCCACGTCTGTGTGCTGCAGACGGCGCTGGATCTGCTGGCCATGGGCTGCGCGGTGTTCCTGTGTGCAGACGCCGTCGGCTCGCGCCGCGATCTGGACCTGGACTTGGGTCTTTCCCGCGCCCAGCACGCCGGGGTCGTCGTGACGACCACGGAGTCCGTATTGTTTGAGCTGTGCCACGAGTCGGGCACGGACCGATTCCGCAAGCTGCTGGAAATCGTGAAGTAGCGCGAGGTCCCGGGTTCAGGGGTCGGGGGTCAGGGCGCGGGGGGTTGGTGCCGTCGTTTGTTTTTCGGGTTCGGGCCGGTACACTCAAGAGTTTGTGGATGCAGGATTCGGGGGCGGCCGTACAGCCATGGCGGATTATCGCGACGACGATCCGGACACTTCGGACTGGGACGATTCGGGAGACCCCGAAGCCGACCAGGTGCAATGTCCCGAGTGCGGCGGCTGGGTGTACGACGATACGCAGAAGTGCCCGCACTGCGGCCAGTGGATTGTGCCGGGGCGGGCCCTGAGCGGGGGACGGGGCCGGCTGCTTCCGGCGGTTGTGGTGCTGATGATTCTGTTGATTCTCGTGCTCGTGCTGCGCGGGTGGTGACGCCGGGAGGAATGAACATGGGGTTTCCACAGGTTCGATTGCGGCGGATGCGGCGGACGGAGCCGATGCGGCGCATGGTCCGCGAAACGCGCCTGGCCACGGGAGACCTGATCGCGCCGCTCTTCGTGCGGGGTCGGACGGGCGTGTACAATCCCGTTGCTTCCATGCCGGGCGTGGCCCAGATGTCCATCGACCGGATCGTCGAGGCCTGCGTGGAGCTCGAGGCCCTGGGCATTCCGGCCGTCATTCTGTTCGGCATTCCGGAACGCAAGGACGCCACGGGCAGCGAGACCTGGTCGGACCAGGGCATTGTCCAGCAGGCGCTGCGGGCCATTCGCGAGCGATGTGAGAACCTCGTGCTGATCACGGACGTGTGCTTCTGCGAATACACGGAGCACGGCCATTGCGGTGTGGTCACCCACGACCGTCGCGGGCGGCTCACGCTGGACAATGACGCCAGCCTCCAGAACCTGCGCAAGCAGGTCGTCAGCCACGCCAAGGCCGGGGCGGACGTTGTGGCCCCGTCGTGCATGCTCGACGGCCAGGTGCGGACCGTTCGCGAGGCGCTGGATGACGACGGCTGGACCGACGTGGCCATTCTGTCCTACTCGGCGAAGTTCGCCAGCGCCTACTACGGGCCATTCCGCGACGTCGCGGAGTCTGCGCCGCAGTTCGGCGACCGCACCGGCTACCAGTTGGACCCCGCCAACGCCGACGAGGCCCTGCGCGAGGTGTCGCTCGACGTGGAAGAGGGAGCGGACATGGTGATGGTCAAGCCGGCCGTCAACTACCTGGACATCATCCAGCGGGTCCGCAGCCGCTTCGGCCTGCCGGTGGCGGCCTACCACGTCAGCGGCGAATATGCGATGATCAAGGCCGCGGTCGCCAACGGATGGCTGGACGAGCGGCGGTGCGTGCTGGAGACCATGACGGCCATCAAGCGGGCCGGTGCGGATGCGGTGCTGACGTATTTCGCGAAGGACATTGCGCTCTGGCTGCGGGGGTCGTAGCCGGCGGTTGCTTCGTGTCGGGATGTGGCGTCGCGTCTTACGCCGGAATCAGAGGTTTGCCTTGCAGCGCAAAGACCGACAAGCGACAAGGGACGACAACGACAGCCCGTTTGTGCGCACCGCGGTGGGGCCCTACCGGCCGGCCCGCCGGCTGGAGCGTTGGGGGCCGGGAATCCTCATCTGCCTGATCACGGCCGTTGCCTACTGGCCGTCGTACGACAACGGGTTCGTCAGTTGGGACGACGACCATTACATCTACCAGAACCAGCAGGTGATCCAGCCGGACGGCATCAAGAGCGGGTTGTTCGACGTGCTGAAGTACTCGGACCCGCGGCACCGGGGTACGCGGGAGGAGGACCGGGTCAGCCACCAGTACTATCCGCTGGTCTTCGGCATTTACTGGTTGGAGTTCCAGGTCTACAAGCGAATCTTCGAAGATCCGCTGATCCCCGACCAGACAGCCCGGGGTATCGCATTTGAGAAGATGAGCCCGCACGTGGCGGTCGGGTTTCACGTGGTCAGTGTGTTCTTTCACTGCGTCTGCGTGTTCCTGCTGATCGCGCTGCTGCGCAGCCTGGGCCTGAATACGTGGGTGGCCTCCGTGGCGACGGCGCTGTTCGCCCTGACGCCGGTGAACGTGGCCTCGGTGGCCTGGGCGGCCGAGCGAAAGAACATCCTGTCCATGATGTTCTACATGCTGGCCCTGCTGAGTTACCTGCGGTTCCGACGGCAGGGCGGGTGGTACTGGTACGTCGGGTGCATCCTACTGCACCAGTCCGCCCTGTTCAGCAAGACGGTCAGCGTCACGTTCCCCGTGATGGTCGTGCTGACCGATCGTTTGATCGATCGGCGGTGGTCGGGCGAAAGTCTGCTGCGAGCGGCACCGCTGGCAATCCAGTCCATGATCGCTGCGGGCATCACGATGAAGGTGGAGGATCGGGCCCGGAGCATTCCGATCGAAGACGCGCAGCGCCCGCTGGTGGCCGCGGCGGCCATCTGGTTCTACGCGCTCAAGGCCGTGGCCCCCGTCGGCCTGCTGCCGATTTATCCCCTGTGGCATCCGTCCTGGGGCGAGATTCGCTGGCTGTTGCCGCTGCTGGGACTGCTGGGCGCGGGCTGGCTGGTCTGGGCGTTCCGCCGCCGGATATCCCCGTACATGTTCTGGGCCGCAGCGCTGTATCTCGTGACGACTGCGCCCATGCTGGGATTCAAGAACATCAATTACTTCCAGTTTGCGTTCGTGGCGGACCACTACTTCTACCACGGAGGGATCGGGCTCTTCGTCCTGATCGCGCTGGTGCTCGATGCGTTGCGCCGGAGGCTCGGCGTTCCGGCAGCACGGCATGCGCTGACCGGGATCACACTCGCCGGATGCCTGACGTTCGCCGGGCTCACGTGGGCCCGCTGTGATGACTGGCAGGACGTGGAGAGCTTCTGGTTCAAGACGATTACCGGCGATCGGAGCCTTCGCTTCAACGACTGGGCGGGGGACGACTCATTCTGGGCGGGCAAACATGCCAACCGGAACTGCTGGCCGGCCCACTACAACCTGGGCAACCAGGCCATCCGTGATGCGATGGCCGCAGTGCGAGAATCCCAGACCAGTGATGACCCGGACGCCCGCAAAGCCGGCAGAGAAACCTATAAAAAGAAAATGGAGGAGGCGTCGGTGCTTTTCGCCGAAGCCGCACGGGCCCACCGCGATGCGGACCCGAATGGCCGGGAACTCTGGCAGGCCTACGAAAAGTGGATCGAGGCGGAGTATCACCTCGCGCGGATGGATCGCATCGTGCAGATCGGCCAGAAGATGGTCGACCATCGGGCGCAGAGCGTGGCCGGCTATTACTACCTGGGGCTGGCGCGCAAAGCGCGAGAGGAGTACGACAAGGCGGAATGGTGCTTCCAGAACGCGCTGCGAGTGCCACCTCGCAGAGATGGGGATGTCCAGATGCAAAGCCTGGCCCTGTACCATCTCGCCGACATATACACCAACATCCCCGAGAAGCGGGACCTTCCCCAGGCCCTTCGCTGTCTTGAAGAGGCCGTGCGGCTCAACCCCCGCAATCAGCGGGCCGAGGCGGCGCGCAGGCAGCTTCAGGCGTACCTAGAAAAGAAGGGGGATTGAGAGCGGCCTCGCGCTACCGCTCTCAGCCGGCGGGCATCAGGCGTGACAGCCCGGCCCGCAACGGGTCCGTGCCACCGTAGAAGAATGGCGAAGCCCACGGGGCAAACACGAAGAACGCGATCGCCGCGCCGGTCACCACGTCGTAGGCGATCGAGCCGCGCGGGGTGTCGCCGTGCCGGATCGCCCGCAGCAAGCCGGAACGCTCGCCTGCCGCGCGTCTCGACGCGTGACTGCCGCCCTGCAGCTCCCGGTACGCATGCCACAGACGCCGGGCGACGGTGCCCAGCGGGGCCGTCGCCTGAAGCCACAGCCACGCCGGCACGTGAAAGCACAGACAGGCCAGCAGAAGCCCCCCACACCGCTCGCCCCGCAGCCAGTAGCCCACGCTGCAGTCGTCGATCAGGTCTTCCGCCCGGGCCTTCACGTAGCTGATCATGTACCCGTTGCACATGGCCGCGACGGCCAGCACGGTATACGTCACGTTGCCGTAATACGCGAAGTGAATCGCCATCCCGAGATAGATCGCAATGTCGCTCAGCCGGTCCAGCGTGGAATCGAGCACGCCGCCGAACGGCGTGCCGGAGTTTCCCTGCCGGGCCACCGCCCCGTCCAGCATGTCGCAGGCGCCGGCCAGCAGCAGAAACAGCGCCGCCGCCAGAGGCCACAAGCTCTGCGAGACGCCCGGCACCGGGCCTTCGTACGGAGCGTGGTGACCGGCACCGGCCACAAAGCACGCCGCGGCAAACAGCGTGATCACAAAGCCCGCCACGCTGATGTGGTTCGGCCGGACGCCCAGCCGTACCAGCCCGCGGGCCAGCGCCGTTCGGGCCCAGACAAACATCGCGCCGATGGCCCGGCTCCCGCCGGCGAGCAGGCCCGACTTGCGAAACCGCTCGAAGTCCTTTTCCCCCGTCGTGGCGTCGGTCATGCTGCTCTCTTGCCTCAGGCCGTTCCGAAAAGCCGGTCCCCGGCGTCGCCCAGGCCGGGCACGATGTAGCCGCGATGGTCCAGGTGCGAATCGACGGCGGCCGTAAAGACCGGCACCTCCGGATGCCGGGCCGCGATGGCGGTCAGTCCTTCCGGCGCCGCGACCAGGCACAGCACCTTGATGTGTTTTGCCCCGGTCCCCTTCACCACGTCCAGCGCCGCGACGAGCGAACCGGCCGTCGCCAGCATGGGGTCGATCACCAGCACTTCGGTCTGGGCG
>CAZPHH010000018.1:0-17111 GCA_964586145.1 uncultured Phycisphaeraceae bacterium | reverse complement strand
GAGCGAACCGGCCGTCGCCAGCATGGGGTCGATCACCAGCACTTCGGTCTGGGCGATGTCCGGCGGAAGCTTGTTGTAGTACGTGACCGGCTGAAGCGTTTCCTCGTTGCGGTACATGCCCAGGTAACCCACGCGAGCGGACGGAATCAGCTCCAGCACGCCGTCCGTCATGCCCAGGCCGGCCCGCAGAATCGGCACGAGCGTCAGCCCGCGAGCCAGACGGACCCCACGATGGGTCGCCATCGGCGTTTCGACTTCCAGCGGCTCGGTCGGGTAGTCGCGAAAGACCTCAAAGGCCATGAAGCGGGTGATCTGCTTGACCAACCGGCGGAACTTCTGCACCCCCGTGGTCTTGTCGCGGGCAATGGTAAGCTGCTCCTGCACGACCGGGTGCGCGATGACGGTGACGTTCGGCCAGCGGGCCAGGCTCATAAGCGGTCTCCGGGCAGGTCGGCGCCCGGGCCGTATCGTAGCGGGACGGCAGGCGGTTCGGCAACCGGTACTCGAAGACGTATCCGCGGACGGATTCGGGCGCCGCTGCGAACGGAACCAGGCGGAAGTCGTGCATGACCCGCTCCGGCGCCGGCAGGTAATAGTCACGCGTGTGGTTGCTGGGATCCAGCACGAACAGGATGCGAAGGTCGTCCACGCCGCGGGCCTCGCGCATCCGCGCCGCCCATCGGTGCAGTTGGGCCTCGTCCTCCGGCAGCGGGCAGGCCGGCACCCAGGTCTCCAGCGCAATCTCGTCCGGATGGTTGCTGACGACCATCAGGCCGGGGTTGTCCACCTCGCGCAGCCAGCGATACAGTGCCGGGCTGCTCGGCTCGAAGCAACGCGCCCAACGGCCGTAGTCCGTACGCGGACGCTCGGCGGCGAGCCACCGCTGGTACGGCCGCGGCCACTCCACTTGCACGTACCAGGACAGGCACAGCAGCAGGGGCACGCAAGCCAGGGCACGCACGGATCGACTTGGCAGCGCCAGCAGGGGACCGACGAACAACAGCAGGTACAACGGGCGCGCGGCCGTGTAGTAACGTTCCAGGTTTGCGTAGTCGTACTTCGCGCGGAACAGCATCGTGGCCGAGATCAGCATTGCCAGCAGCACCACGGCCGTCGCCGCGCTCAGCACGTAGGGCGACCGACGCACAAGGGACCAGCCCGCTGCCCGCCAGTCTCTCCGGAGCAGAACAAGCAGGACCACGCCCGCCGGCACGCCCGCCGCCAGAACCCAGCGGCTGAACCACAGGTAGTTGTAGAACGGCAAGCCGGTGAAGTTCCACCACGCGGTCGCGAAGATGGTCGGATCAAGATCGGGCCGCAGCGCGGTCCCGAGATTGAGTTGCTCCTGCAGTGGAACCGCCGTGGCGCACGCACGGTTCAGCACCAGAAGGGAAACCACAGGAATCAACGATCCTGCCGCGAACGCGGCAACATCGCGAAAGCCGACGCGACGCCGGAGCCGGCCGGTCAGCAACACCAGCCCGACGGCCGCCGGCACGTAGATGGCGGCATAGCGAAACCAGAAGAGCAGACCGGCCAGCACCCCGGTGCAAAACAGGAGACCGGGCGACGGCCCTGCCTTGCGGTCCGGAGCGGTCTGCACCAGCAGCAGCGTCACCGGCACCAGCGCCACAATCACCGTGTCCGTGGCAGGGTTGATGAGGGCCTCAACGGACACCGCGCTGCACGCTGCCACGGCGGCCAGAAGCCACGACGCCGGTCCGGAGGGCAGCACACGAAGAGCCCAGGCAAACCAGGCCACCAGGGCCAGGGCAATCGAGACGATGGCGATGCTCTGCCCGGCGGCCACCGTCCCGCATCGCATGACGCCGCGCACGACACAGAGAAGGGCGGGATACCCCACCGGCCACTGCGTCAGGAACGTCCAGTCGCCGAACCATTCCCATTCCTGGAACGGAGCGTGCGGATGCGTGGAGGTCGGGCCGAACCCCTCATACAACCGGTCCGCCGCCAGAAACGTGTAGCAGTAGTCCGCCTGGACGCGCGGCGCGATGTCTGCTCGCCCCGGCAGCATGAACAGGATGGCGGATACGACCGCGACGGCAAACGCGCCGACCAGCCACCCTCGCCATGCCCGTCGCCCCGCACTGTGCGGGATTGCGGCTGCGGATTGAATCGAAACGACTGACGTCACCGCAAGCCCCATCCACGTTACCGGACGCCGCCCGCGGGCGTCTCCCACGTTGCCTTATCGGACACTGCCGGCCGGAAGTTTGGCAGGCAAATGCCGCTCGGCCACTTCGGGCAAAAGATCGGCCCCCAAACGTCCGAAAACAGTCCCACGGAGACCCTGCCGCGCCATCCGCGCCGCCGGGAGGAGGACCGCGCACGCATGCTTGCGATCGGACAACCCGCCGCTCTCACCGAACTGGTCCGGTACCGCCATCTCTGGTGGAGCCTGACCTGGCGCGACCTGCGCGTACGCTACAAGCAGTCCGTACTGGGGATCGCGTGGGCGGTGCTGATCCCGCTGTCCACAACGCTGGTGTTCACGTTCGTTTTCACACACGGCGTGAAGGTGAACCTCCAGACCGGCATGCCGTACGTGCTGTTCGCGTACCTGGGCCTGGTGCCGTGGACGTTCTTTAGCGCCTCGCTGAACGGCTGCGTGAACTCGCTGGTGGCCAATCGCAGCCTGGTGACCAAGGTCTACTTCCCCCGCGAAGTCTTCCCGCTGTCCGCCATCGGCTCGTGCCTGATCGACTTCTGCGTGGCCGGCACCGTTTTGGTGGGCCTGGTAACGTACTTTCACCTGACCGACCCCGCCTGGTCATTCGTGCTGCACGCCACCGTGTTCTGGCTGCCGGCCGTGATCCTCGTCCAGCTCACGCTGACCGCGGGGCTGGGCATGGTGCTGGCGATGGCAAACCTCTTTTTCCGCGACATCCGGCAGATCTTCGCCGTGGTCATCAACCTCTGGATGTTCCTGACGTGCGTCGTGTACCCGCTGCCCGCCGACCGCTCAACCACCGGCTGGATCGTGGCTGCCAACCCCATGACGCCGATCATCGAGGGCTATCGCCGCTGCCTCATCGAAGGGCAAAGCCCGTTTACCGTCCGTTTCGCGTTTGCGGCCGTGCTTTCCGTTCTGATCCTGGGGCTGGGCTGGCGGGTCTTCCGCCGGCAGGCCCACAAGTTCGCGGAGTGCGTGTGATGGGCGAGGCGGCCGTACGGTTCGAGAACGTGTCCAAGGCCTTCCGCCGCGGGCAGCTTCACGACAGCCTGCGCGACATGGTCGCGGCCGTGTTCGCCCGGCT
The DNA here is from genome assembly GCA_964586145.1 of uncultured Phycisphaeraceae bacterium. Taxonomy (GTDB): domain Bacteria; phylum Planctomycetota; class Phycisphaerae; order UBA1845; family UBA1845; genus JAFGJQ01. The sequence goes on along the minus strand of CAZPHH010000018.1, from coordinate 13,833 downwards.
CGGGGGTCGGACTCGCGAACGCGCGGGCTATTTCCACGCGCTGAAGGATGTCTCCTTCGCGGTGGCCCGGGGCGAGGCGTTGGGCATCATCGGCCCCAACGGGGCGGGCAAGAGCACGTCGCTGAAGCTTCTGGCAGGCATCCTGAAGCCCGACGCCGGGCGTGTTGCGGTCAATGGCCGGCTCGCCGCGTTGATTGAGATCAGCGCCGGCATGCACGGCGACCTGACCGGAAGGGAAAACATCTATCTGAACGGCGCCATCATGGGCATGGGCCGGTCCGAGGTGGAGCGCAAGCTGGACGCCATCGTGGCGTTCTCCGGCCTGGAGGACTTCCTCGACACGCCGGTCAAGCGGTACAGCACCGGCATGACGGCGCGGCTGGGCTTCTCCGTCGCCGCCCACATCGACCCGGACATTCTGCTGGTGGATGAGGTGCTCTCTGTGGGTGACGTGGCCTTCCGGCAGCGCTGTGAGGCCCGTATGCGCGAACTGGTCGGCGCAGGCACCACGCTGGTGTTCGTCACGCACAACCTCGAGCAGATGCGGTCCATCTGCCATCGGGCCGTCGTGCTCGACCAGGGCCGGGTGAGCTTCGCGGGGGACCCGACGGGCGCCGTCGAGCACTACATGAAGGCGACGATGAACGCGGTCGGCGAGCAGTCCTACATGGATTGCCCGCGGGCGGACCGGCTGCCCGGTCGACTGCTGGGATTGCAGTTTCGCGACGCATCCGGCCGTGTCGTCCGAACGGTCCGCAGCCACCAGCCGGTGGACGTTGAGATGGATTTCCAGCTCAGCACGCCCGTACGCAAGCTGTGCGCGGAGGTCAGCTTCCGGGCGCTGAACGGCGGGCTGTTCGTCAACTTCAACAGCGGCCGGGAGGATCGCCTGTACGACGCGCCGGCCGGCCGTTCCCGCGTGCGCGTGCGCCTGCCCGCGCTGCCGCTGGCCGGCGGGCACTACGTGGCGTGGGGACGACTATGGGACAACACGGAATGCAGCCTGGTGGCCGAGTCGCCGGCCCGCGTTCCGCTGCTGATTGATGACGAAGGACGCCCGACCGGGGTCCTCGCGTTGCCGAACGCCTGGCCTGGGCAAACCGAGCTGCTGGAGATGCGTGAACCCGCTTTCGCTCTGGCAGGGAGTCATCCGTGAAGATCTGCATGTTGGCCGACGCACCCTGTGTTCACACGCGCCGCCTGGCGTCCAGCGTGGCCGCCCGAGGGCACTACGTCCGCGTCGTATCGTACAAGCCCGCGGAGATCCCGGGCGTCTGCGTGGAGCCGTATCGCGTTCCGCGATTCGGTCTGCGGTACCCGGCTCGATGGGACCGCCGCCGCACGATGCACCTGCGCCGGCTGATGCGCGAACATGACGTGGTGCATGTGCAGTTCCTGCAGGATTTCGGGCTGTCGCCGGAAATCGCCGCGGCCGGACGCCTGCTGGTGACACCGCTGGGCTCCGACGTGGTGAAGCCGCCGGAGATCAAGGTCTGGGCGGAACCGGTCGCCCGGTACCGCCGCGAGTTGATTCGGATGGGACACACCGTGTGCGTGTGGTCGCACGCCTTCACGGCGGACGTGGCCGCGTTTGCGGACATCCCCCGGGAGGGCATCGAGGTCGTGCCGATGGGTGTGGACCTCGATCAGTTCCAGCCGCGCCCGCGTGAGAAAGACCGCCCGCTGACCGTCGGTTTTTTCAAGGGTTTTAAGCCCGTGTACGGCCCGACCGTGCTGGCCCGGGCCATTCCGAAGGTGTTGTGGCGGATGCCCTCCGCACGGTTCGAGCTGGTCGGCGGCGGTCCGCAGCGCGACGAGTGCCGGGCGATCATCGAGGCGGCGGGTGCGGGCGACGCGGTCACCTGGATCGACCCGGTGCCTCACGAGTCACTGCCGGAGCACATCGCCCGGTGGGACGTCTGCGCCATTCCGTCCATCTGCGAGAGCTTCTGCGTGGCCGCCCTGGAGGCGGCGGCGATGGAGGTCCCGATCGTGGCGAGCCGCGTCTGCGGCCTGGTGGAGACCGTCCGCGACGGTCAGACGGGGCTGCTGGTGCCGTCCAACGACGTGGACGCGCTGACCGGAGCCATCGTCCGTCTGCTTAACGATGCCGGGCTGCGCCGGACGATGGGCCGCGCCGGGCGACGGATGGTCGCCGAGGAATACGAGTGGAACGGCTGCGTACAACGCTGGGAATCGCTGTACGCCCGAATGGCCGGCACCCCGCGCGGGGCGTCACGCCTGTGCGGTGCGGGCGCGCCTGCCTGACCTTTTGCCATGCCACACCGAGGATTTGAAACTCAACCGACGCCCGGCGCCCGCCGATACCCTCCGCGAGCGGGGCGAATATCGGACCGTTTGGGCGGCAGTGCCCGCGCAACCGCATCGACGGGAGGCGTGTCATGGACGGAGAGATCGGCCTGGGCATGGTGGGAGTGGGCAGTTGGGGCGCCAACCTGCTGCGCAATTTCGCCGCCCAGGAAGATGCGCGCGTGCGATGGATATGCGATGTGGACGAGCGAATGCTCGCACGACGGCAGCGGACCTGCCCCGGCGCAAGCATCACGAAATCCCTGGACGACGTGCTGAACGATCCTCAAGTGAACGCCGTGGTCGTCGCAACGCCGGCGCCGCAGCACTTCTCGTGTGCCTGGGCCGCCCTGGAGGCCGGCAAGCATGTCTTCGTGGAAAAGCCGCTGACCCTGCGGGCGTGCGAGGCGGAACGCCTGGCGACCGCCGCCGATCGCCGTGGCCTCAAGCTCATGGTCGGGCACCTGTTGCGCCACCATCCGGTGGTGGAGTACGTGCGGCGACTGGTCGACGCGGGCGAGCTGGGAGACATCCGCTACGCCTACACGCAGCGGGTGAACCTCGGCATCGTGCGGTCCAACGAGAATGCCTGGTGGTCGCTGGCCCCGCATGATATCTCGGTGATCTGCTACCTGTTCGACGCCGTGCCCCAGCGGGTGTCCGTGCAGGGGCAGTGCTTCCTGCAGCCGGGCGTCGAAGACCTCGCCTTCGGAATGCTCCACTTTGCCGACGGGCGGGTGGCCCATATTCACGTGAGCTGGCTGGACCCGTACAAGATTCGCCGGCTCACGCTGGTCGGCACGCAGAAGATGCTCGCGTTTGACGACATGGAAGCCGCGGAGAAGGTGCGGCTCTACGACAAAGGTGCCCATGTCCGCCAGGAAACCACGTCCTACGCGGAGGCCGTCCAGGTCCGTTCCGGCGACGTCCTGATCCCGAAGGTGGACCTGTCCGAGCCGCTGCAGCGCGAGTGCCGTCGCTTCATCCAGGCCATCCGGGAAGACGGGTCCGTGCTCAGCGACGGATGGGCCGGCGTGGAGGTGGTGCGCATCCTGGAGGCCGGCAGCGAATCCCTGCGTCGAGCAGGCGCCCCGGTCGCCCTGGAAGAGGTCGCCGCCCGCCGGACGCCGCAAGAGGAAACACCTGCACTTGTGGGAGCGAACCAGGAATGAACGTACCCATCCTAGATCTGAAGGCACAGTTCGCGACGATCGAGGCCGATGTGCGGGCCGCGATTGACCGCGTGCTGCAGAGCCAACGATTCATCCTCGGCCCCGAGGTCGAGCAGTTGGAAAAACAGATCGCGGACCTGACCGGCACGGCGGAGGCCGTCGGCGTGTCGTCAGGCACCGACGCTCTGCTCTGCGCGCTGATGGCGGCGGAGATCGGTCCGGAAGACGAGGTGATCGTCCCGGCGTTCTCCTTCTTTGCCACGGTGGGCGTGGTGGCTCGGCTGGGCGCGGTGCCGGTGTTCGTGGACATTGATCCCGTCACGTTCAACGCGGAGCCGGAGGCGATCGCCCGCGCGGTGACGCATCGCACCCGCGCCATCATCGTCGTGCATCTGTTCGGGCAATGCGCGGACATGGACCCCGTCCTGGACGTGGCCCGTCGGCACAAGCTGGTCGTCATCGAGGATGCGGCGCAGGCCTTGGGGGCAAAGTATCGGGGAAAACCGGCCGGCAGCCTGGGGGACTACGGCTGCTTCTCGTTCTTCCCCTCCAAAAACCTGGGGGCGTACGGCGATGCGGGGATGATCGTGACCCGAAATCGCGAGAACGGGCAGCGGTGTCGCCTGCTCCGCCAGCACGGGGCCAAGCCGAAGTACCATCACCCGTTGCTGGGCGGCAACTTCCGCATCGACGCCATGCAGGCCGCCATCCTGAACGCCAAGCTGCCCCATCTGGCCGCGTGGACCGCGGCCCGTCGGCGAAATGCGGAGACCTACGACCACTTGCTGGCCGGCAGCGGCGTGCGGACCCCGGCCATCGCTCCCGACAACGAATCCGTCTATCACCAGTACGTGATTCGCGTGTCCGAGCGTGATGAGGTTCGCGCAGCACTCTCGGAGCGCGGGGTTGGGACGGAGATCTACTACCCGGAGCCGCTGCACCTGCAACCGTGCCTGGCCTATCTGGGATGCGGAGAAGGGGACCTGCCGGTTGCCGAGGCGGCCTCACGCGAGGTCCTGGCGCTGCCCATCTACCCCGAGCTCACGGACGACATGCTCCGATACGTTGCCGAGCAGGTCCGAGCGGCGACACGAGGCATCGCCGCCCCCTCCGAACCGACCTTGGCGGCGGCGGGAGCAGCGCAGGGCGTGCCATGAGCGTCCGCCGCACGGATTCGGCTCACGAACGTCGCGTACTGATGATCTGCTGCGCATTTCCGCCGACCGGCGGACCGGGCGTGCAGCGAAGCGTGAAATTCGCCAAGTATCTGCCGCAGTTCGGATGGCACCCGTACGTCTGGTCGGCCAAGCAAATCGCCGGACTCCCGGCGGACGCAACGCTTCTGCGCGACCTGCCCGCCACCGTGACACGTCGATGGCTCAAACACACGGAATGGGACCGGGCCATCCGCCAAGCCGGCGAGCGAGCAGCCTCCCGCCTTGGCCCGGATGGCCGGTGGGGACGCGCGGTCGCGGGTCTCGGCTGGCGGACGGAACGCGGGCTGCGCGGGCTTCTCGATCGGCTGGTGCCCGATGAATTCGTCGCCTGGGCCTTGCGAAGCTACGGCCCCGTGTGCCGGTGGGCCCGCCGCGAGCGGATCGAAGCCCTCTACAGCACCTTCAGTCCCCCGTCCAACCATCTGCTGGCGTCGCTCGTTCAACGCACGCTGGGCGTTCCCTGGATTGCCGACTACCGCGATCTGTGGACGGACAACTACGACTACCACTGCCCGCGCGCCTGGCAGCACAAGCTGAACCTGCGGCTGGACAACCGCTTTCTGCGACTGGCCGACGCCGTCGTGTCGGTCAGCGACCAGTGTACGGCCGCATTGGCCGCCCATCGGCCGGCGTCGGAGCAGAGCAGGTTTCACACGATCACGAACGGCGTGGACCTGGACGACTTCGATGCGGCCTCCCGTAGCACTGCACCCGAGCCAACGTCCTTTCGCCTGACCTTCGTCGGGCACTGCATTCGCATGCGATTCCCGACCGTGGTGCAGGAAGGGATCAGCCGATTCGTAGCGTGGGCCCGGGCGGACGGGCTTCCCGTGTCATTCCGGATCGTCGGACTCATCTCTTCTGATCTGGGGCCCTGGCTGGACTCGCTGGGTGCCGCCGTGGAGCGAGGGGGGTACCAGGAGCATCCGGCCGTCGTGCGGGAACTCCGATCGGCCGGGGCCCTTCTGCTGACGGCACAACGCCGCGATGCGGACGGAGCCACTTACCCCGGAACGTCGGCCAAGCTGTTCGAGTATCTCGCGTCCGGACGGCCCATCGCCGTCATCGGTCCGGAGGATTCCGAAGCGGTGGAGATCGTGCGGGCCAACGAGGCGGGAGTATGGGCACCGCTGGACGCGGAGCGAATCGCGGAACGGCTGGCAGAACTGGCCCGGCGCTGGGGGGACGGCCGGCTTCCTCCGGGATGCTCGCGGGAGCAGGTGGCGCCCTACACGCGCAGGCATCTGACCGGCCAACTGGCGAACGTTCTCAATGCAATCACGGCCCCAGCGGCGCGCGGTCTACCGGCACGCGAGGCTCGCGTGCTCGTGACAGCTTCCCTGGGGGGATGACTCGATCAGGTCGACGGCGCCGCTGGCAGACTTGCGGTACACGTCTCCCGTGGCGTTACACCGGGCGATTCCGTCCGAATCGAAATGCAGTCGCCGGCCGTAGCGGCTCATCCATCCGACGATCCGACCGGGCACGCCCGCCACCAGGGCAAACGGCGGCACATCGTGCGTCACCACGGCGCCGGCCGCGATGAAGCAGTGCTCGCCCAGTGTGTGTCCGCACACGACCGTCGCGTTGGCGCCGATGGTGGCGCCGCGCCCTACGCGAGTGACCTGGTATTCGTTCTTCCGCGGAAACTCGCACCGGGGGTTCACCACGTTCGTGAACACGGCGCTGGGCCCGCAGAACGCGTGGTCCTCCAGCGTCACGCCTTCGTACACGGAGACGTTGTTCTGAATGTGAACGTGGTTCCCGATCCGCACCGTGGACTGCACGAACACGTTCTGGCCCAGCACGCACTGCTCCCCGATCCGCACGTTCGACATGACGTGACAGAAGTGCCAGATGCGGGTGCCCCGTCCGATGACAACCGGCGAGTCCACGTAACTGTTCTCGTGAATGAAGCACGTCTCATGAATGCTGTGGTGCTCAACCATGCGATACCGCTCCGGCAGACCAGGGCGGCGCTCGGGTCCCGCGGAACTCCCGCACGGCCCGGAGGCCAGACGTTTATCGGACGCCGCGCCCGACGGGATGGAGAGAAAATCGTCTCGCGATCCACACGGGGCCCGCCAGGACCCGGAACACGACCGCCCACCGGCAGCGCCCCTGGACCGGCGGTTCGCCCCAGGCGTTCCTTGATAGGGGATTGCCCCTACCGTAGAATGCCCGGGCTGTGGTTCTCGCGGCGATGGCCCTGCGGCGACCCCCGGGGACCCGCCGGACCGGCCCCCAAGGCAGGAGAAGTGGTGTCGTGAGTGACGATCTGCTGCATCAGATTGCGCGTTGTGTGGAAGTCGGCAAGAGCGATGCCCAGGCAAAGTACCCGCCGGCCCTGGCGGGGCAGCCGGGCGTCTTTGAGCTGGTCGGGCAGGCGCTGGACCAGGGGATTCCGGCCGAGCGCATCCTCAAGGAGGGCCTGACCGCCGGCATGAGCACGATCGGCGTCAAGTTCCGCAACAACGAGGTCTTCGTGCCCGAGGTGCTGATGGCCGCCCGGGCCATGCACAAGGGCATGGCGAAGCTTCGTGCGGTGTTCGTTGACGATTCCCTGCCGAACCGCGGCACGATCGTCATGGGAACGGTCGAGGGCGACATGCACGACATCGGCAAGAACCTGGTCTGCATGATGCTGGAAGGGGCCGGCTGGAAGGTGGTGGATCTGGGTGTGGACTGCGCGCCGCAGAAGTTCGCGGACGCCGTCAAACAGCATCCCGGCTGTGCCGTCGGGCTCTCCGCTCTGCTGACCACCACCATGGTCAACATGAAGCCGACCATCGAGGCCATTCAGACCGCGCAGCCCAACACGGTCGTGCTGGTCGGCGGCGCCCCGGTGACCGGTGACTTCGCCAAGCAGGTGGGCGCATCCGGCTTCGCTCCCGATCCGCAGGGGGCCATCGAATTGCTGGACCGGCTTCTCACGGCTGCCTGACGTCACCCGACGCGGTCGGATGAACGTGGGACCCCTCGATGCGGCGATCGTGTCCCCTCTTTCGCTGGATGACGTGCAACGAGGCTACGGCTCGCCCCCGGATGGCGGGAGGTCGATCATGTCGTCCGTGAATGTGGAACTGATGTAGTCGACCAGGATGTTCGCCGAGATCGAGCCCACCGACTCGCCGAACCCGACCCAGACGTTCCGCGGGAGCCTTCTCATCCCGCAGCCGCCCGATAGCACGGCACAGCTCAGCAGCAGAAGCAACCCCCTCTTTGTCCACGTCGCTCTCATCGTGCGGCCTTCTGGTACGTCATGAGCACCTGTCGGTTGCCCCCTCCGCTCCCTCCTCCATACGTGTCCATGGTAGTCCGCTCTCGCTCCCGTGCAACACCGGCGCCTCGTGCAGCCCGCCTCCGTACGCCACGCCCGCGCGCCCGCCTCCAGCCAGACCCCAAACAAAACCCGAATCATCTCTTTCGGGTTTCCCGGCATTCGCGTACACTTCCGGCGTGGCCCAGCCCCTGCGCATTCTGCATACGGCCGATTCACACATCGGCGCCGATTGGCCGGACCGCCCGCGAACGGACCGGGCGCGCCGCGGCGACGACATTCTGGCGAACTACCAGCGCGTGCTTACCGCGGCGGTTCAGCAGCAGGTCGATCTGGTGCTGCACGCCGGAGATCTCTTCGACCGCCCCAACCCCGGCGCCCGCCTCCTGACGGCTGCTGCCGAGCCGCTTCTGAAGGCGGCCGTGGCGGGCATCCCGGTGGTCATCGTTCCGGGCAATCACGAGCGATCCAGCATCCCGGCCAACGTGCTGCTGTCGCATCCGAATATCCACGTGCTCACGACCCCGGCCACGCGCGTCTTTCGCCTGCGCGGCCTGTCCGTCGCGGTCTCCGGCTTCGCGTGCCTGCGGCGCGATGCAGCAAACCGGTTCACCGCGGCGGTGGCGGAGACCGGATGGGAAGAGGTTCCCGCGGCAATCCGCATCCTGCTCGTACACCAGACCTTTGAGTCCGCCGCGTGCGGACCGGCCGGGTTCCGCTTTCGCCCCGGAGACGACGTGGTCGAACGCGCGGCCGTGCCGGACGCTTTCCACTACGTGGCGTCCGGCCACGTCCATCGCCACCAGGCGCTGGTCCACCCTTCGGCAGCCGGCCCCCCCATCGTCTACGCCGGCTCGCCCGACCGCATCCACTTTGCCGAGATCGGCGAGCCCAAGGGGTACGTGCGGATCGAGGCCGACGGCCACCGCCTGACGCACACGTTTGTGGAGCACCTCGTGCGGCCGATGGTCATCCGGCCGATGGATGTCTCCGGAGTGGGCCGGGCCGCGCTGGTCGAGCACGTGGAGAGCATCTTGCGCTCGCTTCCCAAGGCCGCGGTGGCCCAGTTGCGAATGACCGGGCAGGCGCATCCGGATTTGTTGCGCGGCCTGGGCCTCACGCAGATGGCACGGCGGCTTCGTCCGGATGTGCGCTTCAGCGTGGTCACGAGCGGCATCCAGCGGCCGGTTCGGACGCCGCGCCCCGCGGTGGCCGCGTCGCCCGGCACTGCGTTCGACGTGCTGGAGGCCCCGGCGGTGGCTATCCTGCGCTGCACGACCGGCAACGCCCGCCACCTGCCTCGCCGCGCCGGCGTCTACGCCCTGCACGACGCCGCCGGCCGGCTGCTCTACGTCGGGAAGGCGCAAGACGTGCGAGCGCGCATCCGCACGCACCTGCACGACACGGACCGTTCGAACTTCTTCCGCGGCTGGGCGCAGCAGGTCGCTCGCGTCGAGGTTCGCCCCGTGGACGGCGATCTGGAGGCGCTTCTCGTCGAAGCGGAGCTGATCCGCCGATGGCAGCCGCCGTTCAACCGGCACATGCGCCGTTGGACGGAATACTGCTACCTTGTCGAAGACGGGCGCCCGTTCGGCGCGCTCCACGTGAGTCCGCGGCCTGATCCCCGTCGCCCGTCCTTCGGCCCGTTCCGCAGCCGCCGGGCCGCCGAGGCCATCCAAACGGCGGCGGCGGCGCTACTGGGTCTGGCCCTGTGCCCACCGGGACCCCGGCACAACCCGTTGCCTGCCGCGGGCGGCGCTCGCCTGTGTGAGCGATTCTTCGCCGGCCAGTGCTCCGGGCCGTGCGCCGGACGAATCTCGCCCGCCGATTATGCGCAGCGCACGGGGCAACAACATGCTCTGCTCAGCGGAACGGATGATGCCCCGTTGCGCAGGCTCGAGTCCATGCCGGCATCCGCGGAGGATGAAGCGCGCGTGCAGGATGCACAGGGCAACCACCCGCTTGCCCGGTTGTTGCGGGCCGCCTTTGATCACACCGTGATGCTGAATCAGGCGGAAAGGCTGCGCCACGGGCTGTTGTTGCTGCCCGCTCGCCCCGGAGTCCGCAAGGTGGCCGTCCTGGGCGATCGGGCCGTTCGATTCGACGTGCTGGAGAACGACCTTGCGGACGCCGGGCGGTTGGTCACGCGATGGCGGGCCGCCGTCGCGGGGGAAACGAACAGCCCGCGTCTCGCGGTCGAAACGGTGGATGCCCTGCTGATCGTCGCACGCGCGCTGCGATGCAGCCCCGCCGGCGCCCGCTACGTCGGATCGGCGGCCCTGCCGAATTGGACCCCCGCCGCGCTTCTCCGGGAGGCCTTCGGGCAAACAGCACGACTGCAACCCACGTCCCCGGCCCCGGTTACCCGATGAGGTTCCCGGCCGCTCGGACCCTTCGAACGGCGAAAAACTGCCGAATCCACGGCGGCAGACGTTTGCCCGGCTGTCAGGTTGCGGTATGGTTGAACGCCCGACGTGAGTCGGCCGCATCACGAGACAGGAGGTGGCAATGTCACAGGAATGGGCAGTGCTTACGAGTGAGTCGTTGGCCGAGTTGGTGTCGAATGGCCGGCCGCCGTGCCTCTCGCTGTACCAGCCGACCCATCGGAGCCATCCCCGGAATCAGCAGGATCCGATCCGGTTCCGAAATCTCGTCAAGGACCTGGAGGTGTCGCTCCGGCAGGCGTATCCGGCCGACGAAACCCGGCGCCTTCTGAGACCCTTCGAAGACCTCGCGCAGGATCGAGAGTTCTGGACCCACACGCTCGACGGGCTGGCCGTGATGGGCGGGCCGGACCTGTTTCGCGTGTTTCGCCTTCAGCGGCCGGTGGCCGAATGGGCCGTCGTCGCCGACAGCTTCCACACCAAGCCCTTGCGGCGCTTTCTGCAGTCCGTAGGTCGCTACCAGATTCTGGGCTTGAGCCTCAAGACGATTCGGCTCTTCGAGGGGAATCGCGACGTGACGGACGAGATCGAACCGGCTCCGGGCGTCGCTCGTTCCATCACTGAGGCCTTGGGCGAGGAGCGGACCGACCCCCACGCGACCGTGGCCTCCTATGGGGGCGTGGGGCACGGGAACGCACCCATGCACCACGGGCACGGCGGGAGAAAAGACGAGAGACAGATTGACATGGAGCGCTTCTTCCGAGCGGTTGACCGCGCGGTGCTGGAGCACCACTCCCGGCCGTCCGGGCTGCCGTTGGTTCTGGTGGCGCTGGCCGAGCATCACAGCGTCTTCCGCAGGCTCAGCCACAATCCGTTTCTGATCGCGGAGGGTCTTGCGATCAACCCGGACGCTCTATCGATGGATGACCTGCGCCAGCGCGCCTGGCAGGTGGTCGAGCCGCAGTATCAGTCGCGGCTGGCAACCTTGATCGACGAGTATGCGGTGGCGAAGTCCAAGGGGCTTGGCCACGATGACCTCGCGGAGATTGCCCGGGCGGTCGTCGCCGGTCGGGTGGCTACCCTGCTGGTCGAGGCGGACCGCCGGATTGCCGGACGGCTGGATGACGCAACGGGTCAGGTCGAACCGGCGGATTTGAGCCATCCGCAAGTGGATGACCTTCTGGACGATCTGGGCGAACGAGTCGAGAAGATGGGTGGTCGGGTCCTGGTCATTCCGGCCGAGCGGATGCCGGCGCAGACGGGACTCGCCGCGATCCTCCGGTACTGAATTCGCCCCACCCGCAGAGGAGAAAGCCATGCAGATACAGATCAATACCGACCGCAATATCGAAGGTCGCGAAACGCTGACCGCTCGGGTGAGCGGCGTGGTCGAGAGCGCCCTGAGCCGATTCAGCGATTCCATCACGCGAGTGGAAGTCCACCTGCGGGATGCAAACAGCGACAAGAAGGGCGGCGGCGACGACATGCATTGCCTGATGGAAGTCCGCCTCCGGGGTCGCCGGCCCGTCGCCGTGACGAGCCAGGCCGCCACCCTGGACCAGGCCGTCGACGGCGCCGCGGACAAGGTGACCCGATTGCTCGACAGCACGCTTGGACAGATGCGGGATCGGAAGAGACGCAGTTGACGCGTCTTCTCCTGAGAAGAGGGAACCGGATGCCGCCGATACCGTTCGGCAAACAGCGTGCTCGTTCGGCGGCGCCGCGGCCGGCACGAATGGCGGCGCAGGGCTGGAGGTCGGCCGGGAACGCCCAACAAGGCACGCACCGACCGCCGCCGGAGAGAATGCCGCCGGATACCCCGAAGGAGGACCGCGCGGCATGAGCGGCGAGCAACCGACCATCCTGACCTACGTACCCGCGACACCGCCCGGCGACGCGGCCTTCACTGACGCCGAGCGGCAATTGCTCGACGCCGTCAACGGTCGCGTGGCCGCCCAGGAATCCACCGAGGCCGTCGTCGACTTCCTGTTCGAACAGATGCAGGGCGTCATGCCCTGCGACCGGGTCAGCATCGCCTTGCTCGAGGACGACGGGCGCCGGCTCGTCTCGCGGCACACCCGGGCCGCCTACGAGCCGCTTCGCCTCGGCGACGGCTACGCCGAAGACCTTGCGGGCAGCTCGCTCGAACAAGTCTTCCAGCGCAACGACCTGCGGATCATCCACGACCTTCAGGCGTATCTGGCCGACCACCCGCGCAGCCGCGGCACACGGGCGCTGGTGAAAGAGGGCGTGCGTTCCAGCCTGACCTGCGCGCTGGCGGTCGAGGGCCGCCGCGTCGGCGTGCTCTTCCGCAGCAGCCGCCGGCCCCGCGCATACGACACGCACCAGGCCCATCTGCTGGCGGCCGTCGCGGAACGGCTCAGCCAGGCCGTCGAAAAGACCTGGCGGATCGAGCAACTCGCGGCGGCCACCGCCGCATACACCGAAATGCTCGGCTTCGTCAGCCACGAGCTCAAAAGCCCCGTCGCCTCCATGATGTCCACGACCCAAACGCTGGTCGACGGCTACCTGGGCGATCTCTCGGACGAGCAGCGTGACGCATTGCAGCGCGTTCTGGCACGTGGCCGGTACGTGCTCGATCTGGTCCGCGACTATCTTGACCTGGCCCGGCTGGAAGGCGGTCAGATGCGTTTCGCGCCGCGCGACGACGTGTCGTTCGCCGACGACGTGCTGGCACCGGCCATCGAGGTCGTCCGACCGGCCCTCGAAGAGAAACGCATGGAGCTGACGGTGGACGTGCCGCCGGCCACGCCGGGGCTGAGCGTCGACCCGGACCTGCTCCGTATCGTCCTGGTGAACCTGCTGAGCAACGCGGTGAAGTACGGGAACGAGGCCGGCACGGTGCGCGTCCGCGCGGTCCAGGCGCCGGACGAGTTCGCCGTGTCCGTGTGGAACAGCGGCCCGGGCTTTCCGCCGGAGCAGCGCAACCGGCTCTTCCGCAAGTTCTCTCGCCTGACCTCCGCCGCCTCCAAGCAGGCCCGCGGCACCGGCGTGGGGCTCTACACGGTCTGGCGGATCATCCGCGCCCACGCTGGCCGCGTATCCGCCGAGTCCGACCCCGGCCACTGGGCCGAGTTCCGCTTCACCCTCCCCCAACCCCTGCCCCACGCGCCCGGCGAAGCCTGAGCTCCGGGCGCAAGGGATCGAGGGATCGAGGGATCCAGGGACCGAGGGGTCCGCTGGGGCGGGCGGGCGAAGCCTGCTGGACCGATCCCGGCGCGCCGGGACAATCTCGGTCCACCTCCAGTGGGAATCCGTTCCCACAGGAAGACCGGGCCCCGCTTCACGCTTCGCCGATCCACCAAGGTCGCACATCTGCAATTTCAAGCGGTCTGCTACGGTCGGCGGGGTGGAGCCAGCTTCTCACGCGAGTGGACGGCAGTAATCTCGGCGCACCGGGGTCGACCCAGCGCGACCACGGCAAGTGCAACTGGGCGATACAGGACTCG
>CAZPHH010000017.1:60096-63664 GCA_964586145.1 uncultured Phycisphaeraceae bacterium | reverse complement strand
CGTCAGCTCGTGCTGTGAAGTGTCGGGTTAAGTCCCTTAACGAGCGAAACCCCTGTCGCTAGTTACCAGCGGTTCGGCCGGGGACTCTAGCGAGACTGCCGGCGTTAAGCCGGAGGAAGGTGGGGATGACGTCAAGTCCTCATGGCCTTTATGTCCAGGGTGTCACACGTGCTACAATGGGCGCTACAAAGCGAAGCGAGACCGCGAGGTGGAGCCAATCGCATAAAAGCGCCCCCAGTTCGGATTGGAGTCTGCAACTCGACTCCATGAAGTTGGAATCGCTAGTAATCGCGAATCAGCCACGTCGCGGTGAATGTGTTCCTGAGCCTTGTACACACCGCCCGTCAAGTCATGGAAGCTGGTAGTACCCGAAGTCCGCTTAGCTAACCAATTAATCTTGGAGGCGGCGGCCGACGGTGAGACCGGTGACTGGGACTAAGTCGTAACAAGGTAGCCGTAGGGGAACCTGCGGCTGGATCACCTCCTTTCTAGGGGATTACCTAGAACGGTCCGCCTTTCGCGGATCGTTACGAGGTCAGCGCAGACTCAGGTCGTTGATCCCAACGACCGGCGCCCGGGGAAACCCGGGCGTCCGACGACAACCTGTTTCTTGATATACGACCACCCGTCGTGTCGGCTCGCCCGGCGCGGCGGGTGGTTTTTTTGTGGAAACGCAGAAACTCAAAAACGCAAAAACGATGAGCGCCAGGGTGTAAGGTGCACCTTGGCGCACCATCGCTCCCGCACGGGGTCTACGGCGCAAAGACCCGGGCGAACGCGGCGAAGTCGGCCAGGTCCACGTCGCCCTGGCGATCCACGTCAAACGTGCGAATGCACTCTTCGGCCGTCACGGGCGGTGTCGGCTGCGGCGGCTGGTTCGGCCCGTTGAGACAGCGAGCAAAGGCATCGTAGTCGGCCAGGTCGACATCCCCGTCCGCATCCCAATCGCCGGGAGCCGATTGACGGCCCCAGCGGGCGAGCTGAGACGAAACGACACCGCCCGCGGTCAGGAAGTCACCGCCGACGTACAGCGCGGGTCCGCTGCGCTCCATGCGGCCGAAAATCGACTGAACCCCGGGAAACTGCACGCCGCCGACTCCATCGCCCAGGGCGCGCCATCCTTCCGCATCCCACGCTGCGATGTGGTTGACCGTGATGCCGCCCGCTGTGTCAAACCAGCCGCCGACGTAGAGCGCCTCACCGGAACCGTCATCGAAGACGTGCAAGACGCTCGCGATCGGACCTCCATATACGACCGAAATGCCGCCCCCCAGCGCCGACCACTGGGTCCCGTCCCAGCGGGCGACACCGGCGGCCGGAACTCCGCCCGCGTTGTCGAAGTAACCGGCGGCGTAGAGGGCCGGTCCGCTTCCGTCGTCGAAAACCGCGAGGTCGAAGACCGCATCATCCAATCCGCCACCCACATCATGCCACTGAACGCCGTCCCAGCGAGCGATGTTCTGTACAGGGACTCCGCCGGCCTGGTCAAAGTGACCGCCGACGTAGAGGGAGGGCCCGGTGCCGTCGTCATGCGTCGCTATCGCGTGTGCAAAAGGCTCTGTCCCCAGGCCGCCCAGAAAGCAGGTCCAGCAGTCGCCGTCCCATCGGACGATACTGCAGTAGTTCGTTGGAGAGCACACACTTCGGAACCGGCCGGCGGCATAGAGCGCCGTCGATCCGCCGATGTTGAGGGCCGAAATCGCGCGGACACTGTGGATGTCGGTATACGGCCACCCACCGGGCGTCCGCAGGGCGACCGTCCCATCCCAGCGGACGATACGCCCAGAAATTCCTCCGCCTTCGCCTCGAATGAATCCGCCGATCCACAGTGCCGGGCCCAGAGCCTCGTCGAAAACCGCCATGCATCTCGGCACGCCGAATTCGCCGGCGGCGATGGGCACCCAGTCGTTGCCGGTCCAGCGCGCCGTGTTCTGCCCCGGTGCGCTTCCTGACCAACGGATGCCGCCACCGACGTAAAGGCTGGGGCCGTCTCCACCGTCGTACTCGGCGATCGCCATGACCCCAGTGGGGTCGTACTCGGAGCGCTGGTAGCGTCGGAGCCCAGGGCTACACGGTGACCAAACTTGCCCGTCCCACAGTGCCAGATTCTGAGCGGGCGGGGCATAGTACCCCTGGTCAAAGACACCCCCGGCAAGGAGCATCGTCCGCTGATTTATCGTAATGGACGCCAGGGTCCGGACACTGTACAGTCGGCTCTGATCAAGGTCGGGCCCTACGAGGAGCCAGTCCGCACCGGTCCATTTCGCAATCCCGGAGCAGGCCAAGCCGCCCGCTCTGTAAATGCTGCCGCCGACGTACAGGGCGGGGCCCGTGCCGTCGTTGTGGCAAGCCAGGGTATAAACCCCGCCTTGAACACCCGTGGTGGTGTCGCCCAAAGGCGTCCAGGTTTGGCCGTCCCACTTGGCAACGTCGCCGCTGGGCTGGTCGCCGGCGGTTTCGAACCAGCCGCCCACGTACAATGCGGGGCCCGTCCCGTCGTTCCAGACGGCCATGCCGTTTACGGTGGCGGTGTAGGTCGGAGCGGCCACTCCGGTGCCCAGGGCGGACCACGTGGAGCCGTCCCAGCGGGCGATGTGGCTGGCCGGGATACCCCCCACCTGCGTGAAGAGGCCGCCCGCGTACAGCACGGGGCCTGGGCCTTCATTCGCCGCCAGCAGCGACCGAACCGCGTTGTCTGTTACGCCGCCAACGTCGGACCAGTTGGCGCCGTTCCAGCGGGCAAGATACGCAGATGCGACGCCGCCGGCGGTGGCAAACTCGCCGCCTACATACAGGGCCGAGCCGCCGGGGTGAGCGAAGCCGGCCAACGCGCTGACCACACCGTTGGTGCCCTCGCCCAGCGCCTCCCATTTCACGCCGTTCCAGCGGGCGATGTTCTGCGCCGGCTGACCACCGGCGTGGTCAAACGATCCCCCGCCGTAAAGGGCCGGGCCGGTTCCGTCGTCAAAGACGGCCAAGGCATAGACCACAGCGGTGCCCGTTGAGGAAGTGAAGCCGCCGCCGACGTCGTGCCACTTCTGCCCGTCCCAGCGGACGATGGCCGACGCGGTGGCCGTACCCGCCACGGTGAACTGCCCGCCGATGTACAGCGCAGGTCCGTGGCCGTCGTCAAAGACGATGGAGGCATGGACCGGCCCGTCCGCGCCGGGCACCGGAAACAACTCGGGCGTCCACGACGGCTCGCGTGTGTCCGCCGATACCGGGCAGACGGTGAACACAACCGATGCGAAGAAGACGCAGAGGAATGAATAGCAGGCAGGTCGGAAGCGGTCAGACTCCTTCATGGTTATCCCCTTCTTCTCGAGGGTCAAAGGTCAGGACCATGCTTCGGATTCCGATAGGGTAGCACATTGTCAGATGCCAAAGAAAGAAAATCCGTACCGAAACCGCAGGAAATTCCGTTACAGGGAGGCTTTGTGCTCGTGGCTTTGCGTTGGCGTCGGGAAGAACAGAACACACGGAAAGCACTGCCGCTCCCTCACCGGGGACCGAATCTCGCAGCGCGTCGTGTCTACGCCCTCACCTACCCGTGGCTCCCCAGCACCCG
>CAZPHH010000017.1:3596-59996 GCA_964586145.1 uncultured Phycisphaeraceae bacterium | reverse complement strand
GCGTCGTGGTTGAACGCATAGGCGCTGCAGCTTCCGGAGTTGAGCAACACCCACAGGAACCGGCCGTCGTGTTCGCCCCCCCACCGCACATCGTGGAACATGACGCCCTGGTGCAGGCCCTTGGCTTTCAGCAGCCGTTTCATCAGTTCCATGGGCACCGCGTTGCCCTGGTCCCCTTCCGTGCTGTCCACGATCGTGTCGCCGTCGCCCTCGGGGCGGCACGTGGAGTTGAACAGTCCCTCCGCGAAGTCGCTCGGTGGCCGTAGCGGCAACAGACCGAGCTGGTACTGCCAGCCGATGCAGTCGGCCTTGAATTCCCGCACCATGTCCAATACGGTCAGGTAGTCGCGAAGCTGTTCCTTGGTCGCGTTCTCGTCAAAATCCTCCGCCCCCTTCTGACGGTAGTGGAAGGTTACGCTCCTGTCCTTCACAAAGGCGAACGCGTCGTCGATCCGTTTCTGAGCAATATCTCGGCCCCGGGCGATAATCCAGGCCTGGTCCACCTTGTGCTCGGTGAAGCCGATGGGGTTCAGCAGCCGCGGGCCGAAGTACCCGTTGATCATGCCCATCGACGTGTCGCCCAGCATGAGCAAGAGGGCCCGGCGACGGCGGATCCCCCCCGCCACGGCCGAGGCCAGCTTCACCGCAGACGGGGAAACAGACGCGGAATACGAAACCTCGTCCTCCGCATATCCGATCCGTCCGGTCGTACACCACTCGTCCAGCCGGGCCATGAACGCGTCGTCCTTCGTCCAGTCCTCCGCGTCCGTCCAGACGCGGGAGCACTTTCGCCCGACGCTTTCCAGGCAGGCGCCCGTGTTCAGCAGGCCCACCAAGCCCGGCCACTGGCCGGAGAAATTGCTGGCCAGCAGCAACGGGTTGTCTTTGCCCACCACGCCGTCCGTTGTGTGGGGGCCGTAGACCCAGTGGACGTAAACCCCGATCATCGGGTCGTCGATGGGACCGAGCTTCTCAATCGCCTCGTGAGGCCGGGTCAGGTAGCCCTCGACCCGGTAGAACGAGCGCCCCAGCCGGCCCAGGGCCGCCTCGAGCTGGGCGGTGGCCGCCCGAATGCCCGGCAGAGCCTGCTCGTTGGGCTTCGCGCGGTAATCCCCCGGCCAGAAAATAGCGATTCTTCGTCCCATTGCTTGGTGCTCCTTGCCCAGCCGAACTCCATTTTTCGACCGCTCGCGTAACCCGCCCGTCTCAGAGCCGCGCCGTCCTGCTCAGCCGGGTGCCC
This sequence comes from uncultured Phycisphaeraceae bacterium, assembly GCA_964586145.1. Classification (GTDB taxonomy): domain Bacteria; phylum Planctomycetota; class Phycisphaerae; order UBA1845; family UBA1845; genus JAFGJQ01. The sequence continues at coordinate 58,756 of CAZPHH010000017.1, read as the reverse complement.
TGGCCAAACCGCCGACTTATAATCCGGCCCCCGTCGTCGCTCAACCACATCCGATTCGGCGATGCGTCGCGAAGCCAAACTCAGTCCCACAGACTCGGTGTCGGTCCCCCGGGGCTCGCTCTGCGCATGAACTGGGCACAACCGGCGTGTACTGCCGGCCGTGCCCTGCTCCCCAACCCAGTTTCCCGTTGCGGGTTCCGTCTGCAAAACCCACTCTCAGTCTTGCCGTCTCCCTCAGGCCTGCCTGGCGGTTTCTGCGCCCGGCTTCGCCCCCAAGGCCCCTCGCCAACCGCCAGCGCTGACTGCGACGGCTCCCTTATGTGGGCCGTCCTGCCGTCTGGGGTCGGACCGGCCCTCTTCTACGTCTGGGTTGCGCAGAGATCCGGTTCCACGGGCAGTGTGTCGGCCAGGAAACTCTCCACAACCCCTTTCACGTCATGCCCACGCCCCCCTACCACCACGCCGATGCCCCGGGACGTCAGCCGGTCCGGTGTCAAGCCGGCCGTGTCCGGGGTCAACAGCACATCTGTGCCATAGTCCGCGAGCCACTGAGAGAGTGCCGGTCCGCGATAGACCGGCGCATGCACGATCTCCTCCCTCAGCACGTGCCCGCTAGATGGATTGGCATCCAGGAATGCGAAATGAGAGGCCTTCTGAAACTCGGTCGCTACGTTCCGTCCTTCGCAGGGGATTGCAAAGCGCATGTGCCAAATCTCCTACCCCCCGCCCCGGGGCCGACGACCTCTGTCGGTTCGCGAGCGGGCGTTCCTTTCGCACTTCCATCCCCTCCGCCCGCGCTGACCTGTCAGGGTTCCTTTGCCCGTGCCTGGTGTTTCCGTTCTCCTGAGGCCCTCCAGAGGCCACCCGCCACCCGCCCGCCCGAGTCGTCCCTTGCGGTCAGCCGTTTGTCGGCTCCCGGTCTCGCCACGCCGCCGCGTGAATCGCTGTCCGAATTCGCGTCACGTTTGTTTCAGGAACGCTGCGCCGAACGTTCCATGCATGACGCATCCGAACAGGAAACCTCCGCCAGTTTAATCATCGGTCAATGAGCAAGAACCATGCCACAGAATCTCGTTACAATTGTAACATTCTTAAATGCATGAGCTAACGGAAATGGTCGAACGGACCCCGTGGAACCATAGAGGTTTCAATAATGTGGCTATCAGGCAGTAGGCAGTATTAGGATCATGTTTTATATGGATTTATGAGGATGCACAAAGCGAAACACTGAGTTGCAGATTTGTAGCGGTCAGTTTGAGATGCCCAGCTTACGCATCTTTCGCCAAAGAGTTGTTCGGCTTACCCCCAACTCACGGCTGGCAGCAACCTTGTTCCACGCCAGACGCTCCAGAACCATCTGAATCGCGCGGCGTTCCGATTCCTCCAGGATGGATCTGGCGCTCGGCGGCCCGCCCAGGCCGCGGCGGACCACAGCTCCCTGGATCACCTCCTCGGGCAGGTGCTCCATGCGGATGCTATCTCCCTTCACGAGAACGAAAACATGCTCAATTGCGTGTTCCAGTTCCCGAACATTCCCGGGCCAGGGATAGGCCAGCAATGCCTGCATGGCGTCCCCCGCAACGCGTCGGACCATCTTGCCCGTCTGGGCGTTGAAGCGGTCCATGAAGTGCTCGACGAGCAGCGGAATGTCCTCCCGCCGCTCCCGCAAGGGTGGCACGTGGATGCACACCGTGTTGACACGGTAATACAGGTCCTCACGGAATCGGCCCTCTGCAACAAGGGATTTGAGGTCCTGGTTCGTCGCGGCGATCACGCGAGCATTGCTGTGTCTGGTTTCGCTGGATCCGACAGGCACGAAGGTCCCGTCCTGGAGTACGCGTAACAGTTTCACCTGCATGGCTGCCGATGTGTCCCCGATCTCATCGAGAAACAACGTGCCGCCGTCGGCCAACTCAAAGCGCCCCGTGCGGTCGGTGCGGGCGTCCGTGAAGGCGCCGGTCACGTGGCCGAACAATTCCGATTCCAGCAGCGTGTCCGGCAATGCGCCGCAATTCACCTCGATGAACGGCCCCGTGCATCGCGGGCTGGCGTTGTGAATGGCGCGAGCCAGCAACTCCTTTCCGGTGCCGGTTTCTCCCTGGATCAGAACGGCCGCATTGCTGATGGCGACGTCCGGGATCAGGGCGAACACGCGCTGCATCCGGTGGTTTTTGCTGATGATGTCCGCAAGGGTGTGACGCCCCCGAATCTCCCGGCGTAGCCCCTCCAACGCCGTGAGGTCCCGAAACGTCTCCATGCCTCCCACAATGTCACCCGCATCGTTGCGAAGGACGCACGCCGACACGCAGATCGTGCGGTCCTGGCCGTGTCGGTTCCGGATCGTCACCTCCTGTCCGATGATGGGTTCCCCCGTCTGCAAGGTTTCACTCAGCAGACAGCCCGACTGGCAATTGGTGCTCCGCAGGATCGTGTCGCATCGATGCCCAATGGCCTCATCCGCGCTGATACCGGTCAACCGTTCCGCTGCCCGATTGAAGCTCGTGATCAGGAACTCGCGATCTACCGTGAACACGCCGTCACTCAGAAAGTCGAGAATGGTGTCCAACTCCCGTGTGGAAAGGGGCCGTCTGGGCGGCCGTCGGCTGTGGGTTTCCTGGGGCGACATGGTACCTGTAATTCTACCACACTTCGGACGATCGGGGTAACAGATTCCGTTGTTTTCGGAACGACCGGTTCTGCGGAATCTCCCGTACACCCTGAGCCGGCCGCCGCGACCCGAACGGTTGTCGAGCCGATGGGGGTGTGGTCTAATCGTATCCTGGTGGCAGCCATCGGATTCGGACCTCGTGTTTGGCTCTCGGGTCCGTAGAGCCCGCAGGGCATGGCCGAGGTGATTCGGCGTTGACAGTACTGGCGGGGGCCTGAACGCTCACGGCTAACGACAACCGGCACGGGGGAGCTTGCTCCGTGATCTCGACACCCCCAGGAAGCCGTATTCCAATCCTGCTGAACGAGCGGGCACGAGAGCCTTCTCGGACGGGGGCGCTGGTTTCCCTGGTGCGTCTGCATTGGTTCGTCCAGGCGCGCTGGGCCATCGTGATTCTCGCCTTCACCGTCCTGGCCATCGAACACCTGGCCTTCCCGGGTGCGAGGCGGCCGCTCGGGTTGCCACTGGTAATCGTGGTGCTGGCGGGCGTGAACTGCGTGTGGATGGTCTATTCCTATTTCCTCGCGCGACGCCTTCATCTGCCCCAGCGCCCCGACACCGATTTTTCGCGGACAGCGCTGCGCTTCGCCAACGCCCAGGTGGGCGTGGACTTGCTGATACTGACGCTCATCCTGCGCTTCACCGGCGGCGTGGAAAACCCGATGGCCATCTTCTACCTTTTTCACATGGCCATCGGATCGCTTCTCTTACGCCGGTGGCAAGCTGTCCTGCAGGGGGCGTGGGCGGTCCTCCTCTATGCGCTGCTTGCGTTCGGTGAGTGGTCGGATGGGCTGCGACCGCACTACCCGTTTTTGAGCAGTGTGGCCGGTACAGAGCTGCACCGCCACGGGACATACGTGGCGGCCTGCGTCGCCGTGCTGGCCGCCGGCGTGTCGGGAACGCTGTTCTTCATGCTGCAAATTGCGGCGCGCCTGGACGAAGGCGAACGTCAACTGCATCGTACCATGGAGGCCCTGGAAACGAGCAAACTGGCGATCGCCGACCTGAACCGGCGCCGGTCCCGGTTCATGCAGACAGCTGCCCACCAGCTCAAGAGCCCCCTGACCGCCATTCAGGCGCTGACGAGTCTGATCCGCGACGGCGTGGTTCCGCCCGAAGGGTTGTCGCCCACGTGCGACAGGATTATCGAACGTTGCCGAATGGGCGCTGCCCAAGTCGTGGAGATGCTTACCCTGGCCCGGGTGCTGGAAGCAGACCCGCGGCGGCATCATGACACGATCGTCCATGTCGGCGAGGTGACGGATGAGATCTACAATCGCCACCTCCCGATCGCGGCGGAGAAGGGTCTGAAGATGCGACGTCTGGTGCTGGAGGACCAGGACCTGAGGGCGCGCATCGACCGCAGCGATCTGACTGACTGCCTCACCAACCTCCTGGAGAACGCGATCAAGTACACACCGCCGCCGGGCTCCGTCACGGTGTCAGTCCGCCGAGAGACCTTGGCCTCGCAGGATCCGCAGCGCGGCGCCCTGGACTTCGTGGCCGTCACGGTTGCGGATACCGGCATCGGCATCGACACGGATTCGTTGATCGGCAAGGGAGGCCCGGGAAGCGGCGGTTCCGTGTTTGACGCCTTTCGGCGCGGCGGCTCCGCTCTGGCGGCGAAGATCCCGGGCACGGGCTTGGGCCTGTGCATCGTTCGGGAGGTCATGGAACAGTCCGGCGGACGGCTGCGTGTGCACTCCCGCCTGGGGCGGGGATCCAAGTTCAGCGTGCTCATTCCAGCCGCGCAGTCCGCCTCCATGGATAGGCTCGTGCGCGATACGCAGGTGAACGAAATCGGCGTCGACGTGCAGCCCGGCGGCGAATTGCCGGGGGCAAACGCTCGGCACGAATCAAAGAACCGCCCGTGAACGCCCGGTCCGGCCTCTATCGGGAAGTGACGCCAACCCGCCGCCGAAGATCGCAACATGGTTCCCGAGACCGGCGCCCCGCTCAGGGCGTGGAGAACCTGCCCGGTGACCATTGCGGTTTCACCACCGCCGCGGCCCCTCCGCCTCAGCCGCCCGGGGCACCCGCCGGACCGACCAGGGTGGTCCCCACGATGGAGATCCCCGCCCAGGTCGGCGCCGGATTGAGCGGATGACGGCTCAGCGTAGCCGGATCGACGATCGTGAGTGTCAGGCTCACAAGCGTTCGCGACGCATCCAGATCCGTGCTGGTCCAGAACATGTACCCGTCGTATTCGAAGGCAGAGTCGATCGTGGTGGCGGACGAATACAGGATGGGCGCACGATCGTGCTGAACTCCACCATACTGGGTACCATGCTCCGGCCGCTGCCACGACCACTCCGCCGTGCTGGTTCCCATGACAAGGTTCAGCGTAGTCGGTGGTCCCCCTTCCTCGTACGCGGCGGTCAGCACCCCGATCACAACGCCGTTGCTCAGGTCCGGTACCCAGGCACACGCCTGCGCCAGGTAGACGCGCTCCACGTACTGGAGGCCGAGTTCGCGAAGGTCGACGCTAACGCTGCTCGGGCGGTTGGCCGCAGGTGCGTCCGGCGTGTTGGTATTCAGGACACCGACAATCCCGTAGTCGACGCCGTTGTACGTCGCCGTAGGCGATGCCGCGTCTCCGTCAGAATTGATGGGGATCTGCAACTCCGTGCCCACGGGAGTGCCGCCTCCCCCCTGCTGCTCGGCTGCACATGTGAGTTGGCTGCCGTCCCAGGTGGCGGTGGCCGTGTACTCGGCTTGCTCCACCGTGGGGCAGGTTTCGGTATCCAGGACGATCCCGTTCCGGCCTGCCCGCAAAGTAACGGAGTCACCAATGCCGACGCCGCTGACCGTAGCGGAGCGGGTGCTCCCCGGCGTGATGCGGTTGGACGGGCCAAAACTCTCGCTCGGCAGCAAAATGTGGATGTTTTCGAAGTCGGTGTTTCGCAAGACGAACGAGACGTCCGCGGCTCCCCCGCTGCCGCCGCCGAACGTCAGGCCGAACTCATTGAGCGTAATGACGCCGTCGAAGTCGGACGCAACCTCGATACACAGCGTCACGTCGTTTGTCGCGATCACGTTGAGGGCCTCCCGAGACAGCTCGCGAACTTCATCCGCGATGGAGGCGACCCCAGCCGTGAGATTCAGGGTGTATTCGGCAAGGAAAGTGGCCGAGCTGCACAGCTCGGCGGAACTTCCGGACGCGATCGAAAAGCGGATCTGGGCGGTCCCGTAATAGGGCAAGGGCTGCTGACGAACGATCTCCTTGGCGTTCAGCAGGCGGGCCACACCAACTTCGGTACCGCGCAGAATCATCTGTCCACTCGGCGCCGGCTGCGGCGGGTCCTGCTCAAACAGGCGGACGCCCGCCGCCTGCTGAACGGTCTGCCCGGCCTGGACCGTGAGGACGCCGGCGTCGCCGAACGAGACGGTGAAGGATTTGCCGAGGATCGTGAAGCTGACGAACGCCCCCCTGCCGGGTGTCTGTCCGACATTCACTGCACAGCCCACAAGGACCACGAACGCAAGAACCGACACGAGACCGAGCGCAACCCTGACCTGGCGCGACATGTGCTTGTCCTCCTTTGGCGTTCCTGACAGGCGAAGCCGACGGAGCGTGGACACCGACGGGCGCTTCGCCCGGAGGGTCCTCCGCGACCGTCCGCCCCCGACACGGCCCGGAGGGTCCGCGGCCCGCGCCGGTCGGCATCACTGCCGGATTCTCATCTTACGGGGGCTGGCGTTCTTCGGCAATCCTCTGTCCTCAGAGTGTTCGGGCCGGGGTGCTTTCCGCGGGTGGCGGGGGCGTTAGGGGCCTCGACCTCTGGCTGAAGAACGCCGGCCGCCCTCTCAAGCCACCTTCGCGACCACGAGCGTCAGGTCGTCAATCTTGTCGGCCAGGCCGACAAAACGGCGGACGTCCCAGAGGAGTTGTTGGGCCATGCCCGCGGCGTCCAGACCCCGGTGCCGGCGTGCCGATTCGATCAGCCGGTCGCGCCCGAATGGTTCGTCGTCGAAGTTCATCGCTTCGGTCACACCGTCCGTCACCATCACGATGATGTCGCCGCTCTCCAGATGCACGATGTCCGTCTGGTACGCTTCGGCGGCGTCGATCCCCAGGGCCATGCCTCCGCTGCGCAGGCGGACGGCCTGGTCACCCCGCAACAGCAGCGGCGGCTCGTGCCCGGCGTTGCAGTAGGTCAGTTGCGAGCCGTCCGGGGCAAACACCCCGTAGAACAATGTGACAAACTCGTTGACCAGCGTGTCCCGGCACAGACCGCGATTAACCTTCTCCATGATGTCCTTGATGTGATACGTGTCGTGTGCGTGCGCCCGCAGCCCGGTGCGGACGGACGCCATCAGCAGTGCCGCCGGAATGCCCTTGCCCACAACGTCCGCGATGCACACGCCCAGGGTGCCGTAGGGCAGTTCGACGAAGTCATAGAAGTCGCCCCCCACCTCCAGCCGCGGATCGTACACGGCCCCGAACGAAATCCGCGGGTGCCGCGGCAGCGGCGAGATCATTCGCCGCTGAATCTCCGCGGCATACGTGAGCTGCCGTGCGTAGCGTTCGTTGGCCAGGCGCTGCTCATACAATCGCGAGTGCGTCACCGCGGCCGCAATCTGCGACCCGATCGCCCGCAACAAGGTGGTTTCCAGGCCGGAAAACCGCTGCCTCCGGCCGCTGTAGATGCGCAGCACGCCCACCACCTCGCCGCGATAGGACATCGGCGCGCACAGGCCGCTCACCAGGCCCTCGCGCCGGGCCGCCTCGGGATACCGGAATCGCGGGTCCGTTGTCGCGTCTTCGATGTACACGGTCTCCCCGCGGAACGCCGCCTGGTCAATCGGGTTTTCGGAAAGCGTCACCGCGCCCTTCTCCAGGTACTCGCGCGACAGGTTGTGCGACGCATACAGAACCAGCTCGGCCCGCTCCTGGTCCGCCAGCCGGATGGTGGCCGCCTTCACCCGCATCACGTCGGCGACGCGGCCGGCCGCCGAGGCCATCGCATCCTTGAGTCGGGCGTCCCCGGACAGCATTTGGGTCACGTCGCAGACGGTACTCAGTTCCTCCAGGCGACGGCGAACCTCGAATCGCTGCTCGCACAGCGTCGCAATCACCCGGGCCAGAACCGAGGGCAACCGGGCTGTGGATTCCAGCCGGTCCTCCACGCCCTGCCGAACGGCATCGCGCAGCGTGCCGAGCTTCAGCGCGTACCGCTCCGCAACCGCCCGAAGCTCTTCCTCCGGAACGGTGTCTTCCGGAGCGTTACCCGCCACCACCGTCCCCAGCCGACAGCCCAACGCGCGAATCGGCGCGGCGTGGTGGCGCATGCCCCCTTCCGATGCTGACACCGGCCCACCGGTCTGAGCCACTCGGGCCGAAAGGGCCACCGCGCTGCGGGCGCAGCCGCCACACTCGTTCTTTCCCGCTTCGCGCAACGTGCAGGCCGGTGCCGCGCAAGAGGGGGTTGTGATGAGCTCGCCATCGGCATCGCAGATCTGGATCGACAGACGGCCCAGGGACGCAAAGCTGTCCTGCAATTCCTGCAGCAGCCCGACGTCCACAAAATCCACGAGGCGGAGCGAGCCCCGGCCTCCCGGAGCGGGGGCCTGGCAATCATCACGCCGGAAAGGAGGAGGGTTGGCTGCGGTCAATATCGAGTCCTCTCCGGAGTTGCGGCGGGCAGAACCCGACGCCCGCAACTCCATAAGGGGCGTCACGTAAGTCACGATAGCCGTGTGGGTTGCGGAGCACAAGCCCGACACGTCGGCCCGATCGCCTCCCACGGAAGTTGCGAGGCGCCAGGGCCCGGGATTCACGCTTCCAACCCGGCCCGATCGGGCGGGCCGTACCACTTCTCGTCCAGCACGGGGGGCTGATACGCGGAGATGTGATGCAACGCGGCAGCCGGCGTGGCCGCCACATGGTAGAGCTTTCGGTACACCGGCTTGGCGAACTGCAGGGTGTACATCCGCTCGAACACCTGCAGCAGCCCGTCGTAGAAGCCCGCCGTGTTCAGCAGCACCATCGCTTTCGAGTGGAACGAAAGCTGCTTGAGCGTCACAATCTCGACCAGCTCTTCCAGTGTGCCGAACCCGCCCGGCAATGCGATGAATGCATCCGCCCGAGCCTCCATCGTCGCCTTGCGCTCCCGCAAGTCACGTGTGATGATCATCTCCTCGGCATCGGCATACGCCAGTCCCTTCTCAGCCAATGTCCGCGGAATGACCCCCACCACTCGGCCACCCGCCCCATGAACGGCCTCGGCCAGCGCACCCATCAGCCCGACGTTCCCCCCGCCATAGACGAGCGACCAGCCTCGGGCGGCCATCTCCCGGCCCACCTCGACGGCCGCCGCAAAATACACGCGGTCAATCGCGTCACTCGACGAGCAGTACACACAAATGGTCTTCGACATAGTCCGCCCAGCCGGAAGTCCGGATTTCAGCCACCCGTCCTACGACCTTCCGCTGGGCCGGCTACGGGTTGCGAAGGGGGGATACGAATACCGGCCTGGCGGCATCCTGTCCAACCGGCTCACCGCCCCCGCTATTGAGCATGACGGGCGGCCGCGTACAGTGGCCTGCATGACGATCCATGCGCTGGTCGCGGGAACCCTGGGCACGGCGCTGGCCGCCGGCGTGCTGGCGCTGGCCATCCGCTGGTGCAGCCGGCCCATGCTGCCGCAACTGGCGTTCTGGTGCGACCTGAACTGGATTGTAGCGCGGCTCTGGTACCGGCTCCGCCGCGAGGGTGCCTGTACGGTCCCGGCTACCGGCCCGGTCATCCTGGTAGCCAATCACACGTGTGCGGCCGATCCGCTCATGATCATCGCGGCCTGCCCCACCCGCGTGCCGGCCTTCCTGGTGGCCCGGGAGTTCTCCGCCCTGCCGCTCTTTCGAAGGGCCACCGACCTGATCCGCTGCATCCCCGTCCGGCGGGATGGTCAGGACGTGGAGGCAACGAAGGCGGCCATTCGCCGACTGCGGGCGGGCGGTGCCCTGGCCGTTTTTATCGAAGGCCGCATTCCGCCTCGCGGGCAGACGCTGCCGCCCAAGGAGGGCCCTGCCCTGATCGCCTTGCGGACCGGGGCCACGGTGATTCCCGTTCATATCTCCGGCACGAAGTACTCCGAAAGCGTGGCCTGCTCGTTCTTCCAGCGGCATCGCACCCGCGTCCGGTTCGGCCTGCCGGTGGACCTTTCGGACCTGGCCGGCATCCGCCATCGCTTTGCCATTCGCGAGGCCACGCAGCGTGTCCAGGCCGCCATCCAGTTCCTCGCCCCAACGTCCTGAGCGGTACGCCAGAACGCACCCCACCGCCGCATTCCCCCGCTTCTCAGCTCTCCCGTTTTCCTCTATAACTTCCGCCCATGTCGACCAAAACCACGATCGATCGGCTTTCGGAGCACGTCGGGCAGAGCGTCACTCTGCAGGGATGGGTTCACAAGACCCGCAGCAGCGGGAAAATTGCGTTTGTCATCGTTCGCGACGGCACCGGCCTGTGTCAGTGCGTCGTAGAAAGGAACGAGCATACCGAACCCTTTTTCGAGACCGCCACGCACCTGACCCAGGAAACGGCGCTGGAACTCACAGGCACGGTCCGGGCGGACGAGCGGGCGGTGGGCGGACACGAGCTGGATACGACCGGGCTGGCTGTCGTCCATGCCGCGCAGGACTACCCCATCACCCCCAAGCCGCACGGCATCGAATTCCTGCTGAAACACCGGCACCTCTGGTTCCGGTCGGAGCGGCAGTACCGCATCCTTCGGATTCGGCACACCCTGGTGGACGCGATCCGCAGCTTCTTCAACGACAACGGCTACGTGCTGATCGACACGCCGATCTTCTCCCCGTCGGCCGGCGAGGGCACGTCCACGCTGTTCGCGGTGGACTACTTCGGCGAGCCGGTCTACCTAGCCCAGACGGGGCAACTCTACGTGGAGGCCGCCTGCCTAGCCCATCGCAAGGTCTACTGCTTCGGCCCGACCTTCCGGGCGGAGAAGTCCAAGACCCGCCGGCACCTCACCGAATTCTGGATGGTGGAGCCGGAGATCGCGTACGCGTACCTGGACGATGTGATCGCCGTGGCCGAGGATTTCATCTGCAGCGTGGTCCAGCGCGTCCTGTCCCAGCACCGGGCCGACCTTGTCGAGCTTGGCCGGGATCTTGCTTCACTGGAGGCCATCCGCAAGCCGTTCTTCCGGCTCACGTACGACGAGGCCGTCGAAATCCTGCACGGCCCCAAGGCTCGCGAGTTGCTCGAGGCCGACCTGACACAGAAGAACGCCCGCATCGCCGAGTTGACTGGCGAGATCGAACGGCTGACCGAGACGCAGAAGACGGCCAAGAAGAAATGGCAGCAGGAGAAGGCCGCCCAGGACATCCAGACCGCCCGGGAGGATCGCTCCGAGCTGGAGGAGCAGGTGGCCAACATCCCGCACCACATCGAGCTGGCCGCGAACTTCCAGTGGGGCAGCGACCTGGGCGGCTCCGACGAGACGATCATCTCCCGGCTGCACGACCGGCCGGTGTTCGTCACGCACTATCCCAAGGAGGTCAAGGCCTTCTATATGCGGATCGACCGGACGAACCCGAAGCGGGTGGAGAACTTCGACATGCTCGCCCCCGAGGGGTTCGGCGAGATCATCGGCGGCTCCGCCCGCGAGGAGGACTACGACCGGCTGGTGGAGCGCATCCGCGAGGACGGCCTGCCGCAGGAGCCGTATGAGTGGTACCTGGACCTGCGCCGCTACGGCAGCGTCCCGCACGGCGGCTTCGGCCTGGGCGTGGAGCGCACGCTTGCCTGGCTCTGCGGCCTCAAGCACATCCGGGAGACGATCCCGTACCCAAGGATGATGGGGAAGATTTATCCGTAGCGACGAAGCGACGCAGCGACGGAGCGACGAAGATACGCATGTGGGACCGGCTTTCCAGCCGGTCTATGGGGGATCCGTTTTCCTGACCATCTTCCTTTCCAGCCGGTCGTCTACGGTCTTTCGAATTGCCCCTGGAACCCCGCCGGCGAGCGTGAACGCCCCCCGACAACCAACACAGGCGCGGCCGGCCCAAAACCATCCGGATCTCATACGGCAATCGTATAGACAACGTTGTTCAAGCCGGGTGTTCCTTCCCGCTGCGGGCCATATGCGCGTACTGCCCACATGCCGTCGACACCCGATCCGCAAGCGACAATCACCGTACCTGCGGACAAACGGAAAAACGCAGAAGCCCAGCGCGGTTTGCGCGCCCAACGCCGGCGACGACACGATCCGCCCCCAATGCGGGGCGGGCGGAGCAGGTCACTGTTTCGCGCGTCGCCGTCCGGCTTGCGGTGCCCGTGCGATAGGGGGTGTTGACACGTGTCATGTGCGTGTCTGTAATGGGTACGATTGCATCTGTCATGCACCGCACCATGTTGTGCAGGGTGCCCGCGGCCAGGCGGTTTCGCCTGGATTGAGCGGTCAGTGGCGGGGTGATTCTCGCTGTGCCGATGGCCATCCTGATTCTGCGTATCCATGGGGCAAGAGATGTGTGCCGTCGGGACGCGCGCGTGTTGCACGGCCCGGGAATGCCGACCGGGAACGGATGAGCCGGACATGATGGCCGAGCAGATCGCCGACGTCAGCCGCCAATTCTGCATTCCCGGCCGTTTCGTGGCAGCTCGTTCCTTCGGGCGGGGGCACATCCACGAGTCGTACGTCGCAACGTATGCGCGGCAGGGGTTGACCGAGCGATACCTGCACCAGCGAATCAACCGTCACGTGTTCTCCGATCCGGACGCCGTGATGCGAAACATCCTGCGTGTGACGGAGCACCTCCAGAACCGCTACCGCGCTTCCGGGCTGCCCGACGCCGCTCGCCGCACCTTGCAGGTTGTGCCCTCGCTCGACGGGAAGGCCACATACACGACGGCTTCCGGCGAATGCTGGCGGACGTATCGTTTTGTCGAGGGGACGCGAAGCCACGTTGCCGCAACGAACCTCGAACAGGTTCGCCAGGCCGGGCGGGCGTTCGGCGAGTTCCAGGCGTTCCTGGCGGACCTTCCGCCCCCGCGGCTGATTGAGACGATCCCGGGCTTTCACGACACGCGCGAGCGATTGGCCGCGTTCCACCAGGCCGTTCAGCAGGATTCCGTCGCCCGGGCGGCCGCGGCTCGTGCCCAGATCGAGTTTGCCCGAGCGCACGCCCCGTTGGCGGGTGCCCTGTCGGATCTTGCGGCATCCGGTGCGATTCCGGAGCGAATCGCCCACCATGACGCCAAACTGGACAACCTGTTGTTCGACGCGCGAACCGGAGCAGCGATCTGCGTGGTCGACCTGGACACGGTGATGCCCGGGTTGTCCCTGTACGACTTCGGCGACATGGCTCGTTCGATGGTGTGCCTGGCCGCGGAGGACGAGGACGACCTGTCGCGCGTCCGCGTGGACACGGATCGGTTCGAGGCCCTGGTCCGGGGCTACCGGGAGGGCGCCGCGAGCCTGCTCACTCCCACGGAGATCGCTCACCTCGTGACGGCAGCGAAGGTGATCACGTTCGAACAGGGGCTGCGTTTCCTGACGGACCACCTGATGGGCGACGTCTACTATCGCATCTCGCGCCCCGGCCACAACCTCATCCGCTGTCGCAACCAGTTCCACCTGCTCCGCGAGCTGTGTGAGCGCGAAGACGAGTTGTCCGCGGTGGTCTCATGCACGAATTGACGGACGGCCGCCGCTCTCGGTGAGCCAGACGTCCATGATCCGATCGTCGTCCCGCACACGCATCACGCGGTGAAGGCCGGCAGATCGGATCACATTCCCGCCGCGGGTTCAAACGCGACGCTCTCCACGCGAATTGTCTCCCCCTGCCTGCTGTTGTCCGGAAAGCTCAGCATCACCCAGTACACAGTCCCCGACCACCGGCCTTCCGACGCCGCCTGCAGGTCAAAAAAATACTCATGAACCTTGCCATCGGCCGTGATGGCGAACCTCATGGCCGGCTGGTCGGACCGTGTCGGCTCTTGCTCCGTCGCGAACTGCACTCCCAGCGTCGTCGCGTGGTCCGTTGCCAGACGCACCCTCAGCATCGGCAACGCCTCGGCCGACAGTCGCAGCCGCGGCAGCAGCAACTGCGGATTCCCCGCGTGACGCACGACCACCTCCACCCCGCCCTCCGAATATACCGGCGGCAGCACGCTCCGGTGATGGCGGATCGGCTGCTCCGTCTCATCGAACCGCAGGGTGACCGCTTCGCGAGCCACGCCGTCGCCGTCGACCAGTCTCACAAGCACCGTCTGCCCCCGGGTCCGCGGCAACACCCGGACCAGCCACGCGCGAGAGACCGGGTCGAATCGAAACGCCCCGGGTTCCGTCAGGGGCTCGTCGCCTGCCGGCTCCGATATATGTGCGGCTGTTTCAGGACCCTCTGGCGTCACCACGACGGAGGCGACAGGCCGGCCCAAACCGCGAAACCGAATCAGCGGTGCGGTTCCGCCGACAGTCTGGGGGCAGGCGGGCAGAGAGATCGTTATCGTGTGTTCGTCGGCCTGGCATGTGAATTCGCTTCTGCAGAACTCCCCTCGTCGATACGCGATGGACTGCCCGTCGTCCTCGTACAGCGAACCCTTTGACTCTCCGAACGGCCAGACGTCCAGAATCAGCGGCTCCACCGGGGTTTCCATCGTCGATTCGACCGCGCTCTGCATGGGGATGATCGACCCGGCCCGCACGAACAGCGGCAGATGGTCCAGACCCGCCGGCACGAGCACCGGCTGGCCGCCGCCGTGGATCTCCCCCGTATGCCAGTCAAACCAGACGCCCGGCGGCAGTGAAACGTGCCCTTCCCGCGCGTCGGGCCACACGATCGGCCAGACCAGGATATCCGACCCGAGCATGAAGGCCGTGTCCTCGAACCACGGGTGCTCGCCCGGAAACTCCATCCAGATCGGCCGGACGATGGGCACGCCCGTCCGCGCGCACTCCTCAAACAGCGTGTACAGGTACGGCATCAGCTCGTACCGCCGCCGCAGCGACTGCCGGGCGATCTCTTCCACTTCGGCCCCGTACGACCAGGGTTCCTGGTCCGGGTTGTAGCAGGCCGTATGCGTGCGGCAGTACGGCAGGAGACTGCCCGCCTGAATCCAACGAGCGAACAGCTCCGGCGTCGGTCCGTGAGCGAACCCGCCGATGTCCGGCCCCACAAACGGCATTCCTGAAACGCCCAACCCCATCGTCATGGTTATGCTGAGTTGCAGGTGCTCCCAATTGCTGATGTTGTCCCCCGTCCACGCGGCGCCGTACCGCTGCCCGCCGGCGTAGGTGGCCCGTGTCATCGTGAATGGCCGACGGTCCGGGCGGGTCCGGCGAATGCCCTCCAGGGTGGCCCTCGCCATCTGCTGGCCGTAGACGTTGTGGCACGCTCGGTGGGGCGCCGGCTCTCCCTCGTTGTCGAACCGGACATCCAGCGGCAGGGTCTTGTTCGGCCCGGCGAAGTTGGCCGGCTCATTCATGTCGTTCCAGATGCCGTCCACGCCGCACGCCTGCAGAAAGGGCGGGAACAGCCCCGCCCACCAGTCGCGAACGGCGGGGTTCGTGAAATCGGGGAAGACGCAGTCGCCCGGCCACACCCGACCCACGTAGGGCTCACCGTCCGGCCGCTTCAGCCAGGCGTCGATTTTCGTTCCGGAGTCGTACACAGCGTCACCGGGCTCGTGCTTGATGCCCGGGTCGATGATGGCGACGGTGTGGAAGTTCATGGCCTTGAGGTCGTCGGTGAGCTTCTTGGGGTCGGGGAACCACTCCGGATGCCACGTGAAGCTGCGGTACGCGTCCATGTAGTCGATGTCGAAGTAGATCACGTCGCAGGGGATGTTCTTCGCACGGAAGGTCTTTGCGATTTCTCGCACGCGGGCCTCCGGGTAGTAGCTGTAGCGGCACTGGTGGTAGCCGAGCGCCCATTTCGGCGGCAACTCGATTCGTCCGGTCAGGTCCGTGTATCGCTGCAGCACGTCTTTCGGGCCGGGGCCCGCGATGACGTAGTAGTTCAGTTCTCCGCCCTCCGCCCCGAAGCTCATCACGTTGCGGTCCTCCTTGCCGAAGTCGAACGACGTTCGCCAGGGGTTGTCGAGGAAGATGCCGTGATACCGCCCTTCGCGTTCCACCAGGAAGAACGGAATGGACTTGTAGAGCGGATCGGTTGTGGGCCCGTATCCCCAGGCGTCCGTGTTCCACATGCTGAACGCCCGTTCGCTGTGTTCCAGCGGCCCGGCCTTTTCACCCAACCCGTAGATGCGCACCCCGTCCGGCATTTCCTGCCAGACCCGGACGGCGATGCACTCCTCGTTCACTCGCCGCCGGCCCATGCCGCGTGCGGCCTCGTCGCGGACGAGCGTTCGTCCCTCCGCGTCAAGGACCTCCATGCGAAACGGACGAGTGTGGACCCGCACGGTAAGTGCGCCCGTGGAAAACGCCTCGTACCCCTCCCCTTCGTCGACGGCCTCCCGTTTCAGTTTGCCCCGCGGCGTGGCATCGGCCACCGCCCAGGAGAAGTCCCGGCCGAAGGTGCTGCCCGGCGTCATCCGCACGCGGAGCACGTGTTCGTTTACGGCCTCCACGCGTACGAGGGCATTGGCGAACCGAAAGACCGCCGCTGCCGGCTCGTACCCGGTTTCTCCCGCCGCCCCGATGTGCTCCCACCCAGCCATCGCCGGCGCGGCGATCAGAAACAACGAGATTCCAACGAGCCGATGGATCCGATCTCCGTTTGACATCTTCACTCCTCGCCGAAGGGTTGCCTGGTGTCCGTCACGCGGCGGCAGTGTAAGAACGCTCCCGCGCGCGGTCAAAAGCCGCCGTGGGGAATCCCAACCCCCTGCCTGACCGGTCACGCAATGTCTGATCGGGAGGTGTGTTACAGTGTTTCATGACTCGGTTTGGGTTCCGGGTAGCGCTCGCCCATGTTCGCGGCCCTCCCGGGTGACGCAGGCTGGTTTCGGCACCCAATTCGGTGTTCTCGTTGCTCCATCTGACCCCGCGCAGCTTCCCTAAGTATCTGCCAGCGAGATAGTTCCGATTTTCCATAGTGGCGGAATCGGGTCGCATCGGACCGCCCCGGGCTGCTCGCCGAAGCGGCCGTTGACAGCACGGGCAGTATTTTTCCGGAATCTGGGCACTTGGGTATTGCAGGCGGGGGTCTCATTTGGTTATGATTCAAGACGTGACACAGTTACCGTAACTGTTACCACCCATTTGCACGGGGTTTCCCGTCATGGCAGTCGCATCTGGCTTCTCTCCGATCGGTCATCGATGTTGCTCCAAGTGGAGCAGTGGCCGGCGGCAGTCTCTCTCTCACTCGTTCCAGGAGGATGGCAAGATGAAAAGTTCACGAATGATTGTGCTCGTATTGGCGGGTCTGCTGGCCACGGCGATGCCGGCCCACGCCGTGAATGTGTTCTACGATTTCGGCACCGTCGAGTATCCGACGGCCGGCAACTACAACAACATGGACTGGCACCAGAATCCAATCGCCGACTCCGTGGACGACACCGGCGCGCCGACCGGCATCGGGATGTACGTCTACGATTCGTTCTACACCACGTCGGCCAACCCCAACGGCACTACGTCGCCGACCGGCGACGCCGCGATCTTCGATCCGGCGGCCGCGCGCGACAGCCTGTACGGCTGCACCCAGCCCTGGTATGACCAGACTCAGCCGACGGCGGGCTTGCGACTGACCGGGCTTGACCCATCGTTGACGTACAACTTCACGGTTTTCGCGTCGCGTCTGGGGTCGTCCGACAAGCGCGAGGCGCAGTACGACATCATCGGGCTCAACAGCGGTATGGCGTGTCTGGAGTCTGTCGGCAATGTGAGCAATGTCGTGATTATCAGCGGCATCCAGCCCACGGCGGCCGGCGAGATCGATATCAACGTGAGCCCGGGGCCGAACAACGCCAACACCTACGGGTTCTATTACCTGGGCGCGATCCGAATGGACTTCGTGCCGGAGCCTGCAACGCTGGCCCTGCTTCTGCTGGGTGGTGTGGTGGCATTGCGCCGTCGCTAGGATGTTGCGAGGCGTCCGTCGGTGTGCGGCCAGGCGATGCGACGGGCGCCGGACGCAACGGTCCCTTAGGACTACGCAGTGCGGCAGCACTCAGGAAGTGGAGGTAAGCATGATTCCATACACAAAGGCAGATCGAGCGGGCGCCCTCGTGCCGACAGGCCGGGTCGTCCTTGTGGTCGCCCTTCTGGCAGTCCTCGTGCCGGCGGCAGCGGCGCCGGCCGCGAAGCTGAACCTACTCTTTTACGGGAACAGCTTCACGCTGGGCAGCGGAAGCACGCGAAGCGTGGATGCGCTTGTAAAGGACATCGCGACGGCCGCCGGCCAGATGACACCGTACGTCGTCAGTGGGGCGCAGTCCGGGTGGACGCTGGGGCAGCACCTGGCCACCAATACGGGCATCATCACGTCGGCGATCGCCCCCGGGCAGACGTGGGACTACGTGATTCTGCAGGACTATTCGACGCGGCCGACCCATATCGGCAATCTGGCCGCCCATCGGGCTGATTTTGTCAGCATGTATCAGGCGGTTGCGGCCCACAGTCCGGCCGCCGGCGTGATCGGCTTCGAGACCTGGGCCCGGGCGCCCGGGCATTCGTTCTATGAGGGGGCTTCGCCCTCGTTCCCGGGGGGTCCGGCGCAGATGCAGCAGGAGCTGCGGGACGGCTACGCTCTGTCCACGGCGGACGTGAACGCCCTGGCCGGTGCGGGCACGTCCCGGATCGCCCCGGTCGGCGACGCGTGGGAAAGCACCGGGTGGAGCAATCTGCATTCCACCGACCTGTACCACGCCAACAACCGCGGCACGTTGCTCGCGGCGCTGGTCATCTACGGAAACATCTATGAAGATGACGTCAGCGACATCGATCTGAGCGGCGTCCTGTCAAGTCTGGGCATGCCTAGCGCGTACGGGACGTATCTCGCCGGTGTGGCGGATCAGTTCATCGTTCCGGAGCCGTCGGCGGCCCTGCTGCTGGTGTTCGGCGGTGCGGCGATGCTGCGGCGACAGAAAGGAAGGCGGCACGGACGCCGCGTCGCATGATGCATACGGTCGTCCATCCGGCGATGCCTGCAGGTTTCGCGTGCCGGGGTCGAGACGTGTCTCGACGATCCGTGACGGCGGGCAGGATTGGCGACAGGAGCGAGTCAGCGGTGGGGTGGGATGCGGGTCCCGGCACCGCCCTCCCGGTCCCACCGGCGGCAGAGCGAAGGACGGCAAACGGAGCGATCCGGTTTGACCTCAGACGCATGGCCTCCTCTGTCCGCGAGAGAAACGGTTACAGGAACAACGGCGTCGGCGGAAGGAGAAGCCGGCGCGGCTCACGCAGGAAGTGATCCATGGCATCGATACGGGACATTGCCAAACGGGCCGGCGTGTCAATCGCGACGGTCTCCCGGGCGTTGAACAACGATCCGGTTGTGACCCCGCGAACGCGCGAGAAGGTCCTGGCGGTCGTCAACGGGGAAGGGTACGTGGCGCCGATGGGAAGGCGTGTGACGACGAACGTCGGCTACGCGCACGTGGGCCGACAGGCGAACATCTACGATTCGGCGCTGCTTAACGGCGTGTACGACTCGGCCCTGGTCGCGGGCGTTCTCCGCGGGCTGGACGAGTCGCGTCTGAACGTCGTGATGCTGAACGTGAACCGCGACAAGGCCACGAGCGAGACGTACACGCAGTTCTTCGTGCGGATGGGCGTGCGGGGCGTGCTGCTGCGTACCACGGCGCAGTCGCGGCACATCTGCCAGACTATTGCCGACGAGGGCTTCCCGGCGGTGGTAATCAGCGAGCGCTTCGACTCTCCCGGCGTGAGCTTCATCGACTGCGACTCCCGGGCCGACAGCGTTCGTGCAGTCGAATACCTGATCGGCCTGGGGCACCGGCGCATCGCGTTCGCCATGAACGCCGTGCCGGATTGCGACCATCTGGACCGGTTTGAGGGCTACAAGCAGGCGTTGGAAAAGGCGGGCCTGGCCGTCGACGAGGATCTGGTGTTTCGGCAGCGAGCCAGTCTCTCCGGCGGCGCGACGATCATCGAGATGCTGATGCGCCGTGCCGAGCCTCCGACCGCCATCTACTTCGGCGACCAGGTGCTGGCGGTGGGCGGCGTGAACAAGGCGCACCGTCTGGGCGTGCGGATCCCCGAAGATCTGTCCGTGGTGGGCGTGGATGATTCGGAAATGCGGTTCAGCGTGCATCCCACCATGACGGCGGTCTGCCAAGACGCGGTCCAACTGGGGTTGGAGGCGGCCCTGGGCCTGTCCCGGCTGTTGAAGGGAACGGTCAAGGGTTGCTTCCGAAAGACGCTGCCGAGTTACTTTGAAGTCAATGAATCGACGGGACCGCCCCCGACTCGAACGGCCGGGACCGTCGTCGCAGGAACCGACCGGGCGGCGGGTGACGACCTCCACGCGGAGGCGGCTGCGCCGGTGCGTGGTCAGGCAACGTCCGAGGGCTCGGGGAACGGGCAGGAACCGGTGGAATGATGAACGGGATTCAAATGGACCGAAGCGATGCCCAGAGGGCCGTGCGGCGGATCAACGTACGTGGATGCCGACCTGCTTTCACGTTAATCGAGCTGCTGGTGGTTGTATCCATCATCGCGTTGTTGCTTTCGATTCTGCTGCCCTCTTTGCGAAACGCACGGGAGCAGGCCAAGCTAATCAAATGCCTGGCCCATATGCGGGGGGTCGGACAAGCCGCGATGTCCTTTGCCGTGGACCACGACGGGCGTGTGCAGCTTGCGGCGTCGTCCTGGAACACGGCGGCGGCCGACCCGGGGCGACAGCGGTTTGCCTACGGCTCCGGAGGAGAGTTGCTGGCCTGGCCCGTGGCGCTGGCCCAGGTTCTTACGAAAGGCTGCAGGAACAACTGGGACTGGGGAGTGCGGGCCACCCTCTACTCCGAGGCCGAGTCCCGCCTGAAGTACGTCAACGCAGACCTGGATTTCCTGACGTGCCCGTCGGATCCGGTCCTTCTGTCCAGCTCGTACTTCCCGCGTCATGAAGGGCTCGTCGGGTCCGGCGACCCGAGGATCCCGGTCAACCCCGCCCAGGGAATGGCCTACTGGGGCCGCCTCAGCTACGGCGTGAACGAGGATGTGGCCGGTAGCGACGGGGCGGACGACGTGGACCGGTGGCCGAGCTGCTGGAGAGTTGTGCGGGCAAACGACGGGGGCTGGAAGGAGTGCCGCGGGGGGGAGTTCTACGGTCCTTCCAGCGAATGCTTCTCCGGTCCGGGGGCGCGTTTGCGTGGAGAGCTCGGCAAAATCCACGGCCCGAGCCAGGTCGGCCTGTTCTTCGAGGCCGGCCCGGAGAGCAGGGATCAGGCGAATTCGGGTATGTTCGCAAACCAGTACGCCGCACTGATCAACAGCACGGAACAAGTCCAGGGCTGGAACGGGCCGTATCTCGGCAACTCTCAGCAATCGCATCCGTGGCGGATTCCGACGAATCGGCACACCAAAGGTCGACTCAACGTGACGTTTGCCGACGGGCATGGTGAAACGGTGCGGGCGGTGGAGTATGCCCTGAACCTCGCAGTGAATCGCGTACTGCCCTGCAAATACGCGCCCCGTGTTCGAGTGTCACCGTACAACCCGCACGGGCAGGGAGAGTGACGGTCGGCCCGCACGTTCGATCTTCACATGGAGGAGGAGAGGCAGAGCGACTGTAGGCGTGAGCCGGAACGCAGAGGGGCCTGCTTGCATGACCCGCTCTCGGCGTGCCGGAGGGAACTGGAGCGACAAAGGACTGGAAAGACAGGCAACGCTCCTCGGCAGCCGCCCGGTCCGGCGGCCATCGGGGACCGAAAGAAGCAAGGAGCCAATACCATGGCGGCTGGTTACAGGCAGGCGAAGTTCCGGATGGCGACGGCGCTCTTCCTTCTGGGATCCGTGTTCGTCGGACAGGCGACGGCCCAACTGCTGGAGGAGAACTTTGATTCGGTGACGGGCACGGGCGGGGGGGTCTTCTGGGACAAGCTGGGATTCGGCACATCCTTCAACTGGGATGACGGCATTGAGGGTGAGTCGGCTGTCGGCGAGGCGACGGGGTTCGCGCGAGTCCAGATTTCCGCGCAGGGTCTGCCCGCCGGCGGCGTGGACAGCACGGGCGGCGGAGAACTCGCGATCTCCTTTGACTCCTTCAACATGGTGGACGAGGATTTCAACACCGTGACCGGCTTCGGCGGCGGGCCGTTCCTCGTTGGGGACGGCGTCACGCCCAACCGGACCGGATCGACCACGAGTTGGGACTCCGGCATCGAAGGCGAGCACGCCTTCTGCGTAACCCGAAGCGGAGCGGTCCTCAATGGAGAAGCATCGGCCCAGGGGCTGACCACCGGCGGCGTGGGCGGAACCGGCGCCGGACAGATCGACGTGACTGACGTGGTCCTCAACGGTGGAAGCTGGTACGCCGGACTGTCCTGGCCGATCGCCGGTTTTCCCGGCGGTTCGGGCGCTCTGACCAACCCGGGGTTTGAACTGGGCGGGTGGGACGTCATCTACGGCTGGGACGTGTGGGCCGACACGAGCGGCAGCTATCCTAGCGTGCTGATCGGCAGCTCCGCCGGCGCCCAGTCGGGCGACCAGTACCTGAAGGTCTGGGGCCAGGCCCCGGGGATGGACTCCTCGGGCGTGGCCCAGACGCTGCGCGCCGAGCCGGGTCAGACGTGGGAGCTGGACTGCTGGACGAAGCACGTCACGGGTGACTCGATCTACGGCACCGACAAATACGCCGAGATGCGGATCGAGTTTTACGACGGTCTCAACCCGGAGCCCATCGCCTCCGAGAGTGCGGTGATTCTGGACGGGGCGTCTCCGCTGGACGTTTGGATTGACAACACGCCGATTCAAGCGACGGCCCCCGCCGGTACCGTGAGCGTGCGGGCCTCGTTGCGGCTCGTCAAGCCGTCCGCCCAAGGCGGCGCCGCCCTGTTCGACACCGTTTCCTTCGAAGTGATCTCCGGCCCTCCGGCCTTTGATCTGGGCGACTACAGCCTGACTGCCGACATCAAGGGCGATGCGGACACGGGCTCCGGCGAGGTGTACGGGCACTACCAGCTCCGCGTCGAGGACAGCAATGGCAACCGGCTGGTGTTCGAGTCCCAGGACCCGGCCGACGGCACTTGGATCACGCTGGGCGGCACGCTGGACGAGGCGATCGAGAAGAACTGGCTGGACGTGCCCACCAACGGCGTGTTCAACCTCGGCTCCGAGACGCTGAAGGTGATGGTGCTCTTTGACCCGAACCGGAGCCCCACCTGGGGTACCGGCGGGACCCTGACGGTGGACAACCTGACGCTCACCAACGATCGCCCGGACGGCAGCAGCTTCGGCGGCTCGCTGGCCTGGTTGAACCTGCCCGCCACCAGCGTCATTGACCCTCGATACCTGATGCTGACGGCGGATGTGAAGGGCAACACGGTCGGCGGGCACTACGCACTGAGTCTGCAGGGCTTCACCGCCATCCCGAACGTGGACGAGGGTTTTGACGGCATCACCGTCGACTATTCGCGGCTGTTGGCCGGACCCGGCGATGCCAGCGGAAGTGCCGTGGATTGGCACTCTGCGATCCAATACAACGAGGTCTTCTTCGGCAGCTCCAACGCGACCATCACGAACACCGGCGGCGTCTGGGCGCGTGCCCTGACCACCGGCGGATACGGTGACGACGGGGGTTGCATGCAAATCGAAGTGCTGGATGTCTGGCCGAAGTCGACGGGTTACTGGTACGCCGGCACGGCGTGGCGTAATCAGGCCCTCGGGTCGACGGACCTTTCCGAGGTGACCCTGACGGCGAACGTCAAGGGCACGTGGAACCCGGCGTGGCTGCAGACACCGGCCCAGTACGTCCTGAGACTGGAAGATCCCGAAGGCGACTGGATCGGCTTCGAGCAGACGTATGACGGCACGTATCAGAGCGTCGGCGGCCTGCTGTCCGAAGCGAACGCCAGTGGGGCCTCGGGCTACGGCAACGGCGTATTCGACATCGACACGAACCTGAACTACCGTGTCTCGATCGTCTTCATCGGCCTCGGCGTCCCCGGCGACGGCAACTGGGGCGGCGTATTGACGATTGACGACGTGTATCTGTCCGCGTCTCCCACCCCCAAGCTGGAGGAGGCGGGCCGGGTCACGTTTGCACAGACGGCGGACGGCACGTTCCAGTCCGTCGGAGGGCTTTTGTCTGAAGGTTCCTCCACCTGGGCGCCGTGCGGTGGCCAGTTCTTCCCGGAGTGGGGATACCACTCCTACAACTGGGATGCCGGGATCGAAGGGGAGACGGCCTTCGCCGGGTTCGGATGGGGGGCGTCCATGCAGACGGCCTCGGCACAAGGATGCACCGACTGCGGTGTCGGCGGCAGCGGCGGCGGCGTGTTCACCGGAAAGGGCTTCAATTCGCCGTCCGGAAGCTGGTACTGGGTCGGCGTGGCCTGGCCGTTCCTTGAGATCAACATGAGCAACCTCAGCCAGGTGTCCTTCACCGTCGATATCAAGGGCGTCTGGGATCCGGGCGCCGGGGAGACGCCGGGCGCGGTCACGATCCGGCTCGAAGACCAGAACGGCAAGCGAATCTCCCGCGACAGTTCAGCCGTAACCGGCAATTATCAAACGCTGGGCGGAACGCTGAACACCTTCTCCGCGGAGGCCGGGTTCAGCACGACGTCCCCGACCTACACGGCGACCATCATCGTTTTCGGAGCTCGCGCGCCGGATTGGGGCAAGGGGGCCACGGTCTACTTCGACAACCTGTCCATCATCGATCCGACCGGAACGGTGATCTCGGAGAACTTTGACACCGTGGTCGGTCCGACGCCGGGCCTGCTGTCAGGGCTGGACGCCTATGGCGTCACGTTGACGATGCAGAACGGCGTGCATTCGTGGGGCGACAGCGGTTCGCTGGTCATTGACAACCTGCGATACACGCCGATTCCTCGGTCCTGTGATGCGGATGGCGACCTGGACCTGCTGGAGTTTGCAGTGCTGCAGGCCTGTTTCAGCGGCGAAGGCGGCGGCGTGGCCCCGGGCTGTGAATGCGCCGACGCGGACGGTGACGGGGACGTGGATCTGGCTGACTACGTCTTGTTGAGCGAGTTCTTCACCGGCCCCCAGTAAGCGGAGCTGTGCATCAGCGATGCCGTATTCGTGCGGCGCCGGTGTCTCGCCCCGCGGAGCCGTGAACGCGGCGCCGGCAAAGGGGTGGGGCGCCGGGGCCGCACCGTTTGTCTGGCGGAAGGCGGATCGCGCAGGACGCGGACGGGGCTCACGACAGCAGAGCGTGAACGGTGCCCTCGGGCTGCACGCGGGCCTGCATCGCATCAATGCCCGTTCACGAATCGGACGACGAGAAGCGAACCTGGAGAGCCTGTCATGCGACCGTCTACCCTCAAGTGGTGTGCAGCCGTGGTGGTTCTGGTGACGACGGCCTGCGGATCGGCGGCCGAGAAACCGCCCGCAGCCGGGGACTCGTCCGAACCCCGTGCGGCCGAGCCGGTCCGGCTGGACGCCACGGTGGAGGTCCACGCGACGGAGGTCCTGGTCGACGGTTTCCTGGGAGTGGGTGTCGAGTGGAGCGCCTATCCCTGGTGGGACATCTCGGAGGAAGACTGGCAGAAAATCTTCCGGCGGCTGGAGTTCATGCGGCTTCCGCTGACCCGCGTGATGCTGGACGCGTTCTGGTATTGCCAGGGCTTCGACGCCCAGGGCGAGCCCATCTACACCTGGGACACGGCCTTCATGGAGAAGCTGTATCGGCTTCTGGACTGGTGTCAGCGGAACAACACGGTGGTGATGATTGGGGAATGGGGCCGACCCAACGGCCGGGACCTGGACCTGGCCACCGACGATCCGAGGTGGACGAGAATCATCGCCGACTTCGTCGAGCACATGATCCACCGCAAGGGGTACACATGCCTGAAGTACTACAACATCATCAACGAGCCGCACGGTTCGTGGACGGGCGTAACCTGGAACGAGTGGTACGCGGCGATCACCGGCCTGCAGCGTGAGTTCAAACGGAGGGGGCTTCTCGATAAGATCACGATTGCCGCGCCGGACGGCGACCGGTCGTTTACCACCCGTTGCCTGCGGTACGAGGCCCTGCGCGAGTTGACGGGCATCTATGACGAGCACTGGTATCTGCTGGCCCTGGAGGTCGAACGGGGCCTGCCGGAGCTCTACACGCGTGAACAGCTTCGGCAGATTCACCGGCGAGATCCGGGCAAGCGTCTGATTCTCGGCGAGGTCGGGCTGGCCGACGGCAAGACCGAGAAGGACCAGCAGCCCAACGTGTACAAGTTCTGGTACGGCGTTTCCATGGCGGATGCGGCCATTCAGATGATTCGGGGCGGCATGTCCGGCTTCATCGCGTGGTACCTGGACGATTCGATGCATTTTCTCGGCGATGGCGGGGAGTCCATGAATGCCCTGTCCGACGAACGGCCGGCCACTGCCTATGAACGGCGGAAGGTCTGGGGGTTCTGGAGCATCCTGGGCGCCGAGCACGGCATGCCCGAGGACGAGAACATGCGGCCCTGGTTCTTCCCGTGGGCGGTGCTATCGCGGACCTTCCCGCCCGGCTGCCAGACGCTGGAGACCGACGCAACCGGCATTCCGGACCTGCGGGTGGCCGCCGCCCGCATTCCGGCGCGGGACGGCTTTCACCTGTCGTTCGCGGTGGTGAACAATTCGCCGTGGCGGCGGCACCTGAAGATCCGTGTGCCTCGAGCGGCCGGCCGGGCGACGCTGGGCGTGTACGAGTACTTCGACGCCGACGGCGACGACGTGGTGGATTCCTGGCCGCGGGTGGTGGACGAGGAGGGCCGGGACATCTTCCCGCAATCCTCCCGGACCTTGCAGGATGTGGACCTCAAGGGCGGGGTTGCGGTGAGTCTGCCGTCCAAGGGGGTCCTGATCCTGACCACCCTCGAGCACGGGGACCCGGTCCCGCTGGACAGAGGTGTGAAATCACAGAAGCGGTCGCCGAATTCCGGCACGTGACCGGTGGCGGCCGCCTGGCCCCCTAGAGCGAGACTTGCGGTGGAGTATCTCAGCAACCTGGACTACGGAATCATTCTCGTCTACTTCGCCGCGCTGATTGCGCTTGCCTTCTATTTGCGCAAGCTCGCCTCGCAGAGCATGGAATCGTACTTCCTTGCGGGCCGGCAACTGCCGTGGTGGATGCTGGGCGTGTCCGGCATGGGCTACTCGCTGGACATTGCGGGCACGATGCTCATCGTTTCGCTTCTGTACCTGCTCGGGCCGCGGGGGCTGTTCATCGAGTTCCGTGGCGGCCTGTCGCTGGCCCTGATCTGCCAGATGATCTGGACGGGAAAATGGCATCGCCGCTCCGGCTGCATGACGGTGGCCGAATGGATGTCGTTCCGCTTCGGCCAGGGGCGGACGGCGGATTTCGCCCGCATTGCGACCGCCCTGTCCTTCATTACGTTCACGATCGCCATGCTCACGTACATGGCCGTCGGCGTCGGCCAGTTTCTGTCGCTGTTTATCCCGCTGCCGCCGTCCCAGTGTGCTCTGATTCTGCTGGGAGTGGCCACGGTGTACACCGCGATGTCCGGCCTGTACGGCGTCGTCTACTCGGACCTGTTCCAGTGCGGCCTGATGCTGGTGGGCGTGGGCGTGGTCATCGTGCTGGCGGTGACCCGGGTGCCGGATGCCGACAGCTTCGCCGCCGTGGCGGAAAGAGTGTCCGGCATGGCGAACTGGACGACGTCGTTTCCGCAGACGCAAGCCGCCATGCCCAAGGGGTACGAACAGTATGAGCAACTGCTGCTGTACACCATGTTCTTCCTGGTGCTCAACAAGCTGATCATCGGGGGTTTCGGCACGGGCCACGAACCGCAGTTCTTCGCCGCCCGGAACGAGCGGGAATGCGGCAAGCTGTCGTGCCTGTGGGCGGTCCTGATGACGTTCCGCTGGCCGATGATGATTTGCTACGCCATTCTGGGTCTTTACCTGGTGCAGGACTACTTTCCCGACCAGGATGTGCTGACACAGGCCGCCGCTCTGATCAAGGAACACGTGGTGGTGGACGAACCGCAGTGGCGGGAGGTGCTGGCGCAGATCAAGCAGGGCCCGGGGAACTACCCGGCCGAACTGGTGTCGGGCCTTCAGGGCCTGTTTGGCGGGAACTGGGACCAGAAGCTGGACCTGCTGAGCTACGTCGGAACCGTCAATGCGGAACGCATCATGCCGTCCGTGCTGCTCTACAAGCTCCCCAGCGGGTTCCGGGGTTTGATTCTGGTCACGCTGATTGCGGCTTGCATGTCCACGTTCGACATGACCATGAACAAGTCCTCCGCCATGTTCACCAACGACATCTACCGCCGTTACTTCCGGCCCGCCGCCAGGAACCGCGAGCTGCTGACGGTCACGTACGGGTTCTGCGCGATCGTCGTGGCGGTTGCGTTTGTGCTGGCGTATTTCACGCGAAACATCAACACGATTTGGGGCTGGATCACCATGGGGCTGTGGTCCGGCATCGGCATGCCCCTGCTGCTGCGGTTCTACTGGTGGCGCTTCAACGGCGCCGGGTATGCGGCGGGTATGGCCGGCGGGCTTCTCGCCGCCATCGTCGTCCTGGTGATCGACACATTCTACGTGGATTTGAGCGAGGTGACCCAGTTCCTGATCCTTACGCCGATCAGTCTATTGTGCGCGATTGTGGGGACGTACCTGGGCCCGCCCTGCCGGCCGGAGGTGCTGGAGAATTTCTACAAGAAGACGCGCCCCTTCGGATTCTGGGGGCCGCTCAGGAACACGCTGTCGCAGAAGGCCCGGCAGGCCATGGAAATCGAGCATCTGAACGACTACCTGGCCCTGCCCTGCGCGTTTGTCTGGATGGTGACGATGTACCTGCTGCCCATGCAACTGATCCTCAAGCAATACCAAGCGTTTGGGGTTACCCTGGTGCTGTTCTTGACCAGTCTGGCGGGTATGTATAGATTCTGGTACAAGAACCTGCCGTCGCAGAGTGAGACGGCGGACTCCCCCGATGGGCGCCGCCAGGCTGACGCCCAGTGTCCAGACCCAGGTAGAGCCGACTGATGAAGCTGACTCGGTACGAGAAGAACCCCATCATTGCCCCCAACCCCAACCACGCCTGGGAATGCCGGGTGACGACCAACCCCGGGGCGTGGTACGACGCGCCCCGGCGCGAGGTGACGCTTCTCTACCGGGCGGCGGGCGACGACCCCGAGCACGTCATCCACCTGGCCCGGGCGATCAGCCGGGACGGGTACACCTTCGAACGCTTCGAGAAGCCGGCGTTCTCCCCGAGCAAGGACGGGTTTGACGCGGGCTGCGTGGAAGACCCCCGCATCGTCAAGATGGGGGAGTACTTCTTCATCACGTACGCGGCACGCTTCTTTCCGCCGGGAGAGTACTGGCGAAACGACAAGGCCCGATTCAAGGCGCCGACGTGCCCGCCGGACTTTCCCCGCGTGCTGAGGCAGAACAGCACGAGCACCGGGCTGCTGCTGACGCGGGATTTCCAGACGTACATCCGCGCCGGCCGCCTGACCGACCCGACCATCGACGACCGCGACGTGATCCTCTTCCCGGAGAAAGTCGGCGGCAAGTACGTGATGCTGCACCGGCCGATGGCCTGGACCGGCCCCGAGTACGGCACGGAGTTTCCCGCCATCTGGGTTGCCACCGGGGACGATCTGCTGAGAATGGAGCCGAGCCGGCTGCTCGCCAAGGCGAAGTACGACTGGGAACGCAAGATCGGCGGCAACACGCCGCCGCTCAAGACGAAACACGGCTGGCTGACCCTCTATCATGCCGTGGGCGATGACAAACACTATCGCCTGGGGGCCATGCTGCTGGATGCGCAAGACCCGACGAGACTGTTGCACCGCACGCCCGACTGGATCATCCAGCCCGAAGCGGAATACGAGCTCGACGGCCCCTACGAGGGCTGCATTTTCCCCTGCGGAAAAGTCGTCATCGACGGCACGCTGTTCGTTTATTACGGGGCCGCGGATCGATACGTGGCCCTCGCCACCTGCCCGCTGCAGGAGCTTCTGTCTCATCTGCTCTCGTGCCCTGCCTAGCGAACGCGACACGCACCGGACAATGCGCACGGGCTTCCCGCCGGGGGCCGGCACGCCGTGGACGTGCCCGCTGCGGGAACGACCGGGTTCTGCTCCGGGACGGCTGAGACCCTCTCCAGCCGCTGGGTCATTCGCTGTATTCCCGCTGTCGACGCCGAGAGGACCCTGACGCGGTTCTCGGACGGAGGATGAATCCACCGGCGGCCTGCCCAATGGCATCCAACGCCACGAATACGATGGCGAACGTCCGAAATGCATGGCTGGGGCGGCTTTGTGACTCGATGCATCAGGCGCCCCTGGACCGGCACAAGGACAACCGTGCGAATGAAAACGCCGATACAGATCGTGGTCGCGGTTCTCCCTCTGACGCCATGTCGCGGCGGTTCGGCTACCAGGAGACCGGCGCATGCGGATCGGCCGGAACGACCCCTGCCCGTGCGGCAGCGGGAAGAAATTCAAGCACTGCCATGCCAGGCGGGAGGACACGCTCCCGCGGACACGCCGGTGGCCGGACGGCATGGCGACGGCGCCGATATGCGGGCCGAGTCGCACGGCCAAGCGCCGCAGTTGTGACGGGTGCCAGGCGTGCTGCGGGCCGGCCCTGCGCATCAACAAGCCGGACCTGATTGTTCCCCGGGGCGAGACCTGCCCGCACGTGAGTGACACCGGCTGTTCGCGCTGGACCACGGACCTTCCGGAGGTTTGTCGCAGCTTTGTCTGCAACTACCTGATCGAGCCGGGTCCGCTGCGCGTGGAGGAACGGCCCGACCACGTGGGGGCCATTGTCCAGCGGACGAATGACCGACTGACGCGGCTCTCCGAATGCCTGCCGAACGGTCTGATGCAGACCCTGCGGAACCCCGTCTGGGGTCCGGTGATTCGACGGGACCTGCGCACGGGCCGGCGGTTGCTGGTTTCCTTCTTCGACGATGTGGAGGACGCGGAGGCCATGCAAATCTGCCGGGCCAACGACGGACTGCGCTGCGCCCTGGCCTTGTGTCATGACGACGGTACGCCCGTGCGCGTGGTGGACGAGCCGGTATACGAACGCAAGATGTACCGCGTGGCCCTGCTGGGAGACCGCCGCCACACCGTCGACGCAGCTTTCCTGGTTGAACGCCTGGGCGATCAGGACTCGGTCATCCTCTCTCACGCCGATGAGGCGGACACGTCGTCCCGCGTCTGGTTCTGCTTCCGGCGGAGGCAGGCCGACCTGCTACAGGCCCTTCATCCGGCCCTGGGCGCGACGGCGCTCGCCCCTTGCGCGGCCGGGACCGAGACGTTTTCCTTCTTCCGGCCATCTGCGAGCTGACCTGGTCCATGCATTTGGAATTGGCGGCGGGGAAAGCGAAACGCCGAAGGGCGCCCGGCGTCACCCACCTCACGGCCGTGTGGTGTCGGCGCCGCACGCGACCGCCGCGGACGCCGCAGCGGTACAGACGCAGCGTGATCGCGAAGTGTGAGTAAGCGTGTTCGACGGTGGCGATGGGCGCTTCGACGACAACGGACAGTCCCAACTCCTCGTGAATCTCGCGGAACAGGGCCTCCTCGTCCGTTTCGCCCGGCCCCCGTTTGCCGCCAGGGAACTCCCACAGGCCGCCGAGCAGTCCCTTGACCGGGCGCCGACCAATCAGCACGCGTCCGTTCCGTTCAATCACGCCGGCCACGACGTCGTAGTGAGGCACCGGCTTGCGCGGACGGCGGCGAGGCAAGGCGTCCACCTGGCCCTCATGGAAGGCACGGCAGGCGCTTCGCACCGGACAGACAGCGCATTGCGGGCTCCGCGGCGTGCAGATGCGAGCACCGAGTTCCATCAGGGCCTGGTTCCAATCGCCCGGATGGCGCGCGGGCACCAGGGCCTCGGCCACGCCCCACATCCGCTCCACGACGGCCGCCTCATCCACCGCATCCTCGATCGCGTACAGCCGCGCGAGCACACGCTTGACGTTCCCGTCCACGACGGCGGTCCGCTGCCCGAACGCAATGCTCGCGATGGCTCCGGCCGTGTACCGGCCGATGCCCGGCAGCCGCAGGATCGCTTCGTACGAGCGGGGAAACCGGCCCTTGTGTTGCGCGAGGATGACTTGCGCCGCGGCGTGCAGGTTGCGGGCCCGGCTGTAATACCCCAGCCCCTCCCACAATTTCAGCACCGTGTCTTCGCGAGCGCCGGCCAATTGCCGTACAGTCGGCAGGGCCTTCAGGAACCGCCGGTAATACGGCAGCACCGTTTCCACCCGTGTCTGCTGGAGCATGATCTCCGAGACCCAGATACGGTACGGATTCTGCGTCCGCCGCCAGGGCAGGTCTCGCGCATTCGCTCGGAACCAGCGAAGCAGGGCGCGGGTGAGGGATGTCTGTGGGCTGTGCATTCTGCTGAAACAGGCCGGCGTCCGGGCGTCGCGGCGCAGTTCCTGGTCCCTTCCATCCACCCGTTCGACCGGATTGCCTGGTCCGTCGACCGGGCCGCCGGACTGACGAGGCCTCTGAGCGGTTCCTCGGTCTCGGCGGCAGATTCCATGATAGGAACGCTGGGCCCCTGCGACAAGACGCGCCCGGCCGGGTTGCGTCTCCACACAGGCGCGGGTCGCCGCTACAATGGCCCTGCCCGTCCGGGAGCCGAGTTCTGCGCGGGCGGAAGGACCCCATGGCGGATGTTCCTGAGGATATCCAGGTTCGACGGGCGGATCGGACGATCACCATCCGCTGGGCGGCGGATGATGCGCGCGTGTATAAGGCCCGCGACCTGCGCTGCGCCTGCCCCTGCGCCGGCTGCGTCGACGAACATACGGGTACGCGCACGCTCGATCCGGCCACGGTGCCGGCGGACGTGACTGTTGAAAGCGCCGAGTTGGTCGGACGGTACGGGCTGCGTATCCGCTGGTCCGACGGACATGCCGGCGGCATATACACCTGGCGTTTGCTATCGGCGTTTGCGTCGTTCGAGCGAGCCTGAGCCGGCCTCACGCGCGGATGTCAACGCGCGGTTCCGCCGACCGCGATCGGCGGGATTCCGATCATTCAGTCGCAAAGACGCTTCGCCGGCGAAGGAAGGCGGCGGCGAATCCGGTCAGGAGAAAGGCGATCACCGGGATGTCCGGCAGCCATGCGACATCCGTCCTCAACGGGTCGCCGCCTCTCTCACCACGCCCTCCGCTGAGTGGGGAGTCAAGACGGAAGGCGGATCCCGGATGGTCGGGCTGGGGTGCGGGACCGCAAGCCCCATCGCCCCACGCTTCAGCAAGCAGCGCGGCGGATTCCGGTTGGGCCTGCCGTTCGAGCGAACAGACCTGAGGCAGGTCTGCCAGGATCGTGCCGGACGGTCCAACTCGCGATTGTTCCCCATGGAGGTCGTCGATGGCGCCCAGCACGTGGGCAGGACCGTCTCTCGTGAGGACCGGTTCCCAACGATCTGTTGCAGTGGGTGGTTCGAGGAGCGGGCAGGTTCGAATCTGGGTGGCTGAGGTGGAGTGGACGGCGGATGTGCCGAGGATCACCCACGCTGCGGCTGTGGCAACGCAGCGGTCGGTCCGGGCGGGCCTTGTTGTGCAGGCGCTTTCCATGCCGTTTGCCATACACCCTGTGGCCGCCTCAGCATGGGCCGTGCGGCGCGACACGGGATTCCCCTGTGGGTTGTACGATATCCCGGCGTGGCCGCGACCAGATGCCTATAATGCTCGGGTTTTTCCGGGCGCCCCGCCCCCTGCGGATTATCGGCGCCCCCGCACTTGTCCCGGTTAACGGCCACGCCTGGGCCGGTGGGATCGGGCCGGGCGCGGAATGACGGCGTTCGGTTCCGCCTGTGCCTCCGGGCCTGGGGCTCCTCGGCGCTTGCCAATTGTGCCCCCGCTGCATAGATTGCGGAGGACCAGGAGCGTGTTTCGCCCCGGTCGCCGCCGAAGCGAAGGCGCAGCGCACGGACGCGCCGCCAGGTTGAACTTCGGCCGGGAGAAGGATCTATGACACCGCAACGGAAATATGTGCTGGCATTGATCGGTTTGGTGGTCCCCTTCGGCCTGGGCCTCGCTGCCATCGCCGTCGCACAACCCAACCCGCCTGAGAATGAGAGGGGCCAGGAATCCACCCCGCCGGCGGACGCTGAACCGACTCCTGAACCGGAACCGGAAGCTGCCCCCGACTCGCAAGCTTCACCCCCTGCAGAGCCGGAGCGTCCCCAGCCCAGCCCCCCGGCCCCACCGACCGATCAGCCGCCCGGGCAGCCGACTGCGGAGGAGGTGCTCCGTGCGTTCGAGCAGGACCGACCCAAGAACGAACCGCTGACGCCCGTGGATGTGTCTCTGGCAACGCCCGGCGGGAAGGAAGACCCTGCGGCCAAGCGCCCTCGGGCTCGCTACCCCGACGGGTATATGCTGACGGAGCGGGCAGGCCGCATCACACGCGACGGGCAGTGGTACATCTTCTCGTTTGAGTCCAGCAGCACGGCCTTCGAGGAGCCGCCGGTAAAGCTTCTGCCCAACCTCATGCTGGAACGAGCGGCCTTCGAGATCCAGGGCTCGCCCAACCTCGTGTTCGTCGTTTCCGGCGAGATTACAGACTTCAACGGCGAGAACTATCTGTTGTTGCGCAAGTTGTTGCGGCGCAGAGACTTAGGGAATATACGGAAGTGACCTGGCGTTCCCAGGAACAGCGTCTTTCGCGGGAGATTCCCGATGGAATTGCGTATTGATCACAGTGGTCCGGTGCCCCTGGCAAGCCTGAGAGGTGAGATCCGCTCGGAAGACGCGGTGACCTTTCTCGAGGAGTTGCACCCGCTCGTGGCCGAACCGGATTCGCGACTGGCCATCGACCTCAGTCAGGTGGAGTTCATCGATTCCAGCGGCCTCACGTCACTCATCAACGTGGTCACCCGGGCCCGACTGGCCAAGGGCCGGGCGATTCTGGTCGGTCCCACTCCGTTTGTATCAGGCGTGTTCGAGGTCACGAATCTGAACCGGTGGTTTGAGATCGTGGACACGCTGGACGAGGTGCGCAAGGCATTCAGCCCGCTGGCCTGATGGTTCCCGGCCACGGCGGCCGTTTGAGGAGAAAAGGCATGGGTCTGGCAGTCTCGGTCTTCGTCGGCGTCTTCCTGTGGATGTTCTTCATGTTTGCCTCCGGCTCACCTGTGTGAGAATCGCAAGTACGGCACACCCCTCATGCCGTTCGGGCTGAACGGGCTGTCTCGCTCCGCAGCAAGGCCAGAACCCGGGTGCATGTGCGGGACAGGTCGCCGGCGACCAAACGGTAACAGGCCGCCGACCGGACCAATGAGGCCACCATATCCACGCCCGGCCGGGCACATCGCAGCAGGTTGAAACAGGTGGGCAGCAGTGAGAACGCGGCCTCGGCGCGACTGATTGGGACGAGTGCGGGATCGGCTCCCGGGATGTACCTGGGGAAGATGATGAACCGCACCGGCGCCGGACGGCCGATCGCGTTCGGCCTCACGGAAAGGGGATCCAGAAAGCCCACCGTGCCCTTGGTCGATTTCACGTGGCGCCGCCGGCCGTGCAGCCGCAGACCGAGCTCCCGAATCACCGGATGCGCGGCCTTCTTGATGCAGAGGGCCCGGGGATAGGGCTGCAACAGCGCCGTCCGCGTATCCACCAGGGCAAACTCGTCGCAGAGGTACCGGGCCCCGCCGGCCAGCAGCCCGGCCGTCAGCGTGGACTTGCCGACGCCCGATTCCCCCGGCAGGATCACGCCGTGCCCGTCGACCTCCACGGCCGACGCGTGGAACTGAAGACAATCGGGCAGAAGATTCGGCACGTGCCAGTTGAGCGTCCACTCGACGTACGGAAGCACTTCTTCAAACCGGCTCGGCTCGAACTGGAGTCTCCCGTTCGCAGCAACCCGGTACCGGCGCCGACGCCGCAAGGAGAGCGGAGACCGGGATACTTCCAGTCGGATGGCACTCGATCCGGCGTCCGCCCTTGCGTACGCACGGTACAGCGAGGCGTATTCGTCCATCAGCGGACGAATGGGCGTCGTCAGGGAGATGGGCACCACGCCGATGCGGAAGTGCCTTGTCGGAACGTGCGTCCGCGTGCGGTTCGCACCCACTCGGTTCGCGCCGGCGTCATTCATCGGTGATGAGCAGGCCCCGTTCGTCAAAGTCCTGCACGATACGTTGGACGTGGTCGCGTGCCTCATCCTCGCTCACTTCGTAGGCGTCTGCCAGTGCGGAGGCGATTCCGGCCACGCCATGAGACCCATCACAGCGACTCCAGATGAACAGCGCGGTCTCGTTCAGGCGGTGGGTATCGCCCGTGCTCGGGTCGAAGAGGAGCGCTTCTCCGTCCAGTTCATGCACGTTGACGGTGTCCACCCGAATCGGCCGCCGCTCCACAGGGCTGCAGTCCGGAGCCAGGGTATTGCTCAGGGGGTCCATGTCATGCTCTCCGAAGAGGGTGTTGCGGAGGAGCGAATCGGCCGGCGAGGACTGCGGCTCCAACCGACGCTCCCCGGGCGGGCCGACCAGTTCCGTGTCCGAAATCTCATCCACCGACGTTGAAGACAGGAGGGGCGCTGGGGCCTCCGGCACGTCGTCCTCGGCGTCATCGCCTGCTTCAGCATCATCCATGGGCAGTCCGCTGAGGAAGGTCGGCGTGGCCGCGGAGATGCCTGCACGGTCCCACACATCGGACGCGTCGTCCGCCACGGCGGGCCAGAACACCGGGCTGTTCACGCAGAGATCGGGCACGCGGCGGCTGTTGAGAAACACGGCCGGCGCCTCCGTCAACCCGAGTTGCCGGGCGACGGCCACGTCTTCCTGCACGGTCCGCCGCACCGCATCACTCTCCATGTCGGCGAGGAAGCGGCTCACGTCCAGCCCCGCCTCGCGGGCAAGGCGGGAGTAGTCGCGCCCGCGCTGGTCACGCCGATGCTCAAACAGCAGCCGATGCATCCGCATGAACGCGGTGTCTCCACCCTGCAATCGCGCCGCCTCCGCGGCGAGCGCCGCCTGGGACACGGGCAGGTCCGGCACGGTGGAGGCACTGTTGTCCGTCCGCCGTTCCTGGGGCCGTGCCAACGGCAGGTGACGGATTTCCACACGCAGGTTCTCACCGAAGGCGTCGCGGAACACCCGTTCTCTACGGCCCTCGAAACACGCACAGCCGGTGCAGTCGTAATCGACGAACATCACGATCTGAGCCGCATCCGCGACAGGGTGCGTCGTTTGCGAGGAGGCACTGGCGGATCGCGGCGGGATGAAGACGGCCGGCTGTGCGTAGTACTCGCGCAGCACGAAGCCGCGATCTTCCTGAAGGGCCGCCACGGCCTGATTCATCCCGAACACCTTGCGCCACTGCCGGCGAGCCTCACTGACCGCGTCGAAGTAGAACCACATGGCCAGGCAGGCCAGACAGCAGGTCCCGAACGCGGCGGCGGAAAGGCGCCGCTGGATGCGGGCGACGGCGGGCGGATCGGTCAGACCCCCCGCCGTACGCCGGACGTTCCGCGATCGCGAAACCCGGCGCAGCGTGACGAGGGCCAGGAAGATCCCCAGGTTCAGGGCATGGGCCAGGGCGCATAGCGGACACCATCCGCCCACCACAAACACCATTGCGACGAAGAACAGGACGGAAATCACCACGGAACCCAGCGACAGGAGCAGCACAAACCGCCAAAGCCGCCGGGACCAGGCGGGCACCCGCCCGACCATCGTGAACCAGATGGCCACGGACACGAACCAGCCCAACCCGATCAGTGAGGTCGGCACATTGACCACGCGCGAGCCCACGTGGAAGTCAAAAGACCCCCACCGGCTGCCCACCACGTCCGCACAACTGGCACTGGGCATCGTCTGCGACTCGCAAAGTCGCAGGAGAAGCCCGGTCCCGCCCGCAACGGCCTGCCAACCACCGTCATGCTGCGTGGCCAGGGTGCCCATCACCCAGGCCCCGCTGCCAGCCAGAACCACAATGATGAATACGAGAAATCGAACCATGTTTCGGTCCTGCCTTGCGGGCGGCAGCACCCGCGGCAACCCGGGCGCCTCATTACATGCAGGTCTTCATCGGCTCCACCCCCTCGCACGTCAGGCCCGGGCAGCACTCCTCGTTGTGGCCTACACCGCAGGGATGTCCCGCCGGATAACAACTGTGCCGGCTGCCCGCGGCGAAGGCGTCGTGGGCGAAGAAGGTGCTCAGCACCGGGGCCACGAACACCAGCTTCGCGCCTTTCCGCATCGCCTCGCGGCGACTGACCTGCAAATGCGGGTTCGGCTCAGGCAACAACTCCGGTACGCTTGTTCTCTCCGGCTGAGGTCTCATGCATGCTCCCGGGAGACGTGTCGCCTCCCCTTTGACGATTTCTATCGGACTCTGCCGGAGCGAAATGAAGCGGGTTCTGGCTCCGTAATCGCCGATCCGCACGGCAGATCGGCAGAATCTGCCGATCCGCAGGTTGGCAGTGCCACCGGGCCACCCCGGCCCGTGTACCTGAAGTCGGATGAATGCCCCGGGTTGACCGATAACGCGGGTATGGGCCCACCCTCGAATGACCTGACGCGGCTCGCCCGCTGCCTCACGGGCGGCGAATTCCCCAGCCCCGAGCCAGAGGCTTGGTTCGCCCTGGTGGAGGCTGCGGGCCGGGAAGGGCTGGCCGGACTTCTGCTGGAGTCGGCCGAGCGTCGCCGCGTGGACCTGCCGCTGGCGGCTCACCTTCGCCTGCGCGAACAAGCCACGCACGTCGCCTCGGGAACGGCCCATCGTCTCCGAAGCCTCGCCCCGATCGCCCGGGCCTTCGCCGATGAGGGCATGCCTCTTCTGCTTCTCAAGGGTGCGGCTTTGCACCTGACCCTGTACTCCCGCCCCGAATTGCGACCCATGTCGGACGTGGATTGCATGGTGCCGCTGGACCGGGCCGAGGATGCGTGCGCCCTGCTGGATCGGCTCGGCTGCCGGCGCGGACCCGCTCCCGTTCGCCCGGGGTTCTTCCCGACCTTCCACAATGAGCTGGAGTACTTCACCCCGCAGGCGGACCATCCCGTGCGACTGGACGTCCACGCCCGGCCCTTCCGGCCACTGCGTTACGCGCAGTCAGTGCCGCCGCACGCTTTCTGGGAAGCGGCCACGCCCATGAAGCTATACGGGGCAGCGGTCGTGGTGCCCGGGGCGGCGGACATGTTGATCCACCTGGCCGTCCATGCCGCCATCCACGGCGCGAACCGCCTTCTGTGGCTGTATGACATATACCGCTTCGCCGCCGAGAACTCCGACCAACTCGACTGGCCTCCTCTGGTGGCCCGGGCGCGAACATGGGGCCTTTTGCACCCACTCCGCGTGGGCCTGTGTCGAACCGAAAGCGTGTTTGGAGCGTTTCTGCCCGCCAACGCTCGCGCTGCCTTGAATCACGCCCATCCGAGCGTCCTCGACCGGTTGGTCCTCTGGCATGCGCCTCGCGACGAGGCGCACCCGCTGGGCCACGTGGCCGTCAATGTGCTATCGATCCGCGGGTGGCGGCCGCGGCTTCGTTACCTGTCCGCGGTCCTGCGTCCCGCCCGCGAGCACCTGGGCGGTCTGTACCCCTGGCGACATCCAGGCTGGACGGTTTGCGCCCACGCCTGGCGCGTCCTGCGGGCGGTCGGCCGTGGCGTTGGAATGCGCCGGCTCACCCAAGCCTGATTGCCCTCGGATTGGCAGGCCGTCGGCGCCGCCGTATCATGTCTGGCCATGGCTCGGCTCGACTATCGAACGGCAGGTGAATCGCACGGACAGGCGCTCATCGCTTTGGTGGAGGGGATGCCGGTCGGCGTGCCCATCAACCTCGACCGCGTGAACGCGGAAATGCACCGCCGTCAGGGGGGCTATGGCCGGGGGGGACGGCAGAAAATCGAGCGGGATGACGTCACCCTGCTTTCCGGCGTTCGACAGAACGTCACCATTGGCTCGCCCATCGCCATCCAGATCGCCAATAAGGATTTCCGCATCGACGAGGCCCCGCCGGTCCACCGGCCGCGACCGGGGCATGCGGATCTGGCGGGCAGCCTGAAGTGGCTGACGACGGACTGCCGGGCAACGCTCGAGCGGGCGTCGGCGCGCGAGACGGCGGCCCGGGTGGCCGCCGGCGCGGTGGTCCGCTGCTTGCTTGATGTGTTCGGGATCGAGGTCGTCGGCTTCGTCGACCGGATCGGGAAGGTCCAGGCCGAGGTGGATTCGTCGGCCGGCCCGGCCGCCCTGCGTGCCGCCCGCGATGCCAACGACGTGTACTGCGTCGACGCATCCGCGGTGGAACCCATGATCGAGCAGATCAAAGCGGCCCAGGTCGCCCGTGACACGGTGGGTGGCGTCGTGCAGGTCCAGGTGCATGGCCTCTGCCCGGGCGTGGGCTCGTGCCTGCGATGGCAGGATCGCCTTGACGGTCGGCTGATGCAGGCCGTCGGGTCCATCCAGGCGTTCAAAGGCGTGGAGATCGGACTGGGGTTTGCCGCAGCGGAGCGGCCGGGCAGCCAAGTCCACGACGAGATTGATTTTGACCCCGGGTTGCGTGACACGCCATGCCTGGGCTTCCGTCGTCGCTCGAATCACGCCGGGGGGCTGGAGGGGGGCATGTCCAACGGCCAGCCGATCGTTGTGCGGGGCGTGATGAAGCCCATCAGCACTCTGCTACAGGGGCGAGACAGTGTCAGTCTGGTCACGCGACGGCCGGAGCGGTCGGACTACGAGCGCAGCGACGTTTGCGCGGTTCCGGCCGCCAGCGTGGTGGCGGAGGCGGTCGTGGCGTTCGAGATTGCCCGGGCCTTCCTGGAGAAGTTCGGCGGGGATACGCTCCGGGAGGTCCGAACCGCGTATGAGCAGTACCTGGCCGCGGCGCGGGCCCTGGGAGAGTGAGCGGGCCGTTGAGGTGCGTCATGCTGCGCCATCGAATTGTGCTGCTGGTGCTCTGCGTGCTGCTCGTGACGGGCTCCTTTTCGGGCACGCTGGCGTACGTTCTGCACCTGCGCAGCGATGCATACCGCGAATCCGCGGAGAAGCGCCTTTCCGCCCTGCTGAACATGCCGGTCGACATCGGCCGGATCCATCCGCTGTCGTTCTCCAGCAGTCGGTTCGAGCACATACGGACGTGGTTGCCAGGACGAAGTCTGCAGGTCTTCGCGTGTGACCAGGCCCTGTGGCGGCAGACGGGGCGAGAGGCCGACGCCACGTACGCCCTGGACCTCCAGGACGGCTGGCTTCTCGTGGGCACCGGCTCATGGGGCCGCTCGGAGTATGACGCCATCCTGGCCTCCGGCCTGGGGCACGACTTTGCATCGCTGCGATTGCGCGAGATCCACCTCGACGACCTCGACTTCCGCTGGGACCACCCCTCGTTCCAGCTTTCCGCCCGAGCGGCCGGGGGCGTCATCCTCCTCGACGACGACGGCATCGGAACCGCCTCGCTGCATTCACGCCAACTCAACGACCACGCTTCCTCGGAACCCATCCACATCCACGCACGTTTTGTGCCCGGCGCCGGCCTGCGTTTCGAAGAAGTGGTGCTGGACGTTCCCCGGATTCCCTTGAGCGCGTTGGGGCTGAACACGCTCCTCCGCGGACCGGTCACGGAGGGCACGTTTGCCGGCCGCGTCACGTACCGCGAGACAGACGCGCAACGGCTCTCCCTCACCGGGAGTGTCTGGGACGGACGACTTGATGAGCTGACCCGGCAAGTCATCGGCGGGCCGTTCCGCGGTCGCATGGATGTGACTTTGGACGAGGCGTCTTTCGTGGGGCGGCGTCTGGGCGCTCTGCGGTTTCACGGGCGTCTGGTCGAGGTATGCCTTCACGATTTGCTCCCGGCGCTCCGTGATCACGGCGGGACGGGACGTCTTCAGCTTGACGTGGCCCAATGCGAGTACGTCGACGGGCGCATCCGGCGGTTTTCCGCCTCCGGCGAAGCCGAGGGCCTTCCCCTGCAGGCCGTCACGGACCTTCTCGGATTCGGACGTGTCACCGGCACCGTGGATCTGCGTATCCACTCCCTGCTGGTGGATCACGACCGCCTCCGCGCCGCCGACATCGACCTGATCGCCGCTCCGCCGGCGGACCGGCCGGGAACCATTGACAAGGAAGTCATCCGCCGGGCCCTTCAGCAGCTTGTGGGCATCGACGCCGCACCCGTGCTGCCGGATCAGGTGGAGTACACGCAACTGGGCGTCAAGCTGCTGCTCTCCGGGGAGCAACTCACCGTACGGGGAACGCACGGCCCCGACGGGCGGACCATCCTCACCGTCAAGCTGGCCGGCCGAGAATGGGGCCTGCTGAAACAGCCGGACCGGGCGTTTGCGGTAGGAGACCTCCTGGCCCTCGCCCGGCATCGCGTGGAGCAGTACGGCTTCGACGACATCGAGACCTGGTGGACTCGCCAGCACGAGCCCTAGCCCGGAGGGTGGAGCGGAATCGCTTCAGGGGAACGCGGCCTCGAACAGCGTGGGCCAGACGCCGACGCGCGATCGCGGGACGAACTCGTCCGGCTCTTCGTAGATGAACGACAGGTCTTCGCGGCGGAACGACCGCGCCCGCACGGACTCGTCCTCCCCCAGAAGCATGGGCCCCTCGAGGGCATGGTTCGGCAGCCGACGGTTTCCCTTGTCAAAGGCGATCACCACGTGCGGGGCAAGCGGGAATTCGCGATTGTACTTCACCACCACCGCGTACCGCCCGTCGATCAGGCGGATCTTCGCCCCGATGGGGAACGGCTGGATGAGCCGGGCGAAGCAGCGGATCAGCACCGGGTCGTAGAAATGCCGTGACTCCCCGACGGTCATGTCCCACAGGACCCGTACGGAACTGCGCGCCTCCCGGTACACCCGCTGCGCCGTGGCGGCGTCGTATGCGTCCGCGATGCGTACGATGCGGGTGAATACGTGGAGCTTGTCGCCCGGAATGCCATGTGGATAGCCCGTGCCGTTGAAGTTCTCGTGGTGCGTACGGACGATCATCTTGGCCGTGGGCGAGAATTCGTCCGGCAGCATGTTGGCCCCGGCGTCCGGATGCTCGCGCAGGGCCTGCCAGTCGTCCGGGGTGAGCGGTCGCTCCTGGAGGAACAGGTCCGCCAGCGACATCATGCCCACGTCCATCAGCATGGCCCCAAGCCCCAGGGGCGTCAGGCTGGTGGTCACCTTGTGTTCGAGCTGTCGGGCAATGGATTGCCGCTGACGCTCTTCGGAGACGTACTTCTGAGCGGCGCTGCCCAGCATCATGCTGAGGAAGAAGACGTTCCCCGCGTGTTCGCTGAGGTAGTTGTCCGAGTTCATGAAGCTGTTCAGCAGGGCCGCGGACGTCGGGTTGTCCTGCAGATACCGAATGACTTCCGCCACGGACTCCTGGATCGCCGAGACACTCACTCCCTCCAGCGTCGTCTGCTGCGTGAACCGGACCTGAACCTGAGACATGCAGTCGGCGATTTTCCCCTGCGCCGTCTGCGCCACTTCCCGCTCGCGGGAGTCGTCCTCAAACTCCACGGCGTAGTCGAGCTGCGGGTCCCCGATCTTCACGGTGGCCTTGGGGAACTTCTTCTGAAGGGCCTCGATGTCGTGAGCGGCCAGCTCCGTACCCGCGGCCAGCATGATGCGGCTGCGATACACGAAGGGCTCGGCCAGCATCATGCCCGGCTGCAGTTCGTCCACTCGAATCAGGAGCGGCATGCTGACTCTCCACCGCAGGACGAGAGACCAGGGCATCCTGAGCGTGGCGGCAAACCTTGCGCGCGGACACCCCGGCTTCCCGTATCTAGATCGTTCGATCGGGGTCCGGCCATGAGCAAACACTGCC
This sequence comes from uncultured Phycisphaeraceae bacterium, assembly GCA_964586145.1. Classification (GTDB taxonomy): domain Bacteria; phylum Planctomycetota; class Phycisphaerae; order UBA1845; family UBA1845; genus JAFGJQ01. The sequence goes on along the minus strand of CAZPHH010000017.1, from coordinate 15,252 downwards.
CGGAGGGTCAAGGCGTCCAGGTCCGATACGCAGATGCACGCGTTACGCCCCTCTCGTTATCGAGGCGCGGGCCGGTTGTCCTGCACGGGCAGGGGGTTACAATCGTCGCGAATTCCGACCCGCGGCCGGGTCGGCACACGGCCCTTGGGCGAGCAAAGGAGCACCATGTCCGCGAGAAGGTTTCTGGTCACGGGGGCCCTGCCCTATTCCAACAACCGTCTGCACGTCGGGCACATCGCCGGTGCCTACCTGCCGTCCGATATCTACGTTCGGTACCTGCGTGCGACCGGGGCCGAGGTGCGCTACATCTGCGGCAGCGACGACAACGGAGTGGCGGCGCTGAAAAGCGCCCGGGAGGAGGGTGTCTCCGTCGAAGCGCTTACCGCCAGGTATCACGCCGCCCAGAAGACGGCGTTTGAAGGTCTCGGAATCCGGTTTGACGTGTACGGCGGCACCCACCAGCCGGGGTTTGTCGAGCTGCACGAGCGACTGAGCCAGCAGTTCTTCCTGACCATCCACCGCAAGGGTCTCTTCACGAAGCGTACGACCCAGCAGCTTTTTGACGAGCAGGCGCAACAGTTTCTCCCCGACCGCTACGTCAGGGGCACCTGTCCCCACCCGGACTGCGGGAGCGACAACGCCTTCGGCGACCAGTGCGAAGCCTGCGGGCGCATCATGGAGCAGACCTCGCTGCGCAATCCGGTCAGCCTCATGACCGGCTCCACCCCCGTGCCGCGGGACACCACGCACTGGTTCCTGCGTCTGGATCAGCTCCAGGACCGGCTCGCCGACTGGCTGCGCAGCAAGCGAGACAGCGCCGCCGCCGGCGCGTGCTGGCGTCCCATTGTCATCAACCAGTCGCTGGGCCGGATCGAATCCGAGGGCCTGCCGGAACGCGCCATGACCCGCGACATGACCTGGGGCGTTCCCGTGCCCCTCGACGATCCCGACGCCCGGGGCAAGGTGCTCTACGTCTGGTTCGACGCGCCGATCGGGTACGTCTCCTTCACGGCGGCCTGGTGCCAGCAACACGACGGAGACCCCGAGGCGTACGCCCGGTGGTGGAAGGACCCGGACTGCCGGATCGTCCACTTCATCGGCGAAGACAACATCGTCTTCCACGCCATCACGTGGCCCGCCATGCTGCTGGCCACGCATGACAGTGCGTGCATCCAGGGAGGACCCGGCGAGTTCCAATTGCCGCACAACGTGGTGTCCAACGCCTTTCTCAACTTCCGCCTCCCCGGCAAGGAAGAAGAGAAGATGAGCAAGTCACGCGGGACCGCCGTCTGGATTGAGGACTACCTGCGCGATTACGACCCGGACCCGCTGCGCTATTACCTGACGGCCAACGCGCCCGAGCAGGCCCGCACGGCCTTCGAGTTCGCCGACTTCGTCGGCCGCAACACGGAGCTCCTTAACGTCCTGGGCAACTTCGTGAACCGTACCGTGACGTTCGCGCACAAGTACTTCGACGGCAAGGTGCCCGCGCCCGCCCGCCGGGAAGCGATCGACCAGGAACTGCTCGCCGCGCGGCAGACCGCCGCCGACGCCGTGGCCGTCGAACTGGAAGCCTGCCGATTCAAGGCCGGCCTGGCGCGCATGATGGAGCTGGCCCGGGCGGGCAACGTGTATTTCGACACCACAGCCCCCTTCCGCACGCGCAAGACGGACATGGACGCCTGCGGCCGGGCCATCAACGTGTGCCTCCAGGGCGTGCGCACGCTCACGACCCTCATGGCGCCGTTCTTGCCGCTCATGGCTGCCCGTTGCCTGGGGATGTTGCGTCTGGACGAGACCGCCCTCTCCTGGCGCCGGGCCGCCGAGGAGTTGCCGGCCGGTCATTCCCTGGGTGCGCCCGAGATTCTCGTCAGGAAGCTTGACCCGCCGTAGCGTCGGGGGCCGGTTGCGGCTCCGTGGACGCTCGAAGGTGCTTCTTGAAGAACGCCGTAACCCTCTCGGCAAAGGTCATTCGGTTGTTCTCCTTCGCGAAGCCGTGCCCTTCGTCCGAGAAGACGAGCATTTCCACGGGCTTTTTGAGTTCCTTCATTCTCTCATAAAGCTGCTCGGCCTCGTGCAGCGGCACGCGCGGGTCGTTCGCCCCGTGAGCGATCAGCAGCGGGCATTGAATGCGGTCGACCTTGTAGATCGGCGAGATGGACCGGAGGAATTCGACGTCCGTCAGCGGGCCGTACTCCGCCTCGCGGAGTTTGCGGCGATAATCCTTCGTACGCTCCAGAAAGGTCTCCAGATTGCAGATGCCGACTACGTTGCACGCCGCGCCGAAGGCGTCCGGCGCTTCGGTGATGGCCGCCATGACCATGTATCCGCCGTAGCTGCCGCCGTACGCGGCGATCTGGCGGGGCGTGGAGTAGCCTTCCTTCGCGAGCCACCGCGCCGCCTCGATGCCGTCCCGAACGCTGTCCATCCGTTTCTTGTAGTTGTCCATCTCGAGGTACTTCTTGCCGTACCCCGACGAGCCGCGCACGTTCGGGGCCAGAATGCCGAACCCACGGGAAAGGAAATAAGCGTTGAGATAGCTGAAGCGCGGCCGGTACTGACTCTCGGGGCCGCCGTGGTAGTACACGATGAACGGGATCTGCGTGCCCCGCTGATATCCCGGCGGCAGGTGCAGAAAGGCCGGCACTTGCAGACCGTCAAAGGAACGGTACCGGACCAGCTCGGGAAGCGGATAGGGGGTCAGGTCAATCCCCTGCATGTCGGCCTCGGTGAGGGCCGTCGGGACTTCTTCCGGCCGGTCCGGAACACACCGGTAGATGATGCCCGGCGTATTGGCGTTGTTCACCGCGTACAACATCGTCGCTCCCTGGAATGACAGGTTGCCGACGACGCCCTGCGGCAAGTCCGGCAGCTTCCGTTCCTCGCGATCCGGAAGGCTCATCAGGTGCAGGACGCCGTAGCCGTCCTCGTTCACGCAGACCGCGAGCCGGCTGCGATCCTGATTGAACACGGCGTAGTCCACCTCCCGCTCCGCCCATTGCGGAAACAGGCGCTCGACCGCCCGGGTGCCGAGGTCGATGGAAGCCACGTTGCTCGTATCGCCGCGATAATCCGTCGCCACCAGAAAGCTCTTATCGTCCGCCGCGTAGCCGATCGGGTCGAACACCCACGCCTCGCCCTCCGGGCTGATCTGCCGTGTCTCTCCCCGGACCAGGTCCACCTCGAACAGCTCGGAATGGGTCGACGAAATCACCCGGCGGCACATCAACCGCTTTCCGTCGGACGTGAAATCGGCGGGTCCATTGTGGCCGGACTGGGTCAGGACGGCCCGGACAGCGTTCCGCTCCAGTTCGTACAGGTACACGTGGAAGTCGGCGGACGAAACGTCGTTGGCCTTGAACGCGAAGGCCCCGGAATCACGCCGCCAGACGACCGAGCCGAAAACCACGTCGGGATGGGCGAACAGGGCCCGCAGCCGCCCGGTGGCGGCGTCCATCAGGTAGATGTCGCTCTGCTCATTGCCTCCGACGGCGGCGGTCAGGACAATCCACCTGCCGTCGCGTGAGAGCGTGTACGAAGAAAGGCCGTCAGCGAAGTCCGTCAGCTTGCGAACGTCCTTGGCGCCGGGCGCTCGGGCATACAACTGAAAAAGACCGTCAGGATTGTGGATGAAGTAGAAGGTCCCGTCGGGCGCAAGCCTGCCCGCGCGCGGCCACTTGATCTGCACGAACTGGCGGATCGATGGCCCGTCTTGGCCTTGCGCGGCTTGGGCTGCGGCCAGCGCGCACAAAAGGGTGGAGGCGAGCACGATCCCTTTGCGAATCAGAATCGACGATTTCATCTGGCTCCTCTCCGGGCGAATGAGGGGTCCTGTTTGTCAAGCCTTGTATCGTAGTGCAAAAGCCAGACGCGGGAAAGCGCAGGGGCGGCAGGGACGACGGGCCCTGCGAGTTCCGCCATTCCTCCGCCACGTGCCGCATCGGCCGAGAATTTCTTCTGAGGTTTGCAGAAAGACAGGCTCGACGAAGGCCATTGACAGCCGATGCGTCATCTCGGAAAGTGAACCTGGAGCCGGGTGAATCCGTCCCCGGGGAAACGGCATGGATCAATGCCCCACCTGCTCTGTCCCGCTGATTCGGCAACAGACGGCGCACGGCTACGTCTACGTGTGTCCTCAATGCGGGGGACGGGCGGCGACGCTGCCGGTGTTACGCAAGTCGGGGGCTTCGCGGCAATTCCTGGGAGACCTGTGGCAGAGGTGCCGGACCGAGAAGGTTCCGCGGCGGCGGCCTTGCCCGCTCTGCACGCGGCCGATGGCTGAGGTGACCCTGCCGGGGGCCTGGCATACCCTGACCCTGGACGTGTGCGGCCGATGCGCCCTCATCTGGTTCGACGCATCCGAATACGAGGCCCTGCCGCGTGCCCCCGAGCCGGAGCCGGTGCCTGTCGAGGCGACGATGTCACCGGAAGCGCGGGAGCAACTCGCGCTGTACCGGGTGCAGCAGATCGGCGAGCAGGCCCGCCGGGAGAGTTTTAACGACGGGCCGGAGCAGTCGTGGCAGTGGCTGCCGGCCATCCTCGGCCTGCCGGTGGAGCTGGACGCGCCGGCCGTCTCGCGACGTCCCTGGGCGACGTGGGCCCTCGTGGCCCTGTGTGTCCTGACGACGGTGCCGCTTCTCCTGGCGGATGTCCCGATCCGAGACGAGATCTACCAACAGTGGGGTTTCGTTCCGGCGGAATGGGCGCGGGGCGGCGGCGCGACCCTGCTGACGTCGTTCCTCCTGCATGGGGGGCTGTTTCACCTCATCGGTAACATGTACTTCCTGATGGTGTTCGGTGACAACGTCGAGGATCGGCTCGGACGGGTCGCGTATCTGGGGCTGCTGGCCGGCGGCCATCTGCTGGGGATGCTCGCCCAGGGCCTCTTTGGGCCGGATGCGACCGTGCCGTGCGTCGGGGCGAGCGCCGGCATCGGCGGCGTCATCGCCTGTTACGCAATCCAGTTTCCCCAGGTGCGTTTGGGTTTCATGTTCCGCTTCCACTTCCTGTTCCGGTGGTTTCACTTGTCGGCGGCGTGGGCGTTGGTGCTCTTCATTCTGATGCAGGCGGCAGGCGCCTATTTTCAGCTCCGCGGCTTCGGCGCCGTTTCGTACCTGGGACATCTCGGCGGGTTGAGCGTCGGGCTTACCCTGGCGCTCGTGCATCGGGCGCAACAGAGACGGGATGTGGACCGAGCGATCGGGCTCGAGAGCCGGTAGGTCGCCGTCAGAACCCCAAAGGCCAGCCCGCGTACATCCACACCACCAGCAGTACCGACCACGCCATCAGGAAGGCGATCGTGTAGGGCAGCATGGTCGCCACCAGCGTCCCGATCCCCGCGCGCGGATCGTATTTCTGGAAGAACGCGATGATGAGGGCGAAGTACGACATCATCGGCGAAATGATGTTCGTGCAACTGTCCCCCACCCGGTAGGCCGCCTGCACGAGCTCGGGCGGGTAGTTCAGGAGCATGAACATCGGAATGAACACCGGCGCCATCACCGCCCACTTGGCCGACGCACTCCCGACCAGCAGGTTCATCAACGCCGCCAAAAACACGAAACCCAGCATAAGCGGAATCCCGCCCAGTCCGGACGATCGCAGCGCGTCCGCCCCCTTGACCGCGAACAGCAGACCCAGGTTCGTCCAGTTGAAGTAGGCCACGAACTGCGCCGCGAAGAACACCAGCACCAGGTAGTGTCCCATCGTGCTCATCGCCTTCGACATGCCCTTGATCGCGTCCCGATCGTTGCGAATCGTGCCCGCCCCGATCCCGAAGGCCAACCCGCACAACCCGCCCCCGAGGAAGATGAACGCCACGATCCCCGACATGAACGGCGAATGCAGCAGGTCCCCCGTTCCCGGGTCCCGCAGGTACCCGTTCGCAGGAATCGTTCCCCCCAGCAGGAACGCCGCGAACAGCAGCGCGGCGCCAAGCGCCCAGATCAGGCCGCGCTTCTCCGCCGCATCCAGCCGACGGGTCGCCCGCGCGTGCTCGGCCGTATCCGTTCCCGCATCGCTCCCCTTCCACGCGCCCAGCCGAGGCTCGACCACGCGCTCCGTCACCCACGTGCCCACCACGGTGATGAGGAATGTTGACACCACCATGAAGAAGTAATTGCACGCTGGATTCACCCGATAGGCGGGGTCGATGATCCGAGCGGCCTCCTGGCTCAAACCCGCCAGGAGCGGGTCGATCGTCCCCAGCAAAAGGTTCGCGCTGTACCCGCCGGACACCCCCGCGAACCCCGCCGCCAGGCCGGCCAGCGGGTTTCGGCCCGCCGTCTGGAAAATGATGGCTGCGAGCGGAATCAGCAGCACATATCCCACTTCGCTCGCCGTGTTCGATAGAATGCCCGCGAACACGATGACCAGCGTCAGAAGCCGGGGCGGCGCCGCCAGCACCAACCCGCGCATGCATACACCGATCAAGCCGCTTTGCTCGGCGATTCCGATGCCCAGCAGCGACACCAGCACCGTCCCCAGGGGCGCAAAGCCGGTGAAGTTTGTCACCATGCTGGTCAGGATGTAGTGCAGCCCCGGAACGGAAAGGAGCGACTGGGGATGAAGGGTCTGACCGGTCCCGGGGTGCGTACCCTCCATCCCGACCCACGCCGCGATCCCTGAAGCCACGGCCACGATCATCGCCAGAATGAGGAACAGAACCGCGGGGTCAGGCAGCGTGTTGCCCACCCGTTCGATCAGCGAGAGGGCCCGGGCAAGGATGCCGCGAGGTGCCTTGGAAACGGACCCATGGGACATACGCTGCTCCTTCCTTTTGGCGTCTCCCGTCCCGCAACGCGAGACGGCCGCCCGGGGGGCGTTCTCCGCTTCAGGGGCCTATTGGATAGGGGTATAACGGATCCAAAGCAAGCGGTCTCCCGGCGCTCACTCGCCGTGGAACAGTACGTGCGGCCCCGTTTCTCACACATCCCGCCCGCCGGCATGTGCGGGACGGGCGGAAACTCGTGCAACTCGGGGGGCGGCGGGGGCGTACAATCGGGTGGAATCCCCGGGAAAGGGGTCGCACGGTTGAGTACGGAGTCCGCCATCTGGTTTGCCGCGCAGTTCGCGACGGCGATTGTTGCCGGCATCATCGGGCATGCCGTCGCGGCCCGCCCGGCCCGCGTCTGGAAGCCCACCGCCTGCGCTGCGGCGGCCGTCATGCTGCTCTGGCCGGCCATGCGGATGTTCCCGGCCGCCATGCTGGACGCATTCGGGGCGCGCATCATCATGCACGTGGAGGTCACGGGGATCGTCGTTCCGGCGTCCCTGCTCTTCTCCATCGCCGCCCGGCACGTGCCCAAGCGTTCGGAACAGCGCGCCGTCCGCACCCTTCTGGTCATCTGCGGCGCATACTTCCTGATGTTCGGGAAATGGATGGTCCGCCCGCCCCTGAACGACCTGCACTCTACCCGCATGGACCGGGGCGTGTGCATCCAGTCGACGCACTACACGTGCGTCGCGGCGTCGCTGGTCACCCTGCTGCACGCCTACGGGGTCGAGACGTCCGAGACGGAGATGGCCCGCCTGACACAGACGGAGCGAAACTTCGGGGCCACGGACTCCCGCGCCGTCCGCGGCCTACAGCGGAGGCTGGCCGACGCCGATCTGACGATACACTACGAGAGCATGGATTATGCACGGCTTTGCGAGGTGCCGATGCCCTGCGTGGTCCCCATCAACTGGCGGTACTACGTCTCCCACATGGTCCCCGTGCTGTCCGCGGACGCCGACACCGTCCTCCTGGGCGACCCGCTGCATGGCGTTCGCCGCTGCAGCGCCGAGGAATTCCGAACCGTGTGGCGCAGGCGGGGGATCTACCTTCAGCCCGCCCCGACCCGTCTGACCCGAGGCGGCCTGTCCGATGAACAGGACAGAAGTATCCAGTAGAAGGTCTGCGACTATCCCCGGGTCTCCGGCCGCCGTCGCAGCCGCCGGGCCAGCGGGCCGGTCAGCTCCGCGATCTCCTGCAGCCGTAGAACCCGGCAGGCCGCAACATACACCGCAACGCCCGCGCCGGCGGGCACGAGCAGCCGGAGCACGCGGCCCAGACCGGTGATCCAGAAACCCTCTCCTACCCCGGCCCATCCCCGGTCCACCGCCCACCACAGGCCGAACGCCACGCCCCCGGTCAGGACGGAGGCCGTGACGATCCTCGTGGCGGCCGGCAGCAGGCCCTGCCCGCGCATGGAGCCGATCAGCACGCGAAGGCTCACAATCAGGATCGTGATGTTGGCGATGGCGCCAAGCGCTGTCCCCGTGGCCAGGCCGACGGCTCCCAGCTTGCGGTAGGTGAGGGCGTTAAACGTCACGTTCACAAGTACGGCCACGATGGACGCGCACATGGGCACTCGCGGACGGTCCAGCGCATAGAACGCAGGGGCGACCATCTTGATGCTGCTGTACGGGGCCAGCCCGACGGCGTACGCGATGAGAATGTATGCGGTGGCTCGCGTGTCTTCCGCCCCAAACGCCCCGCGCTGGTAGATCAGGCAGATGGCCGGCACGCTCACCGCCATCAGTCCGATCGCAGACGGCACGGTGAGCATCCACGTCAGCTTGAGGGCGTGGGCCAGGCGGTTCCGCAAGGCAACATGGTCCCCCCGGCCGGCCTCCTCGGCGACGGTGGTGGTGGTCACCGTCGCGATGGCGACGCCGAACAAACCCAGCGGCAGGTAGAACAGCCGCCAGGCGTAGTTCAACTGGGCCATCGGCCCGTCCCCCAGGTTGCTGGCGAAGATGGAATTGACCAGGATGTTGATCTGAACCGCCGCCAGACCCACCACGGCCGGGCCCATGAGTCTCCCGATCCGCCGGATGCCCTCGTCCGCAAAGAATCCGCGGATGGTGGGCCCAAAGCGCCAGCCGAGGCGATAGAGAGGGGGCACTTGCACGCCGAACTGCACGGCCGCCCCGATCACCGCCCCAACGCTCCATCCCAGGACGGCCCGGTCCGGAGGGGTATCTCGCATCCACAGAATCACGCCGACAATGATGCAGACCACGTTGAACATGGCCGGCGCCACCGCGGGCAGGAAGAACCGGCGTTGGGCATTCAGCATCCCCATCACGGCCGCCGCACAGGTAATCAGCGGCAGGAACGGCATCATGATGCGGGCGGCCGAAATGGCCAGAGCACGCTTGTGCGGATCTTCGCCAAAGCCGGGTGCCATGACATCGACGATGGCCGCCGCGAACACGATGCCGAGGACAGCCAGCAGCCCGGTGATGAGCATCAGGCCGCTCATGAGCAGGTTGGCCAGGTGGTGCGCCCGATCGCGTCCGTCGCGTGTCAGCGCCAGCGTGAAGGTGGGAACGAACGCGCTGGACATGGAGCCTTCCGCCAAAAGCTCGCGGAGCAGGTTGGGAATGCGAAACGCCAGGACGAACGCATCGGCAAACTTACCCGCACCGAACAGCGCCGCGAACAGGGACTCCCGGATCAGACCGAGAACCCGCGAGGTGAAGACTGCGGCCGTTACGGTTCCTGCGGCGGCCAACACGCTTCGCCGGCCGATCCGCCCGGCTTCTTCCCCAGGGCCGCGACAGGCGGCATGAGGAGCCGAGGAACCCGGGTCCGGGGACGTGCCGTCGCCAGCCGACATGCCGCGTTGTCTCCCATGCGGACGAGCCACCGACCCGGCGCCGGCCGCTTCCCTGCGGCGGCCGCCTGTTCGGTCCGCGGGACACTATAGGGACGCGGCCGGGGCCGGGCAACCCGCGTAACACCCCGCCATTTCGCACTCGATGGAGCACGGGATGGCCGAGAGCCGGTTGACATGATGGGGCCGAGAGGCATACATTCCCCATCGACCGGAGAGTACCTCGAAGCGGCTGGAGCCTTCATCATGCCTCATGTAGTGGCCGAACCCTGTGTCAAGTGCAAGTACACCGACTGCGTCGCCGTCTGCCCGGTGGATTGCTTCCACGAAGGTGTCAACTTCCTGGTGATCGACCCGAACGAGTGCATCGACTGCGGCATGTGCGTCGATGTGTGCCCGACCGGCGCCATCTTCCCCGAGGACGACCTGCCGGAGAAATGGTCGGAATACGTGGAACTGAACGCCCGCTTTGCGTCCGAGTGGCCGGGCATTCATCAGCAAAAGGCGCCGCTGCCGGAGGCCGAGGAGTGCAAGGGGATGGAAGGCAAGCGGGACCTGCTGGATCCGAACCCGTTCCCGGGTGACTGACGGCCGGCGTGGGAAGGGCTTCGGATGAGGCCCTTCCCACGCGGCGCGTCACGTCAGGCAAATCCAGCTTACTCGGTCATCAGCATTTGAAACTGGCTGAAGTCGAACAGGTCCACGTGCCCGTCGCCGTTCAGATCGAAGCACTCGCAGCCGCCGGACACCGGGGCTGCCGGGCCCGACAGACACGCAGCCATGTCCACATAGTCGTCCAGGTCCACTGCGCCATCCCCGTTGCAATCCCCTGGGATGGATGGTGCCAGCCCCCAAATCTCAATATCATCGATGTTCCAGCCGCAGTAGGTCCAACTGCCATCGGTGGTGCCCATGGTCCAGCGGAGGTAGACCGTCGCCCGATCGTCCGCGATGGCGGAGATGTCAAACTCCTGCTGGATCCAGGCCGAATCGGTCAGGTGGGTGCTGGGGTTTTCCCAGATCGTCGTCCAGGTCGTTCCGTTGTTGCTCACCCGCACGTACGCGTGATCATACGCGTTACGCTCCACGCCCAGCCATCGCCAGAACTTCAGAGTCACCCCGGACAGCCCCGTGCAGTCGATGGGCGTGCTGGTCAGGTGCGTCTCTGCCATCGAGTTCGTGTAGTCACCATTCAGGTTGTACCCATACACGTTCGCACCCGTGTAGCCGCTGGTGGGGTCGGGGTTCCCGTACGCTCCGCCGCCGCCGGTCGGCTGGCCCCAGGCCCACAGACCCTGGGTCGTCCAGCCCGGGTTCGTGTCCAGGGTCCACGCGTGGACGAGCTGTGGTCCCCCCACCACGATGGATACCTCGGCCACGTTGGAGGGCTGCCCGTCGTATGCGGAGAACGTGAAACCGTCCGTACCCGCGTAGCTGATGGGGTTCGGCGTGTACCGGACCACGTTTCCGTTACCGATCAGCGTGTACGGCACGCTGCCGATGATTCCGCCGTTCGGGTCCCGGAGTATCCCGTGCGCCGGCAGGGACTCGATGATGTACTCCAGCGGGTTGCCCGACCCCGTGCTGGCGGTCAGGGTGATGTTGCTGGTCTGCATCTGCGGCAGCGTGACAGACACGCTTTGGGCCTCTGGTGGGCACGTCGCGCCGCCGGGCACCATGCTCAGGGCCCAACTGTTCAGCGTCCCGGTGTCTCCACCGGCGTGGTCCTGCACGCGGAGCGTCCAGGTGCCCGCTGACAACGAGTTCACGAAATCGGCCAACAGGCCGGGGCCGTCCGGCACGGTGCCGCCTTCATCGTCGTACGTCGTGATGATGTCGTCCGCAGAGCTGCCCGTGCGGTTGTGGAGCCGGACCGTCACACCGCCCGGCGATATCAGTTCCACGGTGAGGTCACCCCGGTAGGTGTGCGTGATGTTCACGTCGACGTTCACGTCGGCCACGCAGAAGGAATCCGTCACCTCGATCACGCTGGTGATCGTCGAGTTGTCGTTGATCGGCTTGGGCACGTCGACCGACGCATACAGAACGCG
>CAZPHH010000017.1:0-3496 GCA_964586145.1 uncultured Phycisphaeraceae bacterium | reverse complement strand
TCGTCGAGTTGTCGTTGATCGGCTTGGGCACGTCGACCGACGCATACAGAACGCGACCGACTTCCAGCGTGATCGGACGGGACGTGCTTCCCGCCCCACCGCCGAGGCTCGTGAAGGACACCGACCCGTTGTAGAGGCCCGCGCCCAGCGCCTCGGCCGCCGCGGAGATGCCGACCACCACCGTCTCGAAATCGCCCGTTCCGCTGAGGTTGAGCGTCAGCGGCCCCGCGACCCCGTTCAGGCTGATCCACGGTTCACTGGCCGCCACCTCAACGGTTACCGGAGTCGGCCGCTCACTGGTCACCGTGTAGGTCACCGTCCCGTTGAATGGGCCGCCCAGCGGCCCGCCCGTCTCCAGGCCGTGGGCGGGGGCGACCGTGATCAGCGTCTGGCCGATTTCCACGGTGTGTACGCGCGTCTGCGTCGTGCTCTTCGTCTCATCAATGAATTCGATCGTCTCCACGTACGTGCCCGCGCCGAGAGACTCGATCGCTGAACCCAGTGTCACCACGACCTGGGCCGTCCCGCCGCCGGCCGCCAACGTACCTGTCACGTCCGCGGTTCCGCCGTTCAGCAAAATGCCGAAGTTCGCCGTCAATCGAACCCGATACGGAATGCTCGCGGGGGAGGAATTGCTCAGCGTGTAGGTCACCGTGGGGCTCGTGAACGGCCCGCCGACCGGGCCGACGTGCTCCACATTTCCGCCCGGTGACACCGTGATGCCGGCTCCGGATATGGTATCCACGGTCAGAGCGCCCGTTCCGCCCGGATCCAGCCAGTTGCTCAGCCGCGTGCTGGAGGTCCCGCCACCGGTCCACGAGACCGAGAATCGACCGTACCAGTCGGATTCATCATTCCCGCACGCCGCATAGCCGCCGTGCAACTGCCCGATCACCCGATGGTTCTGATCGAACAGCGGCGAGCCGGACGAACCCGGCTCGGTGGTGCCCAGGTCCCAGTCGATGACCCGCACGTGCGACCCGTCGCCCGGCACCGTGGTGCCGAGGTAGCTGGTCGTCTGCGTTGTGGCGTATTCGAAGCTGATACGCTTCTCATCCGTATTGGGATGGTGGATGCCGACGGCCGTCGTGGCCTCCGCCCCGCTGCGGTCCCAGCCGGCAAAGGAGACCTCCCAGGCCGGATCGGGATCCTCGTCCAGTTCCACGAGTGTGAAATCGGACGCGGAATTGGACGCCCGGAAATACGAACCGGTCTGAAACTGGCTCAGGGAACCGTCGCCCGGGCCGCCGCTGGCCGAGCTGCCCACCGGCCGGCACGTGCTGTTTTCGTAGTTCCAGTACACCACCAGGGATGCGGCATTGCTCGAGTTCACGCCGCAGTGATTGGCCGTCATGAAATACGGCGTCAGGTCCTGCGCGGTGTTGTTCACCATGAACCCCGTGCAGAACGTGCTGCCGCCCGTGGAAATGACGCCCACCGAGGCAATCTCCGCCCGCCAGTCGTCGCCTTCCGGGCAGATCACGTCCACGTTGCACGACCCGGACCGAAGATCGTCATCCAGGCTCGCCATGACTTCCCCGAAGCCGCGGTAGCCGACGTTGATCGAGCCGAGTTCCAGGTCCATCCCGTCGACCTTCGTGGCGGGAATGGTCACTTCCACCACGATGTCGTCCGCCAGCACAACAGGCGTCCACAGTTCCCCGTGCGACTCGTTGTCCGCGTCGGTGAACGGCCTCACGACCTGCATCCCGTCCGCGGCATACACCATCAATCGGCCGCCGGCCGGCATTCGGTATCGAGTGAACCCGAGGTTGAGTGACAAAGCGCCCGGCGACGTGACGCGCAGCCGCCAGACCAGAAGCTCTTTGTCGATCTCCTCCCACGTCCCCGCGTTCTCCGGCGTCAGCTTGACTGCATTGGGCACGGCGAACCGCGGAGCCAGCCCCTCGGCTTCGCGGATCTCATCTTCCGCCTGCAGAGCGGCCTGGTCACCCAGCGGCGACACCACCTGCTGGACGGCGTTCAGCGGCTGAAGCTTCACCACCATCGCCGTCGGAATCCCCTGCGCCGTCTCCAATGGCTGCGGCTGCGCGGCAGTCATTTGCGGAACGGCGAGCAGCACGGCCAGAAAGAACACGGACCATCCCCTTGTCGCAGCAAACATGGTTGAAACCCACCCTGAAAAGGACCCATATCCGACGCTCGGGGACTCCTACACCCCGAGCGGATTCGATGCACATCTTGCTGTAGGATTGGCGGCAAGGCAGGGACCGGAGAACGGCAAACGCCCCTCCTTCACACGGCCACCCCAGCACCTCTATTGTACCGATCGCACCCGAAAGCTTCAATTCTGAGGGCAGGGTCTCAAACCGCTTTCCCTGCTGTCCGGGCCGCTGGAGGCGTGGGCCGATGCTCTTGCGGCCACGCGTCGGGGCCGTCTTTCCCCCGATCCCGCGCCACCGGGCGGCAAACCCAAGGAATCGGGCCCCAACAGGCCAGTATCGGTCGACGACCGGTATCTGCCCTGCCGGGGCCCGTTATGACACGTAGTCAGGTCACCCTACCTACTGGCTCATCGCCTCCTGGAAGGCGGCGAAGTCGCTCAGGTCCACGTCCGTGTCGAGGTCAAAATCGAATGCCTCGCAGCCGACGGTGGCCGGCCCCATCTCGGGACCGGTCAGGCAGTCCGGCATCCGGGCAAAGTCCTCCAGGTCCACGTCACCGTCGCCATCGTAGTCCCCGAACGCCGGTGACAGCACCCCCCAGATCTCGATGTCATCGATATTCCACCCAGGGTAGGTGGTCCAGTCATCCGTCGGGCCCATGCCCCACCGCACGAACACCGTCGGCGAGCCGTCCGCCACCGCAGAAACATCCAACGTCACCGGGGTCCACGCCAGATCCGCGATTACCACTCCCTCGGTCTGGTTCGACCAGACCGTGACCCAGGACTCACCGTCCGCCGACACGTCCACCGACGCCGAATCGAACGCCTCCACTCCCAGCCAGCGCCAGAAGCGCAACTGCGCCTGACTGACCCGCGCACAATCGATGACCGTCGTGGTCAGGCACCGTAAAGGCAGGTTGTTGGGGTAATCACCGTTCAGGTTGTATCCGTACACGTATGGCCCCGTGTACCCGGACTGCGGGTCCTTGTTGTGCGTTCCGCCGCCCGTGGGCGTACCGAATGCCCATTGACCTTCAACGGACCAGCCTGGATTCGCGTCCAGCGGCCAGTTGTATACAACGCCCGGCGGCGCGGCGTTGATCGTGATCGACACCGTGGCCTCGTTGGAATCACCGCCGTCCGGGGCCTCACCACCGTCATTCACCTTGAATCGGAAGCTGTCCGGGCCGGACGTACCCCAGGACGTCCGGTACAGCACGCGATTCTCTCCGCCAGCCAGCACGTAGGGCACCGCAGTGATCCACGCCTCCGTCACTACATCGCGCAGCCCGCCTCGGGTCGGCAACTGCGTAATGACGTAGTCCAGCGCCGCCGGCGGGTCCGGCAGCCCGTCGTCCGTCGCCGACA
>CAZPHH010000016.1:44046-64061 GCA_964586145.1 uncultured Phycisphaeraceae bacterium | reverse complement strand
GCATGGCCGACACGAACGCCGTCAAGTGGCTGCGAACGCAGGGCGTGGAGTTTGAGACCCTGGAGTACACGTTCACCGAGATCGGGGCCAACCACGCGGCCCAAGCCGTGGGACAGCCCCTGGAGATGACCTGCAAAACGCTGATCGTCAAAGGCGACGGCAAATCGTTCTACGTGGCGATTGTCCCGGGCGACCAGCGCTTCGATGCAAAACGGACGGCCCGGGCCGTCGGGGACAAACACGCGGACCTGGCGGAGTCGCAAGAGGCGGAAAAGATCACCGGCTACCAGGTCGGAGGCATCTCGCCGTTTGCCATGCGACGCCCGCTGCCCGTCTACATCGAGGAGTCGCTTCTCGCCCTGGACCGCATCATCGTCAACGGCGGCCGGCGCGGCGTGCTCGTCGAGATGGACACAGAAACCCTCGTTCGCCTGCTGGATGCCCGCCCGGCCAATCTCTGTGGGTGAGAGCAACCTGCGGCCCTCGCCACTCGTCAGCCGGCCAAGGCGTTCTGTAACCTTTTACCCTATAACAGGTTCCGTCATGTCGTCTCAGGATGTCGGCCGCCCGGCGTAGACGAATCGGTCCGCCCGTGCGTCAGTACACGTGGAGGCCGCGTTAGCGTACGCCTGCGGCCTTTCCAGGAGGCCGGGATCGGCAAATCCGGCCCGCGGCATCGGCGGCCGCCGTGCCGCTCACAAGGGAGCGCAACACCGCGCGAGGAGGCTGACACATGATCCGGTGGCAATCGTTGGCGGCGGGAGCGGTGCTGCTCCTGGCAATCGGGTGCATCAGGCGGACCGAACGGTTTGTCATTCTCCCGGACGGCTCCGGATGGGCGACCGTAGTCATCCACAGCGATCCCGAAGACATCCGGTCGGGGGATGCGATGCCGTCGGAGGCGTCCGGCTGGCAGACCGCCGAACGGCGGCAACAGAAGGACGATCGGGAAGAGGTGATCCGTCTGGCCGTGCGCCGGCTGGCGGCGGGCGAGGCCATTCCGTCCTCCTACGCCGAGCCGGGCACGCCGCTGGCGCGGGCGGCGCTGCAGTTTCCCACGGACGTGACCATCGAACGGCGGGCGGACGGCACGTACTACCATTTCCGACGGGCGTACCGGCCTCGGCGAGCGGCCCAGATCGAATACCACCGAGCCCAAATCCTGGAGTCCGATCGGCTCAAATCCATCACCCGCAAGGCGCCTGGCGAGATGACCGAGGAGGATCGGCAGGAACTGGCAACGGCCCTGATCGCATTTGAGGCTGCTCGCGCGGGTGAAATGGTGAACTTGGCTGCGCTCTCGCTTGGCCCGGCCCTGCCTGCAGAGGCCTGGCTGACCGCCCGGGATCGCGTAACGGACGTGTATCAGTCGCCGGAGCTTCTCAAGCGGATGCGGAGCCTGATCCACAAGGATAATGCGGATGATGCAAGCGCGGCGATGGAGCAGGCGGTTCGGCGTGAGGCGAGGCAGGCCATGGAAGCGGCCCTGGCGGAATCACGCCTGCCGGCCTCCACGGTGGACGCGTTTCTGGCAGCGTGGGATCATGTGCAGGCAGAGTACGAAGTGACCGCGGACCTCGCGGACGAGGAGATCGAGGTGTGGGTGACACTGCCGGGGCGGATCATCGCCCACAACGCGGAAAAGGCGCCGGAGCCGGCCACGTTGATGTTTGACGCGGAGCGGGAGACCGAGGCGGGCTTCCCGCCGTTGGCCGACGTTCTTCGCGGCTACGCGAAGGAAGCCCAGGCCGCCGGAATGGACCGGGGTTTCGAGCAGGTGACTTGGACGTTTGAGGGCAAGGCCACCTACGATCGGGAGGTGATCCTCATGGCCACGTCGTTCGTACCGCGGTAAGAATGGCAAATGTCAAATGGCCAATTTCAAATGTCCAATTTCAAATGAAAAGTGCCGCCGGCCGGCGGTGACGACGGTGTCGGAAGGATGCGCGAGGGGCCGGGCATGGACGCGGTGATGCGGGCGGACATTTACCGGTGGGCGTACCGGCTGCTGCAGAACCATCATGACGCGCTGGACGCCACGCAGGATGTCCTGCTGAAGTGGCTGCGCCGCGCGGATGACCGCGTGGAGAACCGCCGGGCGTGGCTGCGGAGCACGACCGTCCATCACTGCATCGACCTGCTGCGGCGCCGGCGCCCTCAGACCCCCGGGCCGCTCGAAGGCCCCTCGACAGACGGTCCGGATACGCTCGCGCGGCGAGAGCTTCACGACCAGATTACGGCGGCGTTGGAGATGCTCAGCCCCAGGCAGCGCGACGTGCTCGTGGCCAAGGTGTACGATCGGGAAACATTCGCGGCCATTGCCGCTTCCCTGGGCATTTCGGAGAGTGCGGCCAAAACGCACTACGTGCGGGCGCTGGACGGCCTGCGCAACGCCCTGAAGGACTGGAACGAGGAGTGATCCCATGGACTGTCGAGAATTCGAGAGCCGAGTGGCGGATTACCTGGGTGAGGAACTGTCCGCCGACGACCGCGATGTTTGCGAGGGCCACCTGGCTTCGTGCTCGACGTGCCGTGCCCGCGTGGTCGAATACCAGGCCGTCGTGCAGAAGCTGCAACGGCTCGAAACCGTATCGACCGACGTGGCCGCCCGGCAGACCGCTTCGCTCATGGTGGTGCGCCGTCCCCCGGCGTGGCGCCGGATCGGCGGCGGCGTGATGAAGGCCGCGGCGGTCCTGGCGATCGGCATCATCATCGGTCGGCAGTCCCGCGTTTCGGGGCCGTCGCAGAAGACCGAGCCGACCGCTCTGGCCGCCGCACCCGCGGTGGACATACACCCGGACTGGATCGAGCTGGGCCGGCAGGTGTCCTCGGGCGGCTCCTCCTTTGCGCAGCACCTCGCGATGCTGGCACGGACCGTGCCACGGTGAGCCGGCCGCAGACCCGACGGGCCCGCGCCGACGTCAGGCGCTGCCGAGCACCTGAACCACCAGCACACGCTCGCGCGGCTGCGTGTCAAAATCCAGCAGCACGATCTGCTGCCACGTGCCCAGCGTCAGGCGGCCGTCGACCAGCGGCACGGCGAGGCTCGGTCCCAACAGCGACGCCCGCACGTGCGAATGCCCGTTGTCGTCGTGCCACGTGGCCTCGTGCGCGTAGCGGCCGTCGGCGGGCGCCAGCTTCTCGAAAGCGGCCTCCAGGTCGTGCTCGGCGAGTCCGGGCTCAAACTCTGTCGTGGTCAGCCCGGCCGTGGAGCCGACGACAAAGGCCGTCACCAACCCATTTTGAATTGACCCGGTCCGCAGGCTCTTCCCGATCACGTCCGTGACGTTCACCACGTGGTTGTTGCCGCGCGTTGCCACTCGAAGCGTGTGCGTCTCGACGTTCATGCCCGAAAGTGTACCGTCTGCGGTGCATCCATGCATGGGAGCCGCCTTCGGGCATCGCCGGGCGTGGGTTCGGGCATGGACACGGGGGATCGTTGCCGCCGGGGTGGGCGGATTCCGCGACGCGGGCACCCCGGTCGCGGCGTACGAGGCGCCTGCCTATAATCGCGCTGTCGGAACGTGCGTGACGGCCCGGAGACGCGGATGAACGTCCACCCCCCTTCGCTTCGGTTGCTCTTCTGGGAAACGACGGCCGGGTGCAACCTGGAGTGCATCCACTGCCGCCGGCTGGACGTCTCCCACGAGCTGATGAAATCGGACCTGAGCACCGAGCAGGCCCGCCGCATGATCGACGACCTGGCGAGCTTTGCCCGGTGCATCCTGGTCTTTTCCGGCGGCGAGCCGCTCATGCGGCCGGACGTGTTCGACCTGGCGACCCACGCCCGCGACAAGGGGCTGCTGATCGCCCTGGCCAGCAACGGGACGCTGATCGACGAGACGATGGCCCGGCGCATCGCGGACACCGGTTTCCATCGCGTGAGCATCTCGCTGGACGGGGCGGACGCGGCCACGCACGACGAGTTCCGCAAGCTGCCGGGGTCGTTCGAGCGAGCGGTCCGGGGCCTGAGGCACCTGAAGGCGGTCGGCGTCAGCACGCAGGTGAACTGCACGATCGCCAAGCACAACGCGAACCAGCTCGAAGCGGTCCTGAAGCTGGCGGAGTCCGTGGACGCGACGGCCATGCACTACTTCCTGCTGGTTCCGGTGGGCTGCGGCGAGCAGATTGCCGAGGACCAGATGCTGGACGCGTCAGAAGTGGAGCGGCGACTGCTGGAGGTCTACGAGCTGGAGCAAGCAACGACGTTGCAGGTGAAGGCGACGTGCGCCCCGCACTACTACCGCATCATCCGCCAGGAGGCCAGGGCCCGGGGCACGCCGATGCCCCGGCATCAGGGGCATCCGCACGCGCATGCCGGCAGAGGTGATGCGGGCCACGCCCAATCCGCGATGGGTGCGATTACCAAGGGCTGTCTGGCGGGCACGGCCGTCTGCTTCGTCTCGCATGAAGGCGACGTGTTTCCCTGCGGCTACCTGCCCGTCTCCGCGGGGAACGTGACCCGCCAGAGCCTGGCGGACATCTGGGCAAACAGCGAGGTCTTTGCGAAGCTGCGCGATCCGAACCTGCTCGAGGGCCGGTGCGGCTTCTGCGAGTATCGCACCGTGTGCGGCGGTTGCCGCGCCCGTGCGTTCTATGAGCACGGTAACTACCTGGCGGAAGAGCCCTTCTGTGAGTTTATGCCGCGGCAAATGCCGGGCGACACCAAGCAGAAATGACCCCGCCGGGCTGATCCGGACACGCGTCGTCGTTCGACTCTGTCTGTTTGTCCCTCTTCCCATCGGTGTCGCGAATACGGTACACTGGGCAATTCCATGGATGCCGCCGGCCGGATGAAGTGGCAAGGACGGGCCTGCGCGGGGCGGGCTCGCGGCGCGAGCATCCGGGCAATCGAAGAAGGGAAAGGAAGCCATGAGACTGCAAGAGAATGCCCGGAGAATGTGTAATCGGAACGCCGCCGTGTCTGGCACGCTGTTCGTGGCGACCGTGCTGCTGGTGACGGCGTCGGGGCACGCCCAGGAAACGCTCTACTACGCGGACATCTTCTATCCCACCTTTTCACACGGGTATCTCCGCAAGGTCAACACCGACGGCACCGGCCTGCAAACCCTGGTGAACACCGGCGACGGCCTGCGCGGTGTGGCCGTCGATCGCGCCGCCGGCAAGATCTACTGGACGGACGTGAACGCCGATGCGATTTGGCGGTGCAACCTGAACGGCACCGGCGTGGAAGATCTCGTCACGGCGGGGCTGGAGTTCCCGATGGCGATCGACCTCAATCCGCTCAACCGCAAGCTCTACTGGGGTGACCAGGGCCTGAACCTGATCGGCTGCGCCAATCTGGACGGGTCGAACCCGGCAGTACTGTTGGACACCAGCTTCTCCAGCGGGCTGGCCGTCGACGCGGTCCACGGCAAGATCTACTGGAGCACGAGCATCACCGGCACCCAGGGCGAAATCCGGCGGGCAAACCTGGACGGCTCCGGCATCGAGACGGTCGTGACGGGGGCGGGCAAGCCCGCAACCATCGCCGTCGACGTCGCCGGCGGCAAGGTGTACTGGACCGACTATGTGCTGGACGTGGTTCGTCGGGCGAACCTCGACGGGACCGGCGTGGAGGACCTTTTCGTCGTGGGCGCAAACCTCAATCCGGGGGGCATCGCGCTCGACCTGCCGGGCGGCAAGGTCTATTGGGGGCAGGACGTTTCCCTCCCACCGTACGTCGGCAAGATCATGCGGATGAACCTGGACGGATCGGATCCCGAGGACGTGGCCGTCAATCTTGGGATGGTCACCGACCTGGTGCTGCCCGCGCCCGTGCTCGGCGATCTCGACAACGATAACAACGTGGACCTTACGGACTTCCTTCTCTTCGCCGACTGCATGACCGGCCCGAACATTCCGCCCGCTCCCGGTTGCAAGCCGGCGGACCTGGAACATGACAATGACGTGGATCTGGCCGACTTCCGCGTTCTCCAGGCCGCGTTCACAGGGTCGTAGGCCGGAAGACACCGGGTCGCACGCGATTGGCTGTCCATGGAACAGAGGTGTTGTTGCGCCGGCCGCGGATCGTCGCGTTTCTTGTGGAACGCGGCGCTACTCCTCCGATGGGCCTGACGCGGGGGTGGAGGGGCGGTCGTGGGCGCCTGGCACGTCGAGCGGCTCGCGGATGCGGTACTGCCCGTCGAACCACTTGTGCAGGTCGATCATTTTGCAGCGGTAGGAGCAGAACGGGCGGTAGGGTGCGTCCTCACGGCGTTGCACGGTCACGGACGATCCGCAGGTTGGACAGGTATACGTCGGCATGTGCAAGCGACCCGCGCCGGCGAAGGCGCCGGCGGCGCAGGATTCCCGGGCGGCGCTACGCGGCCTGGGTCCCCTTCTTGCCCTTCTTGGCGGGCTTGGGCTCCGCGGGTGTGGTCGCGCTTTCGGGCTTCTTACCCTCGGGCTTCGACGGCGACTGGGATTCCTTCTCCGCCTTGGCGGCCTTCCGATAGCTTTCGCTTCGGTAGTCCGTCTCGTAGAAACCCGTTCCGCGGAAGAGGACTCCCGCGCCCGACCCGATCAGCCGCTGAACCGGAGCGTCGCAGGTGCAGTTCTTGAGCTCCGCCCTGACGGTGCGCTTGGGTTTCTCTGTGATTTGTTGGAACAGCTCGAAGACGGCCCCACACCTTGTGCACTGGTATTCATACGTCGGCATCGAATCGGACTCCTGGTCGCCGCCGCGGCTACGACGGCTCCGTATCGTCACCGGTCGCCGGGCGGCCGGCAATGATGACCTGGGCGGGACGCACCACGCGCTCCCGCAGGCAGTAGCCCTTCTGCACCTCCTGAAGCACCGTGCCGGGCGCGTGCTCCGCAGTCGGCCGCTGCATCATCACGCTGTGGAAAACTGGGTCGAACGGCTTGCCCGCCGCCTCGATCGGCTCCACGTGGTTGTCCTTCAGAATCTTCAGCAGTTTCTCGTACACCAGGCGCACGCCTTCGACGAGGGCTTCGAAACCCGTCGTCTCGCCGGCGGCGCTCAGCGTTCGTTCGAAATCGTCCACCACCGGCAGCAAGGCCTTGACGAAGGCCTCGTTGGCAAACCGGATCGCCTCGGACTTCTCCACGGCCGTGCGGCGCATCAGGTTCTGCGTCTCCGCCCGCGCCCGAAGCAGCTTGTCCCGGGTCTCCTCCAGCTCCCGGCGCAGGGCCTGCAGCTCATCCGCCGACGCGGCAGCCCCTTCGCCTGCGGGGCCGGCTTCCCCTGTAGGACCGGCTCCACCTGTGGGACCAGCTTCCCCTGTGGGACCAGCTTCCCCTGTGGGACCGGCTTCCCCTGTGGGACCGGCTTTCCCTGTGGGACCGGCTTTCCAGCCGGTCGCCGCGGCGGGCTCTTCCCCGGAGGCCGGCGCCTCGCCCGGAGTCGACCCGGCGAATTGCCGGACCTCGTCGTCCGTGGCAATATGGATCTTGTGCTCCTTCTTCTTGCTCATGACGCTTCGTCGTGGTGTTCCGGGTGTCCGTTATCCGTTCTTCTTTTCCATTCCGCCCAGGTATTCCACCAGCCGCTCCAGGAACCCTTTGCTTTCCGGAAGCACGCCCTTGTCTTCCGTTTCCGCGAAGGAACGCAGCAGTTGCTCCTGCCGGCCGTCCAGCCGGGTCGGGATTTCGACCCGCACCTCCACGTACTGGTCGCCCGTGCGGCCGGTGCGCAGGTCGGGCAGTCCCTGCTCGGCCAGTCGGAAGACCTGCCCCGGCTGCGTGCCGCGAGGGACGGTCAGGGTGGCCGTTCCGCGAAGCGTGGGGACCTCCAGTTTTGCGCCCAGGGCCGCCTGGGTGAAGCTGATGGGCATGGAGAGCACGAGGTCGTTTCCGCGTCGCGTGAAGAATTCGTGCGGCCGCACGTGAATGTAGCAGTGCAGATCGCCGCGGGAGGCCCCGTTTTCGCCCGGCTCGCCCTCCCCGCGGACGCGGATGGCCTGTCCGTCCTGAATGCCGGCCGGGACCTTCACGTTGACGATTCGCTTCTTGGGGGCCAGGCCGTTGCCGCGGCAGCTCGGGCAGGGTTGGGAGTACACCTTGCCCTGTCCGCGGCACGTGGGGCACGTGGTGATGACCCTTCCCATGATCAGGCCGAATCCGCCGGACTGCTCCACCTGTCCGTATCCGCCGCAGGTTCGGCAATTCTGCCGCTGGGAGCCGGGCGCGGCGCCGCTGCCGCCGCACTCGTCGCAGTAATCCTGCCGGGTGAACTCGAGGGTCCGCTCCGTGCCGGTGGCGACCTCTTCCAGGGTGAGTTCCATCTCGGTCTGCAGGTCGGCCCCGCGGGCACGGCCGCGCCGGCCGCCGCCGAATCCGCCGAACAGGTCGCCGAACCCGAACATGGAGAGGATGTCCTCGAACCCCATGCCGCTGAAGTCGTGGACGCCCGCGCCGGACAGTCCGGCGTGGCCGAACTGGTCGTATCGTTGCCGTTTCTGCGGATCGCTGAGGACCTCGAACGCCTCGGCCGCCTCCTTGAACTTCTCCTCGGCCTTCGGGTCGTCGGGGTTCTTGTCCGGGTGGTACTTGATGAGCAGGCGGCGGTAGGCCTTCTTGATGTCGGCGGGGGAAGCCTCGCGGCCGACGCCAAGCACCTCGTAGTAGTCTCGCTGGGCCTTCGCCATCACCATTGCCTTCTGCCACCCGCTGTCGGATTCCAAGCGCGCGAAGGGCGGACTCGCCAGCCCGCCCTTCGCATGTTGTTCCCTTGGGCTGCTACCCGTTCTTATCGGATCGCGTTGGCGATCTCCTTCTTCTCATCCTTGAGGTCCGTGACCAGGACCTCGGTGGTGAGCATCAGGCCGGCGACGCTGGCCGCACTTTGCAGGGCCGTGCGGGCCACTTTGGCCGGGTCCACGATTCCCGCCTGGAACATGTCGACGAACTGGTCCCCGCGGGCGTCGTACCCGTAGGCGCTCGTCTTCTCGAGAATCTGCTCGACCACGACTTCCCCTTCGCCGCCGCGGTTGGCGACGATCTGGCGGGTGGGGCAGCGCAGGGCGTGCGCGACAATGTCCACGCCGACCTTCTCGTCGCCGCGGGCGTTCTGCCGGGCCTTGTTGACCGCTTCGATCGCCCGCAGGAAGACCACGCCGCCGCCGGGCACGATGCCCTCTTCGGCCGCGGCCTTGGTGGCGTGCAGGGCGTCGTCGACGAGGTCCTTGCGTTCCTTGACCTCGATCTCGGTGGCTCCGCCCACGCGAATGACGGCCACGCCGCCGGTGAGCTTGGCCAGCCGTTCCTGAAGCTTCTCCCGATCGTAGTCGCTGGTCGTCGTTTCGATCTGGTTGCGGATCTGGTCGATCCGGGCCTTGGTCTCGCTCTTCTTGCCCGCACCCTGGATCACGGTGGTGGTGTCCTTGCTGATGACCACCTTCTCGGCCCGGCCCAGGTCGCTGAGTTGCACGTTTTCGATCTTGATGCCCAGGTCCTCGCTGATCAGCTTCCCGCCGGTCAGCACCTGCAGGTCGCCCAGGATGGCCTTACGGCGATCGCCGAAGCCGGGGGCCTTCACCGCGGCGCACTTGAGCGTGCCGCGCAGCTTGTTGACCACCATGGCGGCCAGGGCTTCGCCGTCGACGTCCTCCGCGATGACCAGCAGGGTTTGCCCGGAACTGGCCACCGCCTCGAGCAACGGGATGAAGTCGCGCAGGCTGGATATCTTCTTCTCGTAGAGCAGAATCAGCGGCTTCTCCAGCACGCACTCCAGCGAGCCGGGGTCCGTCATGAAGTACGGAGAGACGAAGCCCTTGTCGAACTGCATCCCCTCGACCACTTCCTTCTCCATGCCCATGCTCTTGCCTTCCTCGATCTCCACCACGCCGTCCTTGCCCACCTCGGCGAGGGCGGCGGCGAGCAGCTTGCCCACCTCGCGGTCGCCGTTGGCGGCGATGGTAGCCACGTTCTCGAGGTCGGCGGTGCCGGTCTTCACCTTGCGAGACTGGGCCTCGATGCTCTTGACCGCGGCGGCCACGGCGGCGTCAATGCCGCGCTTGAGGGCCATGGGGTTGGCGCCGGCGGTGACGTTTCGGAGACCTTCCCGGTAGATGGCCTCGGCCAGAATGGTGGCGGTGGTGGTGCCGTCGCCCACCTTGTCGCTGGTTCGCTTGGCCACCTCGTTGATCATCTTGGCGCCCATATTCTCGAACGGGTCGGGCAGCTCGATTTCCTTGGCGACGCTGACCCCATCCTTGGTGATGCGGGGTGCGCCGAAGGACTTCTGCAGAATCACGTTTCGCCCGACCGGGCCGAGGGTCACCTTCACCGCCCCGGCGAGCTTGCCCAGCCCGTCCAGGATCTGCTGCCTGGCTTCGTGGCTGAACATCAGTTGCTTGGCCATTGACTTGCTCCTGTCGTCTCGATCCGTTCGGCGGACCGCTTGGCTGCGTTTGCCTTACTTGCCCACGACGGCGAGGATATCACTCTCGCGGAGAATCACGTACTTCTCGCCGCTGACTTCCACCTCGGTGCCCGAGTACTTGCCGTATACGATCTCGTCGCCTTCCTTGACGTCCATCGTGCCGCGCTTGCCGCTGTCCAGCAGCTTGCCCGGACCGGCGGTGACGACGGTGCCGCGCTGCGGCTTCTCCCGCGCGGTGTCGGGCAGCAGAATGCCGCCCGCGGTTCGCTCTTCGGCCTCGGTGGGATGCACCACGACGCGGTCGTCCAGGGGCCTGAGTTTCAGCTTCTTTGCGGTTGCGGTAGCCATTGTGGGATATCCTCCGTTGCTCGTTCCCTGCCAGGGTCCTGTATCTCTTGGATGGTTTGATTCCGTCCGTCTGCCTCCGCAGCGACCGGACCCCCACGGGGCCGGTGCGTCCGCGGCGTCAATCGTAGTCCATGTCGTCCATGCCGGGCTCGCCGGCGCCGCCGCCCTTGTCCTCGTCGCTCTTGGGCTTCTCCGTGATGATGCAGTCCGTGCTCAGGAGGATGCGGGCGACGCTGCTCGCGTTTTCCAGGGCGGCCCGAACGACCTTTGTCGGGTCAATCACACCGGCCTCCAGAAGGTCGCCGTATTCCATGGCTTCCGCGTTGAAGCCGAATGACGCCGACTTGCTGTCCGTCACCTTGTGGAAGACCACGCCCGGCGCCACACCCGCGTTTGCGGCGATCTGCTTCAGCGGGGCGGACAGGGCCCGACGGACCACGTCGATGCCCAGGTTCTCGTCGTCCCGGCCGGTCACCTTGTCCAGCGCCTTCATGCACCGGACCAGGGCGACGCCGCCGCCGACCACAATGCCCTCCTCAATGGCCGCCCGCGTGGCGTGCAGGGCGTCTTCCACGCGCGCCTTCTTCTCTTTCAGTTCGGCTTCGCTGGCCGCGCCCACGTTGATCTGGGCGATGCCGCCCGACAGCTTGGCCAGGCGCTCCTGCAGCTTCTCGCGATCGTAGTCGCTGGTGGTCGCGTCGATCTCGGCGCGAATCTGCTTGATCCGCCCCTGAATGGCGTCCGATTTGCCGGCCCCCTCCAGGACCGTCGTCTCGTCCTGCCGGACCCGGACCCGCTTGGCCTGGCCCAACTGGCTGATCGAGACGTTGTCCAGATTCACGCCCAGGTCCTTCATCAGGGCCTGCCCGCCCGTCAGAATGGCGATGTCCTCCAGCATGGCCTTGCGGCGGTCACCGTAGCCGGGGGCCTTCACCGCGCAGGCCTTCAACGTGCCCCGCATGTGGTTGACCACCAGGGTGGCCAGCGCCTCGCCCTCCACGTCCTCCGCGATGATCAGCAGCGGACGCTTGGCCTTGGCGATCGCCTCCAGCAGCGGCACCAGCTTCTGGGCGTTGCTGATCTTGTCTTCATGAATCAGGATGTACGGCTTCTCCAGGGCGCACTCCATTTCGTCCGGATTGGTGATGAAATGGGGGGACAGGTAGCCGCGGTCAAACTGCATCCCTTCGACCAGCTTGATCGTGGTCTCGGCCCCCTTGCCCTCCTCCACCGTGATGACGCCGTCCTTGCCGACCTTCTCGAAGCAGTCGGCCAGGATGTTGCCGATCGACATATCGTTGTTCGCCGAGATGGAGGCGACGTTTACGATGTCCGCCCGCCGCTCCACCTTTGTGGGACGCGAAATCTTCTTGAGCTCGTCGATGATCGCGTCCACCGCCTTGCGAATGCCGCGATTGACCGAGTTGGCGTCCGCACCCGCCGTGACCACCCGCAGCCCGTAGGCGTACATGGCCTCGGCCAGAACCGTGGCGGTCGTGGTGCCGTCGCCGGCGTTCTTGCTGGTCTTGCTGGCCGCTTCTTTGACGAGTTGGGCGCCTAAGTTCTCGTACTTGTCACGAAGGTCGATTTCCTCCGCCACGGTTACCCCGTCCTTGGTGACGGTCGGGGACCCCCAACCCTTGTCCAGGACGGCGTTTCGCCCCCGGGGCCCCAGGGTCGCCTTGACGGCGTCGGCCAGCTTGGTCACCCCCGCCAGCAACGCGCGGCGAGCATCCTCCTGATAGGCCAACTGCTTGACGGCCATAGTTGATCATCTCCTTCTGGTAATCCGCATTCCGACCGGACTGTCCCCTGTGCCTAGACCGGTTCCTCTTTCCCCCATGTGCAGCCTCGATGCCAGCGTTTTGGGGTTTTGGGGATTCGCCTAACCCATTGGCAGAACGAACGATAACTCCATGGTCGGCGGAGGGGGCAGGCACCGGGCCCCTGCCAGCTTGGCAGAACGGGGTCGGCCGCAGGGGCGTCCGTGCCAATTTGACAGGCCGCGCGGAGAGTTCAACGCTGACGACGGCAAACTCCCCGGATACCATGCGAGCCATGTTCGGATGGCTTCATCGATGGTTGGAGCGGCATCAGCACCCGGCCTCCCGCGTTCTTCACGCGATCGGCATCCCCCTGCTGCCGCTGGCCGGCGGCGTGGCGGTCTGGCAGCTCGTCGAGTGGCGCTGGGATTTGTGGTATCGCCCGGTGGTGCTGGTCGGGGTGAGCTACCTGCTCCAATGGGTCGGCCACCGGATCGAGGGGAACGATCTGGGAGAGGTCATCGTCATCAAGCGGCTGCTCGGCCGGCCGTATGTGGCGGTGTCGCGCCGCTACCGGCCGGCGACCGGTGCGGACCGGGGAGAGTGTGAGCGTCAGTAGGTGATCTCGACGCGGTTGCGTCCGCCCTTCTTGGCGTCGTAGAGGCGTTCGTCCGCGCGGGCCACCAACTCGGCGGCATCGACCAGCTCATGCTGGAAGTGGGTGTGAACCACACCGACGCTGACGGTCAGACGGGTTTGCTGGTTGGTGCAGGGGATTCCCAGGTCCATGACGCGCGTGCGGATCTGCTCGGCCAGATCGCGCACTTCGCGAGGTGTGACCTTGTCGACGATAACGGCGAACTCCTCCCCGCCGACGCGGGCGACCATCCGAGGGGCCTGGACAACCTGATTCAGCACGCCACCGACCCGTCGCAGGGCTTCATCGCCGGCGGGGTGGCCGAAGGTGTCGTTCAGCTCCTTGAAACGATCCAGATCGAGCATCATGAGGCCGACGGCGCCCCGCTCGCGTTCAGCCGACTCGATCGTGGTCTTCAGGTGATTGTCAAAGGCGGCCCGGTTCGCAACCCGGGTGAGCGGATCCATCGTGGCCCGTCGTTCCAGATCCTCCGCCCAGGTGGTCACCTCCTCCAGACGGGAGCGGGCCTGCGCATTTTCGCGCTCGGCGCTCAGCGAGAGCGCGGCCAGTTTGGCGACCGCCCGATCCCGCAATTGCTGGTATGTGACGGGCGTTCCGATGGAAACGGAGAACAGGTCGGCGATCTCCTTGAGCTGGCCGTCCAGGCGTTCCAGAATGCTATGCAACCGAGACTCCGGGATTTTGGTGAGCGCAGCGCAGCGCTGGATCACAGAATCCAGTTCGGTGGAGGAGGTGTCGCCGCAGAACACGTCCGCAAGCGTGCCCGCAGTGTATGTGGTCGTGGCCAGCATCCGGTCTTCCGCCGGCATGGCGTCCAGACCCTCGCCGTGGTGAGTCGCCACCGCCTGACAGATCTCCGCGGGCAGGTTCCATTTCTGGAGAAGCTCGCGGCCGACCGTGGCGTGGGTAATGCCGAACTTCTCCTGCTCGACGACCTGAACGGGAACGCGACGCGTCCGGCGGGCCTGCCAGACCGGGGCGTACTGTTCCGGAGCGGTGCGGGCGGCGGCCATGAGGCCGATGTCGCAGAGCAGGCCGCCCACCAGCGCCTCGTCGCGGCGGTTGATGTCCACCGCCTCGGCGACGAGCTTGGCCAGCACGGCCGTGGTCAGCGAACGCCGCCAGTACAATTGGAAGTCGAAGGCCGCCGCCTGGGGGTCGGTCAGGGACTCCACCAGCGAGAAGCTCAGGGCCAGCACGCGGACCGTTCGCAGCCCGAGCACGACCGTGGCGTGCTGGACCGATCCCACCGGGTTGGGCAGCCCGAAAAGCGACGAATTGACCATCTTGAGGACACGGGCCGCCAGGGCCGGGTCTTTTTCGATGGCATCGGCGATGTCAGCCGTCGAGGCGTCCGCCTGATCGGCAAGATCCAGCACGCGCAGGGCCACGGCAGGCAGCGACGGCAGATTGTCCGCAGTGAGAATCGTCTGGATCATCTCGGTGACCGATTTTGTCATCCGCCGACCCGCGTCGCTCGCCCGGGGAGACGGTGCCGTACGCGTAACCGGGAATTGGACGACCCGGCGGCAGCGAGACTCCACGGGAGGACGCGCCCCGGCTGTAGATCGGCCCGCCCCGCCAGCGGCTTGACTCCCGTGCCGACCTCGTCGGGTTTGGGCAGGCGGGCGCAGGGTCCGATACGCAGGATCGACATTGGGACAAAAATCTAAAGTCGCTCTGGCACCGGGTCGATGACTGACCATCGACCCTAATTGGCGCGTTGCGTTGAACTAACAAGGGAGAAAGCCTATGCCTATGAGAGGTTATCGAAGTCGGGGCTCGAGCTCGCGCCGCCGTAGCGGTTCGACCAAGGGCTACTACTCGAAGAACACGTCGAACAAGCCCACGTACCGGACCGTCAGCAGCAACTTCAAGAACAAGATCACGTCGTACCAGACGCTCTACCGCCAGACGCAGGGCAGCAAGAGCGGAGGCGCGACCCCGTCCAACCTGAACACCCTCGCCAAGTGGGTGGAAAAGGGGGCGGTGATCCAGACCGTCTCGAACTCGCAGTTGAAGCGCTGGTCCAAGACCAGCAAAACCTTCAACAGCCCCGCCAGCGCGAAGTACACGCTGACCAGGAAGTTTGGCAAGACGCCCATCAAGGCTGTGTGCCCGGGCAAGGGCAACAACTGGATTGTGGCCACGTCACAGACCTGGAAGGGAAAGACCTTCCGGTTCCCGCACTGATACCGGCGACTGCATCGCTGTGCGGTGCTGAACCATACCCCATCCAACGCAACGAGCCCAGAGGCGACCCTCAAACGACGGTCGCCTTCTTTATTGGCACATCTGCGGCATCCGTGGGGGGGGCTGGCTCGCCCCCGAGTACCGGTTTGGGTTTTGGGGGTGCAATTGTGTAGGATAGGGACGAAAGGAGCAGCCGGTCGGCGGACGAGCCTGCCGATCGGTTATCGCACCTTGAAAGCGAGAGCACAATCATGCGGCAATGGACTCGGTGGAGGAGGCTGGCGGCCGGGGTGGTCTGCCTGGGGATGCCGGCCTGGAGCGCGGGCGCGCCGGCGACGGCGGTGGACGTGCCGGAACCGACGGGTGAAACCGAACCGACCTCGGGCGAGGTGATTCTCCGGGGCGATTGGGGAGCCGGGCTCGGGGAATTCGGCAAGCGAGACGAAGCCTCCCGGCCGGGGCCGATGGATTTCGCCCTGGTTAACGGCACGCTGTACGTCCTCGACCCGGTGAACGCCCGGGTCCAAGTGTTCGACCTGGCCAGCGGGTCCGCTCGCGGCATCGAAATCAACACGCATACGGCCGACTTCCTGCACGTGGCACCCGATGGGACCGTGACTGTCCTCGACGCGTTTGTGCGGCGTGAGTTCCGTGTGTTCGAGGCGAACGGCGCATTGCGCTACCAGGCCAGGGTGCCGGACACGATTTCGCTGCCTTCCGCCGTCGCGGCGGACGGCCACCGGGTCTGGATCGAGGAGCGACACGACCGCGTGTTCGAACTGGATGCGAGCGGAGTTCGGTCCGGCCAGGCGGCGTCGGTGGTGCGAAACGTGCCCGGCCGGCCGATCGCGGGCAGCCGGTTTGTTCATGCCCGCAAGCTGGCGGATGGAGCGGTCCAGCTTCGCGTCGGGACGGAGGCGGACGAGCAGGGCCTTTATGCCCTGCGGTTCCCGGGCCGGGTGGCCGCCGTGACGGCGCTGGAGACGGACGGCGACGGCCGGACGTACGTGGCCGTTCGGCGAGCAGACCGTCTCGCCGAGGGGACCGTGGAGTCTGATCTGCTGGTGACCCGGCTGGGGTCGGACGGGCGGCCGGATGGCGTGCGGGTGCTGCCCGACGCGTACGTCACGGACCACTACCGGAAGATCTTTGTGACCGCATCGGGCGAACTGATCCAGATGCAGACCACGGAGGAGGGAGTGCAGTTCGTGCGCTGGACCTTCGCAGAGCTTGAGGGGGAAAGGAGCCGGCCATGAAACTGCACCGATTCATTCCGCCCGTACTCACGGCCACGGTAACGTTCACCGCAGCCTTCGCACAGATGCCGACGAAAACCCGGCAGGACATTCTGAACTACGGCGTGACCGCCATCGGATCGCCCTACGTCTGGGGTGGCGGGAACTGGGACCCGGACAACCGCGCGTTCGGCGGGGCGGATTGCTCGGGCTTCGTGAGCAAGTGCTGGTCCATCGACCGCTGGACGCCGTACCGCGTGGATCGGCACGGCCCGAGCACCTACAACTACATCCGGCCGGATTCGCGCTGGTCCGAGGTGGACCGCGCCGATCTGCTGTACGGAGACGCGATCTGCTATCGGTACAACAACGACCAGAGCGGGCACATCTACCTCTACCTGTCGGGCGACGGCTGGGGCGACCACGAGGTGTATGAGGCGCGGGGCACGGACTATGGCATCGTGCATCGCTGGCGCACCGTCTACAGCGCGGCGGAAGTCACCAAGGGGCTGCGCCGCGTACCCCTTCTGGAGAACGTGGGCGTCACCGAGCACATCGTGGAGACGGACGACGGGGCACCGGCATACGTCGACACCGGCATGACCGGCAGCTCGCAGTATGACAGCTACGCTTTGGGTTGCACAGAGGGTGACTGCCGCTATCGTTGGGTGACGACGGACCGGACGCAGACGTGTACGTATCGACCGGACCTGCCCGAGGCCGGCTGGTATCGCGTCTACGTCACCTGCAACGAAAGCAGCCCGAACGTGCATGACGTCGGCGTGACGGTGAACCACGCACACGGGTCCGTGCGGTTCCTCTGGGACCAGGCGGACCCCGCCGGGCTGAACCAATGGGTGCCGGTGGGTGATCAGAGCTTCTACTTCGCCGCCGGCACGGCGGGCACCGTGGTGTGGGACAACACGCAGGCGTGGCCGACGGACGGGAACCACGTCTTCCGCGGCGACGCCACGAAGTTCGTGCTGGACAACCGGGTGGAGGTGGACGGCGTGGGCGGTTCACCGGGGCGGTTTGCCACCCTCCGCGACGCCCTTGCCTGGCTCAAGACCCACGAATCGGAAGAGCCGAACATCATCAACGTCACCTGCGACACCCTGGTGGAAACCGGCGTCATCGTGGTGGACGCCTGGGACGACGTGACCCTCAACGGCGACGCGGACGGCAACGGCGTGCCGGTGACCGTCGTGGTGTCGCCCGGCGTTCCGGCGGACTTCTCTTCGAGCTGCGGCCTGTACCTGGACATCCCCATTCAGCACCACTACACGCTGCGAGATCTGGTCCTGGTGCCCGCGTTCGTGGCGGCGGGACACAACACCGGCGCGTACGGGCTGGTGATCGACGAGCAGAACCCCACGGCTCAGGCCGGCGCCTGGACGCTGACGCTGGAGAATGTCACGGTGGCCGGCAGCCTGCCCGGCCACGTCGCCACCGTCGCGGGCCTGAACCAGCGGGCGGCGGCCACGATGTTCGGCAGCACTCAGGCCAATTCCGGCGCGGCCGTACTGCAGCGGTCGTCCGCGTCGCCGGGTGACGCCAGCGGCCGGCAGACGGTGACCGCAACCCACCTAACCATCACGCACAGCGCATCGCGGGGCCTGGCCGTCGAGTCGGCCTACACGGACTGGCTCATCGACGGCGGGCTGGTTGTGACGTATTGCGGACAGGAGGGCATCAAGACGTACAACGCCGACAGCAGCACGCTGACGGTGCGGCGATCGGGCGGCGCCGCGGCGAACCGCATCGGCGAGAACCTCGGCCGGGCCCTGGTGAACCTGGGCGGCGGCAGCGTGGTGCTCGGATCCTGCGTGCTGGACGGCAACCACGGTGCCGACGGCGGCGCGGTGTACAGCGCCAGTGCAACGACCGAACTGCGCGATTGCTGGATCGTGAACAACACGGCCACCGGGTCCGGCGGCGGCGTGTACGCCGGCGGCGGGACGCTGACGCTCGGTGAATGCACGGTTGCGAACAATTCGGCCGGCACGACAGGCGGCGTACATGTGTCGGGCGTCATGGCGAACATTACGAACTCCATCGTGTGGGGCAACAGCGGCGCGCAGATCAGCGGCGGCGTCAACGTCACGTTCTCCACGGTGGAAGGCGGCTACGCCGGCGAGGGGAACTTCTCGCTCGATCCCGTCTTTGTGAACGCGGCGGCGGGTGACTTCCATCTGCCGAGGTGGTCGCCGTGCATCAACGCGGGGAATCCCGCGTTCGTCGCCGCGGCGGGCCGGACCGACATCGACGGCGAGCCCCGCGTCCAGGCCGGCTTTGTGGACGTGGGCGCGGACGAGCAGTTCTTCTGGGCGGGCGACGCCGACGGGGACGGCGACGTGGAGCTTGACGACTACGCGTCGTTCGCCGCCTGCATGGCCGGTCCGGAGGCTTCGCCCCCCGCGCCGGGCTTCGACTGCCTGGTCGTCTTCGACTATGACGACGACGGCGACGTGGACCTGGCCGACTTCCGCTGGTTCCGGCTGCGCGAGGCCGGCGACCCGGTCACGCCGGTGCCGGACCTGGTGGTGGAGTCCCGTGACGCGACGGGCGCCGTGACTCCGCCGCCGGCCTACGCAGAGGACGGGGCATGGGCCAACAGCACCATCAAGAGCACCGTCCCCGGCCTGACGGGCACGGGCAGCCGCTTCATCACGTATGACCTGCCGAACGCCGGCACGGACAACGCGACGTTTGTGCCATATGTCGTCACTCCCGGCGTCTACGAGGTGTTCGTGACCTGGGACATCGGCGCGAACTGCTACGACGCGCAGTACACCATTCGGCACGCAGAGGGGCAGGCCGTTCTGCTGGTAGACCAGATCCCCGACGGCTTGGAGGGCGCGAACGCGAACACCTGGGTCTCGCTGGGGCAGTACCGGTTTGCGGCCGGGCAGGACGCCGCCACGGGCTCGGTGAACGTCTCCGAAGCGACGGTCAGCGGCAAGCCGCACAGCGGCTGGAACCAGCGCGTGTACGCGGACGCGGCCAAGTGGGTGTTCGTGGCGCCGTAGGGACGAACGTGCGAGCGGCCTCGGACAGGCCCAAACGTCTGGCCGGGGCGCAGGCCCGATGAGCATCGGGACGAAACCCGTGGACCCGCCTCACGAACTCCTCCGCCCTGACCGGGCCGAGGAAGTCCGTGTCGCAACCGTCCACGGCCAACCCTCCTCCGACGACCGCAATCGTGCGTTCGCTCCGGCCAGCGCCCATCCGCAGTCCCCCGCCGCGCCGGCCAGACACGTCGGGCTTCGGCCCTCTCCTTCTGCATCTCTCCTGTTTCTTCGTTCTTGCGTTTCCTGCTCCCCTCATGATTGCTTTCTTTCGCTCGCCTCTTACGTTGCCTTGCTCAACCCCCCGCCATGTTCTCGCCACAGGGTATGATGTTCGCGGGAATGCCCACCCCCCAAAGACCGGCTCGAAAGCCGGTCCCACAAAAGGCAGCCGGTCCCACA
>CAZPHH010000016.1:42423-43946 GCA_964586145.1 uncultured Phycisphaeraceae bacterium | reverse complement strand
GCCGGTCCCAGAGGAGAGCCCGGGGGCCGCAGAGAGGGCGAGCCAGGCGCCACGGACCGTGCGTTTTCCGCGCGGACGCGGTACCCTTGGCGCCGGGGCCGGAGGAGGTGCGGGGCTTGGCGGAGGCACTTGAGACACCGGCGGCGCGGCGGGCGGAGCGCATCGTCTCCATCGACCTGTTCCGCGGACTGACCATCCTGGCCATGATCTTCGTAAACCACCTGAGCCCGCTGCAAGACATCCCGGCCTGGATGAAGCACGTGCCGCCGGACCAGGACGGCATGACCTTCGTCGACGTCGTCTTTCCGGCCTTCCTCTTCATCGTGGGCATGGCCATTCCGCTGGCCATCGGCAGACGGCTGGAGCGCGGCGAGTCGCGGCTGCGCATGGCCTGGCACGTGCTGATGCGAACGCTCTCGCTGCTGGTCATCGGGGTGTTCATGGTGAACATCCGCAGCCTCGATCCGGACGCGACGGGCATGAGCCGGGACGCGTGGGTGCTGCTGATGTTCGGCTCGGTGATCCTGATATGGAACCAGTACCCGCGCACGGCGGGCCGGCGATACCTGTTCATCGTGCTGCGTGTCCTGGGCGTCGCGGGGCTCATCTGGATGGCGACCATCTACCGCGGGCACTGGGGCGAGGCAGTGACTCGAATGCAGACCGCGTGGTGGGGCATCCTGGGGCTTATCGGCTGGGCGTACCTGGCGTCGACGCTGACGTACGCCGTGTTTCATCGGCGGCCGGCCGCCCTGGTGGGCATGCTCGCGCTGTTCATCGCGTTGTACATCGGCGATGCGGCGGGGCGGTTTGATTTTCCTGTGGCCAGGCAGGTGAAGGAGTGGGTCTGGCTGGGCGGGCACATCGGAGGGCATTCGGCCATCACGGTGGCGGGCATCCTGGTGACGATGATTCTTCTGGACGCCCGGCCCGGTCAGACGCCGGCCCGAAGAATACTCGCGATTCTGCTCTTCGCGGCAGGGCTTTTTGCGGCCGGCTATCTGCTTCGCCCGCTGCACGGTATCTCCAAGAACATGGCCACGCCGACGTGGTGTTTGTACAGCTCGGCCATCTGCTGCGTGGCGTACGTGATTCTGTACTGGCTGGTAGACGTTGTGCAGTGCGTGCCGCTTGCCCGGCCACTCGCACAATTCGGCGCAAACCCGCTGCTGGCCTACATTCTGCCGGATATCTTCTGGGCCGCGCTGGGTCTGCTCGGCGTCACGTTCTTCAGCGAGCACTGGAATGCCGGCGGCGAGGCCATTGCCCGGGCGGCCGTGTTCGCGGTGTTGATGGTGGCGTTGTCCGTATGGCTGTGGCGGCTGCACGTGCGCTTGCACGTGTAGGGCGACGCGATCGCATCAAGGAAGATTAACTCGTTCCAACCCAGGAAGCCCACTGCTATGCCCGGATCTGTCCGGCTCCTTCCAGATGCGGCTTGTCGTTTCACGGCAGATACGAATGGGCAGGGCCCTCGCCCTGGGATGCGGCCGCCAAACCGCAAGCGACAGAACATCCCGATG
>CAZPHH010000016.1:0-42323 GCA_964586145.1 uncultured Phycisphaeraceae bacterium | reverse complement strand
CACATACGAATGGCCGGGGCCCTCGCCCTGCGATGCGGCCGCCAAACCGCAAGCGGCGGAATAGCCTTACCTGCAGAGCGACTCCACGTGATCCGCCACGCAACGCCCAAGCACCACGAGGTTATACCCGCCTTCCAGCACGCTGAGGAGGCGGCCGCCGGCCCATTGGTCGGCGTACGCCAGCGCCGTCTGGTTCATCCAGCGGAACGACTCGTCCTCCAGGCAAATCGGGGCCAGCGGGTCCAGGCGATGGGCATCGTACCCGGCCGAGACCAACACGGACTGCGGCCGGTACGCCTCAACCGCCGACGTCACCTGTTCGTCAAAGGCCCGCCGGTACTCTGCGTCGCCGGCGCCGGGCAGCATGGGGATGTTGAGTGTGAACCCTTTCCCCTCCCCCGTGCCGGCCTCCGTCTCCCAGCCGGTGCCCGGGTACACGCAGCTCGGGTGCCCGTGCAGGCTGACGTACAACACGTCCGGCCGCGACTCGAACATCGCCTGCGTTGCATTCCCGTGGTGCACGTCCCAGTCCAGGATCAGCACGCGCTGCAGGCCGTGCACGCGGATCAAGCGCTCGGCCGCCAGCGCGACGTTGTTGAACAGGCAGAAGCCCATGGATTTCTCGGGCAGGGCATGGTGCCCGGGTGGCCGGACGGCGCAGAACGCGTTTTGCACGGTTCCCGCCACGATGGCGTCTGCAGCCTCCAGGACGGCCCCGGCCGCCTGGAGGGCGACGTTGTAGCTGTCCGGACAGATGCCGCTGTCCATGCAGTCGATGAACGGCCAGCCGGTGCGGCAGGTATGCTCCAGGCGATCGAGGTACTGCTGCCGGTGCAGGGCGAGAATCTCATCGCGGGTCGCGGGCCGCAGGGGCAGCGGCGTGCAACGGTCGGTGAGGCCGCGTTCGCGAAGTGCCTGCTCGATGGCGATCAGCCGGTCCGGCCGTTCCGGATGCGCCGACCCTGGATCGTGCCGTTGAAAGAGGGGATCGAGTACCAGTCCGGTTCGCTTGGCCATCATCCAGGAGTGTACAGCGCGGGGCGGGGAAGGGTAGTGAGGGATCTGCGACAGAGATCAGAGTATTGGGGGCAAAATGGCCGGCTTCAG
Source organism: uncultured Phycisphaeraceae bacterium (assembly GCA_964586145.1). Classification (GTDB taxonomy): domain Bacteria; phylum Planctomycetota; class Phycisphaerae; order UBA1845; family UBA1845; genus JAFGJQ01. The sequence continues at coordinate 41,216 of CAZPHH010000016.1, read as the reverse complement.
CCGGCCGGCCAGTGCCCCCGGCTTCGAGCCGGGGGAAGGCGTTTCTCTGCTCACACTCCCAGGGATTTCAGTTGTCGGAGGCGGCGGCAGCCGTCTTCGAGCTCGGGCATCGACTTGGCGAAGCAGATGCGGAGCACGCGGGCGCCGTCGGACGGGTTTGCGTAGAACGGCGGCGCGGGCACAACGGCCACGCCGACTTTGTGCAGAATCGTCTCCGCGGCACCGACGGCCGAAGCGAAGCGGCCCTCGGGGAACTCGGCCAGGATGTAGAACGCGCCGTCGGCGCGGAACGGAGTGAAACCGATGTCCGCCAATGTCTCCGCCAGCAGGTCGCGGCGCCGCCGGTAGTCGAGGGCCATGTCGCGGTAGTACGCATCCGGAAGCGACAACCCGGCCAGAACGCCGTGCTGCATTGGCGCGGGCGCACAGATGTTCAGGATGTCGTTGACGATCCCGACCTTCTGCATCACCGCGGCCGGGCCCACCGCCCAGCCGACTCGCCAGCCGGTTACGGCGTACGTTTTTGACGGCCCGCTGACCGTAATCGTCCTTCCAGCGGCGCCCGGCAGGCGGGCGATACTCACGTGCGGCACGCCGAAGGTGATGTACTCGTAGATTTCGTCCGTGAGGATCCAGGTGTTGTGTCGTTCTGCCAGGGCCGCGATCTCGCGCAACTCGCTTTCCGAAAACACTTTGCCGGACGGGTTGCACGGCGTATTGATGAGTATCATCCGCGTGCGGTCAGTGACGGTGGCAGCCAGTTCGCTCGAGTCGTAGCGCCAGTCGGGCGGGCGTGTGTTCACGTATCGCACATCCACGCCGATCAGCCCGAGGGTTTCCGCGTAATAGTGGTAGCCTGGTGAAAACGTGATGACCTCGTCGCCCGGGTTGAGTGTGGCCATCATGACACAGACGAAAGCGCCTGCGGAGCCGCAGGTTACGACGATGTCCGTTTCCGGGTCGACGGAGAAGCCGTTGAATCGCTCGTACTTTTCGGCGATTGCCCGTCGCAGGTAGGCCAGGCCGCGCAAGTCGGTGTAGATAGCGTGGTTGGCGTCGATCGCGGCTTTGGCGGCGTGCTTGACCGCCTCCGGGGCCGGCTGATCGCAGACGCCCTGGGAGAGATTGACGCCGCCCATTTCCTGGACGAGCGCGGAATAGCGTCGCAGATCGGACGGCTTGAGCGGTTGCACGCGCTGGGCCAACTGAGGCACGTTCACTTCAGTCATCCTCAAATGTTTAGCCGAGTGTGGGTTAGACGCCCGTTGGATCGCCGCCCGATGCCCGTTGGCCGGGCTGGGGCGGGTTCACTGTATCGAAGAGATTCCGTTCGGTCAAAGGGGCGTGAGGTTGTCGAGCGCTCTGTCAATCCCGGCAACGATGCGCAAGCCTATGCGTCATACGGAGGTAAGACGCAGTTGTGCATGTTGCAGCGGTGATTCAGGGGTGCATGGTGAAGACTGAATGGGAAGCTGGGCGGTTCAGGGCTGGGAAGAATTTTCATTTCTTGCACACGTCGTGGATCGATTGTGGACAGGAATGATAGGTCAAGTGTGACCGCATGTTAGCATCTGAATAAGTGAAGGCAAACCGAGTGTTGTATTGTGATTAAGGCTGCGCGAAGAAATTCTTTTTGCCCGCGTGCAATTGGTGGTGTATCTTCAAGTCGTGGCAAGAAGGCTGCTTCGGCCAAGCGCCACAATCAAGTCCCAGGTGGCTCCGGCAGAGCCGAAACGGGCGGCCCAAGGAGCGGGACAGTCGGCGGGTGACCGTCGGCGATCCGCAAGGTGAACGCATAGCCCGGGTTGCGGTCGGCTCGAATATCTGGGATTTCGATGGCGCAGGAACCTCAGGAGGGTTGTTCGGTCCTGTCCGGCTTGCCGGGTTGCAGGATCGGGCCAAGCCGACGCCGATTGACACTCCGAGACGCCGTGTTGCGGCGGTAAGCGCTATCGCCGCAGCAGGAAGCGTGAGGGAGGAGGGCCCGTGGAAGCGGGTCCAAGGCGGTGGTGGGAAAACCCTGGAGAGGAGTAAGCCCAGGGGAGCATCCGGCTCGGTGACGCGTTAACTCGTTGTGCCGGGCAAGGGACTTCCGGAAGGGTCAAAGCCTGGAAGCCGCGGTCGGCCGGTCCGGTCCGTAGTCGCTTCGGCGGGTGCGGGCGCAGCGGTCGGAGAAACGGCATGCAGGTTCACCGGCAAGGCGTAATGGCCTTGGGTACCTTCCGGGAGGGGAAGGCTCCGAAGGGTGTGACAAATCCCAGGAGCGCTGTCGGCATGAAACAAGGCCGGCCAGGGCCCGGGGGGCGGAAACCGTCAGGAGGGTAGCCAAACCCTGAAGACGGAACGAAGCGGGTGAGGCAAGCCCGCGAAAGTGGATCCCCGGGTCTGAGATGTGCTGAAGGGAACCGAAGCTCAGGAGAGGTGCCGGGCCGGGCCGTTTCGGCGGTTCGGTGCGGCCAGGTTCGACCGGGTAAGACTCTGGAGGAACGCGGAACCCGACGAGAGGCATTACCGGGATTGTGCGAGCGTTCCCGGCAAAGGCCTGCTGCGAAAAACCACAAGGCCGGGATGAAGGTTTCAACGGCGAAGTGGGACGACTCAACCGATTCGGTCGTACGCAGCAGGTATCGCACTCTGGACGGGCGGCGAATTCCAGGAGAGGACGTTCCGGCGGCGGTAACGAAGCCGGATCAAGCGGTCGGACGGGTGACCTCTGAAGAGCGTGTGGCCGCGCCTTCTTGCCCGCTTTTTTTATGCGCCCACCGCAGCGCCGGTTCACTCCCAATGCCAATTACGGCCGTTTCATTCACGCATCTGTCCGTTTCTTTGCCTTTCCTGGTTGGATCCTGGTGCGGCTGGGCACACCCCGGCGGCGTGGCGCGGATCGTGGTGCTTCAAGGCGCCCCCACGCCCGGGCCGCCCCCGGGGTTGCCCGGGGGTGGTCCATTGGCGAAAATGGCCCGTTGCGGCGTGGGCCGCGTGGGAAAATCAGGCTTTCCGGACGCCCGACCCGGGCGTGGAAGGGACGGTATCGAATGAACCGGTTCTGGCTGACGGCAGGGTGCGCAGGGGTGGTCGCGATGGGGGCGCTGGCGGCGCCGGCCCGGGCGGCTGAGGCGCCGTCGAAGGTGGCGGTAATCAACCTGTCGAGGGTTTTCGACCAGTACCGGCTCACCAAGGACCTGGAAGACCTTTTCGAGGCCAAACGGCAGCAGATGGCGGCGGAGGCCAAGCAGAAGACCGACGAGATCACCGTGAAGCGCCAGGAACTGGCCCGCTTCAAACCGGATTCGGACGACTACAAGACCCGGCGGACCCAGGTGGACGAGATGGAGGTCCAGTTTGAAGTCTGGGCGGCGACGAAGGAGCGGCAGATCCGGGACGAGCACAAGGCCTGGCTGCTGCGCATCTATCGAAACGTACACAAGGCCGTGGCGGAGCTGTCCGCCGAGAAGGGAATCGACCTGGTCCTGACGTATGACAACGTCACGGACGAAGCCCCGGATTCCAAAACGCTCCGTCAGCAGCTTCTGCTGGAAAAGGTGTTCTTCTTCGCGAAGGAGCTCGACCTGACGCAGGAAGCCATCGAGCGATTGAACAAGGACTACACCACGCCGGAGAACGCCGCCCGCACGCCCGTCGAGCCGAACGGGGCGACGCACGCGGCCGCGGCCCCGGCCGCCGCGAGTTCGTCATGACGGGTTTCTGCACACTTGCGGAACTGGCCGAGCAGCTTGGTCTGGAGCTGCGCGGCGACGGTTCCGTGCGCGTTCGCGGCGTGAACACGCTTTCCGCCGCGGGGGCCGAGGAGATTACCTGGGTGAGCGACGCCCGGTACGCGGCGCGGCTGGGCAGTAGCCGGGCGGGGGCCGTGGTGGCGCCGTGTGAGTTCGGCGAGACCCCGATGCCCTCGCTGCGTACGGATTCGGTGGAGCGGACGGTGGCCCAGTTGCTGGGCCGGTTTGCCCCGCCGGTGCCGGGTCCGGCCGCGGGGGTTCACCCGACGGCGGTGGTGGCCGGTTCGGCCGTGCTGGGGGCGGAGGCGGGGATCGGCCCGTACGTGGTGATCGGGGAGCGAGCGGTGATCGGCGAGCGCACGGTTCTGCACGCGGGCGTTCATGTGGGCGACGACTGCCGGATCGGCTCCGATTGCCGGATCTGGGACCACGTGGTCATTCGCGAGCGGTGTGAGGTGGGCGACCGGGTGATTCTGCATCCGCATGTGGTGATCGGCAGCGACGGGTTTGGCTACTACTTCGCCGAGGGCCGGCACAACAAGATTCCGCACGGCGGGCGGGTGTTGGTGGGGGACGACGTGGAGATCGGGGCCGGCTCCACGCTGGACCGGTCCAAGGTGGGGGAGACGGCGGTGGGCCCGGGCACGAAGATTGATAACCTGGTCCAGATCGGCCATAATGTGCGGATCGGGGCCCATTGCATCCTCATCGCCCATTGTGGAATCGGCGGCAGCGCAGTGCTGGGCAACGGCGTGATCCTGGGCGGCCGGGTGGGCATCCGGGATAATATTACCTTGGGCGATGGGGTTGTGGTCGCCGCGTGCAGTTGTGTCGGCCGCGACATCCCTCCGGGCCAGGCGGTGGGAGGGATTCCTGCCTACGATCACCAGGTCTACAAGCGGGTGCTGGCATTGACGCCGAAACTTCCGGATATTGTGCATCAGGTGAAGGACCTGGCCAAACGGGTGGACAGTCTTGAAGCCGCAGCAGACCATCCATAAGCCCGTCGAGATGCAGGGACGGGGCCTGTTCACGGGAGAGCCGGCGACGCTGCGTTTCTTCCCGGCCGAGCCCAACACGGGGTTGCGTTTTGTCCGCGTGGACCAGCCGCAGCCGGTGTCTGTGGAGGCGCGGGTGGAGAATGTCTCGAAGCGGGCCCGCCGGACGTCGCTGCGCAACGGCACGGTGGCCATTGAGACCGTGGAGCATTGTCTCAGCGCGTGTGCCGGGCTGGGCATCGACAACCTGCGGATCGAGCTGGCCGGCAACGAGCTGCCGTCACTGGACGGCAGTTGCATGGCGTATGTGCAGTCGCTCCAGAAGGCCGGCATTGTGGCCCAGGACCGGCCGCGCGAGCCGTTCGTGATTCGTGACACGGTGCGGGTGGTGGACGGAGACTCGGAGCTCGTGGCCCTGCCTCCGCTTCGTCCGGACGCGGAGAGCCTGGAGATCATCTACGATCTGGATTACGGGCAGGCCTCGGCGATCGGGCGGCAGATTCACTCGGTGACGATCACGCCGGAGACGTTCGTGCAGGAGATCGCCCCGGCCCGCACGTTTGTGCTCAAGCAGGAGGCGGACCAGTTGCTGGCGATGGGGCTGGGCACGCACCTGACCTATGACGACATTCTGGTCTTCGGCCCGGACGGAGTGATCCAGAACGAGCTGCGTTATCCCAACGAGTGCGTACGGCACAAGATTCTCGACCTGCTGGGCGACCTGATGCTGTCCGGACGGTTTCTGGTCGGCCGCGTTTTCGCCCGCAAGTCGGGTCACTCGCTGAACCAGGAGCTGGCCCGCCGGCTGGCCGAGCAGGCGCACGACCAGCGGCTGCGTGACCTGCTGATCACGCCGCCGGCCTACGACATCCGGGCGGTGCAGCGGGTGCTGCCGCACCGCTATCCGTTCCTGATGGTGGACCGCATTCTGGAGATCGACGGCACGCGGCGGGCGGTGGGCATCAAGAACGTGACGGCCAACGAGGAGTTTTTCCAGGGGCACTATCCGGGGCAGCCCATCATGCCGGGTGTGCTCATCATCGAGGCGATGGCGCAGATGGGGGGCATCCTGCTGTCGCAGGCGCTGGAGCACAAGGGGATGGTGGCGATCCTGCTGAGCCTGGACAAGGTGAAGTTCCGGCGGCCGGTGGCGCCGGGTGATCAGTTGGTTCTGACCGCCCGGGCCGTTCACGTGGCGGCCCGGCGGGGGCACGTGCGCTGCACGGCCCACGTGGCGCGGGAGCTGGTCTGCGAAGCGGACATCCGCTTCGCCCTGACGGATGCAGAGCCGGGGTCGACCCGGACCGGGAGTGACGCGTAATCGTGGAAGAGATTCTGACGGACGGGACAACCGAGATTCATCCGACCGCGGTCCTTGAGGACGGTGCGGACATCGGGCGCGGCGTGCGGATCGGCCCGTACTGCGTGATTGGGGCGAACGTAGTGCTGGGCGACGGGTGCCGGCTGCACAACCACGTGACGATCACCGGCCGGACCACCGTCGGGCGGGACTGTGTGTTCTATCCCAGCGCCGTGATCGGGTCCGCTCCCCAGGACCTGAAGTACCGAGGCGGCCCGACCCGGCTGACCATCGGCGATCGCAACGTCTTTCGGGAACAGGTCACGGTGCATCCGGGGACGGAGCACGGGGGGGCGCACACCCGCATCGGCAACGACAATCTGTTCCTGGTGGGGGTGCATGTCGCGCATGATTGTCTGGTGGGCAACCGGTGCGTGCTGGCGAATTACGTGCAGTTGGGCGGGCACGTCATTCTGGAAGACTGCGTGACGTTCGGCGGGCATTGCGGGGTCCACCATTTCGTCACGGTGGGCAAGCACGCGATGGTGGGCGGGCTGTCACCCATCACGCAGGACGTTCCGCCCTTCATGATTGTGGTGGGGGCCCGTGGTTCGAGCCCGCGCGTGCGGTACATCAACCGCGTGGGTCTGCAGCGCTGCGGCTTCAGCGAAGAGCAGATCCAGGCCGTCAAGGTCGCCCAGATGAAGCTGTTTTCGCTCTCCGCCCGTCGTTCCGGGCGACCCATTCTGCAGACCATCGCCGAGATGAAAGGCAACGGGCCGCTGGACCCGAACGTGGAGTACCTGCTCGATTTCCTCATCCGTTCGTTCGAACACGGACGGAACGGACGATACCTGGAATCGTTACGCCGGGTCTGAGGGGATCCGGGCGTCCTTCCCCAACCGCCTCGAGACACCCGTGGGACCGCAGAGTGCGTTCCGGGAGAAAACCAGACCATGACGCAACTATTACGAGCGGCCGTGATCGGCGCAGGACGCATGGGGCGCCATCACGCCCGGCTCTATCACCAGATGCCGGACACACAGCTTGTGGCGGTGGTGGACACGGACGCGACCAAGGCCGGCGCCCTGGCCGCGGAGTACGGCTGCCCGGCCGCAGCGCAGGTGGAAGAGGTGCTCGACCGGATCGACATTGCGACGGTCGCGGTGCCCACGGTGTTTCACGAGGAAGTCGCGCTGCCGCTGATCGACCGGGGCATTCCGCTGCTCATCGAAAAGCCCATGGCGCCGGACAGCGCGACCGCCCGGCGGATGTGCGAGCGGGCGGAAGCGCGGGGCGCGGTGATCCAAATCGGCCATTCCGAGCGGTTCAACCCGGTGGTGGTGGCCATGCAACGGATGGAGGTGCGGCCGCGCTTCATCGAGACGCACCGAATCAGCCCGTTCACGTTCCGCAGCGCGGACATCGGCGTCATCTTCGACATGATGATCCACGACATCGACATCATTCTGCACCTGGTGAAGGAGCGGACGTACACGGTGGACGCGGTGGGCGTGGCGGTTTTGGGCCCGCACGAAGACATCGCCAACGCGCGGGTGACCTTTGCCAGCGGAGCGACGGCGAACCTCACCGCCTCGCGCCTGGCCCTCAAGACGGAGCGGAAAATCCGCGTGTTCAGCCCGGATGCGTACCTGTCCGTCGATTACGGCAAAAAGACCGGCATCGCCGTCAAGAAGGACGCCAACCTGGACCTGCTGCGCATGGCCCGGGAGAAGAACTTCAAGGACCTCTCCGAGATGCAGCACGTCGATTTCGGCTCGCTGGTCAACGTGGAGCCGCTGGTGATCGACGACGTGGAGCCGCTGCGGGCGGAGATCACGGCGTTCCTGAAGTCCGTGCGTGAGGGAACGCCGCCGCCCGTTTCCGCCACCGACGGCCTGGCCGCCGTGGAGCTGGCGGAGGCGATCGTGGCCTCCGTGCGGGCGCACGGATGGAAGGCGGAATGAGCGACGGCGCGCGGGCGGGCGGAAGGGCCCGACCCGTCCGAACCGAACCGCCCCGGCTGGACAGCCCCTGTCCCCCGCTGCACACTAGCGCCGGCATGGACATGATCCTGGCGGAAAACCTGGTGAAGGTGTTCCCCTCGCCCGACGGGTCCGACAAGCGGGCGGTGGACGGCCTGAGTTTCCGGGTGGGGCCGGGCGAAATGTACGGCCTCCTGGGCCCCAACGGGGCGGGCAAGACCACAACGCTGCGGATGCTCAGCGGACTGATGGCCCCGAGCGAAGGCCGGGCGGTGCTGGCCGGCTGTGACGTGGCGGCGGACGCTCGCCGCGTCAAGCGGAACATCGGGTTCCTGACCGCCCACACCGGCCTGTACCAGCGTCTCTCGCCGCGCGAGCTGCTGACGTTTTTCGCCGAACTGCACGGGCTGACGGCCGGCGATGCCCGTCAACGCGTGCGGCACCTGGTGGAATGGCTCCAGATGGACGATTTCGCCGAGCTGCGGTGCGGCGGGCTGTCCACCGGCCAGCGGCAGCGGACGAACATCGCTCGGGCCCTGGTGGCCGACCCGCCCATCCTGATTCTGGACGAACCCACGCTGGGCCTGGACGTGCTGAGCAACCGGGTCATTCTCGATTTCATCGTCCGCGAGCGCGACGTGGGCAAGACAGTGCTGCTCTCCACGCATTACCTGCACGAGGCGGAGGTGATGTGTGACCGCGTGGGCCTGCTGCACAAGGGCCGGCTGGTGGCCGAGGGCACGGTGCAGGAGCTTCTGGAACAGACGGGCGAGCCCCACCTCAACGAGGCATTTCTGCGGATCGTGGGGGAGTCCGAGTCGGTGCTCCCGCCTGCGCCGGCGCCCGCCGCCCCGGAAGGAAAGCCCGGATGATCTCGTATCGCCGCGTGAGCCTGATCTACCTGAAGGAGCTGGTGGACATTCTGCGCGATCGGAGGGCGCTGGCCGCCATGGTGATCGTGCCGATCGTGCTGTACCCGCTGCTGATGGTGGGCTCCGTGCAGGCGATCAGCGTTGCGTCCAGCGAGCTGCGCCGGCAGATCGTCATCGGCGTGGACCCTACGCACCACGCGAGTTTCCACGAGCTGTACCACGAGCACGAGACCCACGCCGCTCTCCAACCGCCCTCGTCCCTGCCGGACCCGCCCGACGAGGCGCCGGAAGAGCGTCCGGAAGTGCTGCTCCGCGAGGTCCGCACGGACGAGATGGCGCAGGCGGTGCGCGATCGCCTGGTTCATCTCGGGATGGTGTTCCGCAGTCTGCCGAGCGGCGATCCCCTGACCAGCCAGTACGAGATTGAGCTGATCTACGATCCGGAGCTGCCGCGGGGGCGCTCCGCATTCGACTGGTTGTCGGACGTTCTGCGCGACGTCGCCCGTCATCGCGTCGAGTTCCGCATGTCCGTTCTGAACGTCCCGATCGAATCGCTGGAGCCGATTCTCCTGGTCGAGCGAAGAATCACGACGCCGGGCTCCGTGCTGAGCCTCATCCTGCCGCTGATTCTGGTGCTGATGACCATCACGGGGGCCATCTATCCGGCCATCGACCTGACCGCGGGGGAGCGGGAGCGGGGCACGCTGGAAACGCTCATGGTCTCACCGGTACCGGTGATGGAACTGATCGTCGGGAAGTTTCTGGTGGTCACCACGGTGGCGGTGGTGGGTGCGGCCCTGAACCTGGCCTGCGTCAGCGCCACGGTGTACTTCGGCGGGTTTGAGCAGGCCCTCAGCGGGCGCGAGCAGAGCGGCGGTTTTCCGTTCGGCGTGCTGCCGGTCATCCTGCTGTCGCTCGTGCCGTTTGCGATTCTGTTTTCGGCGGTGTTGATCGCCGTGTGCAGTTTTGCCCGCACGTTCAAGGAGGCGCAGAACTACATCACCCCGGTCATTCTGGCCGCGCTGATTCCCGGCGGCATCGCCGCGCTGCCCACGAGTGAGCTGCAGGGCGTGCTGGCGGTGACGCCCGTGGCCAACATGGTGCTGCTGACGCGCGAGCTGCTGCTGGGCAGCCCGGTGCCGGCCGGAATGATCGCCCGGGTCCTGATCTCGACCACGCTGTACGCGGCGGCCGCCGTGGCCGTGGCCGCTCGAATCTATGGAACGGAATCGGTCGTCTTCTCGGATTCCGGCTCGATCCGGGCCTCGTTTGCCCGGCGTCTGATCCGGCCGACGGAGCGGCCTTCGGCGGCCCTGGTCACACTGGTGGCGGCGTTGCTGTTTCCGCTGTGGTACTTCGTGCAGGTGCGGCTGCAGAGCGCCGGCGGCGCCGGAGTGCTGGACACGCTGCGGCTGAGTGCGGCGGCCTTGCCGATCTGCTTTGTGCTGCTGCCGCTGGGAGTGCTGTGGTACTGGAAGGCCAACCCGGCAACCACGCTGCAGATATCAGCACCCCGCCCGCGTCACGTGCTTGCCGCGGTGCTGCTGGGCCTGGCCCTGTGGGTGCCGGTGGCGGAATGGACCGTACTGCAGGGCCGACTGGTCGGCATGGCGCCCGGGCTGGCGGAGCAGAATCGAGAGCTCATGGCGGTGCTGAACGCCGCTCCCATCTGGCAAGTGGTGCTCTACCTCGGCATCGTGCCGGGACTGTGCGAGGAGCTGTTCTTCCGCGGCGCGCTGCTCAGCGGGCTGCGTGGCTCCATGCGGAAGTGGACGGCCATTGTGGTCACGGCCCTGGTGTTTGCGGTGTTCCATTTCGTGTTCTTCCACGTGCCGACGAAGGCCGTCCTGGGGATCGTGCTGGGGTGGCTGTGCTGGCAGTCGCGTTCCATCTGGCCGGCCGTGCTGGCCCACGTGCTTCACAACAGCGTGGTTGCCCTGCTGCCGCGCGTGGGTGACCGGCTGGGCATGGATTTGGCCGAGCTGAGCACACCGGCCCACCTGCCGATTCACATTCTGGCGCCGGGGCTGGTGATCGTCGCGGCCGGCGTGCTGCTGGCGCGACGTCCGGCCTCCCGACAGGCGCCCGGGTAAACTGCACCACCAACGTCCGAATCCTTCGCGTCCCGCGCAAATTTCCCCACGCGCACCGGCGCAAGTCCAGCTTGCAGCCGTAGAACCGGGGCACACGTGGCTCGACGAATCCAGAATGTGTGAGATCACGCCCGACTCCCCAGATCGTCCAGCAGCAACTTCGAGCTGATGCGGGCCGACTCGAAGATGACGGGCAAGCCGCTGCCGGGATGCGTACCGCCGCCCACGAGGTACATTCGTTCGAATTCCTCAAAGCGATTCCGGGGGCGCAGGTGCAGCATTTGTCCAAGATTGTGGGACAGGTTGAAGGTCGCCCCTCGGTAAATGCCAAGCTGGTGCTCCCAGTCGACAGGCGTCACGATTCGCTCGAGCCGAATCCGCCGCTCGACATCGTTCAGGCCGATCTTGGCAAGCTGGTGCAGCGCGACCTGCCGATACCGATCTCGCTCCTTCGTCCAGTCGATGTTGGGATGTTGGTGTGTTACGGGGACGAGCACATACAGCGAGCTATGCCCCGGCGGCGCCATCGTATCATCGGTGCAACAAGGGTTAGCCGCGTAGAAGGACGGGTCATCCGAAAGCACGTGAAGCCGTTCGATCTCGTCAAGGTTCTGCCGGTAATCCCGCGCAATGTAGATATTGTGGTGGGCCAACTGGTCATACCGGCCTTCGATGCCGAGGTAGAGCATGAAAGTGGAGCAGGAGTATCGCTTTCGGGCAATGCTTGAGTCGTTCCACTTGCGGCGAAGTCGGTCGGGCACCAGCGTCGTCATCGCATGGCCGAAATCGGCATTGACGACAACCGCGTCGCCTCGAATTTCGCCGTTCGCGGTGCGAACGCCGACGGCGCGGCGTCCGTCGAACAGGACCTGCTCGACGGCCTCGTTCAGCCGTAGGGTCGCGCCCAACTCGGCGGCGATCCTCGCCATGGCGATGGTCAGCGCGTTGCAGCCGCCGATGGGGTGCCAGATGCCGTGCTCGTACTCGAGGAAAGACAGGATCGAGAACAGGCTCGGGCACTGGAACGGCGACATGCCCAGATACTTCGACTGGAAGGTGAATGCCAATTGCAGTCGCGGGTCGCGGAAATAGCCGGCCAGTTCGGCGTGAAGCGATTTCCATGGCTTCAAATGAGGCAGCACGGCGAGGAGGCGCATCTGCAGCAGGCTGGTCCAACCAGGGAAGGGTGACTGAAGGCACGGGGCAAACTTCTCCAGTTTCACTCGGTTATCTGCCATGAACCGGCGAAACTGCGGGGCGTCGCCCGGCGAGATCTTGGCAATCTCAGCGACCATTGCCTCGATGTCCGACCTGCAGATCAACTCGCCGCCTTCGCCGAAGATCAGACGATACTGCGGGTCGAGTCTGCGCATGGGCACCTCGCGGTGCAGATCGCGCCCGACCGCCGCGAATATCTCTTCGAGAATCTGTGGGTACAAAAAGAACGTCGGCCCGAGGTCGAAACGGTATCCGTCGCTCTCGAGGGCTGACGTCCGGCCGCCGACCCGCGGCTGGCGTTCGATGACCGTAACCTCGAGACCGGCATGAGCGAGCAGCATGGCCGCCGACAACCCGCCCGGTCCGGCCCCAACGATCAATACGCGTTGCGACATGGTGCTTTCTATAGGCGAAAAACGTCCAACCCGCAAGCTTCGTGTCACAGGAACAGGCGGTAGAATCGCTTCAGGGCGGCCAGCTTGAATCGTGGGGGCGGATAGCGCAGCTTCGGATCGAAGACTAGCGAACGGCGCAGCACAGAGCGGCGGTGCGAGAAGCAGTCGAAACTCGCCCTGCCATGGTAGGCCCCCATTCCGCTTTCGCCCAGACCGCCGAACGGCAGGTGGTGGCCGATGATGTGCGACACCGTATCGTTGATGCAAACGCCGCCCGACCGCGTTTCCGCAAGCACGCGGTTCTGTATCGCGCGGTCCCTGGTGAAGAGGTACAGGGCCAGCGGCGTCGGTCGGTCGCGAAGAGAGGCCAGCACCTCGTCCAGCGCGGCGAACTCCAGAACCGGGAGGATCGGACCGAAGATCTCCTCCTGCATGACCGGGGCGTCCGTCGCCACATCGGTCAGAATCGTCGGTGCGACGTACAGGTCGCCGGCATCGTGTTGCCCCCCGCAGAGAATTCGACCATTTCCGAGGTAGCCGACGAGCCGGTCGAAGTGTCCGCGGTTCACGAGGCGGCCGTAGCCCGGGTTGGTTCGCGGGTCGTCACCGTAGAACTCGCGCAGCACCCGTTTCATCGCATCCACAAGCGGTTCGCCGACGCGTTGATCCACAAGAACATGGTCCGGCGCAACGCAGGTCTGGCCCGCGTTCATGAACTTGCCCCAGACGATGCGACGAGCCACGGTCTCAAGCGGCGCATCGGCGCAGACCAGGCACGGGCACTTGCCGCCGAGTTCCAGCGTCACGGGGGTGAGATGCCGGGCGGCGGCGGTCATCACGGCGCGACCCACGCGGGTGCTGCCCGTGAAGAAAACCGTGTCCCACTTTTCGCGAAGCAGCGCCTCGGCGACATCGCGCTGACCTTGGACAACGGCGATGTACTCGTCGGGAAACGCGGCTCCGATGAGTTGTGCAATCGCGGCTGCGGTCTGGGGTGCGAACTCGGAGGGCTTGAGCACAATGCAGTTGCCGGCGGCAATCGCGCCGACGAGCGGGGCGAGCAGCAACTGGAGCGGATAGTTCCACGGTCCAATGATCAGAGCCACGCCGTACGGTTCAGGGCAAATAAAGCCGCGCGCCGGCCACGTCAGCAGCGAGCCTCGGCGGCGTTGCCGCCTGGCCCAGGACGGCAGGTTACGCAGAGCATGGCGGATCTCACCCAACACGAGGCCGATTTCCGTCACGTAGGCCTCCTGCGGCGACTTGCGCAGGTCGGCGTGCAGGGCGCTGGTGAGAACCGGTTCGCCGGATTCAATCACACTGTAAAACATTTTCAGTTGACCGAGGCGAAAGGCCACCGAACGGGTCGCACCCGTCTGGAAGTAAGCGCGTTGCCGGGCGATGAGCGGCGTGAAATCCATTTCCAATCTGGTAAAGTGTCCGCGACGACGTGTCGGCTTGTCAAGTCATGGTGCGGAAACGGACCATCCGGTCGTCCCTGGCCGTCTCGCAGACGGCAAAGGAGCGGATATATGAGGAAGGATGTCCGTGTCATCGGTGCCGGCCTGGGGGGCTTGTCGGCGGCCATCTCCCTGGCACAGGAAGGCTACACGGTCACGATCCACGAGAAGAACGCGAAGATCGGTGGTAAGCTGAATGTCCTCAAGGAGCGGGGATACAGCTTCGACCTCGGGCCGTCCATCCTGACGTTGCCGCATATCTTCGCCCGTCTGTTCGAGCGGTCGGGCCGGAAGATGAGCGATTGCATCCCGATCCGACCGCTGCGCCCCCATTGGCGGAACTTTTTTGAGGACGGAACCGTCGTGGACCTCTATCCCGAGCCCGACCGCATGGCGGCGGAGGCTCGCAAGGTCGGGGAAGACCCCGAAAACGTGCAGCGGTTCCTGACGTACGCCTCCAACCTCTATGACCTTGTCAGCGCCGGCTACTTCGAGCAGGGTCTCGACACCTCGCGCGACTTCTCGCGATTCTACGGACTCTGGAAGTTCCCGCAGTTCGATCTTCTTCGCACCATGCATGGCGGGGTCAAGAGATTCCTGAAGACGCGGCACATGCAGGACATCTTTGACTACTTCATCAAATACGTCGGTTCGTCGGCCTATCACGCGCCCGCGTTCATGAATTGCCTGCCGGCGATTCAGTTCCGGTACGACCTCTGGTACGTGGACGGCGGCCTGTACAACATCGCCCAGGGCCTCCAGCTCCTGCTGGACGACCTCGGCATCATGGTCCGCCTGAACAGCGAGGTCACCGAGGTCCGCAAGGAAGGCGGCCGCGTCACCGGCATCGTTGTTGCCGGTGACGAGTTCCATCCTGCCGACATCGTGGTCTCGAACATGGAGGTCATTCCGGCCTATGAGCGGCTGCTGGGCGAAGACCAGGACTTCATGCGGAGCCTGGCGCGGTTTGAGCCCGCCTGCTCCGGCCTGGTGCTGGAACTGGGCCTGGACACGCAGTACCCCCAGCTCGCGCACCACAATTTCTTCTTCTCCGGCGACCAACGAGAGCATTTTTACACGGTCTTCCGCAAACGCCAACTGCCGCCGGATCCCACGATCTATCTCGTTGCCGCGTCGAGGACCGACCCGACGGTTGCGCCGCCGGGCTGCGACTGCCTGAAGATCCTGCCGCACATCCCTTACATGGATGACGAGAATCCGCTCCCGCGCGAGGCCTACCTGGCGCTCAAGGAGCGGATCATGGACAAACTGGAGCGGATGGGCCTGCAGGCGCTGCGCAGACACGTGGTCTTCGAGCATTGCTGGACGCCGCTGGACATCCGCCAGCAGTACTACTCGAACAAAGGGGCGATCTACGGTGTTGTTGCTGACCGCTTCAGGAACCTTGCCTTCAAAGCGCCGAAGCAAAGTACGAGGTACCCGAATCTCTTCTTCGTCGGCGGCTCCGTGAACCCCGGCGGCGGCATGCCCATGGTGGTCCTGTGCGGTCTTAACGTCGCTCGCAAGGTGGTCGAATGGGATCGGCAACAATCCTGAGCTTGCTTGCGTTGGGCCTTTGGCTTGCGGGGTTCATTGTGCTCGGTCGGCTGCTGGGCCGGCGATCGGCCGCAGTGGCGCCGGCCGATGCGCCCGATCCCGCGGTTGCCGGCTCGGTTTCCATCATCATCCCCGCCCGGAACGAAGAACGCAATCTGCCCACGCTGCTCCGCTCGCTGACGTCTCAATCCGTGCGTCCGCGCGAAATCGTCGTGGTGGACGACGACTCAACGGACCGCACCGCCGAGATTGCACGCCAGTTCGGTGCAACCGTGGTGTCCTCCCAGCCGCTGCCCGACGGTTGGCGCGGCAAAACCTGGGCCTGCTGGCAAGGCGCGCGGGTGGCTTCCGGCGATCTCTTGTTGTTCGTGGATGCGGATACGTGGTTTGAGCCGGACGGGCTTCTGCGCATTCTGAACGGCCGTGCGGACGGCGTGTTGTCCGTGGGCCCGTATCACGCCGTTCGCAGGCCCTACGAGCAGCTCTCCGCGTTCTTCAATCTCCTGATGACCGCCGGTACAGGCGCATTCAGGCTGTCGGGCGGCGAGCCGAACGGCCTGTTTGGCCAGATGCTCCTGGTGGCCCGGGGCGACTATGGGCGCGTCCAGGGACACGAAGCAGTCAAGGGCCGCATCCTGGAGAACTTCTACCTGGCCGAGCGATTTCGCAAACACGGCATACACCTGCGCTGCGTTGTCGGCAAGGGCGCGACTGCCTTCCGTATGTACCCCGATGGCCTTGGCCAGTTGATCGAAGGCTGGACCAAGGGCTTTGCGTCAGGTGCTGCGCAGACGTCAAGGGCGCTACTGCTCCTGATCGTCCTGTGGATGGCAGGCATGGTGCTCTGTCTGTACCTGTTGACACAGGGGTGGACCGGCCTTGCGGCGTACTTCCTGTACGCCGCCCAACTGCACCTGCTGCTGCGCCGGATCGGCGCATTCCGCTGGTACACGGCGCTGTGCTACCCCGTGCCGTTGGTCTTCTACTTCATCGTGTTCACGCGGTCAGTGCTGCGCTCGCGTACGCACGTGACCTGGAAAGGGCGGACAATCCGTGCTCATTGAGTTGCCGGCAGCCTGGGTTGTCGTTCTGAATGTGGGTGGTTGGCTGGTGCTGCAACTTGCTCTGGCGTGGACGTTCACGCGAATGCCGGTGACGTGGTTCCACCCCGTTCCGCCGGGCGCATGGGAAAGGGGCGGTCGATTCTACGAGCGTTTCGTTGCCATCCGACGATGGAAAGACTGGCTCCCCGACGGTGCTCGCTGGTTTGCGGGCGGGTTCGGCAAAGGAACACTGGCCAGCGCCGCGCCGGAGTACCTGCAGCGGTTCCTGCGAGAGACGCGCCGAGGCGAGCTTTGCCACTGGGCTGCCATTTCCGGCGCCCCCGTCTTCTTCCTCTGGAACCCGTGGTGGGGAGATCTGATCATCATCGCCTACGCGCTGGTCGCCAACCTGCCATGCGTTCTCACCCAGCGATACAACCGGGCGCGTGTGTTTCGGCTGATGGGTCAGCTCGGCGACCGTGCCGGCAGACGGGGTAAGGCGGCGCTCTGACCCGGGCGAGGTACGTACAGCACGTGCCTTCCGCAGGCTTACCCGATTCCCCGCTGGTCATCTCCTGTTGTATGTTGGCGGCACGCGGTGCATAATCGGCGAACCGACGGTGTGTCGGGCGAAACGAGTCGCTCGGCTCGCCGCCGTAGCGTTCGATGAGGCTCAGGTGCGTCCGGAGCACGAAGGCCAGGTCGAGGAACAGCGGGAGCATCGCCCAATCCTACTCGGCCAGCTTCTTCATCGCACGACCGAAGCGCGTATGCACCTTCTCCAACGCCTGCTGGAACTTCCGCTCCTCGGCCGGCTCGCGGACCGGCGTCAGGACGAGGCACCGGCCGTCGGAGAGGATCTCGAACGGAGTCTCCGGCGTAACCCGCAGAAGCTCCAGAATCGGCTTGTCGATCACCAGCGCGTAGCTGTTGCCGTGCTTGGTCAACGTCTTGGTCACCGCACACCTCCTGCGAAGTTACTCCTAAGTATATCCATTGTGCTAACGGCTGTCAAGTGGCCGCAAGGGGCGGATCCCGGGGTGGTCCCATAATCGAAGAACCGGACAACCGCTCGCCTCGCGCAACGGCGACGGCCAAGCTCCGGATCGACAGGACTGAGGGGGCCGTTCCGGAGGGTGGCTTGTTCGTTCGGTCCCAGGAATCGGCCCCGGCCGGCACCGAGCTTGAAGCCGGCGGCAGGCGGCGCATAATCGGCCAACCGACGGTGTGTCGGGCGAAACGAGTCGCTCGCTTCGCGGCTCGGCGGGATTCCGTATCGTGTTGACCATTGACGGTTCATTTGGCGAAGGGGGCGGGCAGATTCTGCGGTCGGCGCTGACGCTGGCCGGGGTCACCGGCCGGCCGTGCCGGATCGACAAGATCCGCGCCCGCCGGCCCAAATCCGGCCTGATGCATCAACACCTCACCGCAGTACACGCCGCGGCGCGCATCTGCGACGCCCAGCTCAACGGGGCGGCCATCGGGTCCGCCCGGCTCACCTTTGAACCCAAAGCGGTGCGGTCCGGCGAGTACGAATTCTCCGTCGGCACGGCGGGCAGCACCACGCTCGTGCTCCAGACGGTGCTGCTGCCCCTGCTGACCGCCGGCGGGCCGAGCCGGATCGTTCTGCAGGGCGGAACGCACAATCCGTTCGCGCCGCCGTTTGATTTCCTCGAAAAGACCTGGCTGCCGTTCATCAACCGGATGGGTCCCACCGTGCGCGCCCGCCTGGAGCGCCCCGGCTTCTACCCGGCCGGGGGTGGCCGGCTTGTGGTGGAGATCGAGCCGGCGGACCGCCTGAAGGGGTTTGAACTGCTGGAGCGAGGCTCGCCGACGCAACGGAACGCCCGGGCCGTTGTGGCAAACCTGCCCCGGCACATCGCGGAACGGGAAACGGCGCTCATCCGACAGCGGTTGGAGTGGCCGGCGGAGGCAGTGGAGATCGTCGAGCTGTCAGACCCGCCGGGCCCCGGCAACGTGGTGATGATTTCGCTGGGATACGAACACGTGACGAAGGTCTTCACGGCGTTCGGCGAGCGGAAACGTTCGGCGGAGGCGGTGGCCGACGACGCCGTCCGACAGTGCCAAGGCTATCTGACCCATTCCGCACCGGCCGGCGAGCATTTGACGGACCAGCTTCTGCTGCCCCTGGCGCTGGCCGGCGCCGGCGCATTCCGCTCCACCGGCCTGTCCCCGCACGCCGAAACGAACCTCCACGTGATCCGGCAGTTTCTCGATCTGCCCATCGCGACAGCCCCGGATGATGACGGCGGAGTGCGCGTGCAGATCGGTTTCGGGGGCAGCCGTGTTTCGCGCGTGTGGGTGCGGTGAGGCGGCAGCATTGACGCGAACATCGGCATTCACGCGCGGACTCGTCCCCCGTCATGTCCGCGGTTTCCATCCACCCCAGAACATCACGTACGCCGCCGCGAGCGCAGGGCCATGAACCCCAGTCCGGCCAGAGTGAACGCCAACGCCGGCACACCCATCGCCCCGCAGAAGACCGGATGGTAGTACACGTAGTCGTATGGGTAATACGGGTAGCCGTAGTAGTAGTGCTCGCGGAAACGGGCGGAGTCCACGCAGTTGCTCAGGCCCAGGTCCAGCAGTTGCTGCTCACTGGCGATGCGCAGGGCGGACAGCCGCAGCGGCTCGTCCCGATCGTCCATGTCGACCGTCTGGAACGCCACGTCCGACAGCACCCACAACCGCTCGTCCAGCGTGCCCGCCCGGCGGATGAGGCCGGGATGCTCGATCCGGCCGCGTTCGCGCAGCCGGGTGGGCAGCAGGTCCACCATCTGGAGGGCGTCGACGAAATCCAGCGTCTCGTCATCGAAGTAGCTGAACGGCATGAGCACAAGCTGCTGGTCGGTCAGCACCTTCAGGGCCTTCTCGTCGAAGTTCGCCTCGGATTCCACGCCGTATCTCGTCTGGGCGTCGATGGACACCCGCGACAGCTCCTGCGGGCGATCGGGCCGCGACACGTCGAACAGCACCAGCGTCGGCCGGTACCAGTACCGCCCGTCGTAGCCCACGGTCAGCAGCCGGTCGCCCATCGGCCAAAGATACGCACTGTAGCCCAGCGATTTGATCTGCCCGGCGACCACCGGCTCGCCGGGGTCGGACAGGTCCAGCACAAAAACGTCGCTGGCCTGATAGACGGTCATCACGTACGCCCGGCGTTCGTCAAACCGGACGGCCGTCACGTACTGGTCCGTCTCGATGGGCAGCCGGGACAGCCGCGTAACGTCGTCCGGGTCGGTGACGTCGTACAGGTAGATCGAGACGCGTTTGCGCGTGCTCCAGGGTTCCGGCCCCTGCAGCGCCTCCTGCGTGACGATGCGGAACACACCGGCGTATTCGTCCATGAAGAACCGGTTCAGAATGACGCCGGGCACGCGGAACGCATCGCGGATGGTGATGGTGCCGGCCGGGTCCCGGATGTCCACGTATACGACGCGGGTCGTGTCGGCCAGGCTCGGGTCGTCGCCCACCACGTACGCTGCATTCTGCGACACGTGGATGTCCAACGCGGTGCCGGGAATCTGCACGTAATCCACCGAGGTGGCCACGTCGGGATCGGTCAGGTCGAACGACTGCACGAATACGTTGCCCGTCAGTTGCGGAGCGGGTTCGTCCTGCGGGAGAACGCCGTTCGTGTCGATGCCGGGTATGCCGTTGGTGCTGACGTGGTCCAGCTCGCTGCCGGCCACGTACAGCACGTCGCCCACGCGGCGGGTCGCGGTCACGTACCCCTGGATGGGCGGGGCGTCCACCAGCACGGGGTTCGCCTTGTTGCTGACGTCGAACACCATGAGCCGGCTGCCGGAGAACCACGGCGTCAGGGGGTTGCTGGGGCTCAGGCCGCTTTCGTCGAAATCCACCGGCTTGCCCGCGCAGTAGTAGAAGTCGGCCGATGCGATCAGGTACACGTGGTCGTCGCGCACGTACAACTCGATGCCGCGCCCGCCCGTGGCATAGCCGCCCGCCAGCACCGGCCGCTCCACGGATCGGGCGTCGATGATCCGCAGTCCGCGGAACGGGTTCGCCAGGTAGAAGTACCCGTTTTCGTACTTGATGATGTCCGCCTCTTCGATTTCGCGAATCACGTCATCCGCGCCCGGGTCCGGCGGCTCGTTGTTGTCATTCGGCGGTTCCGCGGAGCCGCCGTCGCCTCCCGTGCGAGACGGTCCGGCCGACTGGCAGCCGGTCAGCCCGACGAGTGCCACCGCGCAGACAACGAACAGCAGCCCACCCAGCACCATGCTCTTGTGGAACATTGCAGCGCCTCCTGACGGATTCGGGTCCCCGAATGCAGATTCGCCCAGCATTGTATCCGCTTACCACGTGTCCGGGAGGGGCGCCGTCCGGTGCCAGATCCGTGGCTTGCCGTCGCGGTTTCGCTGCCCCCGCCAAGCGAAAGACCCGCAGGCGATCGGCCCACGGGTCCTGGATCGGATCAGAAGCGTGCCCAACGCGGCTTACGACTCCGGGCCTGCGATGGCGCCGCCGAGCAGGTCGGTGAAATCCGTGGTGGTCGTGCCGCCACCGCTCGTGCCGCGGTCCCAGAGACTCCCGCCTGCCTGGAGATACAAATCCAGCGCGGTAATCATCCCGGTGAGGTTCTCGAAGATGATGTTGATCGATTCGATGCGAGCCTGCTTCCAGGGGCTGACCGGTCGGTCCGCCGCAGTGTCCACAATGTCCGGGCCGACGCGGGCCCGACTGATGATGTCATTCTGCCGGCTGCTGTACCGACTGATTCCCCGCTGGACCATCAGGCCCGGGCGGCGAGCCGCAAACGCCCCGCCCCGCGCGTTTTTCCAGACGGCGTGCGACGGACTGGCACCGCTCTGCCCGAGGGCGAACCCGGCCGGCAACATCAAGGCCACCAGCCCCGCAATCATGGAGATTCGAGTCATGGTTCTCACTCGCACGTTGCGCTCGGCCAACGAGCCGACGCTACTTCACAGGCCGGCGATGACCGGCTGGAAAGCCGGTCCCACAAGGGGAGGCCGGTCCCACAAGGGGAGGCCGGTACCACAGCAGAGCCGATCCCACAGCAGGGCCGGCACAGGTCATTCTACCCCCGACCAGCCCGGCCGGTTGCCCGGATTATCGACCCGCACCGGGCGTCCGTCCAGGGAATCCGGTCAGGTCGGGTCCTGCGGACCGGCCGGTTCGGGACCGCCTGCGGACGGAGCGTCGGAGGGCTCATCGGCGTTGCCCGCATTGCCGGGGGCTTCCTCGGCCGGGGCCGCGCCCTCCGCAGGCGGCGTCCCTTCAACCGTCTCCCCTTCGATTCCCTCGTCGTCCTCCGGAGCGATTTTGGCGACCGCCACCACTTTGTCGCCCTCGTCCACCCGGATCAGCCGCACCCCCTGAGTCGCCCGGCCAATTTCCCGCACGTGGGACAGATCGGTCCGGAGCATGATGCCCCCGGTGGTGATCATCATCAGCTCATCCGTGTCTTCCACACTGAGCAGTCCGACGACGTGCCCGTTACGCTCCGTGGTGCGGATATTGATCACGCCCTGCGCCCCGCGGTGCGACAGCCGGTACTCCTCGATGTCCGTGCGCTTGCCGAATCCGAACTCGCAGACGGTCAGCAGCGACTGACCGGGCCGGATGGCCACGAGGCTGACGACCCGGTCTCCGGCGCGGAGCTTCATGCCGCGCACGCCGCGGGCGCTGCGGCCCATGGCCCGCACGTCCGCCTCCTTGAAGCGGACGGCCATGCCGTCGCGCGAGCCGAGCACGATCTCGTCTTCGCCGCTGGTCTGTTCCACGCCCACCAGGGAATCGTCCGCATCCAGCGTGATCGCAATGATGCCGCTTGGCCGCGGTCGGCTGAACGCCTGCAACGGCGTCTTTTTCACCGTGCCGTTGGCCGTCGCGAAAAAGACGAACGCCTCCTCGAACTCGCGGACCGGCAGCACGGCCTTGTACGTTTCGCTCGGCAGGAACTTCAGCAGGTTCGCGATGGAGCGGCCCCGGGCCGTCCGGCTGGCCGCGGGCAGGTCGAACACACGGGCCCAGTACACCCGGCCGCGATTCGTGAAGAACAGCAGGTAATCATGCGTCGAAACCACGAAGAGGTGCTCGAGGAAGTCCCCTTCGCGTGTTTCACCCCCGCGCACGCCGCGCCCGCCGCGGCCCTGCTTGCGGTACGTGTCCACGTCCACCCGCTTGATGTACCCCTCGTGCGAGATGGTCACCACCACCTGCTCGTCGGGCACCAGTTCCTCGATGCGGAAATCTTCCACCGCCCCGGTGATCTCGGTGCGCCGCCGGTTGGAGAACTTCTCCTTGATCTCGTACAAGTCTTCGCGAATGATGTCGAACACCAGCCGCTCATCGCGCAGGATGGCCTCGTAGCCCTCGATCTCCTCCACCAGCTTGCCGTACTCCCGGGCGAGTTTCTCGATCTCCAGCCCGGTCAGCCGCTGCAACTGCATGGCCAGGATCGCATTGGCCTGCACCGCGGTCAGGTGGTGCGCCTGCGTGCTGTATCGCTCCACGAACGCGGCGGGCAGCAGCCGCCGGAGCTGCTCATGCTCGGCCAGTCGCAGCTCGCGGTCCATCAGTCGCTGTCGCGCCGTCTCCGGGTCCGCCGACCGGCGGATGATCTGGATGATCTCGTCGATGTCGCCGACGGCCAGGATCAGCCCTTCGAGAATGTGGGCCCGCTGCTTGGCCCGCCGCAGGAGCAGCGTGGTCCGCCGCCGGATGACCTCCTTGCGATGATCGATGTACAAGTCGATCATCTCGCGCAGGCTCAGCGTGCGGGGCCGCCGGTCCACCAGGGCCACATTCATCACGTTCAGGTTGGATTGAAGCGGGCTGAAGCGGAAGAGCTGGTTGATCACCACGTCTTCGTTGCCGTCCTTGCGGAGATCCACCTCAATCCGAACCGGGTTCTTCCGATCCGAAGCGTCATTGACACCGGCCGCGTCCTTGATGCTGCCGTCCTTGATGAGAGCGGCAATCTTCTCCACGATCGTGCTGCGCAGCACCTGGTACGGAATCTCCGTGATGACGATCACCCGCCGGCCGCCGCGCCTCTCTTCCACCGTATACTTGCCCCGCACGGTGATCGTGCCCCGACCGGTGGTGTACGCATCGTAAATGCCCTGGCGCCCGCAGATCTGCCCGCCCGTCGGCAGGTCCGGCCCGGGGATCTTCTCCAGCAACTCGGCCGTTGAGAGGCGCGGATTGTCAATGACCGCGATGATCCCGTCGCACACTTCGCCCACGTTGTGGGGCAGCAGGTTCGTGGCCATGCCCACCGCGATCCCGCTGCTGCCGTTGATCAGCAGGTTCGGGAACTTGCTGGGCAGCACCGTCGGCTCGTCGCGGGTGGAGTCGAAATTCGGCTCGAAGTTCACCGTCTCCAGCTCGAGGTCTTCCAGCATGGCCGCGGCGGCCGCCGACATCCGGGCCTCCGTGTACCGCATGGCCGCCGCCGGGTCGCCGTCCAGCGAGCCGAAGTTGCCCTGCCCGTCCACCAGCGTCTGCCGCATGTTCCACGGCTGGGCCAAACGCACCAGCGTCGGATAGATCGCCTGGTCGCCGTGCGGGTGGTACTTGCCCATGCAGTCGCCCACGATGGTGGCACACTTGCGGTGCTGCGATCGCGGGCCCAGGTTCAGGTCGTTCATGGCCACGAGGATGCGACGCTGCGACGGCTTCAGCCCGTCGCGCACGTCCGGCAGGGCCCGCGCCATGATCACGCTCATGGCGTACGTCAGGTACGAGTCCTGGATCTCCTCGATGATGGATATATCGCTGATTCGTTCTTCTATGCCGTCTGCCATCCGTTCTCACCTTGCCGGGCCGCCCGAGCCCGTCCGTAACCCGCGAAGTCTACCCGATTTCGATGCAATCGTGAACGGCCGGCCAGGGCCCTCCAAACGGCGCAGCAGAAGGCCGACACGACCGCATTCTCCGCCTGGACGACCCGCGCGGAGCGGGCCGCATATCCGTCTGGATCCGGGCAAACGCATGCCTTCCCGGACAGCGCTCTGGAATATTCCCCTCCCCGGCCCGAACAACTCAAAGGCTGTCGCGGCCGAGCGGATCGGCCCGCATCCCCAAACGGACCAGAGGAGGCTGCTTGCCATGCTCAACGAAAAACGCCGAATGTCCCCTTGGACCGCCCTGTTTCTCGGGGCCACGGCGGTCATCGTGGCCACAATCGCAAGTGTATCTGTCGTCGGGGTTTACGGAATGAACGTGGGCGACCGCTGGGCCGGCCAGGCGCTCAACCTTGTGGGCACGACGGTGGAGAATCTGCCCCAGATCCTGGAGAGCCTGCCGACGGCCCTCGGCGACGTCGCCGAGTACCGACGCACGCCAGCCTACGCCGACAGCCTGGCCGTGGATGTCCGGATGGCTCCCGATCCCTACGGCGGCACACGGCCGGTCATCACCGTGGAGAACCGCGGCACGGAAGTGGTTACGCTCCTGGGCCTGCGCGTCGTCGGGCTCGATGCCAACGGCAACCCGGTGGGTGAATGGAACGAGTACGCCGCCACGCCGGTCATGATTGACAATGAGCTGCGCGGCCCGCTGCTGCCGTCCCGCACCCGCGTCTTCACGGCCGGCGGACGGTTTGGGCAGAAGTCCGCCGCCGCGGACGTGAAGTGGGAAATCACCGACGTGTGGATCTGGCCGAACCAGCCGGAGGCCGAAGCCACCACCACGGCCCTGGCCGGCCCGGGCCTTTGACCGCCACCGAGCAGTAGGGTCCGCCGTGCGGACCACGAAACCCTGGGGCGATGCCGGCGCGGGACCATCTCGGTCCCTGTGCCGATTCACGAGACGCGAGAAGAAGAAATCCTCGTGAGCGTGGGGCCGCGGTTCCGGGCGTGCGGGGACCGGCCCAGCAGGCCTCCACAAGCCGTCACGGTCGCCGGAAGCAGAACCGGCAGCGCGGTTCGTAGAGGTCCGCGCCGCCGACCACGATCGGCGAATCGTCCTCGATCATCCTTTGCGAAAACTCCGCCTCCCCGCCGCAGCGGGCACACCGCGCCGTACGATGCACCAACTCGTCCGCCGCGGCCTGCAACGGCGGAAACACAACAAACGGCCGGCCGCGATGGTCGATATCCACACCAGCCACACTCACCCGCTTGCCCGCCGCCACCAGCCCGCAGCACGCCTCCACCACGTCCAGCCCGTAGAAGTGCGCCTCGTCCAGCCCCACCACGTCAAACCCTTGAGCACACGATTCAATCTGCCCCGGCCCGTCGATGGGCACGGCCGGAAACGAGTGCCCGGCGTGGCTCACCAGCTCGCGCTCTGCGTACCGCTGGTCGCGGGCCGGCTTGAGCGCCACCACGCGCCGGCCGGCCGCCTGCGCCTCCGTCAGCCGCCGGATGAGTTCCGTCGTCTTGCCGCTGAACATGCAACCGTAGATCAGTTCCAGCCGCCCGGGCATCAGCCCATCTCCTCCGCCCGCTCGTGCCAGGCCGCGTCGACAGCGGCGATCTCCGCCTTCAGCGCCTCGCACTGTTCCTGCAAGGCACGCGTGGCGGCGGCGTCGCGATAGACCGCCTCGGACGCAAACTGCTCCATCAGGCCGGCCAACTCCCGCTCTTTGCCGATGAGCAGTTCCTCGATCTGCTCCACGGACAGCCCGTCGTACGGGTTCGACGCCCGCTTCGCGCGCTTCCTCTTCGACTCGTGCGTGCGGACGGCCGCGGCCGCGGCGATTCGTGCCGCCTCGGCCTCGGCTAGTTCCGCCTCGACCTGCCGGGCGTACTGGCTGTAGTTCCCCAGGAACAGCCGATGCCCCCCGCGCTCGATCACCAGCAGCCGGTCCACCACCTGGTCCAGAAAGAACCGGTCGTGGCTCACCACGATGATCGTGCCTTCGTAGTCGTCCAGGGCCGACTCCAGCGCCTCACGCGACGGAATGTCCAGGTGGTTCGTCGGCTCGTCCAGAATGAGCACCTGCGGGTTCGACAGGATCAGCCGGGCCAGCCGCACCCGGCTCTGCTCGCCGCCGCTGCAGTCCGCCAGCCGCTTGAACACGTCGTCGCCGCTGAACAGGAACCGGCCCAGGTACGACCGCGCCTCCTGCTCCGAAAGGTCCGGCCGTCCCGCGCGAATCTCATCCAGCACGCTGCCCGACCGGTCGAAGTTCGCGTGCTCCTGCGCGTAGTAGCCCACCCGCAGGTTCTCGAACAGCCGGATGCGCCCGCCGTCGCCCGTCACCTCGCCCATCGCCATCCGCAGCAGCGTGGTCTTGCCCGTGCCGTTGGGCCCGGTGATGCCCAGCCGGTGCCCGCGGTACACGTCAAAGCTCAGGTCCTCGAACAGCACCTTGTCGCCGTAGCGCTTGCCCGCCCCCTCGCACTGGAGAATCGTGTTGCCGCCCTGCGCCACCTCGCCGAAGCGGATGTTCACCGTACGCTGGCTCCGCGGGCCCTCCGTGACCAGCTCGCCCGAGGCCAGTCGCCGCTCCAGCCGGGTCCGCCGGCCCCGCGCCTGCCGGACGCGCTTCGCCGCGCCGTACTTGCGAATGTAGTCCAGCTCCTTGTCGATCTCGGCCCGATCCATCGCAACCTGCCGCTCGAGTGTCAGCCGCCGCAGTTCCTTCGTCTGGACGTACTGGCTGTAGTTGCCGGGATAGACCGCGACCGACCGCGCCTCCACCTCGATGATGCGCGTGGCCAGCCGGTCCAGCAGGTACCGGTCGTGCGAGATGATCACCGCCCCCCCGTGATGGCCGGCCAGGAATTTTTCGAGGAACCGCGTCGCCTCCAGGTCCAGGTGGTTCGTCGGCTCGTCCAGCAGAAGCAGCGTGCTGTCTTCCAGCAGCAGCTTGCCCAGGGCCGCCCGGCACTTTTGCCCGCCGGACAGGGCGGCCACCGGCAGCTCGCGCTCCGCCGGCGTGAAGCCCAGCCCGCCGAGAATCTCCTCCAGCCGAACATCGATGCCGTGCCCGTCCAGCGCGTGGAACCGCGCTTCCAGCCGGTCGTAGTCGGCCAGCAGCCGCGGCAGGTCGGGGTCGTCGTGCCGCGCGGCGATCTCGTGCGACAACTCCAGCATCCGGCGCTCGAGGTCCAGCACCTCGTCAAACGCCCGGCCTACCTCCTCGCGCAGCGTGCGCGCGGAGTCCAGCTCCGGCTCCTGCGGCAGGTATCCCACCCGCAGCCCCCGCATGCGCGTCACCGTGCCCAGGTCCGGCTGCTCGCGCCCGGCGATGAGCTTGAACAGGGTGGTCTTGCCCGACCCGTTCGCCCCCACCAGGCCCACCGTCTCCCCGGACCGCACCTCCAGCGACACGCCGTCGAGCACGATCTTGTGCCCGAACTGCTTCATCACATTCTGCAACACCACACTGGCCATACGCCGCCATCATAAACGCCCGCCGCAATCCGGGCGAATCCACCCGCGCATCGCCGCCGACGTCCGAAAACCAGGCTGGGCGCGGCCCTGAACCACCGTGTCGGCTGAGTTGAACTCCCCTCCCCCGTCCGCGGAAGACCACGAAGGCATCATTCGAACGCCCTTCCTTGACACCATTCCTTCCTCTGGATACATCGACCCGTCATCGGTGAAGCCCGGCGGGGGACCGAGTCTGCTCGGTTACCCATGGTGGCAGCCTGACGGATCGGCATGATAGACATTCACGAAGTTGATCCGGGTATTGCCGTTGCTGTTCAGCGGCAATTTCACCAGCATCTGGCTGTCGATTGGCGTAGCGGCACTGAGGTCTACTACGCACCAGACTTCACGCTGGCTCTCGACATGCGTGAGCGTTGGGAGTTTGCCTTTGGCATCCGCATATGCTCTGCGCGGATCATGATCGTCGATGCAGAGCGCAAGTTCCGAAAGTGCCTTGCCAGGTTTGTGTTACGGCGATTTGCGAGCCCAGGGGCGTTCGGGCGGCATTACGATCATTGGTCAGGCAGCCCCTGGTCGCCTGACTCAAAACAAGTGGCCCTTGTTGAGTTGACAGACTCTGATCCTGGTTCGCAAGCCTACTGGTTGAGGCACTACGATGTTGGCACGCGACGCTGGCAAGGTTTCGCAAAGGGCGAGAGCTGCCTGGGACACCAAGCTTGGTCATCCGACGGGGAAGCTTATCTCTACAGAACATTGACTCAGTGGCGACTGGTTTCGGTGAAAACAGGCACGACGAATGTCGTATGTGAGCAAGATGTTGTCCCAAAGCACTGTCATTTCACCGTGGATGGGAAGAAACTTCTCCTTATCGACCGTCAGAACAATCTCGCCCTATTGGACCGCGAGTCCCTGCAAACCGTTGATTCCCTTGCGCTGAACCCAATCCTGGGGGGAACCGTGGACTTCTCGCTGCCCGACCCACAAAGAAACGTACTGCTCCTGGGTCTGGAAAGTGAGTATGGTGATTTCGCGACCAGTCGTCGTGTGTTTGCTGCAAGCACCATGAACGCGTGATCTCAGCCGCGTGGTTCTTGAAAAGCAGGGAAAGGTGGCGCGTCACCGAGATGGGTAAGGAATGCCATTCGGGACAGTCACCCATCACGAGTGCAAGTGCCATTCTATTGGCACTGGCATTCCCGGTTGTGTTGGCCCGCGTGTCCTGTTCCTCCCGTCGGGCCTGTGCCTGTTCGTGGTGGACCGCCATGTAGGAGGACGGAGGAACGTAGAAACCCAAGAAGGCGGAAGTCCGGCGACGGCGGACGGCTCGTCGTGGACATGGAGTCGGACGGCCCGGGGATGTCGCCCACGCGGGGACTTGCACAAACCCGCCGACGAGCCGGGCCGAATCCGACACCGGCGGGGTCATGGCGGGTGGCCACGGGCGAAGTCCCGATGACAATCGGGGCGGGACCCGTGGATGAATGCACGCCTGCCCGCCCACGTCCCGCCCCCGAACGGGGGCCGAGGCTGACAGCCGAGCCGTCGCCGTGAGCCAGGAGACCCGGAAGGTGGCTTCGGTCACAACCTCCAGGTCGAACTTTCAAGAGTCCCGGTTCTTGAGCCCCCAGGTGGATGCGGAAGATGTCCACCCGGTCCGCAAGCGTAGCCAGGCAGATCCGGCAGATCTCGTCGGTACGGCCCTCCCGCGTGAGCTCCCGGGACAGCGTCGACACGTTGTTGGCCGTCATGATGACGTAGACCGTCCCGCGGTTCGGTGTCGCGGGGCGGCGGCGAGATCGCGAACCCCGTGGTTCGCACGACGATGGCCGACGGTGGGGCCGCGATGACGCGTTTGGCGTTTCACCCGGACTCTGGGCTTGACGACGGGGGCCTTTTGTGCATAATGGTCCAAAATATTTGGACCTCTGTGTATGGGTTATCGGAGCACACATCAAGCCCGCCGCGAACTGGTTGCCGTCGCCGCCTCCCAGGGCGGGTACTTCACCGCCAAGCAGGCGGCGGCGGCCGGCTATGGAAAGCGGCACGTCGACTACCACGTCAAGGCCGGCAACTTCGAGCGCATCGAACGCGGGCTCTTCCGCCTGCCGACGATCCCGACCGCCGAACACGACGACCTCATCCGCTTGAGTCTCTGGAGCCGCGGCCGCGACGATACGCCTCAGGCGGTCATATCCCACGAGACCGCCCTGGCCGTGCATGGCCTCGGCACTCTTCTTCCGACTCGCACTCACCTCACCGTCCCGCCCTCGTTCCGCAAGCGTCCCCCGGATGGCTGCACCCTTCACAAGGCGACGCTGCGCGACGACGACACCGAGGACCGCGAGGGCTTCCGCGTGACCACGCCGCTCCGCACACTGTTTGACGTGGCTGCCGACCGCGCTGTGACTCAGGACCAGCTCAACGAGATTGTGAAGCAGGCGATTGCCGATGGTGCCGTCCGGCGTTCGACGCTCGCGCAACACGCGCAGCGCGAGGCCGCCACCCCGCGGCTGTCCGCGGCGATCGACGCGGCGGAGGCCTGAGCAATGGCACGTACATTCGGAAGCCCGACTGCGTTTCGGCAGGCTCTTGAGCAACGCCTCCACAACCTCGCCACGGAACGCGGTGTGCCGCTGAACACGCTGCGCCTGAAACTCGTGCTGGAACGGTTGCTGGCGAGGCTCTTCGCGCGAGCCAATCCCCCGTGGCTGCTGAAAGGCGGCTACGCCATGGAGCTTCGCTACCGACCTCACGCGCGGACCACCAGGGACATCGACCTGAGCATCTGCGCGTCCACCTCCCCAGGGACGGCGATCCCGCTTGAGCAGATTCGCGATGACCTCCAGGCCGCTGCGGATACGGACTTGGGCGATCGCTTCATCTATCGAATCGCCGAAGCCCGGACCGAGTTGCGGGGCGCGCCACAGGGCGGGGCACGATTCCCGGTTGAGGCCCGTATGGCCGGCCGCGTGTTCGGGTCGTTCCACATAGACGTTGGCGTTGGGGATGCCCTTAGCGGGTCGCCGGAGCGGTTGCAGGGAGAGGATTTGCTCGCCTTCGCCGGCGTCGCCCCCGCTGTGGCCCTGGCCATCCCGCGGGCTCAGCAGTTCGCCGAGAAGATCCACGCCTACACGTACCCGTGGACGGACCGCACCAACATGCGCAGCCGAGACCTCGTCGATCTGCTTCTGTTGCTGGAACGCGGCACGCCGGCCGTTGAGCATATCCGAACGGCCCTGACCGCCACGTTCGCTGCGCGTCGCACGCACACAATCCCCACCCGGCTTCCCCCGCCACCGAGCGCGTGGGCCGGCGAGTTCGCGGCCATGGCCGTTGAGGTCAGACTCTCAACCACTGGTCTCGAAGCCGCGTTCGCAAAGCTCGCCGACTTCTGGCAGACCCACCGATTCGGCCGGCAGTGACGAGGTGGATGTGGGGGGACAGTCAGCCATTGCGAGTGCAAGTGCCAGTGCCAGATAATTGGCACTGGCATTCCTGGTTGTGTTGGCCCGCGTGTCCTGTTCATCCCGGCGCGCCCGTGCCTGTTCGTGGCGTACCTTTTTACAGGAAGAAGGAGGAACGTAGAAACGCGAGAAGGCGGAAGTCCGGCGACGGCATTCGACTTGTCGTGGAGATGGAGTCGGGTGGTCCGGGGATGGGAGCCGCGGCCGGCTTCAGCCGGCCGGACAGTGCCCTCGGCTTCAGCCGAGGGAAGGCAGGCCCCTCATCTTTTCTTCTCTCTCGCAGCCGGCTTCCAGCCGGCTTTCTCCTGCGAACGACGCCCAAAACCCCCCTGGCCAAAAACGAGCTGCGTCCCCGTTTCAATTCGCGTTTCAATTCCCAGGCCACGGGGTTTTCTGAGACACGGGCTCCGGTGTCCGAAGGAGGATAGAAAGGGCCGCCCGCGGATGGCGTGGGCGAACCCGCCCGGCGACAGACCCGTTGCGGGAAAGCGGCGGCGACGGTTGACGAGGACGCAGACGCGCGCTATTCTCCCCGGCGTCGTTGGGCCGACCCCAGGAGCCTGACGCAAGGGCCGGCCAAAGCAACGAAAGGAGAGCGGGGTGACCCTCCGGAAGAACGTGCGTGCATGGTGTTTCGGGCTGGCGGCGGCGGCAGGGATCGCGATGCCGGGCGCGGCACGGGCTCAGTTCGGCGAGGAATGGAGCGTCTTCCAGGATCCCGAGACGGGCGCCGTCTGCGGAGTGGTCAACACCTCCAACGCCGAACTCACCGTCGTCGCGGACACGGGAGAGGTCATCCGAATCACCGGTCGAGACACGCGGCTCGATGCATTGCTCGTGGATGACGACAACAACGTCTACTACAACGGCTTCGCCGCCGGACGGATGGTCTACGCCGACGATGCGGACGGCTATCCGACCGTGTTCTGGATTACCGACCGCGAGACGGTCGTTCAACTCGACGCGCGAACCGGACAACCCCTGGACAGCGGACTCTTCCCCGAAGAGATCGGCAACACCGGCTGCGACCCCTGCGACTCCATCGACGACGATCCCTTCTGCGACCGCGACGGGGCCGACGGCGGCGGGTTCCGCTTCGGGCCGCTCCTCTGCGGAGCCGGTGCGGCCCCGGCCCTGTGGATATCCGTTGTCGCTCTGCCCCTGGTGGGCCGGACCCGCCGGCGCCGACGCCGGCCCTTGCGGACAAACCCGCTTCTCGATGCGGTCATGCGCAAAACCCTGTGGTGAAACACTCGCGAATTTTGTGGTGAGCGAATTCAATGGTTGCGAATTCAATGGTGTCGGGATGATTTTATTGCATCGATGACTCGGCGCATCCCGATGTGGCCGTCGCCGACCGCGCGCCGGGACGAGCTTCCTCCGGCCCCCGATTCCCAAAGACCGGCAGGCCCTTCACGCCGGATTCCCCCAGCATGATCAGAGACCGGCCGCAATCCCGGTTCCACACGAATGGCCCGCGAGGATCCCGAGTGCCTCGAGACGCCGAAAGGTGCGGGGGGGCCGGCGCACCCGTATCGGACAGGACTACGGCCTGCGGATTCGCGCTCGAAGGATGACGGTTCCGTCCGGGAGGACCCGCGGCGCCGTGTACTCGTGGCCGCGCACGACGGCCCGCAAGGAATGATGTCGCGCGGGGGCGCCGGAAAGCTTGGCCGTCAGGTTTCGCGCCGCGCGGACCTCCGCCGCCCGACGGGCCATCCGGTGCGCCCGCGGTCCGGTCATCCCGCGTGGCGGCCGGCCGACCCCCTCCGCCTCCACGTAGATCACCGGCACGGACGCCTGGGGACTGTGCGGCCCATTCCCCATCGCACCCAGGCAACCGATCCATCCGACAACGACCAGCATGATGGTAACCCCCCAAGTACCCGTTACGACTCACCCCTACCCCCATGACCCCGCCCGTCCGGTTCGGATAGCCGGGAACCGGTGAAAACTCCGACGGAGGCCGAGGCCGGCGGCCACGGGTGAAGGCCCGATGCACTCGGGCCTTCCCCCGCGGCGTGACAGCCGAGGTTGGCGTGTGGCGCCCGCGTTACTGCGGGCCCGTCAGTTCGTTGACGAAGTGGGCCAGGTCATCCAGATCGATCATGCCTGTGCCGGTGAAGTTGCCCGGTTCGCACGCACCGATCGCCTCGCTGCCGAAGCACTGCTGGAACGAGGAGAAGTCCGCCAGGTCCACGTCGCCGTCGGGTTCGAAGTCGCCGTTGCCGTACAGGACGCAGACATCGTCGGTTTCGTTGCACCAGTGCGTGGTGAGGCACGGATCGCCGGCCGACTGGCAGAATCCGTACGCATCACACGTTTCGGCGCCCGTGCAGAACAGGCCGTCGTCGCAGGCGCCGTCGGACGTGCATTCGCACGGATCACAGTTCGGCCCGCCGCAGTCGATACGCTCCTCGCCCTGATTCTGGATGCCGTCCGAACACGTCTCGGACGGGGTGCATTCCAGGGCGACGATCTTGAAGTCGTCCAGTGCGGCCTCCACCAGGGACCCGGCGTCTTCGTCGGACGCGACGAAGCGCAGCTTGACCTGCCCGGTGGGGGTCACGAAGTCGGCCACCGGGAACTCGTGATAGATCCACCCGCCCGACGTGCCGGGGCCGGAGGGTCCGACCGTTTCGGCGTTCTCCCAGGTGGTCCCGCCGTTGTTGGAGATGTCGACGACGAACACGTCCGCGTTGGGCGCGGCTCCCGTGTCGTTGGAGTACCAGCGGTAGTAGCTGATCGTGGCGTCGGACAGGCCTGACAGGTCGAAGACCGGCGACAGGAGGGTGGTCTTGCCGTCGTCGACGTCTCGGGCGCCCAGGCTTCCGCCGTAATAGCCGTCCGTGACCCAGCACTTCACTCCCGGGGGCGGCGTGTGGTCGTCCTCCGGCTGCGCCGCGGTGCCCTCCGGGTCCATCCGGTTCCAGATGCCCGCGGTGGCGTCGTCCCCTTCGTCTCCGACGGTCCAGCCCAGGTCGTCGTCGCCCTCGAAGTCGTACTCGACGACCGTCGTGAACGTGCCCACAAGGGTCGTATGCACACCGGCGGGCGCGTTGGCCGGGGAGAGGACGACGGCGCCCAGGCTCCCTTGGGCGCTGAAGTAATACTCGGGCGTGTCGCCGCAGTCTGCCGCCGGCAGCGTCGCCTGGTACAGGGTGCCGCCCAGCGACGTGAGGCCCGCGGTCAGGAACGCGCCGCCGTCATAGCGATAGTGCAGGGCCCCCGTCCCGGGCACGTACGTTTCGGTCCCGTCGGAGATCTGCACCTGAATTGCCGTAGGGGCGCCGGGCCCGATCGTCTCGGGCAGGCCGTCTGGGAAGCTGATCCTCAAAGGCTCCGGGGCGCCCATGCTGAGATTGGGGTTTCCGAGCAACGCGCCCCACTCGAACGTTTCGTATCGCACGTAGGCCCACAGGTTGTTGACGTACATCTGCCGCAGGGCCCACTGGTGCGCGGCGCCGATCGTGTAGTCGCCCGACGTCACGCTCGTCGTGAAGAAGTAGTCCAGCGACTGGCTCGAACCGTCATAGGGATCGTCCCATCCGGGGCAGCCCAGGGCCACCTTCGTCGCTCCGACCGCTCCGACCGCGCCCCGACCCAGGAGGGCCCGGATGATGTTGTTTTCGTCAGTGTCGTGGTTGCTGCACGCGTCGGCGAACACGATGGACGGGTAGTTGTCGTTGAGCTGCGCGGTGCTGCTGGCCGTGATGAACGCCGGCTGGGAACCGTGGTAGACGTGGGCCGACGTGGGCGAGCCGTGCCCGGCCCAGTTCACGAACCCGAACGTGCCCGACGACCAGACGGACACCACGTTGGCCAGGGTCAGGTTGTAGTCCATGGCGTACGCGGAGTAGCCCTGCTCATACATGCGGGTCATGGTCCAGTCGGCCATCCAGGGCTGGTTCACCTTGACCTCCATCAGCACCGCGTTGTCCGTGCGCGGGTTGGGGTCGTTGTCCCAGAAGAACGCGCCCAGCAGCAGGATGTTCTTTTTGAAGGCCGGGTCCGTGTTCTGCTCGAAGGCCACCGATTTGGTGCAGATGCTCGACACGGTGGCCGCATCGCTGTAGGGAATGCGGCCGACGTTCACCTCCGCATAGAAGTCGATCGGGTCGCTGTTTTCGCCGTACTGATGATCTCCATCGGCGTCCCAGGACTGATCATCGGGCAGGGACAGTTCCGCATAGTAGTAGTCGGTCTCCGGCTGCCCGTATCCCAGATCCTGCGCGGTCCGGCGCACGGGAACGTCGTCGTAGTGACCCACGAGCAGCACGTCCTCGATGCCCCATTCGCCGCCGGGGTACTTGTCGCGCAGAAACGCCCTCATGCGGGCCGCCAGGTCGTATCCGGTGTAGTTGGCGTTGATCCAGGTGGTCGTCACGACCTGCACGGTGCGGCCTTTGGCGGTCTCCCAATTGACCAGCGGGGTCACGGCCGACGTGAGTGAGTCCAGCGTGATGATCACGTAGTCATGGAGCCCGCGGGCAGGGGCTTGCGACGTCGGATACCACTCCGCCGCCTCCGGGTAGTTCACGATGATCTCCCGGGCGACGCGCTCGGAGCGGGCGAGATGGTCCGTCATCGGATCCACGCCCTTCTCGGGAGCGCGATACGTGACCGTCACGGTGATGTCCGGGTAGTACGTCAGCCCGCGCGAGAGGGGACGGTACGCGAACGGGCACACCTGCACGTCCACCAGGTTGTACTTGCGATACCCGGCGGAGCGGACGAACTCGGCCACCCGGGCGGGATAGGGATCGTCGCTGGAGTAGACCGCCGCGCGGTTCGCTTCGTACCGGGCGAGCTGTTCGGCGTGGATGGCGGGGTCTTCCGTGCCGATCACGCGTGGCAACGGGGCCGGTGCGATGTCATAGGCGCCGGGAAGAGAAACCCCTTTTCCGGCGTCCACGGACACGTCCGCCACCTGCGCCCCCGGCGGAATCGCAATGCTGAAGATGCGTGAGGGGAGCTTGGGCTTGCCCGGGACGAGCAGCCGACCATACCCCTCAACGGCCAACTCGTCGAGATCACCCGCTCTCTGATGCTGATAGGGCGCAACCGGCAACGTCACGCGCACCGCACCGTCGGGCGCGGGACCGTCACCGGCGGCGACAACGGGGCTCACCGGAGCCGCAAGCAGGACAAGAACGACAATTCCCAGCGCGCACGCGACCGGCCGATTCGCAGGTCGCGTCATTCGTGATCCCAGCATGTGCTTTCCTCCTTTTTGCCTGTGTCCGTTCGGCCAAACGTCGTTTCTGTTCCATCCGTTTGGCCACGATGGGAATGAGAAGCGGGGCACCGCGTGTGACTCGCAGCGCCCTGGGCTGCCCAATGGAGTCGAACGTGAGGAGGACGGAACCGGATGTCGACATCCGATACTGGACCCATCCCCGCCGGCGTGCAAACACGCAGGTGCAGATGTGGATCTGCGGTGTCTCGCGATCCACCTCATCCCAGGTGCCCAGTGTACACGAATCGTGGACGGTCTTTCAATCCCCCAGGGCGCCGGCCGGATGCATCGGGGCGATAAGCATGCGTAGTACGGGCCGTTGCCGGCCGATTCCTCGTGCGCAGGCCGGCCCAAAGCCCGCAGTCGCCCACACATCTTTTTACTCACCGCCGGGGAAAGGTCGGCGGTCGACCCTCCAGAATCGCGATGATCAGAACGACGCAGAGCGTCTGTGTCAGGACCAGAAGGGCCGTCAGCCAGGTCGCGCCCGGCAACTGCAGGGCGGCCAGGGACGTCGCCATGGTTGCCAGGTAGATGGTCAGAACAGCCGCCCGCGGCGTCATGCCGCGCCGGGTCAACCGATGCGAGAAGTGCCGACGATCGCCCCGGAACGGGCTGTCCCCTGCTCGCAGCCGGACGATCACGACGCTGATCACGTCATACAACGGGACAGCCAGCACCACCACCGGCATCAGCACGCCGTAGGGCACGACGCCGCGCGCCGGATCGTACTCCTGGTACGTGGTCAGCACGCTGAGCATGGCCAGGAAGTACCCCACCACCAGGCTGCCCGCATCCCCCATGAAGATGCTGGCCGGCGAGAAGTTGAACACCAGAAACCCCAGCAGCGTGCCCACCAGGGCCCACGCGACGGTCGGAACGAACACCTGCCCGTTCCGCATGGCCGCCGACGCCAGGATCGCGGCGCTGATGGCCGCCACGCCCGCGTTCAGCCCATCCATGTTGTCCAGGAAGTTGAACGCGTTGATGATCAGCACGATCCACAGGATCGACAGGCCGATCGCCAGCGGCGCCCCGAGAAACTCCGCCACCCGCATGCCGAAGCCGACGACCAGCACGGCGGCCACGAGGAATTGGACGAGGAACTTCACACCCGGGCCCATCGGCCTTCGATCGTCGGCCCATCCCACGATGTGCAGCACCAGCGCCCCGCCCACCAGCGCGAGCACGTTCGGCAGGCGGCTCGCGATGCCCGGGGCATGCAGCCGCAGCAGTTCGGGCAGTTGCGGCGTCCAACCCTGCTGATGAGCCAGCCACACGGCGAACGTCCCCGCCAGCAGCGAGCCGCACAGCGTCCAGGTGATGGCGATGCCTCCGCCCAGCGGCGTGGGGTTCGCGTGCTGCTTGTGCCCGGCCGGCCGGTCGACAAAGTCCGTCCGCCGTGCCCAACGCCGAACCAGCCCGGTCATCACGACCGACGCCCCAAACGTGCCGACCACCGCCGCCAGTACCGCCCAATGCATGGCGGCCAGTCTACTGACGGGCGCAGGATCCGAAAAGGCACAACCAGGCGGTGAGGTAGCAGCCCCGATCCCCACGAGACACCGTTGTCCGCCCTCCTTCGCGAGGGTATGCTCCTGCGTGTCATGAGCACCGCAAGCGATCTGCCTCTCGACGAACTTCTCCAGGGCGTCTCCCGCACGTTCGCCCTGTCTATTCCGGAGCTGCCCGAGCCGCTGGGGCGCTGGATCGGCACGGCCTACCTCATCTGCCGTATGATCGACACCGTGGAGGACCGGCCCGGCACGGACCCGGCTGATCGCCGGCGGATGTTCGACGAGCTGGTGACGGCCCTGGGCCCGCCCGTCCGCCCCGAGGCCGCCACGGGCCTGACCGAGCGGTTTGAGGACTATCCCGATTCCGATGCCTGCGGCCGGCTCATGCAGCGG
Source organism: uncultured Phycisphaeraceae bacterium (assembly GCA_964586145.1). GTDB lineage: Bacteria > Planctomycetota > Phycisphaerae > UBA1845 > UBA1845 > JAFGJQ01. The sequence continues at coordinate 2,587 of CAZPHH010000016.1, read as the reverse complement.
GCGGGTCAGGTGCTGGCGGAGTTGGCGTCGTTCCCGCCGCCGGCGATCCAGGCCGTCACGGCCTGCGCCCTGGAGATGATCGAGGGCTTCCGCGAAACCCCGCTCACCACGCGCGATCGGCGCCCTCGGTTTCTCTGCCAGACGCTTGACGATCTCGAGCGGTACTGCCACTACGCAGCGGGGATCGTGGGCGTGATGCTGGCCCGGCTGTTCGCCCTCCAACTCGGCGAGGACCCCAGCCTGCTCGCGCCGCAACGGCTGGAACAGGCCCACCGGTTCGGCCGCGGGCTGCAATTGACGAACATCGTGAAGGACCACCCGGCAGACCTCGCCGACGGGCGGGTGTTCATTCCGCCGGAAGCGGCCCGGCTATGCAGATTGGAACCCGGGGTGCTCAAGCAGCCGGCCCTCCCGATGCCCGTGCGGAAGCTCATCGTGTCTCGGGCGGCCGCACATCTCGACGAGGCCCTGGACTACACACTGGCCTTCCCCGGCACCGCCACCGGCATCCGCCTGTTCTGCCTTCAGCCGTTAATGATGGCCGTACTCACGCTCGACCGCGTCCTGACCCACACGGACACCACGCCCGACGATCGGCCGAAGATCTCTCGGGAGCAGGTTGCGGACGTGCTGGAGACCAGCCGCCGTCTGGTCTGCGACAACGACGGGCTCCGCGACTGGTACGCCCGGCACCGGCCAGACCCGAATCCCGAACACTGAGAAAGGCCTGCTTCGGCGGCAAAAAAAGAGAGGGAGGCCCACGTCCTACTCCCCTCAGGACGCGGCCCCCCTCGAACCTGGCTCCCCACAAGGCCCACTCACCGGTCCGCCCGGCGGATCGCCGACCATCTCCCCAGCGGTCGGCGATCCAGGCGGAGCTATTCACCTCCCCCACGTTCACTCAGACCCGGCGGCCGACCCCTTCGCGGGGCCAGGTTGCCGCCGTGTCCCCTCGCTCTCCCTCCCGGCTGCCTCACCCCCCCCAGCATTCTTCGCTGAGTCGAAAGGACATGTAACACGCCGCGTGCCAGTGGACACGAAGCGAGGATAAATCGCCGGGCATGACCGTAATGCGATTTCCTGACGAAAGTTACGACCGGTGTTCCAGTTCGCCAGGAAGGTCACGCGGTGGGCGGCTGGGTGACGGCGGTGGGTGTGGGGAGTCCACGGCGGGCACTATTGCCCAACCTGATCGCCACACCCATAATCCGGCTCTCGCACAGACAAGACTTCGAGAGACCCCCGCATGAAGGCCATGGTTCTGCGACATCCCAACCCCGTGCACAATCGCCCGCTGAACCTGGACGAGGTGGAGGCGCCGGAGCCGGGCCCGGGGCAGATCCGCATCCGCGTGCGGGCGTGCGGTGTGTGCCACACGGATCTGCACACCATCGAAGGCGAGTTGGGGCGTTTGCCGTTGCCGCTGATTCCGGGGCACCAGGTGGTGGGGACGGTCGATTCGCTCCACGGCCGAATGCGAGGCGTCAAGGTGGGCGATCGGGTGGGGGCGGCCTGGCTACACGAGACGTGCGAAGCGTGTCCGTTCTGCACGCGCGGCGACGAGAACCTCTGCCCGGACGCCCGTTTCACCGGCTACCACGTCAACGGCGGATACGCCGAATACATGACGATCGGGCACGGATTCGCGTATCGGCTGCCTCGCGGGCTGGACGACGTACAGGCGGCGCCGCTGCTGTGTGCGGGCATCATCGGGTTCCGCGCCCTACGGCTGTCGGGCGTTCTGCCGGGCGGGCGGCTGGGCCTCTACGGCTTCGGGGCATCGGCGCATGTGGCCATCCAGATCGCCCGGCATTGGGGCTGCGAGGTTTATGCATTCTCTCGGGGCGAGCAGCACCGGGCACTGGCCGCGGAGCTGGGCGCTGCGTGGACCGGGGAATCCGGAGAACCGCCGCCGCAGCGGCTGGACGCAGGAATTGTGTTTGCGCCGGCCGGCAGCATCGTGCCGCAGGCGCTGGAGCACCTTGCTCCCGGGGGCACGCTGGCCCTGGCCGGCATCTACATGAGCGAGATTCCGCCGCTGGAATACGAGAGGCACCTTTACTACGAGAAGGTCTTGCGCAGCGTCACGGCGGCCACCCGCGCGGACGGTCGCAACCTGCTCCGCCTGGCCGCCAAGATCCCTATCCACACCACCGTGCAGACGTACGCCCTGGAAGATGCGAACCGCGCGCTGTGCGACCTGAAAGACGGCGCGGTCAATGGCGCGGCGGTCCTGACGATGGAGCAGACACCCGCGTAAGGTTCGTGCCACGCGCTGCCACTCGGCCGGCGATCCGTGGCCGGCCACGCACCGGTGCCGCGAGGGAAGTGACGTTTGCGTCTCGTCCGGGGACGGCGACGCGGGCTCCAATCGGCGGCCGCGGCATAAGGCCGCAGGTGAGGCCCCGATCCCATCGGGGCCTCAGGCATACTACTCGGGGTCCGAGCGGCCCACCGCAACAAGGAGGGGACGGGAGGCTTGTCCGCGAGAATTGCGATTCCATCGCGACATCATGAGAATGGCGGTCCGGGTGCTCAACTCTCTGAAGCAAGAGGCACAGTAACCGGCTGGAAAGCCGGTCCCACA
>CAZPHH010000015.1:0-64759 GCA_964586145.1 uncultured Phycisphaeraceae bacterium | reverse complement strand
TGAAAGTGGTGGGGGAGAGGTTTGTCGGAAGGCGTGGACGCGCAGCGGCATGGGCTTTTCTTGACACCGCTGATGGCGGGTCCTAGGCTTCGAATCGATGCCGTGGCGATCGACGGGTGGAGCGGCCGCCCGCGGCGGCGTGCCGGCCAACGAAACGATGAGGGTCTGCCGCGAACGGGCGGCGGAGCGCGAACCGACGGGGTTGCGGCAATGACGAATCCCCAACGGGTGGCCGTGTGCGTGATCACCTACAAGAGGCCGGTGGGTCTCCGGCGGCTGCTGGAGGGCCTGCATGCGTTGACGTTCCGTGGGACGGCGCCGGCGGTCCGCTGCATCGTGGTGGACAATGATCCGGAGGGGTCTGCGCGGGCCGTCGTGGAGGCCGTGCAAACGGGGTTTCGGTGGGGGTTGGAGTTCGTGTTGGAGCCGGCTCGGGGGATTCCGTTTGCCCGGAATGCGGCGCTGCGCCAGGCGTTGCCCGATGCGGAGTGGATCGCCTTCATTGACGACGATGAAGAGCCGCGTCCGGATTGGTTGGATGAGCTTCTCCGGGTGGCACACGAGCATGCGGCGGACGTGGTTGCGGGCCGGGTGGATCCGCGCTTCGAGTCGCCCGCGCCGGACTGGGTTGTGCGCGGCGGGTTCTTCACGCGGCGGTCGCATTCAACAGGCGGTCGGCTGGATCGCGCGGCGACGAACAACGTGGTGTTTCGGGCGGACATCTTGAAATCGCTGGACCCGTGGTTTGATGAGCGGAGAGCGCTGACCGGCGGGACGGACACCCATTTCTTCCGGAGGGCGCATCGGGCGGGGTCCCGGATTGTGTGGGCGAACGAGGCCGTGGTCACCGAGGTCGTGCCGGACAGCCGTGTGAACGCGGGGTGGATTCGTCGAAGGGGCTTCCGATGCGGAGCGGGTGCGACGCGCACCGAACTGGACCTGTTCGGGCGGGGGGGCGGCGCGGCGCTCGCCCTGGCGGCGGGGGCCTTCTTCCTGCTGAGAGGATCGCTGTTTGCACTGCCGGCGGCCTGGGTGCGGGGAAGGGCGGGGTGGGTGAAGCACGTCTACTTCGTGTACTACGGCGCGGGAAGGCTCTGCGGGCTGGTGGGCGGAGCGTACGAGGAGTACCGGACCGTCCATGGGCGGTAGAGACGGGGTCGCTCACTCCGGCCGTGACGGCCGGCCATCCGCCAGGTTCCGGTAGATGCGGACCAACCGGTCATTCGCCTTCTCCAGATCAAAATTCTTCTGCACGTGTGCCCGGCCGGCTCGGCCGAGGTGCGCCCAGAGATCGGGATGGTCGATCAGGTGAATCAGGCGTTCGGCCAGGGCGTCCGGGTCTCGTTGCGGCACCAGATAGCCCGACCGGCCATTGAGGACGTTTTCCGGTATCCCGCCCGTTTCCGTCGCCACGACCGGCAGGCCCACCGCCTGCGCTTCGGTCAGCACGCCGCCCAGGCCTTCCTCCGCCCCGTCGGAAGCCACGATGCTGGGAAGGACGAACAGATGTGCCTGTGCATACAGACTCGTCAACGCCTGGTGCGTTTGCGCCCCCAGGAACTCGACGCAGTCGGACACGTCCAGGTCCCGGGCAAGCCGAGTCAGGGAGTCGCGCAGGGGGCCGTCGCCCACGATGCGGAATGCGATGTTCGGCTCGTGCCGCCGTACCCGGGCGACGGCGCGAATGGCGTACTCGATGCCTTTGACTTCCACCAGGCGGGCGACCGTCAGGATCTGGATCGGGCCGGATGCGGGGGGCCGGCGTTCGACGAACGGGAACCGGGTCAGATCGACCGCCACGCGCAGGCAGAAGATCCGGTTGCGCGGGCAGCCGAGGTCCAGCGCGCGTTGGACCAGAAACTGCGAGTTGGCGGCGAAGAGGTCACCCACGGCAAACAGGTGGTCGTAGATTCGCGGGCCCGCGGTTCGTGGAAACACGGTCAGGTCGTATCCGTAGAAGTGCGCGAGCAGCGGGCCGTGGAGCAGCCCGTGATCCCGAAGGAAGGCGGCGGCGATGCTGTTGGTGCCGAAGTGGCCGTGAATCACGTCAAAGCGATCCGGCTGAAGGGCGGGGAGCGTTGCGTACAGCAGCTTCAGAGAGGACGCCAGGGGGCCGTATCGGGAGACGCGCAGGGCGTCGAGGATGACACCCGGTCTGCGACACGCGGCCGCAGCCGCCAGCACCGTCAGCTTGGCCAGTCGGGGTCCGCGTCGCTCGGAGAGGTGCGGGGCACGAAGGCGTTGCATGAGCCCATACCGGGCGACCGCCGGATGAACCACGTCGCTGCGGTCGATTCGGTGCGCGTAAATGGTGACCTCATGGCCCCGGTCCAGGACACCGGTGATCTGGTCCATCACAAAAGTCTGTGAGAGCGTCGGGAAGCCGGCCACAACGAAGGCGATCTTCATGGTTTGCCCCTCCTGCCGGTGATGCGGCGATGCCACCGATGGAGCGTGGCCCATCCCACACGGCGGAGGAGGGGCTCGGCCAGCATTTCACAGCGAAGCAGGGCATATTCCTTTCGGAACCGGCGCATGCGTGGATACGCCTGGACGGCCCAGCGGGCCGTCGCGATGTCGCCGTACACGACATGCCGTCGGGCGGTCAGCAGGGCCATGAGTGCCAGATACTCCTCCAGGGCCGAGCGGTGTGAGTCCGGGCAGAGCGCACGGATCGGACCGGGATCGGTCAGGACGGGGCGGACGGGAAGGCGGGTCCGGCCGTGGATGCCCAGTTCCGAGGCGTCCGTGTGATACCAGGCGAGCGGGGTGGGGTTGCGGTAGAGGCTTTGGGTCAGCAGCAGCTTGAGCCAGAGGTACCCGTCCTCGCCATAGGTGCAGCGGTTTTCGTAGAAGCCACCCAGGCGAAGGGCGACCTCGCGGCGGCAGACCACGGTGCCGGTCCAGGTAGACTCCACGGCCTGCTTCACGCGCCAGGCGGAGACCCCGGCGGGCAGCCGCCATACGCCGGGGCGGAACAAGGGGGAATCGGCTCTCGTGGCGCGCTCTCGTTTCTGCGTTCCCTCGTAGTATCCGCTGACGCACGCCGCGCAGTCCGGGTGATTCGCCAGGTGCTGCACGGACGTGCGAAGAAGACCCGGCAGCCACTCGTCGTCGGCGTCGAGGAAGGCGGCGAGCAGGCCTCGACTCTCCCGCAGCCCGCGGTTTCGGGCGGCTCCGGGGCCGGCGTTGGGCTGGCGGATCAGCCGAATGCGGGGATCCCCGCAAGCGAGGACGTGTTCGGGGCCGGAATCCGTTGAGCCGTCGTCGACCACGACAATTTCGAAGTCCGTCCAGTCCTGGGCAAGGACGGATTGCAGCGTGCGGGCGACGTGGGTTTGCTTGTTGTACAGGGGAACGATCACCGAGACCGCTGGAACAGAAACGTCGGAGCCGTGTTCGGTCATCGTCATCGCGGTGTTGCTACGGCGACGCCAGCCGTTTCAGACGCATCAGACTCAGAGCGCTCGACCGCAGAAACCGACTCTTGGACAACCGCCATTCATACGCAGAATGACCCCGTGCGGTTGCGCAAACAAGGCGAATGGCCGCGATCGCCAGCAATGCCAGGGATTCTCGTACGCGTCTGAGCTGCTCCAGCCGGGTGCTGGGTCCGTCTGCCAGGCCGGCGGACAGGCCGGCGCCCCAGGATTGCCGCTCGAAGTACTTCCAGGCCAGGCGTTGTCGGTCGATCAGGTGCCCCACCCGGGTGAACGGATCGTACACGACCCGCCCACCGGACTCAACGATGCGGGCGATGACGACGGTCTCCTCGCCGGCCAGCAGGGCGGCGCCCGTTCGCCCGAGAGAGGTGTCAAACCCTCCGGCCGCCACCAGGGCCGCCTTTCGAAAGGCGAGGTTCAGCCCGTACAGGCGGCGTCCGGACTCCAGCTCGCGGCGTTGGGGTCCGAGATCGACTTCGGAGAGGGCCCGGCGGAAGTGCGGCCCCAGCCAGGGCGGCGGCGTGCGGTCGAAGAGGAGACCGGCGCGGCCCCCCACGACGTCGGCCCCGGTGGCGGCGAGGCAATCGTCGAGACGTTCGATCCAGTCCGTCTGGACGAGAACGTCGTCGTCCAGGAAGGCAACGATGTCGCCGCGGGCTTCCGCCACGCCTCGGTTGCGGGCGTGGGAAAGGCCTTGCCGGGTCTCGAGAAACACGCGAAGGCGGACGCGGGATTCGAGTCGTTCGAGGACCCGGCGGGTGTGGTCCGTCGAGTTGTTGTCGACCACGATGAGTTCGTACGGGATCCGCGCCAGGCCGGGCTGGGCAACGAAGCGGTCCAGCATCCGGGCGAGCACGTCGGCTCGGTTGTACGTGCATACGATGACGGAAATCATTCCTGCCGCGGTGCAGACCGCGTCCTTTCTGCGTCTTCGGCGACGTCAGCCGTTCGGTTGCGTCCAGCCCGCGGCTTCGCACAACGCGCCGTAGAGGCGGGCCACGTCCTCCGGCATGTGGCCTTCCGCAGCCGATCGCCGGAGGGCCGGTTCCACGAAGCGGCGGTCCACCCGGGCCTCGACGAACGGATCGAGCCGATCCAGCCCGTCGCCGTACAGTATCTGGTCGTAGTGCAGAAAGAGCCAGTCGCCCAGTCGGCTGTGCCGATCGAGGACGTGTCGATACATGAGTGTCCACACCTCGTACGCCGTGGGTTCGTCCATGGGAAGGTCCTTCAGGTAGGGTTCTTCCCGGCACTCCTTGAGGATGCTGTGGACGGTGCGCCGCGGATCGCGGAAGACGCACACGAACACCGTGTCGGGCAGATGCGGTCGCCACGCAGGCAGCGTGTAGCAGAACCGGGGGTCTTTGAAGGCGAACGGGGTGCGCGCCACTTGCCTGCGGATGCGTTCGACGAGCCGGGCCGAACAGGGAAGAGGTGCGTCGAGGGGGACCCGGGCCAGCCAGCGCTGGGCCCGACCCATGCGGTGACGCGTGAACGGACCCAGAAGCCCTTTGCGCCGCGGTGGGCACACGCCGAACAGCAGGGTCTCGTTGATGGCCTCGATGGCAAACGATTCGAAATAGCCTTTCGGATTGCCGGGGGTCGCAGGCATCAGATCCTGACCCGCGAAGAACCCGGCTCCCTGCAGGGCGCCGGCCACCATGCTCGTGCCGCTGCGTCCGCAGCCCAGCACGATGCAGTTCCTCATCGAATCGCCTCCGGACCCGTATTGGAGAATCCCGTCCAGACATCCATTCGCAACGGCGGCATGCGGAAGCGTCGAGACCAGACGTACGCCGCCGCGCCGTGCAGCTCACGAACAAACGGCCTCAGATCCCCTCGCCGTAAACCCCGCCACGCGTGCCCGGCCCACTCCCGGGCGAATTTCCCGTACCCCAGGAAAACGAACTTCGCGTAGAACGCCCCGCGGGCGAAGTCGTCGGCACGCCGCAGGGGCGCCAGTCCCTTCTGCACGCGCCGCCCGTGGTGATGAAAGACCACGATCTCCGGCACGTAAGCGCCCTTCATGCCGGCGAGCGAGGCGCGGGCGAGATAGTCGGCGTCGTCTCCACGAAAGGGAGTTCCGGGGCCCAGTTCCGGGTCGAACCCGCCGATGGCTTCCACGACGCGGCGGCGGAACACCATGTTCGATCCCAGAAGGGTGCCGGGACGGCGGAATCCTCCCGGGGGGACCTTCCGCGGCTCGCGGCGGTCCAGGATCGTATACCGGGCGTCTCGCTCATCGTACAGCAGCACCCGGCCTCCGCAATAGTCGATGGGGCGATCGTCGAATGCGGCAAGGGCGGCGCGCAGGAAGTCGGGAGCGGGATAGCAATCGTCATCGGTGAAGGCGAGAAGCTCTCCTTGCGCATGGGCAATCCCGGCGTTGCGAGCACGTCCGAGTCCGGGGGTAGGTTCCAGGGCAACGGCTGCGGCGAACGCCGCCGAGTGAGCAAACGCTTCACACACGCGGTGTGTTTCGTCGGTCGAGCCGTTGTCCACGATGACCAGTTCGCCCCCGGCCTCCCGGAAGTCAATGGGATTCAGCCATTCCAGGCAGCGGCGCATGGAAGCCGCCCGATTTCGCGTGCAGATGATCAGGGATATTCGCGGTCTGCTGCGGCTCATGGGGCGGCGCTCCTTCCACCCGGGAGGAACGAATCCGGTGCATGGCGCAAGACCACGTGGCCGGGGAGCGGGCCGTTGCGTATCGAGCCGACTTCGCCGCGTCGGGCAGAAACGCGTGCCGAGGCAAGTGGCTTGCACCGAGGCGGATACGATCCGATCGCGGCTCGATTTCGACGGGCGGCGTTGTGGGTCATGCCTTCTCCCGCGATCCGAACGGGATCGCCAACCGAATGAACTCGAACACTTCGCGGAGCAGGTGGGGGGCCGCATACCGGACGAACAGGACATACGTCAGCGCGCCGGTTCCGGTGCTGAGAAGCAGGAGCCATCGCAGGCTGACTCGATCGTACAGTGTGAACTTGCAGAGGAGCACAACCGCGAGCATGACCAGCGAACCCGTCAGGGGGAAGGTGTATTGGCGCAGGTAATGGCGCCAATCCAGCCCCAGGAGTCGATCCACCAAAACGAGACACAGGGGGCCGGTGAGATACGCTCGAAGGACGAATGCCGCGGCAACGACAACGATTCCCCAGCGGACAACGATCAGAGGGACCAGGATGCTGGTGATCGTGTTCAGCGCGCTCAGCCAGAACGCCCACGAGGCCTTGCCATGCGCCATCAGGATCGGTGTGTTGAAGTAAAAGACGCTGAAGGCGATTCCGGCCAGGGAGAGAATCTCCATGACGGGAACGCTGTTGGCCCACTTCGCCCCCAGGACGACATGCACCAGCTCGGGTGCAACCCCAAACAGGCCGATGAACGCAGGAAACGCAATGAGGCTGGTCAGCCGGGTGGCCGTGTGAAAGGCGTGTCGCATCTGGTCCCGGTTTCCCTGCAGACGCGACAGGGTCGGAAGCATGACCGTCGAGGCGTTTTCGGTCAGAATGCGAAACAGGGTGGTCAGCAAACCCATCGCCACGGAGTAGTAGCCAAGTGCGACGGGGCCCAGGAAGTATCCGACGACGAGGATCGGCCCCCGACGGTTCGCCACCTGCAGCACTTCCATCCCCACGACATGCAGACCGAATGCGAGAAGATCCCGGGCATGCCGCCGCGATACACGGGAACCGGGACGCCAGTTCGACACGGTCCAGAGTGCGACGGTCCCCACCGCCGTGCTCACCAGGTTCTGAGCCACGAGGCTCCAGACGCCGCAGCCGGACAGGGCCATGGCGATCCCCACCGCGCTGCCGGCGGCGGCAGCCAGCAGCTTCCGCAGGGCCAGCGATTTGAAATCCATGTGGCGGCGGAGTATGGCTCCCTGCGTGGCCCCCAGCCCACCCAGGATGAATCCCAGTGAGAGCCAGCGTAACAGCGGCGCCAAGGTCTCCTGGTCCAGCAGGATCGCCAGCGGCTCTGCGAGCAGCAGGGTGAGGCCGCACATGACGACCCCGCCGACCACGTTCATCCAGAATGCCGTGTCCAGGTGTCCGGGTCCCAGCTTGGCACGTTGAACGATCGCCTGGCCGAACCCCTGGCTCACAAAGATGCCCAGAAACGCTGTAACGGCTGACGCCAGGGCGATCTGGCCGAACGCGGCCGGCCCCAGGCGCCGAGCGAGCACCAGCGTCACCGCGGTCGTGAGGAGGCTGGAACCCCAATTCTGCACCGATGACCAGAACACGCCGCGGACGGCCTGCTGCCGTAGACTCATGGCATGTCTGCTCCTGCGCCGGGGGACATCCGTCGCTCTCCTGCACGTGGCTCCTGTTCCGGCCCGACCATTGGAACCGGGGCCCGGGAATCACGTCAAGCCGCCCAGGGTCGTCTGCGGGGTTTCCACTCCGGCCGCCGGCCCGCCAGGACGCGGCGCGCCCCGATCCACAATCAGCCAGACGGCCAGTCCCAGCGCCGTCACGAGCTGCACCACGAGAACTGTCCAGACAATCTGCTCGAGACTCCCGTGCCAGCGGGCCAGCAACCCGGCTTCCGCAACCAGAGCGGTCACGTAGAACCACAAAAACCGGAAGCGGCCCAGAGAGGCGTACAGTACGGTGATCAGGCCGGCAACATACGTCAGCATACGCGCCAGGGCCAGCGGGCCAAGCACCCCACCGGCGGCGTCGAATTGCGCCCCGTAGACCCGCCGAACGATCGGATCCCCGGCAAACCAGAACAGCAACAGGGGGCCGGCGGCCAGCAGGACGAAGTACAGGCTGATGCGCACAAACGCTCCGCCCAGGCCGCGCCCCCGGGTGTACAAGTCCGTCAGGAGCGGGAGCAGCAGGATGTGGAACGGTGTGGCCACGACACTCATGGCCTTGGCGAGAATGAATGCCGCGCCGTAGGCGCCGGCCTGTGCTTCATCCAGACAGCTCTTGACCACGAAGAGATCCAGATTCTCAAAACCGGCCGCCGTGCCCATCAGAACGAACATGGGAAGCACGAAGCGTACGACGGCCGCTCCATCCATCGGCTCCGCCGGCTGATCGCCCCATACGGCCCGCAGTTGGCCCCACAGCAGGCCCAGGGTCAGGATCATGGCCAGAACGTACGCAACCAGGCCGACGGCCGCCGACGCAACGACGGCAAAGAGCGCGATGCCGATCCCGAGGCGGGAACCGGCTTCCGTCAGAATGTTCGCGTTGTACGCATGGAACCGCTGCACGCCCCGCAGCACGCCTCGCCCGACGCTCATCAGAAGCGTGAGGTAGACCATGCCGTACGCCAGAACCAGCAGCAGGATCGAGTGAAACCGAAACACGGATGCCAGAAACGGTCCGACCAGCAGGATCAGCGGAAAGCCGGCCAGTGCCCACAGGGCGACCGGCCGCGCGATGGCCGTGTGAAGCGTCCGCACCGCACCCACACGATTCTGTGCGGCAAATTGGGCGCTGAATCTGGTGATCGTACCGTTAATGGGTCCGAGGGCGATGTTGAAGAACGAAACAAATGCCAGCGCCGCCGTGAAATCGGCGTAGCCGCCGGCGGGCCCCATTTTTCGCCCGGCGTAGACGCAGTACACGAGGCTGAGCACGGCCGTGGTGCCGGTGCCCAGGGTCAACAGGACGCTGTGCCGAAACTCGGAACGCATCAATCATCACCCGCCGGCAGAGGAGGAAAGGGCGCCGTCCCCGTCCGGGAAGACCTCGACCGCGCGGCCGCATTATAGAGGGAGCCGAGGGCGGAACAAGAACGGCATGCGGCGGCCTGGGCCCCGCTGACAGGCGTTCAGGAGAACCGGACCAGCACGGACTTGGCATGGTCGGGATCGACGGCGAAGTCGTCGGGCAGCGGAGGCGCTCCTGTGACGGCAAACGGACGCGAACCGGCGGCGGCCGCGACCTGGTCCAGCAGCCAGTGTTTCGATGCTTTGCGCGAGTTCGTGCTGAGCAGCAGCGCGCCGCCGGGCGCCAGCAAGGCGAGCGCGTCCGCCACCAGGGGCCGCAAGTCCTTCTCCAGCGTGAAGCTTCGCCTGGGGTGCTTGGCCCGCGCGAACGTGGGCGGGTCGATAATGATCAGGTCGAACAGCCGGCCCTGACGCCTGGCCCGGACGAAGTACGCAAACACCTCGGAGCAAACGAAGGTGTGCGGCTCGAGGGGCAGCCCATTGATCGCGAAGTTCTCCTTGCCCGCCTCCAGTCGCGACTTGCTCAGGTCGACGCTGGTGACGCTTGCGGCTCCGCCCGCGGCTGCCGCCACGCTGAAGCCGCACGTGTACGCAAACAGGTTCAGCACGTGGCGGCCCTCGGCCACCTCGCGGACGCGCCGGCGATTCTCACGCTGGTCCAGAAAGAGCCCGACGTTCGAGCCGGACGTCGGTCGAATCCGAAAGCGCAGGCCCCGTTCCCGGATCACGAACTCCGCGTCTGCCGGTTGGCCGACAAGCGGGGTGAGGAGGCCGGGGTCCGATGGCCTGCCTGGCGAGCCGGAACGGTCTTTGGGCGATTGGCGCAGATACACGGAAGAGACGCCGAGCGTTCGCACGTACCAGTGGCCGATGTGCCGAAGCAGGTCTGTGTTGCCCTGGAACCGGCCTTGCTGCACATCGAGAATCAGGACCGGGCCGAACGCCTCGACGACGAGCCCCGGGACGCCCTCGTGTTGGCCGGTCAGCAGCCGAAGGGCCTCCACGCCCGGGTCGAGCAGGCACGACAGGCGGGTAGCCAGGGCCGTTCGCAGGTGTTCGCCCACGTACAGACGTCCCTGGACGGCGGCCCGAAAGGCCTCCGGCGGCGGTGACTTCACAACCAACGGGCGGCCGGTGACAGGGTGGCGGACGCGAAGCTCCGTGCGGTGAAGGAAATACCGCCCGGACTGGCGACGGTCTGATCGCCGGCTGTGCCGCACGTCGTTGAGGATCGGAATGCCCATCAGAAAGAGCTCTCGCCGAACATCGGCTTGCGCTGTCGGCGGGACCTCGAAACGGACCAGGGACAGGTCGTGCCCGGTGTCCTGCAGGTCGAGCTGGAGCCCCGGCCCGGGCGCCTTGTGATCGAGGGGTTTGGGTCCTGATTCACGGGGTCGCGGCCGGCTCGCCGTCCGGTTGAGCAGGTATCGCTGTCGCGGTCGCCCTCGCACAACCGCCACGTACCGGTGCGTCGCCGTCGGGCCCGGCAGGGCCCGGCCCAAGGCGCTCGCGACTTCCTCGCTCTTGGCAAACAGGACCGGCCCGGAGGCGAATCGGTCCAGCCGCTCGACCGGAATGAGGCCGCCGGTTGTCCCCGCGCCCCCATGCCCGGCCGCGGCCAGCAGATCGGGCAGCAGGGCGTGCAGGTCGGCGCGGCCGCGGTCTCGCGACGACGCCACTGCCGGCCCCGCGGGCTTGTCGACGACCAGCACATGGTCGTCTTCGTAGAGGATCGGCACCAGGTTGGCAGCAACACGATTCAGTCGCATGTTCGTTGGACCGTTCGTCCGCGTCGGCCGATGGCCCCGACGTGCGGCCATCGGCGCGGCGGCCCCGCATGGCGACGCGGAAACCACTGTATGTACCGCCCGCAGCCCGATTCTGCAATTGCCGGTGGAAAGACCGACCCAACGGTGCGTACGATTCGGCGCGGGACTGTGGAGTGGATGAGGAATGTGCCTACTCATTCCCCGCCCTCGCCGCCGACTGGCATTATGGGACCTCTGGGATAGGATACGGGACCGATCGAGGTTGCGGAGAAAACAAGCAGGTGGCCGATGAAAGCCCGGAGGGGCCGCCGGGAGGTCTAGCAGGCATGGACTGGGAAGCGATTCGAGACGAGTTTCCGATCACGCGGAACTTCAACTTCCAGAACCATGCGGCCGTCGCGCCGTTGAGCCGTCGCGCGGCCGAGGCCATGCGGCGATACGTCGCCCATTGTGAGCAGAACAGCTATCTGCGCGGGAACTTCTACAAGCAGGCGGACACGGTCCGGCAGACCTGCGCCCGCCTGATCAACGCGAAACCCGACGAGGTCACCTTCATCAAGAACACCAGCGAGGGCCTGAGCATGGTGGCAAACGGCCTGAACTGGCGTAACGGGGACAATGTCGTCAGCACCAGCGTGGAGTTTCCGGCCAACGTGTACCCCTGGCAGGCCCTGGCGGCCCGCGGCGTGGAGTTGCGGACGGCCATGGAGGAGCAGGGCCGCATTCCTTTGGAGCGTCTGATCGACCTGATCGACAATCGGACCCGCGTCGTGACGATCTCCTCCGTGCAGTTTGCCAGCGGGTTCCGGACGGACCTGGCGGCGCTGGGCGACTACTGCAAGGAGAAGGGCGTCTTCCTGTGCGTGGACGCGATTCAGTCGCTGGGCATGCTGCCGCTGGACGTGGAAGCCATGCACGTCGACTTCCTGTCCGCCGACGCCCACAAGTGGCTCTGCGGGCCGGAGGGTATCGGCGTCTTCTACGTTCGCAAAGAGCTGCAGGGGTTCCTGCGCCCGACGACCATCGGTTGGGCGTCCATGAAGAATATGCTGGACTTCGGCCGCTACCAGTTTGAGTTTCATGACGACGCCCGGCGCTACGACAGCGGCGCCTACAACTTGGCCGGCGTGTTCGGGTTGGGGGCCGCCGTGGACCTGCTCCTGGAGATCGGCGTGTCGAACGTGGAGAAGCGGGTCCTGTTTCTGACGGACCGGCTGGTGACGGGGCTGCGGGACAAGGGGTATCGCGTGGTGAGCTCGCGGGAGCAGGGCGAGGCCAGCGCTATCGTCTCGTTCATTTCGCCCGTGCATAACCACGACGACATCCAGCGGCACCTGGAGGGCGAACACCGGATCGTTATCGCCACGCGCGCCGGCCGGTTGCGGTCCAGCCCGCACTTCTACAACACTCCGAGAGAGATTGACCAGCTCATCGACGTGCTGCCGGGGCATTAGTCCGCGGCGGCGACGAGGCGCCGGACGGTGTCTTCCAGCAGCGGCACACCTCCGAACGTCATGCCCAGCGTCCGGAGTTTCCGCGTATCGATCTGGTGCCGGGGCTCCCTGGCAAGGTCCTCGATCACGCTGTGGCTGCCGGTGATGTCGCGGGCGATCGATGCCACCTGCTGTTCGGACACGTACATGTCATAGCCGTTGTACGCCTGCCCGGCGATGACGTTCGGGTCCGCGTGCAGGAGGACTTCCACGGCCCGGGCCACGTCAACGGCATGAACCTCCTTGCCCCCGCGCGCCGTGGCGATTCGCTCTCCACGCTTCACCCGTCGAACGAGCTCGAACCACCGGCTGGCGGAGACGGGGCGCGCGAGCCCGTAGATGCCCGTCGGACGCAATGAGCAGATGGGATACCCGTGGCCGAAACCGTAGCTATGCACGAACTTCTCGATGGCGGCCTTGTGGGCGCCGTAGTGGCTGGTGGGCCAGAGCGGATGAGACTCGTCGAGGGGGCGATCGTCCAGGATGATCTCGTGAACCGCGCAGGTCGCGATGAAGACGAACCGGCCCACCCCGGCGCGGCGGGCCGCCTCGATCAGCCGGATTGTGCCCACCACGTTGGTCTGCACGAAATCCACCGGGTCGCCTTCCGCGCCCCGAAACCCCGCACCGGGCCGGCACAGGGCCGCATGCACGACCGCATCCGCTCCATAGACAAGCGCCTCCGCGGCGGACGGATCGTCCAGCCGGCCCGGGACCCACTCGATGGCGTCGTGGTTCTGAAACCCGCCACGATCGGCTTGCGGCCGAAACCAGCACCGGCAGAAGTGTCCGCGTTCCGTCAAACGGTTCACGATGTACCGGCCCAGAAAGCCGGTGGCCCCGGTTAGGGCTACGCGCATGGTTCTCCTCCCTGATGCCATCCCGCCTGGCCGGCAAGCCAGGGTCTTCGCGGTACGACTCACGGCGGCTATACTGGCCGCTTCCGGATTCGCGATGATTGTAGGAGGCGCGACGGCTGGATGCGACCGCCACAGCGGACATGCGTGAAACTCCCGGGCGGTGTTCGTAACATTTGCCATACAAAATTGTTATGATTTGGCGTGACGGACAGGGACGGGAATGGGACGTTGAGGCTTCGCCGGATGCGGTCGTGCTGCGGTCGGCGGAAGAGACGCACGAGGTGCGTCGCGCGGACTGGGAACGCGACATCCAGGTTCAGAGCACTTCGCAGGGCATGGTGGTCCGCTTCTACGGGACCGATTGGGAGCTCGGGTTCCTCGTGACGCGAGCCAGAGCGGCGCATCTGCTGGAGCATGTCAATCTGGGAGTGGCTGAGCCCGTCACGGAGGCCCGGGAAACGCCGAGGGTGCGTGTGTCCGAAGGGCCGATGTGGCCGAAGATGATGCCGTCCCCCGTGTGGTCGGTGATCCTGGGTTCGCTGGCCTTTCTCCCCGGGCTCGGGTGGGCGTTCGGAGCTGCGTCCCTTGTGCTGGCGATCCGCTTCCTGCGACAGGCGAGGCGGACGCGCGCACTGTCACACGCCCGGGCGATGGCCGTCGTGGGAATCGCCTGGACACTGGCCGGTTTGGCGGTATCGGTTCTGAGCGTGTACTGTGCATATCGCTTGGGCGTGACCGGTTACCCCGGATCGCTCGTGCGAGGGGGTTGGGGATACAGCCACGCCGCGATCGCCGTATCCATCATCGTTGTCCTGCTATCGCTCTCCGTCCATGAGTGCGGGCATGCGATTACGGCCTGGTGGTGTGGCGACGATTACGCCCGTTCGCTGGGGCGCGTCACGCTCAACCCGCTGGCCCACATCGATCCGTTCGGGACGATCGTGCTTCCGATCCTGCTGGTCGTCGCCGGTGCTCCGGTGTTCGGGTATGCCAAGCCTGTGCCGGTACTGCTGGGCTCGGTTCAGCGCTACCGCCGAGCCCACATACTCATCTCGCTGGCCGGTCCCGGCTCGAATCTTCTGCTGGCGGCCGCTGCCGCGATGGGATATCTGCTTCTGGGTTGCTTGCTGATGCTGTGGGCGCCCCAGGCGGAGGTGTCCAACTTTTCGACCCGGATTCCGCAGGTCTTCATCGAGCCGATGCCGGGGGGGCCGGTCCTGGAAGCTGTGGCGATGGTGCTGAAGTCGACGATCATGATCAACTTGTTCCTGGCGGTCTTCAACCTGGTTCCGATCCCGCCTCTCGACGGGTCGTGGATACTGGAGCATCTCTTCCCGGAGAGCATCGGACGTCTGGTGGCGGCGATCCGGCCGTTTGGCTTCATCGTATTCCTGGTGGCGTTCTACGCGGATGTCTTCCATGTCGTCTTCGTACCGGCACTACACCTGCTCGGTTACTTCTACTGGCTGGTCTACTGGTGTACGGGTCTCTGAGCACAGATACGCCCGTGGGCATGGGGCGATCAGCGAGGATTCTGCATGAATGCAGCAGTCTGCCTGTGCGAGGGACGGGTTGCAGCCACATGCGGAACACCCACGGCTGGTGAACGTCTGCGGCATGTACGGCTACCCGGGTCCGGCTTGTCACCGCAAGGGGATGACGGCGGCGTCGGGGGTGGTGTTGCGGGCTCCGGCCGTGTCGGCGAGAGGATCCACGACTTCGATCCGGTTCTCTGTGTCGTGGTGCAGCTTCTCGTACGGGATGAAGACCGCGGGAACGCTCGTTTGTGCGTCGACCGACGCCGGTACGTTGACGCCGTTGAGCCGGAACCGTCTGTGCGATGCGTCGTCACGGGTGACTTCAATCCGCACGCGGCGTCCCTGGGCTCGTGCGGTAAGGCACAACGACCGGAAGGGTGACCAGGCGGCCGGGGCGACACACAACGCGTCCAACCCGGGCTGGAAGCCGAACACGTGGCGGATCAGCACCTTCAGCAACACGTTGGAGCTGCCGGTCTGCCAATCGTTCATGTTCTGCCCCGTCAGGTTGAGGGCGGGGTTGTACACGTAGGAGTTGGGCATGACGAAGGGGGAGTGGCTCAGCCCTTCGTGCCCGGGCGTGAATGGGAGAGTCTTCATCAACTGCGTCCACGCGCGGCGGGGCTCGCCCATCAGGAACAGGGCGCCAACGCCGAACAGCGTGGCATGCACGTAGGTGGCCCCGTTCTCGGCCGTGCCGATCGGCAGTTTCGGGATCCGCCCCACGCCCGGGGCGTCCGGGGCGAATCCGGGTTCAAACGTCTTGAGGCCGAATGGGGAGTCGAGACGATCCAGGGCGCCGAGGATGTCCTCGCGCAGGCCCCGCCGGCGGTCCAGGAGGCCCGAGAGGACCCAGAAGGCGTTGGACGTCAGCCCGTCGCGAGCCTGGCCGTCGCTGTCACAGAAGCTTCCCACGTCGTACTGGCGCCGGTCGCCCCAGCCGTGGACGATGCGCCGCTGCGTTCCCTGCCGGACCACCGCGTGGCGGAGGAGTCCCGCCTCCAGCTCCGATTGCAGATTCGCCAGGGCTTGCACGCGCCGGGGATGCTGCCCTGCGGAGTAGCGGTGGAGGAGAGCGAGCAGCTCGCCGGCGGCCTGGTAGAGCTGCAGGCTGGCCATCACGCTGACGCCGGTGCCGAACTCCATCGCGGAATCCTGCGTGGTGCCCAGCCCGTCCAGGGCGTCGTTCCAGTCCCCGTAGAGAGCTCGGAGCAGACCGGTGTGCGGGTCCCGGCTGCGGTCCAGGTAGTCCATGATGCGCAAGAGGTGGTCGAGCACGGTGTCGCGATCCGCCGCTGGCGCCATCCGACTTCGGTCGGCCGGGTCAATCTGATGATAGCCCAGCGTCTCGGACAGAAACGCCGCGTCGCCCGTGAGGCACACGTAGGCGTACACGGTGGAGATCACCCACAGGCCTTGGTCGACGAATTCCCGCAGATCGGCCGGCCCGGGGACGCCGTTGTGGGGGAGGGAATACTGCCGGGGGCAACGTCCGTCGACCAGTACGTACTCCAGGGCCTCCTGCATCTTGCGGCGCGCTCCGTCCGGCTGATCGTACATGTGCCCCTCGATGGCCTGGAACACGTCGCGAATGCCGATGAGGGAATTGGGGGAGGGCTGCATGTATCCCTTGACCTCGGCGCAGACCCGCACCTGCGTCCGCAGATACGGGAGAAACCGGTTGAACACGTTCGCGTCCAGGTTGCGATCCGTGCCTCCGGCAACGTGCATGTCGAGATCGTGGCGGACCTGCCGAAGCCGGTCCCGCAGCGAAGCCAGGGCGGCGTCCGCCTGCGCGGCGGTCACCGGGCGCTCCATCTCCAGGGCACGCACGGCGTCATTCTCGGGGAGCGACAGGACGTAATCGAATCGCGCCGTCTCGCCCGGCTGCAGGCGGAATCGGATCAGGTCCGCCGCAACGGCCACGTCGTTGAACACGGTGGTCCGTACCTCCCGCGCAAACCGACCCAGGCGAAGGCAGCGGGCCTGGGCCAGGTCAATGCGCGGATCTCCCATGTACGCCAGCCGGGACGTGCAGACCTCCGTCTCGAAGCCTGAGGGGGCGGACCGCCCGGCGATCAGAATCGAGCGCCGGATCAACGCATGGTTCGTGATCGAACGAAAGCGGCTCACGTCTTCATTCACGGAGACGACGAACGGGGGCAACACCGCGGACTCGGTCTCTTGCGGCACGTCCACCTTCTTGAACCACGGGTCTTCGCTGGTTTCCGCGAACTGGTGGCGGCAGAAGGGGTTCACGTACGCGGACGTGAAGAAGTCCCGAGGCGACTTCGAGGCGTTTTCCAGGTGCAGCGAGAACGTCACGTGGACGTGTTCCGGGCGCACCTGAGTTACGAATACCCGAAGCGCAGCCCGGAGTTCGGCCGTGTCCGTCATGAAATGGGCGGCATCCGGCCCCAGGATGGAGCAGCGGGTGATGCGGGATTCGCTCCGGTCGATGTACGGCACGGGGAGGAGAGAGATCGGCGTGTACGGGCCGTCCGGTTCGTCCCGCAGCCCGGCGAAGAAGGCGACGGACGGTTCCTGCCCCGCGTGAAAGGGCAGCAGAACGAAATAGGCGCCGTTGTTGGCGTGCATGCGTCCGGACGCGTACACCCAGAAGTTCAAGCCGTGCCGCCCGTAGGGGTATCGGCTGTCTCCCAGGTCGCGCGGACGGCAGAGCACGCGCCCGTCCTCCAGGAAGCAGGCATTCCCCGGCAACAGCGGGGCCCCGGTTGAGTCAGTCCCTTCCGACGCGCGGGCCACGCGCCTGCGCAGCGTCTGAAGATCCGAGTAGAGATCACCATTCAGGCTGGTCACTGCAAAACCCCCACGGTACTGATGCGCACGCACGCGTCACGCTGCCTGTAAGGGTAGCCACAAAGTGGGGGTTTGGCCAAGGGGCAAGTGTGGCTTGAGCAGTGTAGAAGCCATCCAACATTCTGTGTAAGCCGTTGTTAGGTAAATGGTTACATAAGTTCAGGAACTTTATTAGGGAAGTTAACTTTTTCGTATTGAGTTTCTTAGGCTTCTTAATTAAGATAAGGGGCATGTCAGCGCCAGTCACAGGAAAACCGCAACTCAACCGTGTCGTGAATCGAACGCTCATCCTCGATCGAATTCGGCGCGAGGGCGAGATCTCGCGAGCCGACCTGGCGAAGACGACGGCCATCCGTCCGCCGACGGTTTCGTCGGTGATTCGCGATCTCATCGCAGAAGGGTTGGTGGAAGAGCGCGGCAACGGCGAGTCAAAGGGCGGGCGGGCGCCGCGAATGGTCGCCCTGGTTCGCAAGCAGCCCCGCGCGATCGGCTTTGAGGTGACGGAGACGACGATCCGGGCCGGGGTGTGTGATCTGCAGGGGGAGCTGGTGGCCCGGTCGCGGTGCGCGTTTGCGCCGGCGCCGCCGGAAGAGACGGTGGAGCGTCTGTTTGACGTGGGGGAAGGCCTGCTGGAATCGGCAGGGCTGACCTGGGCGAACCTGTACGGGGTGGGCGTCGGCGTACAGGGGCATATGGACATGGCGAACGGGGTTGTGCGTTGGAGCCACCCGTTTGGCTGGCGTGACGTTCCGCTTCAACGGATGTGCGAAGCGCGATGGGGCACGTGCACGGACGTGATGAACGATTGCGCCGCGGGCAGCATGGCGGCGCATTTCCTGGAGGTGGGCCGGGCGGTCCGGAATCTGGTCTACCTGTGCGTGCGGTTTGCGGACGCGTCGCACGGGGTCGTCGGTCTGGGCAGCGGCATCATCGTGAACGGCGAGCCGTACCATGGTGAGTTCGGTGCGGCGGGAGAGATCACGTCGCCGGTGGCCCACCCGTTGACCTATGCGGTGAATGGGGCGGGTCGACCCTACGCGGACCCGACCGCCCTGGCGGAGGCCGTCGGGGCGGGGGCGCCGTCGGCGTTACGGGCCATGGACCGTCTGGGTGAGGAGATGGCGTCACTGGTGGTCCACGCGGTGAACCTGCTGGAGCCGGGCATCCTGGTGATCGGAGCGGACATTGCCGAGTTGGAGCTTGCGATGCTTTCGCGTGTGAAGGCCGTTCTGCGAGACCACAGCCTGCGGTACGAGGCGGGGCAGACGCGGGTCGTGGCCTCGCCTCTGGGTGAGTTTGGAATCGTGCGTGGCGCGGTGGTGCCCACGCTGCAGCGGATATTCAGCCTGCCTCGGTGGACCTGAGGCGGGCCGGACAGACGTATTGCCGAGTCATGTGAAGGAGCATACCGATGACGGGAAAGAGCAATGGGCGAGGGGTGTTCGCAGCCGCGCTGGCGATAGGCATCTTGGCGTTGTCCCCCGTCGGGATGGCGGATGTCGTCCTGTACGATTTCGAGTCCGGGGCGCAGGGGTGGGGGGCCTTCGGACCGCTCACGACGGACAGTGGCACGGCGGCGATCGGGCTGCTGGGCCAGGGACGGTTTCACGTGGCGGACTTCGATCTGAGCGGCTGGGGAATCGTTAGCGTGTCCCCGCCGGTTGACCTCTCGTCGTTCGAGGGCCTGCGGGTCGCCGCCCGCCTGGTGGACGTCCCGGGCTACACGCCGTTCTCGGGGACGCCGGAAATGCAGATGCAACTGGCGATCGGTTATGCGACCTGGTCGGCGCCGGTGCTGTTGAGCGACACGTACCAGTTCTTCAGCGCGTCGTTCGACGAGTTGACGCCGGACGGCGAATTCGCGACGGCGCCTATCACGCCCGCCGAGCTGGCGGACCCCGGGTTGCAGATCAAGCTGGTCATGCTCAAGGGCGCCAACACGGGCGTGGCGGAGTTGAACTTCGACCAGGTCACCGGCCTGGGGCCGGATGGGACCACGCAGATTGTTCCGGGCACCGTCCTGTACGACTTCAACACCAACGGCGAATTCAATGAGTGTTACCCGGATGACTGGACGTTCTTCGGTTATCCGCAGACGGACTTCGGGCTGGACCGCGGTGCGGAGGACGGAACGGGTGCGTTCCAGGCCGCCGACTGGACGGCGTGCGACATGCAGCAGTTGCCGCAGTGTGTGTGGGTCGGCTCGGGCGTCGGCCTGGGTTTGTTCACTCACTCGCACTGCGTTCCGGGCGGGGTCGATGACGTGAATCTCGACTTGAGCCTGGGCACGGGCCTGTCCATTCGCATGAAGGTGGACTTGAACGTGAGCTTCGGCGGCACCGAGGGCGCGCGCGTCCAGCTCCAGATGGAGGACGACGACGGTACGGTGGCGGTGCTGTCTCGTGTGGTTCCCGGACATCCGACGGTGAACCGGGCGATTCCCGTACCGACGGATTGGGCGACCATCACGATTCCCTTTGCCGCCCTGGACTCGGCCTTTGACAACGACGACTCGGTGGCCGGCGCCATACCGGGGCTGAACCTGAGCCACATTACGCGCATGCGACTGATGTGGCGGCGGTACGACGCGGACGGCGTGAACGTGTTCCAGTTCGACGAGATCACGCTTGTGGATGACGCGATCGCGCCTTGGGCGGACCGAGACCTAAGCGGCACCGTGGATCTCGCGGATTTCGCGGCGTTCCAGGGGTGTTTCGACAACCCGGAACCGCCGGCCGAATGCGCGCCGTTTGACGCAGACCGCGACGGCGACGTGGACCTGGCTGATTTGCCGGTGTTTCTGGATTGCATGCAGGGGCCCGACGTGACGGACGGGTATTACCCCTGGTGTTATTGAGCATGGATATGGTACGGGCGCCAGCGCGGCGCCCGCTCTCTCTGCACTCTCTCGATGGAGGACGGAATGATGAAAGCAGCAACGATGGGAGCCACCGCGGCGGTCCTGCTCTTCGCCTCGGTCGGCTCGGCAGGTGTCTTGTTTGATTTCGAGTCGGGCCCGCAGGGCTGGGGCTCGTTCGGTGCGCCCACCACGGACAGCGGGATGATCCCGGACGGCTCGGTGGGGCAGGGTCGGTTCCATTCGGCGGATTTCGGACTGGGCGGCTGGGGGATCATTGACGTATCGCCGGCCGGCGTCGATCTGTCGGCCTACACGGGCCTGAGCGTGGACGCCCGGTGGCGCGACATTCCGGGATACACGCCCATCACCGGCGTGGCCGAACTGGACATCGGTATCGAGGTGGCGGGCGTGGAGTACTACGCGCCGGCCGTGACGCTGACGAGCGAGTACCAGACGCTCAGCATCGACTTCGCCGCGATTGCGCCGGGCGTGGACCTGAGCAGCTCCATCATCAAGCTGCGGATTCTGAGCGCGCCGACGGGCGGCACGGGCATCGGGGAATTCAACTACGATCAGATCACCGGAATTCCCGAGCCCGCTTCGCTCGTGCTGATGAGTCTGGGGCTGTTGATCGCGGCTCGTCGTCGCTGAGAGGCGGGCACGCGCGGGACGGGCTGACGTCTCCCGGGTGCGGCATCGACGCAACTCCCGAATGGTCGCACCGTGTGAGATGGGCCTGAACGTCGTGAGGTGACGGACCAATGACGCGCAAGTGGCTGGTCGTGTGTATGAGTGCGACGGCGGGCATGGGGATGCCGGTGTTGTCCGCAGACCACGGGAGCGTGCTGCTCGTGGCCGACTTTCAGGGCGGCGTCGAATCCTCGCTGGGAGGGTACTTCCAGTGCATCGGCGGCGCTCCGACCGCGGTCACAGATCGCATCGCTGCATTCGGCGCGCCGGCGGTCCGAAGTTGGCGGATCGACGTTCAGGCCTCTGCCCCGTCCGGCGGGGTCGGGGGTGTGATTCCCTTGTTTGACAACCGGCCGGGTGTCACGCCGCGGCCGCTCGACGTGTCGGCCGTGCCTCATCTGCTTCTGCGGCTGCTCGGGGAGCCGGGGGCTCGGCGGGTGCGGGTGGAGGTGGTGCATGGCCCGTTTGACGGGCTGGAGCGCGTCGGGACCGAGATCGGCCGGTTGGCGGCGGACGATCTGAGTGCCACGTCCTGGTCGACGCACGTGTTCCCGCTGCCGCCCGATGTGCAGGGTCCGCCCGGCGTCGGCGCCGTTCGGGTGCTGCTGGAGGGACCGGGCGCGGGCTGGGTGGCGATCGATCAGGCGGCCTTCGGTGCTTCGTCCGATGCAACCGCGGCCCCGGCCACCCCGGCGCCTGCGGCCCACCCGCTGCGAAAGGCGATGTGGGTGTGGGAGACCGCCCGCATTCTCCCGGACCCGGCGGAGCGAGAGGCGCTGCTGGCGTTCTGCCGGCGGCAGGGGATCACAGACCTCTTCTGCCAGGTCCCCTACGACTACCAGAACGATGGGATTGTGCTTCACCATGTGGCGGAACAGCGTCAGTTCAATGCGGCGGCGCACAAGGCCGGGGTGACGGTGCATGCCCTGGACGGAGCGCCGGATTTCGTCTTTGCCCGCAACCACGCAAGACTGTTCAAACTCTTGGACGCTCTGGACGGCTTCAACCGCGAGGGGCGTCCGGAAGGCCGCTACCCGGCTGTCCACATGGATAACGAGCCGTACGTGCTGCCCGAGTGGAAAGACCCGGCGGCGCGGCGTGAGCTGCTGGCGGATTTCATCACGTTGAATCGGGAACTGCGTCGCCGCTGCGACGCGGCCGGGATGGTCTACGGCGTGGACATCCCGTTCTGGTGGGATTTGTGTGACGCCGACGGGAACGCCGCCTTCACGGTGGCGGGTCCGAAGGGGGACGTGCCGCTGCTGGAGGCGCTGTTCGCGCTGGTTCAGAACGTGGGGATCATGTCGTACCGGGAGCGGGTGACCGGCGTAAACGGGGTGGTGGCGTGCTGCCGGACGGAGTTCGAGCTGGGGCATCGGCTCGGTGTGCCCGTGTTTGCCGCCGTCGAGCTGGGAACGGGGCCGCTGGTGGAGAAGGGAATCACGTTCGGCTGTTATCCGCGAAGCTATTTCGCCGAGCAACTGGAGACGTTGGAGTACGTGCTGGCCCAAACGGCCGGATGCGCGGGGCTGGCCATTCATGCCTACAAGTATTATCGCACGATGGAGGAAAACCCATGAGAGGTCGAGTTGCTGCCGGACCGTCGCGAGCAAGGCACTGCGCGTTCACCTTGATCGAGCTTCTCGTGGTGGTGTCGATCATCGCCCTGCTCATCTCGATTCTGCTGCCGAGTCTGCGAAGGGCCCGCGACCAGGCCAAGGACGTGTCGTGCAAGGCCAACCTGCGCAGCATGGGACAGGCGTTCGTCCAGTACGCGGAGCTGTACGGCGGCGTCTGGCCCGCGCCCGTCGACTCGCTCGCCACGCAGAATCGCTGGCCGCGGATGTTCTTCGACGGAAAGATCATCCACCAGGGCCTCAACGCGTATGCGGACAGCGGGGCGGTGATCCGAGACAGCGGACCGTCCGTGTTCCTGTGTCCCTCCGAGAAGGCCCCGCGGGCCATCCGCAACTGGAACGGCACGACGCACACCGTGGACCGTGTGGAGGTCGGGGGCAGCTACGCCTACAATGAGGAAATGCAGCGCCCGGGGCCGAACGACGAGATCGATCGCGGCCGCATCAGCCCGCCGCCCCCGCTGCCGGGGTTCATCCAGAAGGTCGACTTCTGTAAGCGGCCGAGCGCCGTGATCGGACTGATGGACAATCACAATCCCATCACGAGCGTGTCCGACCCGGGGTGGCGGTACAATCGGGAGAACTTCTTCTACGGCTATCGACAGATGGACGGCACGCCGGCGCCCAAGGCGCAGGCGAATCGACGCATCATCGGGAATCGGCATGGGGGACGGCTGAACGCCATGGCCATGGACACGCACGTCGTGTCGCGGCGACCCATGGACGTGCGGTACGATGAAGTGAGTTGGACCCGGTGGACGGACAGGAACAGCCTGCCCCCCGGGGGGCTGTAACATCCATGAGCAGCGCACGCCCGCGGAAGGCGTGTTTGCGGGAGGAACGAGGCACTCGATGCGTACACACGGATGGGAAACATATCGCGCGTTGGCATGGGTCGGCGTGCTGGTTGCAGCGGCGGTCCCTGCGGGCGCCGATCAGGTGATCGAGAATTTCAACTCCGCCCCGGTGGGGAGCTACAACCCGCGTGCGAACTGGAGCGCGTTCGGGGCTGGAACCATCGACCGCGGCGTGATCGCGGACGGATCGGTCGGAAACGGCGCCTTCCACACCGTGGATTGGGGCTCGTCCACGTGGGGCATCGGTGACATCGCCACGAACGTGGTGGACCTGAGCGGCTTCGTGGCGGTGAGGGTCGATGCGCGGATGGTGGGGCTGTCCGGCCACACGGGAACGCCCAAACTGCGGTTCGCCCTGGACCTGCCGGGCGGAACGGAGTTCTCATCGGCAAGCGTGACGCTGGGAAGCGCGTATCAGACGTACGAGTTTGACCTTGCCACGCTGACGCGCACCGCGGGGTCCGGATCGCTGGATTTGGCATCGGGCACCCCCAAGCTGATTGCAGAGAAGAACGGCCAGACGGGCAGCGCCCGCTTCGATTTCGATGAGATCATCGCGGTTTTCGGGGGCGGGGCCGGCTACACGTTGACGCCCGTTTCCCTGCGCCCGCCGCCGGATGGGGACGCCGTCCGGGCTATGTGGTTCTACGCGGGCAGCACCTTCGAGAGCCAGGCCGCCTCGCAGGCGGTGCTGGATTTCTGCGCGCGCGAGGGCGTGAACCGCATTTACTGCGGTGCGTACGGCGTCTGGGCCCTGGGCAGTGACGAAGCGAAGGCGAATCTGCGAACGTTCATCTCCGCATGTCACGCCAGCGGCATTCGCATTGAGGCCCTGCTGGACGGTACGGATTGGCAGGACCATCCGGCCCTGGTCCGGCTGCGGATTGACCAGGTGCTCGCCCTGCACGAGGCCACCCCGGGCGACGCCACCGACGATTTCGACGCGATCCATTTTGACATTGAGTTCTGGCTGCACTCCACGTGGGGCGGGACGGAATCGCAGCGACAGCAGGTGGCGCGGAATTACTTCGACAACGTGCTGGTGAACGCCCGGGCGCACCTCGATGAGAACGGCGCGTCTGCGATGGACATCGGCGTGGATCTCTCCACGCATTTCGACACGGCCGGCATGCTGCCATCCCCGTTCGCGTACGGAGGAGTGACACAGTATTTCCTGGAGCACACGCTCGACCTGGTCGACGACGTCGTGCTGATGAGCTACTACGACACGGCGACGGCCCTGGCGAACGTGACGATCCCCGAACTGGACATGGCCGCCGGGAAGGGCCGGCGGATCCAGCTCGGTGCGGACATCCACCACGTGCCGCCCGAGCACCCCAACAACAGCTTCGCGGACGACGGTCCGACGCCCAACGCGGCCATGACCATGACCCTGGAGGAGTTCCACGTGCGTCTGAGCCCCCCTCGTCTTGCCGCGCTGGACGGGTTCAGCGTCTTCCACTACGACAGTTGGGCCGGCTATGCTCCGAACCCCGGTAACATTGCCGACTGGGACGGCGACGGCGACGTGGATCTGAGCGACTACACATCCTGGGTGGCGCATCTCGGCGGGCCGACGGTCGAGGCCGTGGGGCTGGCCCGGGATGCTGACCTGAGCGGCGACGGCGTCGCCGATCTGGCGGACTTCGCGCTGCTGGCGGTCTGCTTCACCGGGGCAGACGCGGGTGAGCCCGTTCCTCCGGGGTGCGAGCGCTGATGCACTGGCTCGACTGGGCGATCATCGGTCTCTATGTGGTGGTCGTCACGGCCATCGGGATCGCCTTCATCAAGCGTGCCAGTGGGAGCGTCGCGGAGTATTTCGTGGCGGGCCGGAACCTGCCGTGGTGGCTGGCCGGAACGTCGCTGGTGGCCACTTCTTTTGCCGCGGACACGCCGTTGTTCGTGGCGGGCCTTGTCGCGACCAAGGGGATTGCCGGCAACTGGCTGTGGTGGAACCAGGCGGTCGCGTGGGCGCTGGCCGTCGTGTTCTTCGCCCGGCTCTGGCGACGGGCCGGGCTGACGACTGACGCGGAGTTCATCGAGCTTCGCTATTCCGGCCGGGCGGCGAGCTTCCTCCGCGGCTTCAAGGCCGTCTACACCTCGCTCATCTTCAGCACGTGTACGCTGGCGTGGGTCATGCTGGCCATGCAGAAAATCGTCACCGCGACGCTCGGGCGTCCGGCCTGGGCGGAGTCTCTGCAGGCGAGCGTGGAAGCGTCGCTGGGCGCCGCGCCCGGGTCCATCGATGTGTGGAAATGGATCGTGTTGTTGTCGCTTTTCGGAATCGCCACGCTGTACACGGTGCTTTCCGGATTCTGGGGAATCGTGGTCACCGACCTTCTCCAGTTTGTCATCGCGATGATCGGGGCGGTGGTCTTCGCAATGATGGCGGTCCAGTCGGTCGGCGGCATGGAAGACATCAAGCTTCGACTGCTGGAGCAGTTCGGATCAGACCGGGCCGTGGCGGCCCTCAATTTTCTTCCGGAGTCGAACTCCCAGTGGATGCCGATCACGACCTTCGCGGTGTTTCTGGGAATCCTGTGGTGGGGCGACTGCGGAGGCTTTGCGGCCCAACGCATGTTCAGCACACGATCGGAGAAAGACTCCACCCTCACCGCAATCTGGTACAGCATCGCTCATTTCGCACTGCGGCCCTGGCCGTGGATCGTGGTGGGGCTGGTTGCCTTCCTGCGGTACCCGGGCCTCGAAGACCCCGAGTCCGGCTACCCGAAGCTCCTGATGGAAATTCTGCCGGCGGGCATTCGGGGGATTCTCATTGCCTCCCTGCTGGCGGCGTTCATGTCCACGGTGGACACGCATCTGAACTGGAACGCCTCGTATTTTGTGACGGACATCTACCGTCGGTTCCTCGTGCCCTCTGCAACCGAGCGGCAGTGTGTTCGCGTCGCCCGCGTGTCCGTGCTTGTGTATGCGGCCCTGGCCATCGTCGTTGCCTACTACATGACCAGCATTGAGAAAGCCGTCCTCACTCTCTTCAATCTTCAGGCCGGCATCGGAATGGTGCTGATGTTGCGCTGGTTGTGGTGGCGGGTGAACGCGTGGTCCGAGATCTCGGCCATGATGGCCTCCCTCATCGTAACGACTGCCCTGCCCTATCTGGACCGGCGGTATGGCCTTGAGTTGTCCGGCGCCCAGCGAATCCTCATCACGGTCTCCATCTGCACACCAACCTGGCTTCTGGCAACGTTCCTCACGTCGCCGACCCATCCGGCCAAGCTGGAAGCGTTCTACCGGCGGATCCGCCCCGTTGCGTACCTGTGGGGGCCGGTGGCCCGGGCCTGTCCGGACGTGCCACGGGACCGGGGTGTGGCGGGCGTGGTCGCCCTGTGGCTGGGCAGCGCGCTGGCCCTGTACGCCGTTATGTTCTTCGTGGGGAAGCTCGTTCTGCTCGAATACCGCGATGCGCTGCTGGCCGGGGGTGTGGCGATTCTGGCGTCCGTGCTCGTATGGTGCTGTGCCCGAAAGCGGTCCCCGGCAGGGGGGAGCGCGCCCGCGTAGAGCGCGGCACGACAGAGGTCAGAACGGCGAGCGCGGGTCAATCTCGGCGGCGCGGATGTCCACCTGGTCGTCCTCATCATCCAGCCGAATGACCGTCGTATCCACGTCCGCGTTGTCGGGGGCCGCGGCCTGCCGCGCAACCTGGTTCGGAATCACCACGCGCAGAGCGGCTTCGCCGACCTGGAGACGGTCTCCGGAGTAGATGGGGGCGAAAACCACCGGCTTGTCATTGAGCTGGAGGCCGTTACTGCTGAGCAGGTCGAACACCGATGGCTGTCCCATATACGTGGCGATCAGCGCGTGGGCCCGGGACACGTGCTGGTGCTGAACCAGAACATCGCAGCCGGACTTGCGGCCGACCACGCACACGTCGCGGCGGAGCCTGGTGAGCTGTCCGTTGTCCGCCACCTGCAGCGCCACCGCCTGCGTCGGCTCCAGGTCAAGCAAACTGGCGTCATCCGCCGCGTCGCCCAGGGATCGTTCCTGGATATGTACGGCCAGTTCCCATTGGGCGATCTTCAGCACGTCGCCGTCCCCCAGGCGCTCGCACTCCAGGGGCAGATCGTTGAGATACGTCTTGGTGTCCGTCACCAGGTCGCGGGCGAACACCTCGGCGCCGGTGTTCACCACGGCGCAGTGGACCGCGGCCACGCCCCGGTGATTCAGGGACACCTTGCATCCCGGCCGGGAACCGATCAGCGAGACAATCCGACGCAGACGGATGGTGGCCCCCGCGCCGGGCCCCCGCAGGACCGATAGCTGCACCTTGGGTGCGGTGTCGGGCACCAGGGGGAACTGGCGGGGGATGTCAGGGCCTTCGTTCATGGTCGCCCGGTCCGGCGAGACCGCCCAATATGCACCGTCGTGTCAGGAAAACGGTGTTTTCGCCGTCGAAGACGGGAACTGCGCCTACATCCGAGTCTACGGTCCTGAGGCCGCCGAGTCCAGACGTCGGTGTCGCCGCCGCGGTTTTCCGTCGGGCCGATATGCAGGCCCCGGGCACATGGACCCGCGAGGACAGGGCTAGTAGCCCGCCGGTATGCCGCCTTTGAGCGGATCGCAGGCGCCTGCGACTCCGCTGCCTTGCACGGCGACGGCCTGGACAATGCCCGTTCCACGCTTATCGGAAATCGTGTGGCCGAACTTCTTCAGGCCGATAACGATCTCCTCGGAGACGGCCGAACGGAACTGGACCTCGTCCGGCATCCACTGGTGGTGCAGGCGGGGGCCTGTCATGGCCTCCTCCAGGGTCTGCTGCCCGTCCAGCACGCCGAGCATCACGTTGAGCACCGATGAGATGATCCTCGGACCGCCGGAGCCCCCGATGAGCAGGTACGGCCTGCCGTCCCGCAGCACGATCGTCGGACTCATGCTCGATAGAGGTCGCTTGCCGGGCGCCACCTCGTTCCGGGCCGACTGACGCAGGCCGAAGAGGTTGGCCTCACCGGGAATGGCCGTGAAGTCGTCCATTTCGTTGTTCAGGATCAGGCCCCATTCGTCCACGGCGGCCAGCGACCCGAATCGCGTGTTGATCGTTTCCGTGCTCACCACGCAGTTGCCCCATCGGTCGATCACGCAGAAGTGGGACGTGCCGGCGTCATCGGGAATCTGAACTGCCCCGTACGCGTCGGCCTGCCCGACGGCGTCGGGCTGGATTCGGGCTGCCAGCGTGCGGGCATACGCCTTGGACAGCAGATGCGCCGTCGGCACGGCCGCGAAATCCGCATCCCCGAGCCAGCGGGCTCGATCGGCGAAGGCGTGTTTCATGGCCTCGGCCAGATAATGGTGCGCTACGATCGGCTCGGCGCGCCGCAGATGCGGCAAGTCCACGGTCTCCAGGATGTTGAGGGTCTCGGCGATCGCGATGCCGCCGGAAGAGGGCGGGGGCATCAACAGGAGTTCATACTCGCGATAGGTGCTGCGGAGGGGTTCGCGATATCGCACCTGGTATCCCCGCAGATCGGCGGCCGTCATGATGCCGCCCCGGGCGACCATTGTTTTTTCCAACGCCTCCGCCACCGGGCCTTCGTAGAAGAATTCCGGCCCGTGCGTGGCGATGCCTTCGAGTAATCGTGCGAGTTCGGGCTGGTGAAGCTGCTCACCGACCGTCCAGGGCCGGCCCTCCCGGAGATGGCGGCGATACACGAAATTGCAGGTCTCCTTCAGCGCCGGGTACTTTTCATACGTCCGGGCGGCGCTGCGGGAGTCGTCGACATAAGTCTGGTCGACCGCAAACCCGTCGCGGGCGAGGCGGATGGCCGGTTGAAGGACTTTGGGAAGGGGCAGGGTGCCGTGGCGAGCCAGCAATTCCACCCGTCCCCGCAGCAGGCCGGGCACGCCGGCGGCCAGATAGCCGTATTGGCTGGGCGGCGGTGCCTGGGTGTCCCGGGCGACCGCCCGAACGAACATATCCGCCGTGGACGCGGCCGGCGCCGTCTCGCGAAAGTCGGCCACGACCACGCGCCCATCCGCAAACCGGGCAATCAGGAATCCGCCGCCGCCCAGGCCGGTGCTCTCCGGCCGCGTGACCGCCAGGGCAAACGAAACGGCCGTCGCGGCATCCATCGCGTTGCCGCCGGCCTGGAGGATTTCCAGACCCGCCGCGGAGGCATAGGGCGAGTCGGCGGCCACCATGGCCTCTTGCCCGGTGGCCACCCAGTCCGGCGACGCGGCGGGTACCTGCGGCGGGACGATCAGAAAGGCCACGACAGCCACTCCGCTCCAACGATGGTCGGCAACGCAGACACGCATGACAGGCATCCTCCGAACGAATGGGGGCGTTGCGAGCAGTGTAATGCGGGCTTGTCACGTGACCAAGCGGCGGGGTTTCCCTGGGCGAGGGTCGGCGGGATAATCCCGGCGATGGCTGATGCAGATACGTCAACCCAATCGGCCGGGTGCGAAGGCGAGCGATACCTGATTCTGGGTACCGCCGGCCACATCGACCACGGCAAGACCACGCTTGTGCAAGCCCTGACCGGCACGAACACGGACCGCCTGCCCGAAGAGAAGCGGCGGGGCATGACGATCGAGCTGGGGTTTGCCAAGTTGGCGATTGGCCGGTTTCGATTCGGCGTGGTGGACGTCCCCGGGCACGAGCGATTTGTGCGAACGATGGTCAGCGGGGCGACGGGCATCGACCTGGCGCTGCTGGTGGTGGCGGCCGACGATTCCGTCATGCCGCAGACGGCCGAGCACCTGGACATCCTGACACTGCTGAACGTGCGGACCGGCGTGGTGGCCGTCACGAAGGCGGATCTGGTCGAGCCCGAACTCATTGAGTTGGTAGAGCAGGAACTGTGCGAGCTGTTCGCGTCCACGCCGCTGAAGGACGCGCCCATCGTGCCCGTATCCGCAATAACGGGCGCGGGGCTGGAAGCGTTGAAGAAGGCCCTGGTCGACGTGGCGGAGCGGATTCCGGCGCGGGAGGCACGCATCCCGTTTCACATGGCGCTGGACCGCGTGTTCACGGTCCAGGGGCGGGGGACCGTCGTGACCGGGTCCGTGCTGCGCGGCCATGTCTCGGCCGGCGAATCCCTGGAGGTCTGGCCTCACGGCACAGCCTGTAAGGTTCGCGACATGCAGACGCACGGGCGACAGGCCGACCGGCTCGAACGCGGCCAGCGTGCCGCCTTGAACCTGATTGGGACCGACCGCGAGAGCCTGGAACGGGGCTGTGCCCTGGCTACGCCCGGGTATCTGGCAGCGTCGCGGATTCTCGACGCACGCCTGACGTGTCTAGCGTCGTGCCCGCGGCCGATCCGCCCTTCGAGCCGTGTTCGTCTGTGCCTGGGCACGCAGGAACTGCTGGTTCGGGTTGTCCCGCTGGGACCCGGTCCCCTGGCGCCTGGAACAACCGGGTACGTTCAGCTTCGGGCAGGAGAACCGACGGTTGCAGCACACGGGCAGCGTTTCATCATACGGGACGAGTCTGCAACCCGGACCATTGGCGGGGGTGTGGTGCTTCGGTGCCGCGCCCGTCGATGGATGGCGGATCGGGAGGCCGAGAGAGCCGGCCTGGCCGCCCTCGATTCGCCGGACGGATTTGTGCGACTGGCGGAGGTGTTGCGGTTCTGGGGGTTCCATCCGCCCGCGGACCTGGCCCTATGTGCCCAGGCCGGGGTGGAACCCGCCGACCTGCCCGGCTTGTACGCGGCGCTGGATGCGCAGGGTCTGCGAGTCAGCCTGGACGGCGGCCCGCGCCGCGTGTCGGCGTCGGGCGTGGACGCGTTCCTGGAACGGGCGGCTCGCTGGCTGGCTCGGTACCACCAGGCCCGTCCCGATACGCCCGGCTGCCGTCTGGACGCATTTCTCGGGTGGCTGGATCGGAAAAGCGAGAAGGGATTGGGCCGGTCGCTGCTGGATCGGCTCGTGAAGCAGGGACGGGTGAAGCTGCTGGGCCAGTACGTGTGCCGCCCGGAGTTCGCGCCTGAGCTATCGGCCCAGGACGAGAAGGTCCTCAGCGCGATGGTGGCCGAGTACCATGCGGCTGCGTTTCAGCCGCCGGCGCTGGATGGGTTGAAGGTCGCCAAGGAGGCGACTCGCCAGCGTCTGCTGCGCCTGGTCAAGGTGGCACAAGCATTCAACCAACTCATCGAAGTGCAGAACGGCCTGTATCTGCATGCAGACCGCGAACGGGAGCTGCGGGATGCGGTGCGAAAGCTTGCGGGGGCCGGGCCGGGCGTTACGGTGTCGCAGCTTCGCGAGCACCTGGGGTCGAGCCGGAAATACATGGTGCCGATCGTCGAGTACCTGGATCGCGTGGGGTTCACCCGGCGGGAGGGCGACCTGCGCTTTGTCAACGAGGAGCAATCGCGATGACTCCGGAGCAACAGGAACGACTGCGCTCGATTCCGTCCGTGGCCGACCTCCTCCACGCGGAAGCGGCGCAGCGCTGGCTGGAGCACGCTTCCCGGCCGGCCGTGGTGCGGGCGATTCGTGATGCCGTGGAACACGTTCGGGCGCGCATTCTGGCCGGGCACGGGGATGAGCCGGTCGATGCGAACACGGTGCTCCTGACGGCGGAGGACTTGCTCTGGGAACGCCTGGTTCCGTCGGTGCGGCGGGTCATCAACGCGACCGGGGTGGTGCTGCACACGGGGCTTGGACGTGCGCCGCT
Source organism: uncultured Phycisphaeraceae bacterium (assembly GCA_964586145.1). Classification (GTDB taxonomy): domain Bacteria; phylum Planctomycetota; class Phycisphaerae; order UBA1845; family UBA1845; genus JAFGJQ01. The sequence continues at coordinate 32,456 of CAZPHH010000015.1, read as the reverse complement.
CTGCGAGGCGGCCATCGAGGCCATCAGCGACGCGGCGGCGGGGTACTGCACGCTGGAGTACGATCTGGAAAGTGGCTCGCGCGGCAGCCGAACGCGGAAAACCGCCGAACTCATCTGCGAGGTGACCGGGGCCGAGGGGGCCACCGTGGTAAACAACAATGCGGCGGCCACGCTGCTGATTCTGAACACGTTTGCGCGGGACCGGGAGGTGATCGTATCCCGCGGCCAGCTCGTTGAAATCGGCGGTTCGTATCGCCTTCCGTCCATCATGACGTCCAGTGGCGCGCTTCTGAGGGAGGTGGGCACGACGAATCGAACGCACCTGCACGACTATGAGGATGCCATCAACGATCGCACGGCCCTGCTGATGCGGGTGCATACCAGCAACTTCCGCGTGACCGGGTTCGTCCACACGACGCCGCTGGAGCAGATTGTGAAGCTTGCCCATCGCGTGGGGCTGCTGGCCCTGGACGACCTGGGCAGCGGGGCGCTCTTCGATCTGGCCGCGTTGGGCCTGCCGGGTGAGCCATATGTGGGGGAGTCCCTTGCGGCGGGCGCGGACCTCGTCTGTTTCTCCGGTGACAAGCTGCTGGGCGGGCCGCAGGCCGGGCTCATTCTCGGGCGGCGCGACCTGATCGAGAAAATCGAGGCCAACCCGCTGGCCCGGTGCTGCCGCGTAGACAAGCTGACGCTGCTGGCCCTGGAGGCTACTCTGCGGCACTACGACGATCCCGCAGAGGCCCGGCGGGCGATTCCCACGCTGGCCATGCTTGATCTCGACACGGACTCGCTGGCCGACCGCGCCCGAGCGTTGTGCGAGCTGTTCCAGCACGCCGTGCCGTCAGAGCATTTCTACGTGTGCTCGGACGTGTCTTGCGCGGGCGGGGGATCGCTGCCCGGGCGCGAGTTGCCGACCGTGGTCGTGCAGTGGCGTCCCGGGCGACGGAGCGTGGATGCCGTGCTTGCGGCATTGCGGCACACGGAGATTCCGGTGATCGCTCGGATTCGGGACGACGGAATCTGTTTCGACCCCCGGACGATTCAGGAAGACGAGTACGAGGACCTGGTGGCGGCGGTCGCGTCCGCGGTATTTGCCGACGAGGGCGAGGCAAGGCTTCGCGTGCTACCGCCGTCGTGATCGTGCTGCGCGGGCACGGCGTCAGGGGCCGGTGGGGGCGAGCTCGCGTTCTTGCATCTCGACCTGCTGGCGTGCGGCCTCCAGCAGGGCCGCGATCTGAGTGTCCTTCGGGCTCATCCTTGCTGCTTCTGCGAGGTGCGGAAGGGCGTCACCCGGGCGCCCGGCGCGAAGCAGAAGTTGCCCCAGGCGACGGCGGGCCATGAGGAAGTCGGGCTCCAGTTTCACGGCTGTTTGATACTCGGTTACGGCGGCTTCCATCTGGCCCGACCGCTCGAGGGCGTCGCCCAGCAGCAATCGGAGGGCCGCCTTGTCGGGGTCGATGTCAACGGCCTGTCTGAAATACGTCATGGCCTCGTCTCCTCGATCCAGTTGTTGCAGGGTCGTGCCGATGGTGGCCAGCACGACGCTTCGCTGTCCACCCGTTTGCAGTTCCAGTGCCTTCTGGAAGTCGGCAAGCGTTTCCTCAAGCCGCCTCACTCGCTCCTTGGCAACCTCATCGTCCAGTTGGGCAGCCGAGACGTTCAGGCTGTTCCTGTATGCCGTCAGATGCAGGCTGAGCGTCTGAAGTCGGAATTCGCCTCGTTTCTGGTAGGCTACCCACGAGGCCGGGTTCTTCTCGATCGTGTCGTTGCACAGGGCCAACGGATTCGCGAAAACCTGCGTCCGCTGCCACGTCAGGTACCAGCACAACACGATGAAGAGAAACGCCAACTCACGCACGCCGGCCTTGGAGCGCCCGGCCGACGGGTTCGGCTGGAAGAAGCCGGCGCGCCGCAGCACGACGGCCACCGCGTGTACGGTCAGGCCGACGAGTCCGATCAGCGGCAGGTAGGCAAAGTGGTCGGCCACCAGGGAGTGTTGGTGGTAGTAAATGTTGAAGAAGCCCATGACGGGAAACAGGGCGATCAGAAAGGTTCCTACGCCCAGCAACGCCGGTCGCCCCCAGGTCTTGCGCTTGGCGATCAGGATGGCCAGGACGATCAGAATCACGGCGTGGGGAGCGTAGCTCGTCACGGCGGCCGGGTTGACGCTCCAGCGTGGGTAGAGGAAGCAGAGGTTCACCGGGGCGAAGACCTTGCGTGCAAAGAACGCCACAATCCACCCGGCGCGGGCGAAGCGCTCCGCAAAACCGGCCGCGTACTCCGGACCTGCCGCGCCGGTGTGCGTGCTTTCGTACCACACCGTGAGGGCGGCCATGGCGCCCGCCAGCACGAAGAACGGAAGGGACTCCAGGAGCTTACGGGCGTTGAGCGTGCGGGCACTCCACCAGTACAGCAGGAGGACGGCGGGCAGCACCACGGTGGACGCCTTGCTCAGCAGGGCCAGCGTGAACAGGGGAATCGCCAGATAATAGCAGGCGGGCCGATTCCGCTCGTGGTGGCGAAGCAGTGCGGCGAGTGTCAGCAGGAAGAACAGCCCGGACAGAACATTCTTGCGTTCGTAGATCCACGCCACGGACTCGACGTTGAGCGGGTGCAGCGCGAACAGCATCGCCGCCACCACCGAGCCAAGCACTCCCACGCGGCGGAAGATCACGAACAGCAGCAGGGCATTGGCGATGTGCAGAAGCACGTTCACCACGCGGAACCCCACGGGATTGGGGCCCCACAGCCGGTGCTCGATCCAGTACGTCGTGTACACCAGGGGTTGATACTGCTCACTCTCGGTGGAGAACCAGATGCGACGCAGGCCGCCGGGTTCGGTCAATCGGGGATTCAGTTGGACGACGCTCACGTCGTCCATGAGAAACGTGCCCTGCAGGGAGGGGAGGTAGGCTGCCAGGACCAGCAACGCCAGTCCGGCCATCAGTCGCCCACTGGACTTCCAATTTCCGCGCGGGCCTGCGACCGGGATCCCCGAAGGGGGGATGGAAGAGGACCCGTCGGCAGGGTGCATGTCGCCCGTTGTCACGTCGTTACTCTCCACAGCGGAGGCCGTCCGGCCGCGCTCGTGCGGTCGGTCCCGGCACTCCTACGAGTCAGTTGCCTGTTCCCCGGGCACGGCCGGCGTGGGCTTCAGAGGCTCGGCCCGCCGGATCTCGACCCGCTTCGCCGTGTACACCATGTCGTCGGCCGACTGTTCGATGAGGACCTCACCTCGCGCCCGTTCTCCGACGCGGATGTCCTCCAAACGGGCCAGGGCGCCGTTAATCAGGACTTCCGTGGCGATGTTGAAGCGGACCTTCTGCTTGCGTTCGGTCTTCTGTTTCTCGGCGTAGTAGCGAACCGTGATTTCCTGGCCGGGCAGGTCGATCTTCTCAATGACGCCGTCCAGTACGATGGTCGTCGGCTCGGTCGGCTTGTCGCGACAACCCCCGGCGAGGAGTACGATGGAAGCGAGGCACAGGAGAAACGGTGCAGGAACGCGTGGGATTCGCATCATCAGCAGAGCGCCATTTTGATGTTTGAGAGTCGTTGTTTCCATTCTTTACCCTGTCCCGCGCCAGTTGCGGGGGGGAGTGTACACCCAACGCGGGACGACGGCAACGGGCCGGAGCCGCCTCCCGAAGGTGTGAATTATCCGAGCGGGCCGGTGTCTCTTGAAAACATCCGGGGCAGGCCGTACCCTTCGCGCGGAGGTTTAGCAGTATGCGCGTGCTTTCCGGAATCCAGTCGAGCGGCAAGCTCCATCTGGGCAACTACCTGGGCGCCATCAGCCAGCACATCGAGCTGCAGGAGCAGCACGAGTGCCTCTTCTTCATCGCCAACTACCACGCCCTGACCACCGTCCGCGACGCGGCCGAACTGCGCCAGCGGACCCTGGACGTGGCCCTGGACTACCTCGCCCTAGGGCTGGACCCCGCCCGGGCCGCCCTGTTTCGCCAGTCGGACGTGCCCGAGGTGTGCGAGTTGGCCTGGATCCTGGCCACTGTCACCAACGAGGGCCTGATGCGCCGCGCCCATTCCTACAAGGACAAGACGGCCAAGGGCATCGAGCCGACCATGGGCCTGATGTCGTACCCGATCCTTATGGCCGCCGACATCCTGATCTACCGGAGTCACCTGGTGCCGGTGGGCAAGGACCAGGTCCAGCACATCGAGATGACCCAGGACATTGCCGCCCGGTTCAACTCCGCGTTCCATTGCGATGTCCTCATTCGTCCGGAGGCCAAGCTGAACCGCGCCCCGCTGGTGCCCGGCGTCGACGGTGAGAAGATGTCCAAAAGCTACGGAAACACCATCGACCTGTTTGATGAGCCGGCGGCCATCCGCAAGCGGATCATGAGCATGAAGACGGACAGCACGCCCGTCGAAGAGCCCAAAACCCCGGATCGGTGCAACGTGTACGCCATCTACAGCCTTCTGGCCCGGCCGGAGGAGACCGCCGAGGTCGAGGCGGCCTACCGCAAGGGGGGCATGGGGTACGGCGAGGTGAAGAAGCGGCTGTTCGAGGTGTACGAGCGCATTTTCGGGCCGGCCCGGGATCGCCGAGCGATTCTGGCCGCGGAGGCGGACCGGGTGGAAGACATTCTCCGGGACGGAGCGAGGCGAGCCCGCCGCATCGCCTGCGAGGTCATGGAAGAGGTCCGGGAAGCGACGGGCATCGTGGCCGGCAGGAACTCAACGGCGTGAAGGACTACCGCGTCGAACTCGACGTCTACAACGGGCCGCTGGACCTGCTCCTGTTTCTCATCCGCCGGGACGAGGTCGAGATTCACGATATCCCCATTGCCCGCATCACCGAGCAATACGTCGCCTATGTCCAAATGATCGAGCAGTTTGACCCCAACGCGGCGGGGGACTTTCTGGTCATGGCCGCCACCCTCATGGAGATCAAGTCGCGGATGCTCCTCCCCCGGCCCCCGGCGATCGAGGAGGAGGAAGAGGACTTCGGCGATCCGCGGCTCGAACTGGTCCGGCAACTCCTGGAGTACAAGAAGTTCAAAGACGCGGCCAACCAACTGGGCGTCGCCGCCGAGGTTCAAGCCCTCAAACACACGCGCACGCCACCCAAAATCGAGTCCGATGGGAGGGAGGTTGAGCTGGAGGAGGTGGAGGTCTGGGACCTGTTCGACGCCTTCCAGCGGCTTCTGGAGCAGACCGGTCGGCGTGAGCGGACGCACGACGTGGTCTACGACGACACGCCGCTGGCCCTGCACGCCACGGATATCCTGGACTCACTGGAACGCTCCGGCGGCTGCCAGCGGTTTGAGGAGGTTTTCGCCGGGCGATCGCGCAGCCAGATCATCGGCCTGTTCCTGGCCCTGTTGGAGCTGATCCGGAAGAAACGCGTCCGCGCCACCCAGGACCGCCCGTTCGGCACCATTACGATTCATCTGATCGACTCGTCGCCCATCATCGAGGATTTCGACGCCGCGTTTGAGACGGAATCGTCGGAGCCCGAAGAGCTTGTGCCCACTGCCGACGATAGCCCGGAAAGCGAGTTGGTCGAGGCGTGGGAGACCGATGATGTCGGCGAGGTCGCGGACGGCCTGGGTTTCCCCGCAGAGTCTGACCCGGCCTTCGCGGACGAGCCGGAGGAAGACCGCGTTTCGCGTACGGGACCCGTTCCCGCCCTCGACGAGTCCGCCCCCGCCGCAGCGCCCAAGAGTGATTCAGTTCCGGGTGTGTCCGTGTCTGATGCGCTCCAGACGGATCGCTGATCGAAGCACCGCATTCATGGATCGGGCTTCCATTCCACGATGCGGACGGGGTGAGGCGGCAGGTCTTCCAGGGTCTCGGCATCGCCTTGGCCGGCCCGCTGAACGAACACGTGCAGCACGCCGTCGCGCCGCCACAACCGGTCGTCGTAGGTCGGTTCGCAAAACCCGATGTCGTCCGGTGTCAGGTCGACCGTGCGCCAGGACTGGCGCAGGGGGTCTTCGGAAACAGCTACGGACAGCCGGTTGCCTCGCTCCTCATCACGAAAGAGCAGGCAGACCCGGTCACGGCCGTCGACGGCCAGTTTCGGCCGGGAGATCGGTATGCGCTTCGTGCCGCCGCCGCGCAGCGTGAAGGGCGCGGAACGGCCACCGACCTGTGAGACGTGCCACTCGCTCCCGTCGTGCCAGACCAGATGATACTGAGGCACCTGCGTTCCGGCGGGCCGCCAATAGGTGGCGATCATCGGCCGGCCGCGGGAATCGACGGCCGTGGCGCACTGGTTGATGAGGTCACTGTTTTGCGGAATTGCGCAGGCGATTTCCGCGGTGGCGGCCGTGATCGGCAAGGTGTACGCCCGGCCGTTGGAACGGGTCCAGGTCCGGCCCTGGTCCGTCGAGCGGGCGTAGCACAGATCGTGGTTGGTGGCCACGTCTCCCGTTTCCCGCCAGTTCCAGGAGATGTGCCACCCGCCGGCCCGATCGATGGCAATCTGGTTGGTGTACGCGTTGCGCTGCTCCTCTCCGTCGATCAGCGGGTGTTGCACCACGGACCAGGTCAGCGTCTGGGCATCGTAGCGGTTCAGCATGGTGAGACCGCAACCGGAACCCCCGTCACGATAGAGGAACAGCAGGTCACCCCCGTCGAGGTTGAAGAACTCGGGGTACGTGACGTGTTTCTCCGCCTGCCCGGTCATGGGCAGCCTGTCGGTCAACTCCAGGGAGCCGGGTTGCTTCCCGCGGGCGTAACGCAGCGGGTGCCCATGGTGGTCCCACGCGACATGCAGGAGGCCGGTGCCATCCACGGCGATGCTGATGCCGTTGTGGGCGTCCCGGACGTTTCCCTTGTATTGCGTGATATGCGTTTCCCAGTCCGCAGAACCGAGCCTGCGCTTGGCGAGCACCATCCTCGCTTCGGTGTCGTAGAATGCCGTGTATTGCGTGTCGCCGTGCGTCGTGACGGAGTGCTGGCGGAAGGTGCTTGTGTTTACGGCGTTCCTGGCCCAGCCCTGGCCGACCACGGTCTGGCGGACCTCCATCTGTTGCAGCAGCCGGGGCGCCTCAATCGTTTCCGTCATACACTCGGGCAGAACATGCACCTTGTCGCCGGCCTGGTTCGCGAAATAGAGGCGCGACGTGGAGACCCGGAATGCGTCACCATCGGCCCAGAGGGTGTAGAGATCCGGGTGAGCGTTCACGGGGCGGCGGGCGTAGCTGTGGTTTCTTTCACTGGCCCGGGTGAGTTGTGCCGCTTTGCGCCAGGTTTCGCCCTGATCGGTGCTGACCCAGGCGGTCATCTCGCCGCCGGTTCCGTACGGCTGGGGGCCCGGCTCGGTGGGCGCGACCGCGCGCCAGGTCCCGTCGGGTTCGACGTACAGTGACCCCATGTCGTAGTTGTGATCCGATCGGGTGACTTCTCGGAAGGTCCACTCTTGCCCCGTCCAGTGCGCGAGGGTCCACGTTCGAGGATCGTTCTGTGGGCCGGGATCGTGTCCTTTGCTCGTTACATACAGGATGACGGGCCGCCCGGCGGCGTCAAAGTTGAGGTCCTTCATGTAGACGAGCAGGCCTTCGCGTGCATAGTCGCGCACCAGTGCGTTGTTGCGGACGTCCTGGAGCGGGGTGCCAAGCACCTTCCCGGAAACGCTGTGCCAGGTTTTCCCGGCGTCGTTCGTCTGCATGAAGTACAGGTTGGTGCGCTTGTCCACGCTCCCTTTGGGATGCCAGTTGAACGCGGTTGCCACGAGCCCCTCGTGACGCCCGCTCACCTGGTAGTGACCGCCGAAGCCGGCCAGCTTCACATCCTCGCTCCAGGTCGATCCGTCCGCGCTGGTTTCCCAGTACAGCTCTCTGCCCTTGGTGTACTTCGTGAACAGGTGCAGGAAGCCCTGGCCAGGAAGGAACCAGGGTTGCGGATAGGTCATCTCTTCCGTGGTGACCCGCTCGAATGCGTCCACGCTGTAGGGCTGCACACTGCGATATTTGAAGCCGGGTCGTTGTCGGCCCCGCCCGCTGACAAACACCCAGACGTGGCCCTTTTCGTCCAGGCAGAGGCTGGCGTTGTCATGCGGGTCCTTCACGCCCCCTTTGTCGTGTACGAGGGTCGGACGCGGCACCACGCCCCGGGCGTGATCATAGTATGACGCCATGATGAGCAGATGCTGCTTGTCCTTGGCGGTGCCGCCGTACACGAAAAACGTCTTGTCCGCCTCGGGGGCATACGCCGCGATCGGTACGTGCTTGGCCGTGTATGTGCCTAATCCGCCGGAGTACTTGTCGCCGTACGGGCCCTTCAGTTGGCCCAGCGTGAACCAGATGCCTCGGTACCCATCCTCCTTCGGCGAGGCTGCCGTCGGCCGGGTCGTCACAACGGGCTCGCACCGCACGATGACCTCGTATTCGGAAATCACGTCACCCTTGTGCCAGACGTGCTCGCCACCCCGGTAGTTCAGGTACAGGTGATCCGTCACCCGGCCGCGATCCGCCTTCTCCGCCGACACGTAGCGAACGCGCAGCGGTTCCGCGCTCTCCATGCGCAGCAAGGAATCGACGGAAATGCGGGTAACGCCGGCCCCGTCCAGAACGACTCCGCTGCACGACGGCACCGTGGTCCGACGATCTCCCAGGGCAATCTCTCTCCGCCCGGTTTCATACACCCAGGTCGGATTGTTCAGGATGCCGATCAGGCCCGTGGCCACTTCGCTGGTCGTGACGTCCCCCAGGGCATGCAGTTTTTCGCGCATCACCCACGTGCCGTCCGGGTTGGAGCGAAACGTGAGGTTCGCTCGGATCTGCTCTTCCCCGTGATCGACGATGACCTCTGCAACGAAAGAATCCTCGTTGCTGGTCACGGTCGCGTCGCGGAGCCGCGCGGGTAGGGCGTCCTTGTTGCCGGCCACGCGGACGTGACCGATCCCGCTGCGATAGTCAGGCGACACGATGCGATCCGGGCGGTAGGCCAGGCACTGCGCCATGCACCGGGCGCCCCAACTGAACGTGTGGACGGCTCCCGGCGTGCGGTGGATCACCACCTTGCCGGAATCCAGACGCCGAACGCCGGTGCGGTCCGGATGGCCGTGGGGCAGGCTTTCGACGAGCTGCAGCGACAGCCACGTCAGGGCCAGTTGGTAGATCCGGTCATGCTGCGTGGACGGGAAGAAATACTCGCCAGCGCGGTAGATGGCGCCGGACTCCGAGCGCGCCTGCATCCGCTCCAGCGTCTCCAGGCCGGTGAGGGCCAGCGGCCACGCCTCGGGATCCTCCCCGAAAACGGCCATCAACACGTGGACCATCAGCCAGTCCGGATTCCGGAACAGACGCCAGTCCTGCCCATTGGGGTACACGAACCCGCCATCCGGCAGCAGAAACCATTTCAGGTTTTCGTAAATGCCGGCGACGTTGTGCCGCAGGGCTTCCGGGGGACGACGCCCCGTCATCGCGTAATCGAGCGAGGAGCCCAGCGTCAGATTGAACGCGGCCATGTAGTCCGGATGGACGATCCCGTGATTTTCGAGAGTGAAATCATCGTAGATATTCGCGCCGGTGAACTGCTCGCGAATCGGCCGGCCGTCCACGATTGCGTCGGAGGTCTCATCGGCCGGGCGCAGGTACGATGACAACGCCCATTTCTGGAAGGCGGTTTCCCACTTCGGACGTCGCGGATCGTTTGGCATCAGCAGGACCGCCACGGACAGCACCTCGCTGTTCCACGCGTTCTCCTCCGACTTGCTGTCCTCCTGGATCTGATGCGGAGGCTCCGCCGCCGCGATCCGGTCCGCCTCGTGCGCCACAACTCGCCGAATGCCGTCGCGCACGTCCGCCGGCAGGTCCTCCCACGCCCACCACGCCGCGTGGGCCAGGGAATGGGCCCAGTGCGCGGACTGCCAGTGATCGCCCCAGGGTTTGCCGTCGGAGGTCGGTCGGGAGCCCGTTCGATGCGTTACGATCAGGTATCGCATCATGGGAAGGATGAACTCACGCAGCAACTCCGCTCGGGACACCCCGACCGTCTTCTCATCGTACGGGCCGAATCGATAGAGGAACGCGAAGCCCGCGACGGTACCCGTGTTCGGTCGGATCCAGTGCTCCCCGCTGCGGCTCTCCGTCAGCAGCTTGAGGCCGGGGTCTTCCGACCAGGGCTGCACCGTGCCCAGAAGATAATGCGCCTGCTTCTGCGTTGCCTGGTACACGCGCAGGCGGGCCTGCTGAAGCTCTTGCGAGCCGGCTTGCGCGAACGCGACAGTCGGCATAACCGGGTCGTCTGCGGGATCAGCGGCGCTGCACACGGCCGGCAGCAAAAGGGGGCACACCACGCAGCGTAGTAGGCGCCTGCGAATCGAGAAAGCGGATGACATGCTGAGTTGCTCCTGCGGGCAATCTGTTAATCGCCCATCTTGATCGTCAGCGGCGTGCCCAGGCGCCTTGCCCACTGTTCGACGTACGCATTCCATTCGTCCGCCGAGGCGAAGTCGCCGCTCCGGGTCCAGCCGGCGCCTGCGAAATGAACGAGAGACCGGCCGGGCCGCACCGCGCCGATGGCCAGCACGTGCTCAGCGGCGTCTGCGGTTTCGCGAAACGCCACGGCGTCCATGACGACAGCGGTGCCGAGTTCTCCGTTGCCCTCCGGCTCCAACGGCCCCCACATCGCGATCCAGGGTTGCGTGGCCGTCGACTTCACCTGCACACCCGGCCGCCTGACCAGACCCGCCGCGACCAGGAGGTCTGCGTCTGCCGCCTCCCACGTGAAGATGGACTCGATGCGGGTCAGGTTGTGTCCGGCGTCCAGACTGAACCGCTTGGTTTCGGAGACCTTCAGCCCGCCGCAGTCCAGCGCGTCGTATTCCAGCACGAACAGGGTGCGGACCGGGCCGTTCGCGAGGATTCGCCATCGCGAGAAGTTCTCACCTCGGTACAGCTTCCCGTCCTTCCAGATCCCCGTGCCGCCGCAGCCCAGCGTGGGACCCACCTTGAAAAAGTCCGCGCCCTCGCCGTGGTCCGTGTGGTAGTCGACCCCGGGCTTGTACCACTTCTCGACAATGGGATAGCGGACGCGCTTGCACCAGACGTCGATCCCGTTGCTGATCGTTTCGTCGCGCAAGGCCGGCCCGTAGACCCGGAACGCGATGCGATCACTCTCCCAGGCCAGGTCGTCCTTCCGGGTGGGTACGAACTTCGCATGCACGGGCGACGGCGCAGAACGGTGCGTGACCAGCGGCGCTGCCTGAACGACAAACGCTCGCACCTGCGACGGGCCGAAGTCTCCCTGGAACAGGAGGGCGTCCGGCTCGCCGTTGCCGTCGGAATCTATCGCCTGCGATACGAGTTCTCGCCCGCTTGGAGCGTCAATCACCCGCACTCGCTCCGCGCGAACCCCGGGCAGGGCGGCGACGACCGCCGTCCACGGGATTTCGATGGTTTCATGGGGCCGGGCCAGGTCAATCGGATTCGTCACCTCCACGCGGACGCCCGGCACGGGAGCGGTCGCAGGCGGCGAGAGCGGCTTCTGGACGCGGCCCCAGTCCCCGCCGAAGTACGCGGCGTCAAGCTGCGCCATGAATTCCACGTCGCCGCGACGAACGGCCAGGTCCGCCAGGTCCGCGTAGATGGAATGCGCCAGCCAGTACCCGAAGTGGTATTTTTCCTGAATGGAGCCCGGCCGGCGCAGCAGGGCGTAATGGGCGAGGCCCACGCCGTTTGCCTCGGCCACAGCGCCGGCCGCCTCGGCCTGCGCCCAGAGATTCTCCGCCACACGCCGAAAGAGGGCGGTGAAATCCTCGTATTTCATCGTGCGGGGATCGAGAAGCTCACACGTGTCGTCGACTCCGGCCAGCGGAAGACTCACGACCCGTTCAAACGACGTATCCCCGTCCAGGTCAAACTCGATCCGGTCGAGGAATCCGTTCCCGTCCGTGTCCGTGTAGCGGATCGTGGGAAAGCGCTCCGGCTGCTCCTTGCTGCGGGACCAGCCCTGGAAATAGTGGGCGTCCTGGTCGATCCGCCAGCAGGCCCACTCCGCTCCATACAAATGGATCCGCCCGTCGAACCGGCCCACGTAGAGCTTCCCGCCGCCGGAGTTGTCGTTGTCCCATTCGCCGCGGTCGCCGGAGCAGTCCGCCTGCGGGTGCTGGTCGATCCCGCCTTTGCGCACGCCGATCCTGAACGGGTCCCGCGGCTCGTACAGCTCCACCCGCTCCCAGCGATGGCAATCGTCGTCTTCGTCGAAGACCAGCCAGCAGCGGCCCCACGTGCCCCGCCCGAAGATGAGGTCCCACGCCGATCCGTGGTCGGGGTAGATCAGCTCCGTGAGCTGACGCCAGCGCGGGTCGTAGAAGAACCGGTCCGCCTCCGGCAACCCGCGCAGGCCCGGAACGGGGTGGACCTGGTCGGAGTAGTCAAACCCGGGGCCCTGGAAATGGAGCGTCATGTCGAAATCGAACTCATTTCCAGGCACCGAGTCGTTGTCCAGGTCCAGGGCGATGGACACCCAGTCAATCTTCTTCGTGAATTCCACGCGCCGCATCGCGTCGGTCACGTCACGGCCGTTTGCGGGCAGGGCAAAACCCTCCTCCGGGGGCTTGTGAATCTGCGGCGAATCGCACAAACGAACGGCCATTTCGGATAGACCGTCGCCGTCGTGGTCATAGAAGAGGAACGGGTTCTCCCAGTTGTACCGCAGGTCACGGATGTTTGCCGTCGCGGTGTGCATCTTCAGAAAGAGGCTGGTGCCCAGATAGTCCGTGAAGAACCGCGAGGCCCCGGAATGCTCCCAGCACTTGAGCGTGAAATCGGTCCAGTCCAGGTAGTGGAACACTTCGTCGCCGTCGCTGTCCATCACGATCATGTAGTGGCCGGGGCCCCAGCCGGTGTCGGTGAGCTTCGCATTCTCTGCGACCACCTGCATGTCCGCCCGGCCGTCCCCGTCGTTGTCGACCCAGTCGATGATGATGTCTCCCGGACCGCCGTACACCCCGTCGCGATTGCGATCGACCATCAGGCAGTCGCTGTCCGTGTCACCGGTCAGGTCGGTCCACGTCATGTCGTCGTCATCGTCGATCCACTGGAGCGGTGTGCCGTCGGCGGTCACGTAACGCAACACGTCCGGGTCGCCGTCGCCGTCGAGGTCTTCGTACTCCACGACCGCTCCGACCGGCGGCAGGGGTGGCCGGTAGGGGCGCACCAGGGGGTTCACACGTGCTTCCACCGCTGCGCCTGCGTACGCCAGAAAGGCTCCGGCAAGCAGAATGTTGAATCCATCACGATCGATGATCCGGTTGGCCTGTGGCATCTCCGTCAACTCCGTGGTCTGGGCCGTGATTGCACACCACCTCAGGATTTCACCAACGCAACGGCCTCGCGCACGACGCGCGCAACCGCCTCATAGTTGCCATCGCTGTACAGGCTCTCCGCCGCGAGCCAACTGCCGCCGCAGGCCACGACCTGCGGCAGGGCCAGATAGTCGCGGACGCACGCAGGTCTCATGCCGCCGGTGGGAATGAACCGCATCATGCGGTACGCGGCCCCCAGGGCCTTCAGGGCACGCACGCCGCCGAGTGACTCGGCCGGGAAGAACTTCACGACGCGCAGCCCGTGATCCAGCGCCAGCGCGATGTCCGTGGCCGTCGCGATCCCCGGGGCGATGGAAATACCATGCTCCAGGCAGTAGCCGACGACCTTGGCGCCGAAGCCGGGCGATACGATGAACTCCGCGCCGGCGTCCACCGCCGCCTTGACCTGGTCAACGTCCAGCACCGTGCCCGCGCCCACGAGCATCTCGCGCTTCTCTCGGAAGACCTGGATGGCCTTGGGCGCGTCGGCGGTCCGGAGCGTGACCTCTGCGCAGGGCAGCCCGCCGGCCACCAGCGCGTCGGCCAGCGGCGCCGCGTGAACCGCGTCGCGGATCGTCAGGATCGGGATCAACCGCAGTTCTTCCAGGCGTGCAACCAAAGTCGGGTTCATACCGTCCATTGCCTCCGAGCAGCGTCCGGCCCGCAAGACCGTACGGATCACCGGGCCATCCATCCGCCGTCCACGAGCAGGATCAGGCCGTGGCAGTACGCCGCGGCGTCACTGGCCAGAAAGACCGCCGGCCCCTTGAAGTCCTCCGGCTGCCCCCATCGCCCGGCCGGAATCCGAGCCAGAATCTGCTCGCTCCGCACCGGATCGTCCCGCAGGGCCTGTGTGTTGTCTGTTGCAATGTACCCCGGCGCAATCGCATTGACGTTCACGCCGCGTCCGGCCCACTCGTTCGCCAGCGCCTTGGCCAACTGTGCGACGCCCCCTTTGCTGGCCGAGTAGCCCGGGACCGTGATTCCACCCTGAAACGACAGCAGCGAGGCCGTGAAGATGATCTTGCCGCTTCCACGCTCCACCATGGTCCGGCCGATCTCCCGGCTGATGACGAACTGGGCGCTGAGGTTCACTTCCATGACCTTGTCCCAGAACTCATCCGGGTGCTCGACGGCCGGTCGGCGCAGAATCATGCCCGCGTTGTTCACGAGAATGTCGATCCGCGGATGATCGGCCTGCACCTGCTGCAGAAACCGGTACAGGTCCGTCCGGTCTGCGAAATCACACGTGTACCCGGCGAACCGTCGGCCCAGCCCGGTGACGGCACGCTCGATCCGACTGCCCTGGGGTCCCAGGTCGAGACTTACACCGACGATGTCGGCGCCGGCCTCCGCAAGCCCCTCGGCGATGGCATAGCCGATGCCTTTGCAGCAGCCGGTGACCATCGCGGTTCTTCCATCCAGCCGAAACTGATCGAGAATCGTCATTTTCAACGTCTCCATGCATTTCCACTCGGTGCCGCTATCCGCCACGCAGCAGGGCGGACGGCAGCGCGGTGGTCAATGCCGGCCAGAAGGCCGTCAACAGCAGTACGGCGATCATGGCCAGCAGAAACGGCCCGAGTGCCCGCGACACCTCCCCGATTCGCGCCTTGCCCACGCTGCACGCCACGAACAGGGCGATCCCCACCGGCGGCGTGCTCTGCCCGATGCCCAGGGCCAGCACCAGCATGACGCCAAACTGCACCGGATCCATCCCGACGGTGTCCTGCGCGATGGGCATCAGAATGGGCACCAGCAGAATCATGGCCGGCGTCAGGTCCAAAAACGTTCCGATGACCAGCAGAATGGCCAGCATCATCAGCGTCAGCGCCGCCGGGCTTGTGGTGAGGCTCAGCATGCCCGCCGCGATCTGCTGCGGGACCTGCTCCACGGTCAGCAACCAGGAGAACGGGGCGGTTGCGCCGATGCAGAGCACGACAATCCCCGTCACCTTTGTGCTGTCCACGAGTGCGGCGCCCAGGTCGGACCAGGCCAATTCCCGATAGACCAGGCCACCGACCAGCAGCGCCCACACGACCGCCACAATCGCCGCTTCCGTGGGCGTGACCAGGCCGCACACAATGCCGCCCAGGACCCACAGGATGGTCAGCAGCGGGAGAATCGCCCGGGCAAACGTGCGCCCCGCGGCCTTCAGACCCAGACCCGCGGCGGACGGCGAGTGGCGCTGCACGCGGGCAATGGCGTACGCCACCACCATCAGGGCAAGCCCCACCGCAATCCCGGGGAACACGCCCCCCAGGAACAACTCCCCGATCGAGATGCCGCCGATCACCCCCAGCAGGACGAACGGCACGCTGGGTGGAATGATGATGCCGATCGAGCCCGCGGTCGATTGCAGGGCGGTGGCGGTTCCTCGCGAATATCCGCTCTGGATCATGGCCGGGATGAGCACGATCCCGATGGCGGCCGTGGTGGCGGCCGTCGAACCGGAAACGGCGGCAAAGAACATGCACGACACCACACTGACCATGGCCACTCCGCCGTGGAGCCATCCCACCAGCGCCCGGGCCAGGTCAATCAGCCGGCCGGACATCCCCCCTTTGCTCATCAGGCTGCCGGCCAGCACGAAAAACGGAATCGCCAGCAGGGGAAAGCGGTTGGTCTCCGCGAAGAGCTTCAACGGAATGAGGTTGAGATCGTATCCGCTCCAGCCCACCATGGCCGCCCCCGCGGCGAGCACCAGCGCAACCGAAATCGGCACGCCGACCGCCAGCAGAATGAGGAAGCCGATCAGCAGCACCTGGATCAGCGGGCTCACGATCCACCCTCCGCCGGCGTGCGCCCGGCCGCAACCCACTGGAGCATCGCCTCAACGGTGCGAACGGCCATCAGCCCGCCGCCGACCGGCACGGATGCGTACAGCCAGGTCCGCGGGATCTCCATCACCGCCGTCCGCACGTTCCAGGAATCAACGGCCAGGATGGCTCCGTACACAATCAGCAGAAGGCAGAACGCGAATGTCAGTAGCAGGACAACAAGCTGGACCATGCGCCGGAGGCCGTGGGGCAGCCGGACCACCACCACGTCCAGGGCGAAATGCTCGTTGCGCTTCAGGGCCAGCGACGCCCCCACGAACACCAGCCAGGCGAAGAGCAGCGTCGCCGCCTCTTCCGTCCAGGCCGGCGGAGACGCCAGAACGTACCGCGCCGCGACCTGGATCACCGCCACCGCGCACGTGGCGGCCAGCAGGACGGCGCCCACGATCTCCTCCAACTGGCTGTACAGCTTATGGAGCATGCGTCTGCCCGCCCGTTTCGCGAATCTGGGCCAGCAGGTCGGCAAACGGTCGGCCGTACCGCTGCACGTACGCGTCGTAGAAACCCTCAAAACGACTCGCGAAGGCGTCGCCGTGTACCTCTGTGAAGATCATGCCGGCCTGTTTGAGCGTGTCGATCGCCTGGGTCTCATACGCAGACCACAGCGTGCGCTGGCGATCGCGCGTCTCCATCGCCGCCTGGTCGAGCGCCTTCTGCAAGGGCTCGGCCAACCCGTCGTACCACCGTTGGTTCACGATCAGCAGGTCTGGAATCGAAACGTGGCGCGTCCATGCGAAGTGCTTGCAGCCCGTCTCGTGCATGGAGAAGGCCAGACAGGTGGGTGGATTGTTCTCCCACCCGTCGATGACGCCGGTCTGCAGTGCGCTGTAGACCTCTCCCTGGCTCATGGGAACGGCCGTGGCGCCCAGCCGTGCCACGGTTTCCGTCAGGACGGCGGAGTCCATGACGCGAATTTTCAACCCCGACAAGTCGGCCGGCTCCCGGATCGGGCCCTTGCGGGTCATGATGTTCCGGGAGCCCGCGTCGAAGAACGCTGCTGCCTGCAGGCTCGCGGAAGCGACGCATTCGCGCAGTCTGGCTCCAACGGGACCGTCCAGAACGGCCTGCTGGTGTGCCCCGTCGCGAAAAACGAAGGGCATCACCAGCACGTTCAGCTCGGGGACGTGTTGGGCCAGTGGGGCCGCCGATACCACCGCCGCCTCGACATTCCCCCGCTGGCAGTCCACGATCAGCTCGTTGGCGCCGCCCAATTGCCCGTTGGGAAACAGGCGCACCTCGATCCGACCGTCCGACAGCTCCTCCACCCGTTTCCGGAAGAACTCCATGGCCACGGACGTGGGGTGATCCGCGGGGAGAATCTGGCCCACCTTCATGACATGCCGGCCATCCTCCTCCCTGCCGCAGCCCGGCGCGCTGAGACACACGACGCCCATCACCGTGAAAACCGCAACGCGAAAGAACCTCGGAGCGGAGTATGTCATGACCGATCCTCCGAATCCCGAAGGGCCCCATCAACGAAGGGCGGCGATCGCCGCGCCGTCCATGTCCGCAAACGTCTGGTTCTCCCCTCCCATGCCCCAGATGAAGCGGTAGTGGGTCGTGCCCACGCCGCTGTGAATGGACCAGGCGGGTGACAGCACCGCGTCTCCGGGCGATAGCCACACATGACGAGTTTCGTCAGGCCGGCCCAGCAGGTGCAGCACGCGGTGCCCCGTGGGAATGTCGAAGTAGGTGTAGATTTCCGTTCGTCGCGCGTGCGTATGCGGCGGCATGGTGTTCCACACGCTTCCCGCGGCGAGCTCGGTGAAGCCCATGACAAGCTGGCAACTGCGAACGCCCCCTTCGTGGATGTACTGGTGGATGGTTCGCCGATTCGCATCTGCGTCAGAACCCGCATGCACCTCGTTGGCCTCTGCCTGCCGAACCACGGTTGTCGGCAGGGCGGCGTGCGCCGGGTAGCTCAGCAGGTAGAAGCGGGCGGGCTCCGCCGGCCGGGCACTGGAAAACACGATCGCCTGGCTTCCACGCCCGATGTATACACCGTCTTGCGGCGCCAGATCGTACGAACGCCCGTCGACGGCCACCGTCCCCGGACCGCCCACGTTGAGGACGCCGAGCTCTCGCCGGTCGCAGAAATGCGCCGCACGCAGTTCAGCCGGGACGGGCAGTTCGAGCGGCCGGTCCGTCGGTACCGCGGTCCCGAACACGGCCCGATCCAGGTCGGTCAGTACCAGGTCCACGGCGCCGGCCCGGAACAGCCCGCCGATCACAAATGCTGACTGCAAGTCCGCCGCGCTCATGCTCAGATAGCGAACCGAGTCGGGTGTTGCCTGAAATCGCATGGTTTCATCACTCTTCAAGAACAGGTATGCTCCCGGAGACATCCCGCGTCTCCCTCAGGCCCGCGCGAGCGGGCGCCGCCCCGCCGGTCGGCGTTCGACCCATCGCGACGGACAACGCTTCGGCCGCATGCTTTACGTCCCGAGCCACAGACGGGAGGCGTCGCTTCGTGAAGCGCGCAGCGGCGGCCGTGATGCCGATCGCGGCCGTGGCCTCACCCCGGGCGTTGAACACCGGCGCGGCCAGGCACCGAACCCCGTCGTGATACTCCCCGTCATCTACGGCGTACCCCTGCCGGCGAATCGCCTCCAGCTCGCGCTCCAGCGCCGCCGGCGTCGTAAGGGTGCGCTCCGTACGCCGTTCGAACTTCGGACCGGGCAGCAGGGCCCGGACCGCCTCCGCCGACAGGCCGGCCAGCACGGCCTTGCCCGTCGCCGCACAGTGCATCAGGACCAGCGTACCCGGACGGCTGGCCACCCGGATCGGGTTCGGACTGTCGCACACCGCGGCGATGAGCATCCGGTCCCCCGCGCGGATCGCCAGGTGCGCCGTCTCGCCGGTCTGCTGGGCCAGGGCATGGAGCACCGGCTCCGCCTGCGCCGGCAGCTCTGCGGTTTCGACGGCCATCAGACCCAGCCGCAGCAAACCGGGACCTGCGCGATAGCGACCCTCTGACTCCTCCAGCAGCCCCTCCCCGCAAAGCGTGCGCAACACACGAAACGCGGTCGTCCGCGGCATCGACAGGTGCCGGGCGACCTCGCTGGGCGTCATTCCCGTCCGCCGGGGCGCCAGCAGGGCCAAGACCCCGCACGCCTTGGCCAGATTGGGAATGCGGTACTTGTCCACATGCGAACGCGCGGTTTCCATATCGGAGCATCCTGCGAATTCCCGCGGGTCTGTCAAGCGACGCCCGCCGCGGCGGGCCGGGAAGGCGTTTGGGCTCTGGCTCGAAGCGCCGGGGATGGCGAGAGGGTTGGGCCGCGGTGAGGTGGCAGAGCAACGTGCGGCGGGAGCGGTCTGAACGAGCCGTCACGCGGCGACGGCCCCGACACGGGACGACCTCAATCGAAGCACGGCTGCACAACGACCGTGTAGCCGGAGTGCACTTCGCGCAGGCCATCCCCCGGGGAGATGGAAGCAGTCAGATGAGGGCGACGCATCTCCGAACTGCACCGTCACGGTATTCGACTCGACCCCGTCGCCGCAATGCCCAGCGTCACGGGCGTGATCCCGCAAACCCGATCCCTCAACGAATACGCAACTGCCGGCGCAACCCCGGACGTGGCTCCGGGCAGAGGCGCTCCGCCGATTGCCGTGTCCGCCGCTGGAGCCGGGGATGGAGTGGCCAAACCGGACATGAGCAAAGGCAGCCCGGCTCTACCGGTCATCCTCGCCGGCGCGCCGTCCGGTCAGGGCCCTGCATTCCGGCGTGAACTCCACGCCGATGTCGTAGATTCCCTCCGACGTTTCACGACAGCGGACGACGGTGCCCTCGAGGTACTCGCGCGTCCATGCGCGGACCCGCGGATAGACCCGGACCCGGCACCCCAGGGCCAGGGGGCAGGCGTGGCGCAACCCGATTCCACCGCGCGAGAGACTGTGCGTGGTCGTCTCGAACTCCACCGGCTCGGGTGGGGCGACTGTGCCGGACGACAGAACCTGTACGCGGGCCGGGCACCGGAAATGAAAACGAGGATAGTCCCGGCGTTCCTCGGTGGGTTCCTTCCTCTGCTCCCGGGCGGCGCTCTCTGGCGCGATCAACCCGAACCACGCAGCCATCACCTGCGGATCATACTTTGCGGGCGTTTCGCTCTGCAGGATGGCCAGGGCCTCCGCCGCACTCAGCGCTCGGTCCTTGTACGGTCGCACGGCGGTCATGGCGTCAAACGCGTCGGCCACCGCACATATCCGACTGACGAAATGGATGGCGTCGCCCTTGAGCTGATGCGGGTACCCGCTCCCGTCCATGCGTTCGTGATGCTGCAGAGCCACGGTCGCCACCAGCTCGGAGCACCAATCCGCCGCGGTCAACAACTCGTGGCCGATTGCCGGGTGCCGGCGAATCTCCGCCCGCTCCTCGTCCGTCAGCTCGCTCTCCTTGTTGATGACCTCGGAAGAAACCCGGACCTTTCCCAGATCGTGCAGCAGGCCGGCCTGTCCGATCTGGATCAGCTCTGCCTCGTCCTTGCACCCGAGTTGGTAGGCCAGCGGTACGATCCAGGTCGCCACGTTCACCAGATGTGTGGCCGTGAAGAAGTCGTGCCGCGCCGCCGCGAACAAGTGAGAGAATGCGTTCTGATGACACACCACCAGCGTGGAGATGGCCTCACAAACGTGCTTGAGGGGGTCGGCGGCCGTACGCAGGGTCGGGTCAGACAGCACCTCGTTCATCAGGCCGAAGCTGGTTTCGTACACCAGGGCGGACGCCTCACTGGCCGGAACCTGCGGGTCGCCGGCCACGGATGCCAGACAGGACTCCAGTGCCCGCTGCAGCCGGCGCTGATCCGCGACCCGGACATAGACGAATCGAATCCCGTTGCCGGCGAGACGTTCCCGATCGGCCTCCGTGAAGGGCACCACGCCCGCGGTGTACAGGGAATACGTATTTGCGAAAACGGCGCTCCGGTTCAGGGTCGTGCGGGCTTTCACGTACACCGGAATCGTGTTCAGGACGGACAAGGGCATATGATGCAGAGGCACCGGCAGGAAACCGGAGCGAATCGAGGGCGGAGCGCCGCTTGAGGCGTTCGTGTCCGCTGATTGCGTGCTGTAGTCAATCTCTACCGCAGACATGACCCGCTCCCCGCACGGCCTGCGTGCAAATCCGGTGACGTCAACTTGAACCTTAGGTCTGTCCGTGTCCGCTGGACAGAACTTTTGACGAATCCCCTAATTAACATCGTACGATTGCGCTTCGTAACTGAATTGGACCCGTGAGCGTCTTTCAGCAGAGCATCGCTCCAGCAGCCCGACGGTACGACTCACTGCGGGAACGAAACATCAGGTTTGAAGCCATCGCTGCAGTGAAGGCGAGGTGTGCGTAGGACTACGTACGCGCTTCCCGACAGGGCAACCCGGGACATAGACTTCGACACTTGTCCTCCGGATCCTGGGGCAGAAGACTTACTTGCGGAAACTGTGGAACCTGTGCAGAGCGAGCCGGGCGAGTCCCGTGGTGACCGGGGCTTCTCCCGTGGGCTCGCTTGCCCCGCCCGAACCCTGCGCCGTCGTATTCAGCGGCACTGGAGTGGAGGCTTCCGCGAAGGATCCCGGTTGGCTCGCCGGCAACCCTAAACTCTAGGTCCGAATTCGCCGACGTATGCGTAGCCGGTTCTGGAATCGCGCCAACTCTCGTTCGCCAGGCATCCAGGCGAGAAACCGCCGCAGGACCGATCCGGTGACCGGGGCATCGGTGTGAAATCACGTCTGAAGCAGTTCTCAGTGATCATCGCGGTTCAGGCGGGTTGTGTGGCCGTCGGGCTGTGGATGCAGTACCAGTACATCGCCCGATCCTCCGCGCATGAGGCTGCGTGCTCGGCGTGGTGCTCCCTTGAGACCCAAGCGCAAAGGCTGGAAGCGGCTCTCGCATCTGCAGGTGGACCTCTGTCGGCATCCGATCCGCACAGTCTCACGCAACTGGCCGGTGCGGCGAAGACTCTGCATCCGGGGGGTGGAGACATTCTGCTCGTGGACGCGGGCTGGCGGGTCCGTGCCTGCCACACCCTGGACGCTACGCCAGGCACTCCGTGCCCCGTCGGGTCCGAGGTGACCTGGACGCCGGCGACGGGCGACCCGGAGGCTCCCACGGGGGGGTTGCGCGGGTGGGTGGATTTGCCCGACGGACGTCACGCGGCCGTCCTCCGTCCGATCGGCCAAAGCGGCGGTTACGTCGTGCTTCACCAAGCCGTTGCGCTGGCTGCGGTCAGACCGGCCGACGTGTCGCGTTCGCTGGCCCTGGTGAGCGGCGTCACGCTACTGTGGATCTGCACGCTTTCCGGAATCGGGCTGTACATGGTTCTCACTCGTTCTCAGGAGAGAGCGGAGAAAGCGCGTGAGAACGCCGCCCAGGCGGCGCGGGAGCAGGCGCAGACCTTGATCCGCACGCGGGACGCCGTGATTTTCGGGCTCGCCAAGCTCGCCGACTCACGCGACCCGGAAACCGGCGACCACCTGGAGCGCATCGCCGGGTACTCGACGGCCCTGGCCGCAGCCCTGCGCGAGCATCCGAAATTCCGCGAGCAGGTCACCCCCGCGTTCGTCCGCCTGATCGGGCTCAGCGCGGCGTTGCACGACATCGGCAAGGTGGGCATCGAGGATCGGATTCTGCGCAAACCGGGACCGCTCAACGCGGGCGAGCGCCGGGCGATCCAGGAACACGCCGCCATTGGTGGGACCTGCCTGCAGCAACTGGAGCGGCGATTGGGCAGCACCAACTTCCTGCAGATGGCCCGGGAAATCGCCTTCGGGCACCACGAATGGTGGAACGGAGAGGGATATCCATTCAAGCTGGCGGGGGAAGACATCCCGCTGGCGGCGCGCATCGTCGCCATTGCGGATGTGTACGATGCGATCCGCACGAAACGCGTCTACAAGGAAGCGGTCCCGCACGAGACGTGCGTGGACGTCATTCGAGAGCACGCCGGCACCCAGTTCGACCCGGTCGTCGTGGAAGTGTGGCTGGGAATCGAGCACAAGTTCCGCGCGATCGCGGATCAGTACACCGGACCGGGCGCCGTCGATTCCGACGGGCCGGACGAGGGGAACAGAGCAAGCAGGACGGGCGAGAGGATCCGAGGGGTGCCCGTCCCCTGTGTGACGGCGGCGGGGATATGAGGGGTCGGGAATTTCTGGCAGCTTGTGAGGGACGCAGGAATGAGCGGAAAACTCACTCGGGAACGACTGACGTTTGAAATCATGCTGATCGTGGTCGCCCTGGGCCTGACCTGCCTGTTCTGGCGAACGGGCGGGTACAAGATGGTGATTCTCAACCTGTTCTTCCTTCCGATTGTTCTCGGCGGGTACTACCTGGGGCGTTCGACGGCGGGGGTGCTCGCCTTCTTCTGCGTGCTGGCGGTGGGGCTCGCGACGTCCCTGGATTCCACCGAACTGGCCCGGTTCAGTACGCCCGCCCTCACCTACCTGGCCCTGACGGTCTGGGGGGCCGCCCTGGGCCTGACCGCTTTGCTGGTCGGCACGTTGTGCGACGAGCGCGCCCAGAAGCTCGATGAACTGCACGAGGCGTACGTCGGCGTCGTCGACGTCTTGTCCAAGTACCTGCAGACCGGCTCCAGCCGGGCCGAGGCCCGCAGCGAACGCCTGGCGGAGTTGAGCCAGCGCGTGGCCGCGCAGCTCCGCCTGTCGCGTAAGGAGATCGACGACGTACGCGTCGCAACCCTGCTGCTGGACCTCGAGAACATCGAGGTGACGTCGCAACTGGTCAGCAAGGCCATGAACACGCTGGAGGCCAACCCACGGGTCATGAAGAAGCACACCTTCCTGGGCATGGACCTGATCCACTCGCTGGGCTCGGTGCTGCGGGGCGCCGCCCCTCTGCTCGTGAATCGAGACCCCGCCGTGCGCGACGTGCTGGCCCTCCACGATGATGCAGGCCCCGCCACGATTCCTCTGGGATCCCACGTGATTCGCTTTGTCCAGGCCTACGACGCCCTTACACAAGGGGACGGCGATCGGCAGGGTATGTCCCCTGCCCAGGCCGTGGAGAAACTCCAGAGTGACGCCTCGACCGATCCTGAACGTGAGGCGCTGGAAGCCCTGTCTCAAGTCGTGATGCGAGGGAAGCAGGGTGTGGCTCGGGCGGCGCCCCTGCCGGTCTGACCCGTCGCCGAAGACAGCGAGAGCACCGCTCGGGCGCCGATGCCGTGATGGGTGAAGGAGCGGTTCTTTCCCCGCGAGCGGCTTGTCGTGCCGCGCTACCGGTGGTCGCCCCCGGCCCGGGTGTTGGTCAGCTCGGCGCTTTCGGCAACAAACTGAACACCGACTTCAAACGACCCGTCTTCCAGGTTCCGGCAGCGTGCCACCACGCCGTCCAGGTACTCGCGTCCCGGCGCGCGAACTTTGAGATAGACGCGGATGGCCTGCCCCTGCTCCAGGGGACGCGGTGTGTTCAGCCCGAGTCCGATCCGTGAGAGGTCTCGCGTGACGGCTACAAACCCGGAATGCTCCTGCGGGCCCAGGGGTGATGTTGTCAACAGAAAGACGCGGGCGAGGACCTGGAACGCGAACCGGGGCTGGGCCCGGCGTTCAACCTCGGAGCTTCCCTCCTTCGCGCTGGCGGCCGCCGGATCGATCAGTCGCACCAGGGCGGCCACGACGTTCGGATCGTATTTGTCCGGGGTCTCGCTTTGCAGGATGGCCATTGCTTCCGGGACCGTGAGCGCCCGGTCCTTGTACGGACGCAGGGCGGTCATGGCGTCGAACGAATCGGCCACGGCGCAGATTCGGCTGACCACGTGAATCTGGTCTCCCGTGAGCTTTCCCGGATACCCGCTGCCGTCCTGCCGCTCATGGTGTTGCTGGGCCACCGCACAAATGAGCTCGTCTGTCCAGCCGGCCGACTTGATGATGTCGTAACCGAACTGGGCGTGCTGGCGCATCTCCGTAAACTCTTCGTCGGTGAGCTTCCCGGTCTTGCCGATGATTTCCGGTGCGATGCGAACCTTGCCGAGGTCGTGCAGCAGGCCGGCTTGCCCGATCCGGGTCAACTCCTCGTCGTCCCGATAGCCCATCTCATACGCGATGGGCACCATCCAGGTCGCCACGTTCACCAGATGCGTGGCCGTGTAGAAGTCGTGACGGGCCGCATTGAAAAGGTGCGAGAACGCGCCGCGGTGGTTGATCACGAGTGCGGAAACCGCCTGGCAGACGTTACGCACGGAGTCCGAGGACAGGCTCAGCGTCGGGTCCGAAAGGACCTCGTTCATGAGCTCGAAGCTCGTCTCGTAGACCAGGGCCGCCGCCTCCTCCGAAGGGGTCTTCCTGTCCGCGGCCATCGTGGCCAGGCAGGCCTCCAGTTGCCGCTGCAGCTTCGGCTGGTCGGCCGTGCGGATGTAGATAAATCGGACCCGGTTCTGGCGCAACCGCGTTCGGTCCGCTTCTGTGAACGGCACGACCCCGCTGGAGTAGAGCGAGTACTTCTCGCCGGCGTCCTCCGCCGGCTCGGTGCCCAGGCGAGCCTTGAGATACACGGAAATCTGATTCAGGGTGTTCAGCGGAATGTGGTTCAGCGGGATGGGGAGATAGCCGGCGCGGGAAGAAACGGATGCGTCTCTCGTGTCCGCGCTGATGGCTGCGACTGGATGGGCGCTGTCCACCGTCGACATGTGCCAGGCCTCACCGGCGTCCCGAGCGGCTTGCCGGGCGTCCACGAAGGGCGCCACCGTGTTCTCGGAGTCCGCACCGCACGCTGACTCCTGACCCTACCTTCGTACAGGGCAGAAGGTAAGCTTAGCCAATTCTCCGCCCAGGCTTCACAATACCGTCCTTCCACACGGCGACGTGATGCCCGGCCCCATGGTCACGTGTTCGGGATTGCGTCGAGCATGACCGCCCAGGGTTATCGGACACTGCAACAGCCCCGGCAGGGCGGGTCGTGCCGCCGTGTGGCGATAGGCCCTCACCCGCCTACGCTGAGTATCGCGGCGCGGCGACCGGTCGGCGCGGGTCACCGGCGGCTCATCTCGTGTACCGCATCCACCAGGGCAATCGCGTGATCCACCGGGACCGTAGGCAGGATTCCGTGCCCCAGATTGAAGATATGACCCGGGCGGCCGCCGGCCTGGTCGAGAATCCGCTGTGCGCGGCGGCGAATCTCCGGCGGGTCCGCGTACAGCACGACTGGATCCAGGTTCCCCTGGACCCCCACGCCGTTCCCCAGGCGGCGCCAACCCTCGGCCAGCTCGATCCGCCAATCCAGGCCGATCACATCGCCCCCGGCGTCGCGCATCAATTCCAGAAGCGTGGCTGCACCCGTGCCGAAGTGAATCACCGGTACGCCCGGTCGCAGACCCGCGATCGTCCGTCTGGAATGCGGCTGAACGAACTCACGGTAGTCGCCGGGGCTCAGGGCCCCCACCCAACTGTCGAAGAGTTGAACGGCCTGTGCGCCGGCGTCGATCTGACCGTTGAGATAGTCGATCAACACCGTGCTGATCCGCTCCATCAACGCGTGCCAGGCGCCGGAATCGCGATACATCAGCGATTTCGTGTGCATGTAGTCGCGCGACCCGCTTCCCTCGATCAGGTACGACGCGACCGTAAACGGCGCCCCGGCGAAGCCGATCAAAGGAATGTGCCGCGGAAGACCCGCGCGCACTAGTCGGGCCGCTTCAAAAACATACCCCAGGCTCTCCGACACGTCGACGGCTTCCAGGGCGTCCACCGCGCGGCCGTCGCGTGCCGGTCGCAGGATTCGCGGTCCTGTTCCGGCCGTGAACTCCAGACCCGCGCCCATCGGTTCGATTACCAGAAGGATGTCGGCAAACAGGATCGCGGCATCAACGCCGAGACGCCGAATCGGCTGCAGGGTGACCTCCGCCGCGAGGTCCGGCCGCTTGCACATCTCCAGGAAGGAAACCTTCGAGCGAATCTCGCGGTACTCAGGCAGGTACCGACCAGCCTGCCGCATGATCCAGACGGGGGTGTAGTCCGTCGGCTCGCGTCGGCATGCACGCAGAAACGGGCAATTCAGATCGACTGAGGTGGCCGATTCGCTCATGTCAGATCACGCTCTGTCTCGCCCGGTTCCGTCCGCGCATCGCGGCTCGCGGTCGGTCTGGGCGTTTGGCGCCGCCCATCTTAGAACGGGACACGCAGGAGCGGAAGCGGCTCGGCGCGCAGACGGCTGCGCCCGTGTTCCGGACGTCGTTCACGCGTAACACTGGAAGGTTCGGGGTGGCGCGTGACGAGCGGACTGGCGTGGTTGCGCTCGGAGAAGGGATACGATCGATACAGGCCAAAGTTGTGGCGATCGGATTTGGCGAGGGAACGACGCTTGTCGCGGCCCCCACAAAACGCGAACCGCGACCATGGTTGCATCGCGAGAGGGTTCTCTTCGCAAAGCAGGACCGGCGATTTCCGGGGCCTCACCCCTGCAAGGAATGGTCCCGCCAACCACGCGCAAGCGAAACAGCGCCTCCGAAGGACCGCCCTCCCTCTCCCACGAAGAGGGTACCGCCGACACCCTCGAGCCCGCTCATCCCAACTGCATCCCAGCGACGCGGGCCGATTGCGCTACTCTGCGGCTGGCTCCTCTGCCCAGGCGGTGTCGGTCCTTCGATGGCGCTGCAGCTTGGACAAAAGCTCCCAACGCACGCCTGTCAACCGTTACGTCACGTGCGACTTTAAGCAACATCCGTGCCAATACGTACATCACCTGCATTCGGATTGCCCTCTGAAAACCGGATGGTGATATAACCCCATTTTCTGATTAGAGTTATGAGCGAATGCCTGACGCTCTCGCGCTGCCGCGACGTCTGGCCTTGATGCATGTGTCCCGGCCGGGAGCGGCCAGTTGGCCCCTGGCGAACGCCGGGCGAGCCGAACCGGAAGGGGGTTCTGGGTGGACCGCGGCGTGCCCTGCGCGTGGCCGCCGGGTGCGATAGAAGGGCAAACGGATGCAAGAGCTCCGGGGGGGGTAGCCAGCCCCCTCCGCGCTTCGGAAGCGCCAACACCTGGGTGGCCCAGCCTCCTGAGGCAAGCTCACGTGAGCGCAAACGCTCTGAAGCGACACACCTTGGCGGCGCGGAAACAGGAACCGCGGCCCTCGTGTTGCGGGTCAGGCGAACTGCGACAAGCCCTGCTGCCCATGGGCAGCCAGGGGAGCAACGCGATTCAGCGGGAACGCTGGGCTACTGGCCCTGCTCGTTCTCGATCACGCTGATGATGTCGATTTCTTCAAAGTGCATCTTCCACCTCTCGATCAGCAAGGGATCACGTCCACGTAGGCGATGAATAGATTCGTCAGCCAAGTCGTAATGTCAACGGCGATTGGAATGATGCAAGCCATTGGAATTCCTCCTCGAAAAGAACACGTTGTTGAGCAATTACGCCCGCGGCAGGTGCCCCAGCAGCCAGCTCGCAAGCGAAATTTGTAATTCGATGCTTGCCTCCGCCCGAAACCGAATGCACAATGAGTAAGTTACCGAGTCGGATCCGGAGGGAGCCACACGCGGTCGGGTGCCGCCGACCCTCGCAGAGACTCCGACGTCCCGAGCATCCGTGGACTAGCGCGGCCGTTGGGCCGGTACCCAGCCCGAGGGAAACCGTTGCATTGCACACTCGACGTGACCGTGTCCCGCGCCTTGGGACCCTGCCGCCTGGGAAGCCTCCTCCAGGCGGCCACGAGATCGGGCAGACTTGATGACCCGCGTTTGCGGCGAGCCCGCGTTTCAAGGCTGCCGCGCGGGATACTAACGCCCGATAACTTTTGATGTCAAGCGCAAATTGAAACGAAAGTCCAGTTCGCTGCGAATATTACGACAGGGTGGGGCAGAATGGAGGTGCCCGAGATGGCACGATCAGATGATGGCAAGGTTTCGGCTACGATAGGTAAAGCCATACGGACAAACAGGTTACGCGCGGGCATGACCCAATCCCAGCTTGCGGCCGTCATCAGTCGGACCGGCAAGTTCCTCAGCGAGGTGGAAACGGGCCGGACGCGAATCAGTGAGGCTGAACTCGGAAAGCTGGCGACCGTGTTGGGGGTGTCTCCAGATCGCCTCCTGAAGGCCGATCCGGCGGAGTTGGAGCGTGAGGTGGAGGAGCTTCCGCGGCGGATTCGCGACTCGCAGCCGACGGGGCTTGTGCTTTTCACGCTCCAGCAGTTGATCGACTACCTGGATCGGGCGGGGTGGCTGCGGTCGTGTCGGTTGTGGAGCCTGTCGCACGAGCCGTTTCCGGAAGAGCGGAACATCGCCCTGGTGGAGCAGTTGGCCGAGTTGGTGCATACGCGAGGCCTGACGCTGCGTTACGTGTACCCACGGCATCGGTTGAAGGATGCGTCCGATAACCTGGAGGGCATCTTGCAGGGAACGCCGGAGGCCCTGCCGGAGCCGTTGCTGAACGCATTGCGTTGGTCTACCCGGCTGCGCGAGCGTATGGATGCCGATCCATCCAGTGTTGTGGGATACGCGTTGGATGATTCGTTCCCCTTTTTCTCGCCGTTGCAGTCGCACTTGTGGGTGGAGACGGCGGACACGTCGTGGAGTGAGGTGATGCCGCTGCTGTACGGGCGGTCCGAGACGCGGACCCACGAGAACGCCAGCGCCAGCGCGCCGTTCTGGTATCACCTTCCGCGGGACATGGGGTCGCGGATGCTGATCGGGCTGGCGCATTGCATCAAGATGGTCGACCGCCGGCCGGTAAACGCTTAACATTGTCGATCCCGAGCCCCGTAGCGAATGCCAGGACCGTTCCGCCTTCACGGCGGCGACTTTGTTTGCATGCCTGATTCGATGTTGTTCGCTTGTGACAATTGCGGTGCATCCGTGCGCCTGTCGAAGACGTTTCGCGGGCCGGCCGTTCGTTGTACGTTGTGCGGGTTCGTTCGCGCTCTGCCTCGCGTGCGAGAGTCGGGCGCGGCGGACCGGGCGTTGTCCGCCCTGCCGGCCGATCGGTATCGCGTGGAAGGGCTGCTGCAGGAGCGCGGGGGTGGGCGTGTGTACCTGGCGCGCCACCTGGTGCTGGATGAGCCGTGCGTGGTGAAGGTGCTGGGGCCGAAGGACGCCGGGTACTCTGCAACGGCGGCGGCCCGGCTGGCCTGGGAGGCCCGTGTCGGCTTCCGCATCAGCCATCCGGGCATCGTGCGCGTGCTGGACGTCCATGAGCAGGAAGACACGTGGTATGTGGTTATGGAGTTCGCCGACGGGGCAGACCTTGCCACGGTGCTGGAGAGCTGCGGTCCGCTGGTGTGGATGCAGGCGGCGGAGCTGGGGCGTCGGACCTCCGAGGCGCTGGATGCCATTCACGCGGCGCGCCTTGTCCACCGCGATCTCAAGCCGGGCAACCTGCTGCTGCAGCCGGATGGGAGCCTGAAAATCGCGGACCTGGGACTCGCCTGCACGTTCGAGGAGGGATTGGCCGGCGGGGGGCAGGGCGGGCTGGTGGGCACTCCGCCCTACGCGCCGCCCGAGCAACGGAGCGGCGGGCAGCCGGTGGATCTGCGCGCGGACATCTATTCGCTGGGCGCCACGTTGTACCACGCCGTCACAGGCCGGCCGCCTCAGCGGAACAAGTCGCCGCTGGCCTACCTGGTCGAGGAGCAGTACGAGCCGATCGTGTGGGACCCGGACACCACGCCAACGGTTCCGGACTGGTTCCGCGAGGTGATCGAGACATGCCTGGCGCAGCAGCCGGAGGGACGGTTTGCCACTGCGGCCGCCCTGCGAGACGCCATGGCGCAACAGCCGGCCATCCCGGGCGCCCGCGAACGCCGGCCCGTCACCGTACGGGCGGCGGATGCGCCGCGGATTCTCGTGCTGCCGTTTGCCAACCCCGCCGGGGCGTCCGATGACGACTGGGTGGGGGACGCGCTGGCCGACCACATCAGCCAGCGGATCGTCGAGCTTCAGGACGTCCATTTGATCGACCGGCACGAACTGAGCGTGCTGATGGAACGGTTCCACGGATGCCCGTCCGTGCAGGCGACGGACGCCCAGGTGTGCGCGGCGTCCGGGCTGGTCGGCGCCTCTACGGTCGTGCGGGGCAGCTTCCGGCTGGTCGGCGGGATGGCGGAGGTGGAGGCCTATGCCCTGAGCGTGGCGGACGGGGCCGTGCGGCCGCTGCTTCGGCAGTCCGGGGTCCTGTCGCAGATTCTCGGGTTTGAGGTGGACCTGGGAGAGGCGGTGATCGGCGCGTTGGGGTTCAGCGAGATGTCCCGGGCGTCCGGCCGGACCTTTGCGAAAGGCACGACCAACACGAAGTCTCAGAAGCTGTACGCCCAGGCGCAACACGCGTTCGCGCGGGGTGACTACAAGCGGGCCATTGCATCGGCGCAGGAAGCGTTGGACGCGGACCCGGGGTTCGTCGATCTGATCGGATTCATCGGGGTGTGCCACGCGCGGCAGGGGCAGTACGACGAGGCGATCCAGCATCACGACCGGCTCAAGCGGATCGCCGACGAGGCGGACGATCCGTACCGCCTGGCGGAGGCGGTCAGCAACCTGGGGGTGATGCACTATTTCAAGGGCGACTACAGCGGCGCATACGACTTGCTGAGCCTGGCCAACCGGCTGGAGCAGAAGCTGAACCTGCTGCCCATCCTGAGCAAGAACTACAACAACCTGGGGTTCGTTCTGACCAAGCTGGAACGGCTGGAGGAGGCGGATGAGGCGTTCCGGCAGGCCATCGAGATCATGACCGCCCTGGGGACGAAGGTGTCGCTCATTTCGTCCTACAACGGGCGGGGCGAGGTCGCGCTTCAGCGCGGACGGCACGCCGAGGCCGCCGGCCAGTACGAGACCGCCCTAGCCCTGGCCACCCAGATGGAAGACCGGGTGAACGTGGGCATCTGCCATCTGAACCTGGGCCGATGCGCGGCCCGCCTGGGCAAGCTGGACGAGGCCGAACGCCGGTTCCGCACCGCGCTGAAGAAGCTGCAGCCGACGACGTTCTGGCACGGGCAGGCCCTGGTCTACGAGCAGATGGCCGAACTGCACCTGCGCCGGGACCGTCTGAACGAGGCCCTCGAGTGCATCGAGCAGCGGACGACGCTCGCCCAGCGGTTCAAAAACCGGCGAATCGAGTCGGCCTGCTGGGAGCAGAAGGCGCGGGCGTACCAGAAGATGGGCCAGCCGGACACGGCCGTCGATTGCATGAGAAAATCCTTCGAGATTGCGCAGCGTCCGGTGCCGGCCGGCAACCTGTACGAGTACGTCGAGGCGGTGGCGCGAAGGCTGCCGGGCGAGCGGGAAGGATAACGCGGGGGAAACGCAAAAACGGGGAAACGCAAAAACGCAAGAACAGGGACGGAGGGACGGAGGGACGGAGGGACGAAGTGATCCGCCTGCGGAGGCCGG
>CAZPHH010000014.1:60848-68026 GCA_964586145.1 uncultured Phycisphaeraceae bacterium | reverse complement strand
AGCCGGTCCCACGAAAGAGCCGGTCCCACGAAAGAGCCGGTTCCACAAGGGGCGCCGATCCCGCGAAAGGGCCGATCCTGCCGCGGATGCCTACTTGCTCTCCAGCCAGTTGGCACCCCAGTTTAGGTCCACGGTGAGGGGTACATCAAGCGGCAGAGCGCCGGTCATCCGGGTGCGGATCATCTCCGCCTCCGTTTCGACCGCGTCCCGTGGTGTCTCGAAAACCAGTTCGTCATGGACCTGGAGCAGCATGCGCGACGGATGACCGCCGCTGTGCAACTCCCGGTGGATGTCTACCATGGCCCGCTTGATCAGGTCGGCCGCCGAGCCCTGGATGACCGTGTTAACGGCGATGCGCTCGCCCAGGGCCCGCTGCTGCGGGTTCCGGGAACCCAGTTCCGGCACCGGGCGCCGCCGGCCCAGCAGCGTCTGCACGTAGCCCTGCCGCTGCGCCTCGGCGATCGTCCCGTCGATGAACAGCCGGATGCCCGGGTACCGCATGAAGTACATGTCGATGAAGGCCTTGGCCTGGGCCTGCGGAATGCCCAACGCCTTGGAGAGGCCGAACGGCGTCTGGCCGTAGATGATTCCGAAGTTCACCGCCTTGGCCGCCCCGCGTTGCTCCCGGGTGACCTGGTCCACCGTCACGCCCTGTATCTGGGCTGCGACAAACGTGTGGATGTCCTGGCCGGTGCGGAACGCCTCCAGCAGCGCCTGGTCCTGGCAGAAGTGGGCGAGGACGCGCAGCTCGATCTGCGAGTAGTCGGCCGTCAACAACACGTGATCCGGCCGGCCGGCCACGAACGCCCCGCGAATCCGCCGGCCGATCTCGGTGCGGACCGGGATGTTCTGCAGATTCGGGTCGCTCGAGGACAGCCGCCCTGTGATGGCGCCCGTCTGGTGGAAGCTGGCGTGGAGCCGGCCGGTTCTCGGCACGATCATGCCCGGCAGAGGGTCGACGTAGGTGCCTTTCAGCTTGGCCAGCTCGCGGTACTCCAGCACAAGGGCCGGGATCGGGTTGTCGTACTGTTCGCGCAGCGCTTCCAGCGTGGCCGCGTCCGTGCTCCGCCCCGTCTTGGTGCGGCGGACGGGCTTGAGGCCCTGCTCGTCAAACAGCACCTCGGCCAGTTGCTTTGTCGAATCGATGTTGAACGGATGTCCGGCCGCGTCCTCGATCTGCCGGGCGAGCTCCGTCATGCGGCCGGCCAGCGTTCCGCTCATCTCGGTCAGAATCGCGGTGTCCAGGGCGATGCCGTTGCACTCCATGTCCGTAAGCACTTCGACAAGCGGCATCTCGGTGTCGCGGAAAAGGGATCGCACCGTGCTCGACTCAATCTGCGACTCCAGGATTTCCTTGATTCGCCAGGTGAAGTCCGCGTCTTCACATGCGTATTCGCACACCCGCCGGGTGTCCACCTGGTCCATCGTGATCTCGTTCCGGCCCGAGCCCAGCAGTTCCCGGGTGGGGATTTTGCGGTGGCCGCACAGGTCCAGGGCCAGCGCGTCCAGCCCGTGCGACGAGCGGTCGGGGTTCAGCAGAGCGGACGCGATCATCGTGTCAAAATCAACGCCGCCAACCTCGAGGCCCGCCTGCCGCAGGACGACGAGGTCGTATTTCATGTTCTGCCCGCACTTGCGGATGCCCGGGTTTCGCAGCGGCGGGCCGAGGACCTCCACCACGCGAGCGAGCGGAATGGTGTCCCCCGAGGCCGCCCGCACGGGGACGTACCAGGCCTCGCCGGCCCGCCACGCGAACGAGAGCCCCACCAGAGCCGATCCGACCGGGTTCAGCCCGGTGGTTTCGGTGTCAAACGCGAAGGACGGTTGTTGTTCCAGTTCCGTTGCGAGGGCTTGCAGTGATTCCTCGTTGTCCACGAGGTGGTACTGAAGGCCTGCTGTCGTTGACGTCGCGGTGGGGACGGCAGGAAGGAGGCCCTCCTCGGCGGCGCCCAGTCCGTGGAGTTGATCCATGAGCCGGTTGAAGCCGAGTTCCTCAAAGATCGGGCGGACGGCCTGGACGGGTACGCCGGTGAAGCGGCAGTCGCGCAAGGCAAAGTCGAGCGGCACGTCGCGCCGCAGAGTCACGAGTTGCCGGGTGATGGGCATCTGGTCCGCGAACGCCAGGACGTTTTCGCACTGCTTGGGTGTCAGCTCCGTGGCATGGTCCAGGACGGCCCGGGCCGATCCGTATTTCGCAACCAGCTTCGCGGCGGTTTTGGGGCCGATGCCCACCACGCCGGGCACGTTGTCCGTGGGATCGCCGCTGAGCGTCTGGATGTCCACGGCCTGCTCTGGCGCGTAGCCCTTGGTCTCCATCAGTTTGCCGCGATCGAGCACTTGGTCCTTCATGGGGTCGAAGAGAAAGACGCGGTCCGAGATGAGCTGGTCCAGGTCCTTGTCGCGGCTGACCAGGTACAGCTCCACATCCTCGTTCGCGAGCCGGTGGGCGATGGTGGCCAGCAGGTCGTCCGCCTCGAAACCCTCCTTGCGATAAACAGGAATGTCCATCGCCTGCACGATCTGGATGATGCGGTCCGCCTGCAGCGGCAGGTCTTCCGGCGGCGGCTCCCGATTCGCCTTGTACTCCGGGTAGAGTTCACAACGGAACACGGTGCGGTCGCTGACATCCAGCACCATGGCCAGGTAATCCGGCCGCCGCGTGCGGATCAGGTTGAACAACGATTGGCAGAACGTGTGGGTCGCCCTTGTCGGCTCGCCGGACGGGCTGTTGAGCTGTCGAAAGGGCGCGTGGTACGACCGGTGAATCTGGTAATGCCCGTCGATGATGTAGAAGGATTTCGGCATCGATCGCGATCCCCTGAGAGGTACCCGAACCGGCGCGGACTGTAGGACCGCGTTCCGGGCCAGTCAAGCAGGGGCGAGTCGGCTGTTCATCGTGGGAAAGAGGGGGGATGCAGAGAACGTCGTGGTGCGTCCAACGTGGCAACTTGGCGCGGTCGTCGGGGCGGACGGTCAGGCAAATGCCGTAGTTTCCGCCGAGATCAAGTGCAGTCGTAATTTCTTATTAAAGCGAAGGTTATCTGTAGCCCGTTTGGCGTTTTCCGCTTTCGCGACCCGTACAGTCGTGGTACAATTCGCTGGTGCCGCTGCGCGTTCGCCCCTTCAGCGGCATGGGTGCGGGAGAGCCTGTCGTGTTGTCAGGCCATACATCACTGCGAGCCTCCTACGCGGACTCGGCGTGGAGTCTCCGTTCCACCCGGATGGCCCGAGAGGAATGCCCGCATTGCGCGTCCGACGCGCAAACGGCCGATCGCGTGGACGGCATCGCGCGGCGTTGCCGAACGTGTGGGTTCATCTTCCCCCTGCCATCGAAAGCCCTCGCGGATATCGATCTGCCCGGCGTGCCCTCCGCCGGCGACACGGTGGTGGACGCGGCGAGCGTGCTGCGTCTGGACCGCTACGAGATCATCCGACCACTCGGCGCCGGCGCCCAAGGCCGGTTGGTTCTTGCCCGGGACCGGCACCTGGACCACCTCTGCGTGGTGAAGGTGCTCAAGCCGGTGGACGAGTCCATGCTGGAGGTGGCCGTCACTCGCCTGAAGAACGAAGCCCGCGCTGGCGTATACGTGAATCACCCGAACGTGGCCCGCGTGTTCGACTGTGACCGTGCCGAGGGGCAATGGTACTTCGTCATGGAGTACGTGGAGGGACAGAACCTGCGCGACATCGTGCAGGCGGCGGGCCGTCTCTCGTGGGCGCAGGCGGTGGACATCGGCATCCAGGTCGCCTCCGGGCTGGCGGCCATCCACGACGCCGGACTGATCCACCGCGACATCAAGCCCAGCAACCTGATGCTTCGTCCGGACGGCATGGTGAAAATCATGGACCTGGGGCTGGTCAAGGTGCCGGGGGCGGAGTCGGACCCGGGCGTGACCCGCGTGGGCCAGGTGTTGGGCACGCCCAACTTCATGGCCCCGGAGCAATTCGACGGCGCGTCCGACCTGACGCCGCAGGCCGACGTCTATGCCCTGGGCGGGGCCCTCTTCTTTCTTCTGGTCGGCCGGCCGCCGTTCGAGGGTACGGGCGTACTGGACGTTGCCCAGAAGCACCGGCGGGCCCCCGTGACGTGGCCGGAGGAAGTGGCCCGAGCCGTCCCGCCGTGGCTGCGCTACGTGGTGGAGACGTGCCTGGCCAAACGCCCGGACCATCGATACGCGTCGTCGGCCGTTTTGGTCGAGGCCCTGCGGGCCGGCGAGGACCAGTCGAGGCTGTCGCGGCCCGGCGGCGAGCGACCCGCCGGCGTGACTGTTCAGACGTTTCGCAACCTGACCGCCCGCCCAGATGACGACTGGATCGGCGAGGCCATCGCGGAGTGCCTGGCCAACCGTCTGGCCCAGCTCGAGGGGCTTCATCTGGCCGATCGAAACACGTTTTCCCGGATGCTGGCGGCCGAGGGTTCGGCCGTCGCGGAGAACCGGGCCATCCTGAACGTGGCCCGCAAGGTGGGAGCGGGTTCCGTCGTGCTGGGTACGGTGCAGCGCGTCGGGGCGAACCTGCGCATCACGGCCAATCTGCTTTCCGGAGAATCGGAGAGTTCCCAGCACGTGGGGACCGTTTCGGGGCCGCTGGAGGACCTGTTTGCCCTGGAGGACCAGCTCGGCGACAAGCTGATCGAGTTGATCGGCCGGACGCTGTCGCCGCGCCGCCGCCGCGCGTCCATCGGCGGGACGGAAAGCCTGGAGGCCATGGAAAAGCTCATCCGGGGTCGCCGCGCGTTTGCGGATGCAAAGTACCAGGCGGCGATTGATCTGGCGCACGAGGCGCTGACCATTGACCCGGCCTACCTGGAGCCAATCAGCGTGATCGGCGCCTGCTACGCCCGGCTCGGCGAGTATGACCGGGCCGTCGAGCACCACCAGCGGCAGGAGCGCCTGGCGCGCGAGCTGGATGACCAGCCTCGCCTGGCCGAGGCGCTCAGCAACATCGGCGTGATGTATTACTACAAGGGCGAGTACTCGCTGGCGTACGAGTTTCTCGACCGGGCCCGGCAGATTCTGCGAGACCTGAGCCTGCACGGCGAGGCGGCCAAGATCCTGGGCAACCTGGGCTTTGCCCTGATGCGCCTGGACCGCCTCGAGGAGGCGGAGGCGGTTTTCGCCGAGTCCATCGCCATCAGCAAGCAGTTCGCGGACCTCGTGTCCTTGCAGTGGCCGTACAACGGGATGGGCACCGTGTTGCTCAAACTCGAGCGTTATGCGGAAGCCTCCGAGTACTACCGCCGGGCGTTGGCCCTGGCGGAGGAGATCGGCGACCGCGTGAACGTGGGCATCTCGCAGATGAACCTCGGACGTTGCGCCTGCCTGGTGGGTGATTTCATCCAGGCGGCGGAGCGTTTCGACGCGGCGTTGGCCACGCTCCAGGGCACGAGCTTCTGGAACGGCCTGACCCTGGTCTACGAATACATGGCCGAGATGCACCTGCTGACCGATCGCCCGGAGGCGGCGCTGGCCGCCATCGACCAGCGCATCGACCTGGCCCGCCGCCACGACAACCACCGCATGGAGGCCGAGGGGTGGGAACAGAAGGCGCGCGCCTTCGAGTTGCTCGGGCAGACGGACCGGGCGCTGACGGCCCTGAAGCGGTCCGTCGAGATTTCGCAGCGCCCCTCGCCGCACGAAAGCCTCCACGTCTACCTTGCCGAAGTGTGCAGGCGTCCGGCGTTCCGCTGATTCAGACGTTGGCGCGCGAACGTCTCGCGCGGCCGAACTTGTCCCCGCCGACGCCCCCGGCTACCTTGCCGTACGCGGGAGACACGACCTGCCTGCCCGCCGGGGACGGCTGCATGTACTGCATGCAGTGCAATTACCTGCTTTTCAACCTGACGCGGCCGGTGTGTCCGGAATGCGGGCGAGCCTTCCGCGTTGGCGATTACCGCTTTGAGCCGGGCTGCGTGGAGTATCTCTGCCCGGGCTGCCTGACGCCGCTGGACGGCGGTCCGCCAACCCCGGACCGTGCCGGCCGGCCGTGCGCGCAGTGCGGAACACCGCTGAATGCGGACACGCTCACCGTGCGTCCCCGTCGGCCGGACGTTGTGGGTATTCTGCGCGACCAGTACGAAGACCCGGGCTTGCCGCCGGGCAGTCTGCCGACCGTGTGGCCGGTCTGGAAGCGGGTCATGGTCCTGGACGGCGACATCTTCCGTGACCGGGCGATACGAAGCTCGGGCGACGCGTACTGGTTCGCCGCATCGTGTTTGTTCGTGGCCCTGGCGACTTCGGGCATAGTGTCGTCCGGACTGTTCTTTCTGATTGCGCTGGTCGCCGACGAAGTGGGTTTCATGGCGGGCGGTGTCGCCGCAGTACCCTTTGCCGTGTTCCTGGGTCTCATGGCCGCAATCGCCGGGCCGCTGGTGCTCGGGGGTGGCTTGGCCCTCGGGACGCATGTGGCTCTGACGCTTCTGGAACCGAACTGCCGGCCATTCCATCACACGTTCCGCACCGCCTGCTACGCGATGGCCCCCGTCATCATCGCCGGGATTCCCATCTGCGGAGCGTTTGTGGCCGGTCCGTACGCCATGACGGCCTACGTCATCGGCATCCGCGCGGTGCATGAGACATCCGCCCTGGTGGCCGTCGTTTCCGCGTTGTGGCTGCCGGTGCTTCTGATGGCACTGCTCGTGCTGCTGTAGCGCATCGTGGTCCGCGGGGCGGACCCTACGGGGAGCACTCCGCCAGGAACCGTTCCAGCGTGGGGTAGTACAGCGCGTGAATGCCGATGTCGTTGTGGCCTGCGCCGTCGAGCAGGACCAGGCGCTTCTGTGCTGAGCCGGCCGCTTCGTAGTTCATGACCGCCTCGTCCGGATGGATGAGCTCGTCCTCGCGGCCGTGCAGAGCCAGCAGCGGGACCCGCACGCGTTTCATCTTCTGCCAGTTCGAGAAGACGGCCAGCTCATCCTGCGTCAGCGTGGGCACGGCAAAGCCACGGCGCTGCGCCAGCCGATAGGGGTCGGCGTATCCGCTTTCCAGAATCAGGCCGGCCAGGCCCGGCCCGGCGGCCGCCAGCTCGATGGCCGGTGCGCTGCCGAGGGATCGACCCATCACGACCACGGGTGTCTGCGCGTTATCCCAGACGTGTGTGCGGAGATGCTTCAGAATGGCGTGGCTGTCCTCGAGGGCCGCCCGCAGGGTGGGCTGGCCGTCGCTGAGCGCGTATCCGCG
>CAZPHH010000014.1:0-60748 GCA_964586145.1 uncultured Phycisphaeraceae bacterium | reverse complement strand
ACTCCTTGTACCGTCCGTAGTACCGCTCGGCCGGGTATTTCCGTGCGTTCTTGGTCATCTTGTCCTCGATGGCCGCGGACAGGTCGATGTCCAGGGAGTTGGCGAACGCCAGTACGAACGCGAACACGTCGGCGATTTCCTCGCGGATGGCCGCCATCTGGGCGGGGTCGTTGCGGACGGAATCCAGTTGATCGCTCCGCACCCACTGGAAATGTTCCATCAGCTCGGCGGTCTCGATGGCGATGGATGACGCGAGGTTCTTGGCGTCGTGGAACTGTTGCCAGTTGCGCTCCGCGACGAAGCGCGCGAACATCTGCCGCAATTCGCCGACCGTCGTTTCCTGGTCCTTCATGGCCGCGTACTCTCCAGCCAGGGCGAAACATTCCGCCTTACGCGAATGGCGACAGGAACATGACGCCGAGAATGAACAGGACCTCGAGGATTCCGATGCCCAGGGCAATCCCTGCCCACACCCGATCGCGGCCGGCCCGCCACGCGGCGGAGGCTTGCGTCAGCACCAGAAACAACCCGATCACGATGACGCCCGAACCGAGCGCCGCCCGCGGGTCCCCTCAGCACGCGCCGGCCCGCAACCAGATGCCCAGCAGCGGCAGCGGCGTCAACGCGAGCGCCAGTTTTCCGGACATGTCTGTCTCCTTCGCCGTTGGTCAGGCCCCAGATCATAGTGCGTCCGCCCGGCGGATGCGAGTGACGGGCACGCGCTCTTTCCTGCTGATGGTCGATGGATGATGCTTCGGAAGCAAGGCGTGATGTAATGCGGAGGGCCGCTGGACGCCGGCGGGGCAGGTGGCTCGTGGTTGGATAAGACTCGGTCGGTCCGGATCGCGGCGGCGCGGTGCGGGACCGAACGAATGGATGCTTCACGATTCGCAGTGGATGGGCCGGCGTCCGACCTCGCCCGCGTGCCGCTCGTGCCAGAAGGCAACGGCGTCCTCGCTCAGCTTCCAGCACAGGTACACTTCGCGACCGTTCCGCATCGCCGGAAAATCCACGCAGCCTCGCTGATAGTCGCGGACCTCGCATCCGATGGACGCGAGCTCGCTAAGCAGGTCCGACAGGCGCCGCGCCGCTTCCATGCCGCGGGCCTCGACGGCCTTCAGCTCATCCAGCCGGCCCTGGCAGGCCAGCCGGCCCCGGCGTTTCTGAATGCGCTCCACCAGACGATACTGTGTGACCACGTCGCGAAGGATTCGACGAACCAGCGGAAGAGATCGGTTGGCCTGCTCGACTGTGAACGCGCGGGGCGCCGGCTTCGCGCCCAGCCCTCGACCGGACCCTTTCCGAGAATCGCTTGACATCCCTGTTCCCCCAAATCAGGTTGCCCGTTCCCACTGTGCAGTCAAACGCACTGATAGCCGTCCGCCGCAACCTTGTCAACACGCCCGCGCCGCGCCGGGTGGGGTGTTTGCCGCACAGGCGCCGGCTCACGGCCCGGCCCGGCTCACGGCCGTCGGGCCGATCCGGAACGAATGCGTCGCCTCTGTTGCCTTGGCCGCGGTGGTGTCCTCAATCATCACCTTCAACACGTAGTCGCCCGGCCCCAACTCGGCGGGCAGAGACACCCGTTGGGCCAGGAAGAAGTCCTCGCGCCGTTGGCGTGAACGATCCACGATCTGCGGCTCCTCGTGTGTCCACACTGACCGCCCGTCCGCCGTCAGCACCTCCAGCCGACTGCTCAGCGTCACTCGATACAGGGCCTCCGCCGTCCGCTCGGAATGGAAGTTCCTGAGCTCGCAGTACACGATCACGGGATTGGATCGAAAGGGAACCAGCGCCGCCGGGTCCATCTCGTCGTACACGCCGAACGT
The DNA here is from genome assembly GCA_964586145.1 of uncultured Phycisphaeraceae bacterium. Lineage (GTDB taxonomy): Bacteria > Planctomycetota > Phycisphaerae > UBA1845 > UBA1845 > JAFGJQ01. The sequence continues at coordinate 58,919 of CAZPHH010000014.1, read as the reverse complement.
GCTGACCCGGGTACACAGGGCCACGCTGGGGATCAGCAGCTCCGCGTCCCGGGTGAAATGGGTGCGCAGCCGCTGAATCGCATCCAGCGCCCGGTCCGAAGCCGGTCCCGGTTCGCTGAGGGCCTCACGGACGGTCCGCAACACGTCCGCGGTGGTGGTGATCGCGTCCCCCGTCTCCCGGGCGACTCCTTCCAGGTGTTCCCGGATGCGAACGTCGTCGCCACGGGCCAGCTCCAGCAGAACGAGTCGCCAAACCGCCTCGGTGTCGTTGGGGTGCTCGGCGATGTGCTCGCGCAGGCGTTCGATCATGCCGTCCAGACTTTCGCTCTCGAGCGACGATGACGGATCCATCGCGGTGTTCACACCGACCGTCTGCGGGTCCGGCGATTCGGCTTCCGGAAGCGGCGGAGAAGAGCGAACGGTGACCCCCTGGATCACCGGCGGCGCCAAAGCGGGCCGCGGTGCCGGCGGAGCGGGAGCATCCGGCGCGGCAGAATCCAGCACCAGACCTGTGTTCACGCCCGGCGGCCCCGCCGCTGGAATGTCCGTGGAGAGCGACTGCTGAGCGAGTGGGGGCCGGCTGCCCGGGGGCGGTGACGGAACGTCCTGCGGCTTCGGCGATTGCGACTCGTCGTACCGGGTCAGGGCCTCGAGGAACTGGTTGATCTGCCGCTCGACTTCCTGCACGTCCGACGATTCGGACGCGCCGGCGGCCGAGTCGGCGGCATCGAGGGGTCCTGCCTGCGGACCTGCGATTTCCGGGCCGGTTTCCGGGCCGGACGGCGAGGGGCTTGTCCGAGCCCACGGCGAGGTCCCGTCCAGGCACCCGGCGCAAAAAGCGACGAGCCCCGCGACGGCCAGGCCCAGCGGCTGCGCGCGCACCATGCTGATCCTCCTGATCCCGCACGCGGCTACGGTGTCTCCGCCACCGTATGCTTGACAATGAACTTTTCGACCGAGCTGCCAACGGGGCTGAAGCCCGTTTTGGAGTCTATATCGGCCTGCAGGAGGTCGACCAGCCGCCGTTCCAACTGGTCGATGCTGACGCGGTCCAGCCGCCGCTTCAGAACGGCCGGCTCCGTGAAGAACTGCCGGGCGAGCTGGGTCAAAGGCGCGCCCGCCGCCAGTGCCTGCTTGGCCTGCAACAGCCGGCGCACGCCCCAGGCCAGCCCGCCGATCGCTCGTCCCGGCGCCGCCCGATCCGTGGCAAGAACCTGCTCCCAGTACTGCAAAGCCCGGCCCGCATCCCCCTCCGCCATCGCATCCAGCACGGCAAACACGTTCTCTTCGCGGTTGTTGCCCACCAGGGCCTCGATGTCCGCGGGTACGATCGTGTTGCGGCCGCCGACGTAGAGGGCCAGCTTCGACAGCTCGCTGTCCAGCACGCCCAGGTTGTCGCCGGCCAGTTCACGAAGCCGCACGGCCGCGGCGGGGCTGAGTTGCCTGGCGTAGGCCGTTCGGGCCTGGTCGATGATCCATCCAACGACGGCTCGACCCCGGGGAGACTCGCACTTGATCGCCTGCCCGAGCCGCTGGACCGTCTTGAAAAGCCGGGTCCGGGCGTCAAAGGTGTCGCACACCAGAACCAGGCAGCCGCTGTCGGACGGCGCCTCGCAGTACGCCTCCAGGGCCTGGCGGTACCGCGTGATGAACCCGTCCGCGTCCTCGACGATAACCAGCCGCCGGTCGCCCAGCAGGGAGAAGGTGCGCACCTCATCCAGCACCTGGGCCAGGTCGGCGGAGCCCCCGTCCAGCCGTGTGGGGCCCAGACCCGTGTCGTCCGGTCCGAGTTCTTCGCGAATGATGGAGTGAACGGCTTGCGTGCGGAGGTAGGCGTCGGGGCCGTAGACCACGTATACCGGTCGCGTCATGGTTCGTCGGGCTTTGCCGAGGTGACAAGCGGTCCCATCTTTTTCCGGAGCGCGTCGAGGTTGTCCAGCCGCGCTCGGGCCTGCTGGATTACTTCGCGGGCCTCGGGATCGAGCGTGGCGGCCTTCTCATAGTGCTCCAGCGCGGTCAGCTCATCGCCGCGCCGGAACTCCACATCACCCAGGTACAGCCACGCCTCCACATCCTTGGGGTCCTGCTGCAGGATTACCTGCAAATGCTCCACCGCCCGACCGTACTCGCCCACACCGTAGAAGGTCAGGGCCATTCCTGCCCGTGCAGCTCGCGATCCGGAATCCTTCGCCAGGGCCAGCTCGTATGCTCGGACGGACTCTTTCGTGTCCCCGACAGCGTACAGGGACCGCCCTAGCTCCACAAGGGCATCGCAGCGCGCCGGATCCAGCTTCAGCGCATCCTTCAACCGGGAGATCGCCAACGGATGCTGCCGCCGTGCCGCGTGGGCCGTGGCCTGCTCAAACAGACGCTGGGCCCGCACGCGCTCGGACTCCGTCGGCTCACGCGGGATGGGTTCGGCCACGACCTCCGCAGGAGCCGGCGTCCGGGACGCCAGTCGGAACAATGCGTCCAGATCGGTGGCCCCCAGGGCCGCGGTGCTCAGGTTACCGGCCGCATCCCGCACGGAGATGCGCAACATGATGCGGCCGGTCAGTTCATCGGGAACTCGCCATTCGAAACGCCCCGTGTTGGCAAGCGACTGGGCGATGGTCTCCCACGGTCCGTCGTCCAGGCTTCGATAGGTCAGGCAGACGGGTCGCGGCGCCAGGTGCGCGTCGATCGCCGTCCATTTCACAAGCAGCGTCCGCGCCGGTGCCAACGACCCGGGTCGAACCGGATGAAGCTGAACGACCGGCGGCGTGTAGTCCACAAACGCCCATTGTTGCGGCGTGGTTCCGGTCTGCGGGGCGGGGCTCGAGGTCCCCGCGCTGTTGGTCGCAATTACGAAAAAGCCGTAGAGACCTTCCTCCGTGGCCGTGAATGAGATCGGCGATTCGGCGTCGGGATCGGTCCCGGCGTTGTGCCAGGTCCGTCCGGAATCGCGTGTGTACCAGAGCTCGACGAAGGTCAGCGGGCGAGCGGCATCGTTGACGGTGTAGTTTACGTCGAACGTGCGGGAGCGAACCTTGGGCACCTCCGCCGGATCGGGAGGCACCGACGTCCCCACGATGGTAAGCAGCAGAGCCCAGATTGCGCCGCCGTGCGACGTGAGTTGTGGAATCATGGTCCGTGCAGCAGCCCGCCGGTTCCCGTTGCCCGGCGAGAAGGGCCTTTCTTTCGACACGTGGATATCGGACGGCTCCGAAACCGCCCTTGACGGAAACTGGGCTGCCCAGGCCCTGTGCTGCGGGGATCTTGGGACATGCGATCGCCCGTGGCGGGTGCCAGTCCCGAGCCCGTGCCCCGGCGCTGGCCGCGCAGCCGGCGGGCCACGAACCGTCTATGCGTGTCAGGTGCCGAAGAGCCGCACCGCACGGGCGCCATGACCCGGTTCCAGGCTGGCGTCATACAGGTTTAACCTAATGTTCATAATGCAGTTAACATACGTGCGTCGCGCTCCGACCTGCGCGTTTGTCGAGCGGGGGCAACCGGTCGGGCGCGGGCAAGAACGCGGAATTGGGCTCGAAAACGCGGTTCGGGCCGCGAATTTGCTTTGCCCATCGTCCCAGCCGCGGTTAGACTGCCGCCCGCGTTGCGGCGGGGCAGAAACGGTGCGGTCGCCCCGAACCGCCATTCTCAAGCCCATACTTCTAACCTTCTGGAGCCCGGCTCATGGAAGAGTACGAACGTCTGAAACAACTGGTCGAAGCGGCGGCGGAGGATGTGGCGAAGGCGACGGGCGGGAACAAGGCTGCCGGAACTCGCGTTCGCAAGTCCATGCAGGATATCAAGGCCGCGGCCCAGGAGGTGCGAAAACGCATCCTCGAGGTGCGGTCTGAGGCGGGGAGCTAGCCGGTCGCACGAATGGGCCTGACTGCGCGGGGCGATGGGTTCTGCCTCGGGGCGCGTCGTGCCCGGACAGAATGTCGCACCGTGGGCAGAATGGTATACTGCACATGCCGCCACCACTGCTGTACGATCTCGACAAGGTTGACCTGAACCGCGTCGTCTACGACCGGAAGTACATCTACGAACGACTTCCGCAGGCCCACGAGTTCTCCCAACTCGACGGGCTGTGTCACGTGGACGAAGAGGCCAATGTCGGCGTTGCTTTTCGAGACGTACGGGCGGACGAGTGGTGGTGCCGGGGGCACATCCCCGGGAATCCCATCTTTCCAGGAGTGCTGCAACTGGAGTCGGCAGCCCAACTTGCGGCATTCTTCTCACGCGCGATGAGAGGAAAGACGGGCTTCGTCGCGTTCGGCGGGGTGGAGAACTGCAAGTTCCGGGAGGCGGTCATACCGCCGGCCCGGATCTACTACATCTGCAAGCTGGTCAAGGACCAGCCACGGCGGGTCATCTGCGACACCCAGGGCGTGGTGAACGGTGTGTTGGTTTTTGAGGCGACCATCTGCGGCCTGGCGATGCCGCGCCACCAGGAGGCGAGCGGCTGACGGCCGTCGTTCCACCGCGATCAGGCGTTCCCTCTGCGAATGATGCGCCATGCACGGTCCAGGGCATCCGCTGCCGGCGAAGGGGCCGTCGGCCCCGCATCCGGAGAGATAAACTCCTGCATGGGAACGACTTGAGCGAAGGGCTGCGCGGCGCCCGCCGGCACAAGGCTCTCCCGCACTCGACGCGCCAACTCGTTGATCTGCTCTTCACGCCTCTGCAGAGACTTCTCCAATTCGTTCAGGTAAAGAAGCTTGCGTTCCAGGGCCGCTTCACGCTCCGCCAGGCGCGCCTCCCGCGATCTCAAAGCAGCCTCGGCCTGCACGAGGGCGCTGGGACGTTTCGACGCAGCGGCCGATTCAGACTCACCATCCCCGATCGCGACTTCGCAGGGGCCGATCTGCAGCACGTCACCGGGCTTCAGGTATGCCAGCGACTGCCGCTCGCCGTTGATCCGGGTACCCGTGCGACTGCCCAGATCGCTCACCACCGCACGCCCGTCAAGGCAGAAGAACAGGGCATGGGCGAGGGAAACCTGCGGATCCGCAAGCGTCAGGTCGCACTCTTCGCGGCGACCGACCACGTACACGGGAGACCGCAGCACCCCCCGCGGCTCGTGGCCGGACGGATGCAGCGAGAGGCCGATCGGCGGTACGGAACCGGTCTCATCCAGGCGAATGCCGGACGCCGTCTGGTCGCTGCGGAGACAGGCTGACTGGATGGCCACCTGAATGCGGAAGTCTCCGATCTCCACCACGTCTCCGTCTTTGAGACCGTGCAGATCGACGGACGTCCCTCCGCACCGCGTGCCGCCCGGCGTACACAGGTCCTTCAGCAGAACGTGCGTGCCGTTGTTGATGATGGCGCAATGCGCCTTCGCCACGGCGGCGCCGGGAAGCAGAATGTGGCAGTTCTGACCGGACCCGATGAGGGTCACGGGCCGACGGACGTTCCACGTCTTCTGGTTGACGGTCCCGACGCCCGCCGTGATGCGCACGCGAGGGGCGTGTGACGGAAGGGTCGGACTGGGGGTTGCTTTCATTCCCGGTATGGAGGGCATGGGCTGCTCCCTGAGGTAGGCGAGCGCCGGCCCGGCTTCTCGACCCTCCGTTGACGAAAACCGGACCGCCGCGACCTGGCTGCAGATCACGTCCGGATGGCTGGAACCCCATACGGACTACGAATCGGTCCTTCTGGTCCGCGTGCCCCAATCACGGTAGACTGCGTCAAACGTACGATTCCCCGGACGGCAAGGCAAACGTCCGGTCAACCCGGGAAAGACCGGTAAATGCATATCCTTCTCTGCAACGATGATGGTCTGGATTCTCCCGGCCTGGCGGCGCTTCACCGGGCCTGTCGATCCCTGGGCCAGGTATCGGTCGTGGCCCCCGCGACGGAGCAATCGACCACCGGCCATTCCCTGACCCTGCGTGACCCGGTGCGCGTCCGGGAACACCTCCACCCGGCGTTTGGCCGCACGTTCGCGGTCGAAGGCACCCCGGCGGATTGCGTTCGGCTGGCGGTCGCCGAGCTGGTGGAGCCCCCCGTCGACCTGGTGGCCAGTGGAATCAACCGGGGCGCCAACCTGGGGGTGGACGTGTACTATTCCGGCACGGTCGCCGGCGCGCGGGAGGCCGCGATTCTGGGACTTCCGGCTGTGGCGGTCTCGCAGTTCGTCGCCCGTGGACAGGGTGTGGATTGGGACCGGGCGGCGTGGCTGACGGAGCGGGTCCTGCGGGAATGGCTGTCGGCCTGCGGAGCCTGGAACGGCGGACGGCCGGGGGCAGGCATTCGGTTATGGAACGTCAATCTGCCCGTGGCGCGTCCGGACAAGCCGGAGCTATCGGTCTGCGTAGTGCCTCACTCGACCGACCCGATGCCGAACCAGTATTGCCGGTCGGCCGAGGATCAGCCGCCCTCGTACACGTACTGTGGGCCGTACATGGAACGAGTCGCCCGGGCGGGAACCGACGTGGCAACGGTGTTTGCGGGCGATATCGCCGTAACGCCGTTATCGCTCGGCTCCACGCATGAAGCGGCCCTGGAAGTCCCGCTTGGGCTCACGCTGCATGAGCCCGGATCGGGTGCCTTCAACGACCGATCCTCGGACCCGGCAGACCGGAGATTTTGACTGTGCCGAGGTGGGGCGAGCCGGCGATACATCCGATGAGTAATGGGATCGCCGATCCGATTGGATCCAGCCATGCACGCCTCGTCATCCTGGGTTCTTCGCATCATCGTGTTCGTCCTGCTCGCCGCCGTGGCGGCCTGGGGCGGCCTGGCGGGAGGTTGATCCCCTGATCCACCCTTGCCCCCCCAGCCTGTAGGCCCTGGGACCGGAAACCGGTGACGGAGATCATCGCCGTGGCCTTTTACTTCGGGTATGCCGGCGCCCGGGCGGCGATTCGGATCGCGCCCGCTCCCTTGTAGCCCCGTGGACACCTGCTCAACCATCCCCAGCCGCCGGACCGGCACAGCGTGGTCTGCGGCCTTCGTGTCGCGACACAGGCCGCCCCGAGCGGCAAGTGTTGCCGCCGTCCCTCCGGCGTGGTAAGAGTCACATCGGCGGCCGTTTGCCGGAAGCCGTGCGTGACTTGCAACCCCGTCAACTTCGGATGAAAGACTATGCTTTCCACGCGATGTGAGACCCGTCGCCCGTGCGTCATCCTGCTGGCTCTGCTTTGGGGGTTCCTGCCCGGATGCACAAAAGAACAGGGGGAAGGCACGGGGGCGGGGAGTACGATGACGCTGCCGGAGGTGCCCACGCCGAGCCTTTCCGATCTTGAGCCGGTTATCCGAGAGCAGATCGAGGAAGCCCAGGCGGCGGTCCGAAAGTCACCCCGGGATGCGGCGGCCAACGGTCGTCTGGCGATGCTGTACCACCTGTACGGTCTGGCGGACGCGGCGGCCGCGATGTATCAGCGGGCTTCGCGGCTGGAGCCGCAGGCGTACAAGTGGCACTACCTGCGGGCCAGTTGCCTGGGTGGGACCGATCGAAAGGACGACGTGATTGCGGCCCTGACGGCCTCCGTCGAGTTGAAGCCGGACTTCGTGCTCGGCTGGATCGGATTGGGGTACCGGCATCTGGACGCCAAGGACTTCGACGCGGCCCGCCGGGCCTTCCAGAAGGCGGGCGAGTTGGATCCCGATTCCGCGCAGGTCTCTTTCGGGCTGGGGCAGACGGAGCTTCAGTCGGGCCGGCCCAAAGAGGCGATTGAGGCCCTGCGCCGGGCCGCGACCCGGGCGCCTCAGGCGGGTGTTGTGCATCGCGCCCTGGCGGAGGCCTATGAGCAGGCGGGCGACGCGGGCGCGGCGGCGAATGCGCGCATGGCCGGGTGCCGTCCGGGGGGTCTCCCCCCCGTGCTCACTCCGGAGCTGAACGAAGTGGAATCCCTGGCCACGGGCTCGGCCCACGAATTGAAGCTGGCCCATCAGGCGGCGGCCCGCGGCGATTTCGAGGGCGCGATGTCACACGTGGACCGGGCGCTGGAACACGCGCCCCGTTCACCCGAAGCGCGTCTCACCAAGGCCACCTTTCTGATGAGTCGGCAGAGAGGGGACGAAGCGCGTCAGTTGCTGGAAGAGGCGGTCGAGGACTCTCCGGATGAGCCTCTGTTGCTCGTCGGGCTGGGCGATCTGCTGTTGCGTGCCGGACAGATCGAGGAGGCGCGTCGGCGGTTTGAGCAGGCCGGCGCCGCCGCCCCGGATCGTGTCGACGTGGGGCTGGCGATCGCCCGCTTCCATGACAGCCAGGGCGACGTGGCCGCGGCCGTGGCGCCATTGCGAGCCATTCTGGAGACGCGCCCCGAGCAGATTGAAGCGCGGTATCTTCTCGGCCGGCTTCTGGCCGCACAGAAGAAGCTGGACGAGGCACAGGCCGAGCTGGAGCGGGTGGTGGAGCAGCGGCCCGATTATGCGCCGGCGCACCACGTGCTCGCCGAGCTGCTGGCGGCAAAGGGGCAGAAAGAGGCGGCGATGCTGCACGCCCAGGCCGCCGTTCAGGCCCAATCGCAGGATCCCCGCACCCATCTGCTGCTCGCGCAGTTGTACTGGGGCAACGGGCAGTACGGCATGGTGGATCAGATTCTGAACGAGGGACTGCGACGGTACCCTCGTTCTTTCCAACTGATGAACTCCCTGGCCTGGCTGCGAGCGACGTGCCCCGAGCAGCTCTATCGAAACGGAGCGGAGGCGGTGCGGCTGGCGTCCCTCGTGACCGAGGCGTTTCCCGAGAATCCGCAGCTTCTGGACACGCTGGCCGCCGCCCAGGCGGAAGCGGGCGATTTCACCGCGGCGATCCGGACCCAGCAGAAGGTGATGCATCTCATCAACGTGGCGGGAGGCAATCCGGCGGAAGGCGGATACGAGGAGCGACTGCAGCTCTATCAGTCGGGCCGGAAATATCGCGACACGATGGGCGGCGTGTCGAGCGATTGAGGCGACCCTCGCGGGCCTTTGAAGGCCGTCGCGGATCAGGACATGACCAGGGATGCTTCCACCGCCGGTGTGACATCCGGCGTCTTCTCACGGCGGATCCGTTCAAACTCGTTCGCGCACCGGCGGAAGGCCGCAATGACGTCGGGGTCGAAGTGACGACCGCTGTCACCGCACAGAGACTCGACCGCCTGCCGGTGCGGGACGGCCGCCTTGTAGCGACGGGCGCTGGTGGACGCGTCATAGGCGTCGGCCAGGGCCACAATGCGGGCGGCCAGGGGAATGTCCTCCCCTTGGAGACCGCGCGGGTATCCGCTGCCGTCGTATTTCTCATGATGGCAGTACGCGATGTCGATGCTCATTTGGAGCAGGGGAATGTGGCCGGTCTGCTCGAGGGCGATCGCCAGCGTCTGCCGCCCGATGATGGTGTGGGTCTTCATGATCTGGAATTCCCGCTCCGACAGCGGTCCTTCCTTGGTCAGAATGCCGTCCGGAATGCCTACCTTCCCGATGTCGTGCAGCGGAGCGGCCAGGGCCAGGTTCTCGATGACCTCGGGGGTCAGGACCGACCGGTACTTGGGCGTCCGGGCCATCTGCTCCGCCAGCAGGCGGACGTAATCCTGCACGCGCTCCAGGTGCTGGGCGGTTTCCTCGTCGCGATACTCGGCCAGCCGGCCCACCGTCATGAGGAGCACGTGGACGGATCGTTCCAGCCGGGCCCGCGTGATGTGGGTGTGGATGGCGATGGCCGCCGAATCGGCGATGGACTGGATGCAGTCCACCTCGTCGGACGTGAAGCGAGTTCCGCCCTGCTTGTCCGTGATGTTCAGCACGCCGAGCACTTCGCGATCTCGCTTGGGTGAATTCAGAATCAACGGAGCGCACACGAAGGCATCGCCGGCATACCCGCGGTCGTCCGCGACCAGCCCGCTGCCCATGGCCTCGGCGGTGACGATCTTGCCCGTCGAGTACACCTTCCCCGCAATCCCTTCCACAGAGGCAATGCGGATCCGCGACACGAGCTCCGCGGGGATGCCGATCGCCCGCCGACAGACCAGGTGCGTGTCGTCCTCGTCCCGCAGCATGAGAGAGACGCGATTGCTGTTCGTGGCCTGCTGCGCGCAGCGGATGATCAGGTCCAGCGCGTCGTCCAGCGACGACGCTTCGTTCAAATCCTTGGCGAACGTGTACAGAAGCTGCAGACGCGACGTCTTCTGGTTGTTCTCATCGGCGAGCTGGCTGGTCAGCGTGTCCAGCTCGCGCCCCGTTACCGAGAGCCGGTGCATGGACCGGACGCGGGCAATCAACTCCTCCATCGCAAAGGGCTTGACCACGTATTCCTGGGCACCGGATTCCAGGCCGAGCACGAGGGACTCCGTGTCCGGGTTCCCCGTCAGCATGATGATCGGAATGCGGGCCGTCAGCGGGTCCGCCTTGAGTTGCTGGATCGCCTCCATTCCGTCCATGACGGGCATGGACCAGTCCAGAACGATCACGTCGGGCAAATACTCGCGGGCGATGGCCAGCCCGTCCCGGCCGTTGGCGGCGGTGCGCACCTCAAACCCCGCCCGGCGCAGGTGAGCACCCACGACAAAGGTGAGCCGCGAATCGTCGTCGACAACCAGAACTCGTCCGGGTTGGATCGCTGCCATCTCCCGTGCCTGCCCTATGCCGAACCGCGAACCGGTTCAGTCTCTGCTGGAATCGGCATTCCGGCGGCCTCGGGCCATCTTCCTTCCCCGATTCCGCCCGAGACTCCTCGGCGAACGGTCCGATTACCAGACGCCCGGCGGATTGTGCGCGTCGGTGGCGGCCGTGCCCCCGCCCGATAACCGCAGGCGCACCCCGATCGGCCTACGGTTGCCGGGGCGCGGCGCTCTCGAGCTGGTGCGCGGATCCCGTGCGCAACGGGCCGCCGCGAGCCGTGGACCACAACACGCAGTTCGAGGCGGAGCCGGGAACCGTGAAAACGTCCATGCCGTGGTCGAAGGTCTGCACGAGGATCTCGAGCTGTCCGTCGCCCGTCAGGTCGGCGACGGTGGGCGCGGCCGGCGCCCCGTTGCCGTTCCCATTGTGGCCCGGCGAGGGCAGGAACACGTCGTGAAGGCACGTGCCGTCGGCGGCGAGAATCACCAGACGGCCGGAATCCGTCGTGTCGGGCTCGCCCCACGTGGTGAACAGCAGTTCCGGTCGGCCGTCCTGGTTCAGGTCGGCCACGGTCACCTCGGAAGCGTACAGGATCCACTTGCCGCGGGTGTAGTCGTACCGCCAGAGCCGGTTGCCGTCGGCGTCAAAGAGGTAGACGTAGCCATCGTTCAGCGAAACGGCGATCTCCGGCCGGTCGTCGTCTCGGACGTTCGCCACGGTCGGCGCCGGCACGCCCGCGGGCGGGTACCAGCCGTCCACGCGGATCGGCGCATCGCCGCGCGGCAGCGTCTCCCAACCGGCCTTGCGCATGCCGGACCGGCTGCCGTCGCCGTGGGCGCCTTCGAGCACCATCAGTCCGTAGGCCTGCGTGACGTACGGGACGTGCCTCTCGATGTTGGGCACGCCGAGGACTTCATTTCGACCGTCCAGGTCCAGGTCCACCACGCTGGGCGGTGACGCGGTCCATTGCAGCCATTCGGTCCAGTTCGGGTGCGGCCACTCCCCCGTGTGTTCGTGGTAGTGGTTCGCCTCCACCTCGGGGTCAGCCCAGCGGATGAACTGGCCCCAGGTCAGGCGCTCGCCTTTGTATTCCGACGCACGGTTCGTGAACCACGGCGCGGTGTCGATGGCCACACCGTCATGGTCGAACGCCTGGATGTGGTGGTTGTCATATGTGACGATGATCTCCAGCTCCGGGTCGTCGTCGATGTTGCCGATCCCGACGTTTAATCCATAGCACCCGTAGCCGTTGTGGCCTTGGCCGTTGCGGTCCGCGTCGTTGCCCGGGCCCGACAGCGCGTTGTATCGCGGCCAGGCCGGTCTGTGCCCGCCGGCGGGCTGATAGAGCGATCCATCCGGACTGAAGACGAACACCTGAGCGCCGCCGCGGGCGCTGGGCTGCGTCTGCGTGGTGGTGGCCACCACTTCGATGCGGCCGTCGTGGTTCAGATCGGCGGCGGCCAGGCCGCGCACCTCCGGGGACTCGCCGGCGGTGGTGGTGTCCGCCGGCCAGCCACGCTTGACGGCAAGGCCGGATGCGGTCCATTCCCAGGCGTACACGCGGCTGCCCTTGCCCGCGACCACCTCGGTGATGCCGTCGCCGTCCAGGTCCGCGACCACGTGAGGCGCGTACACCCGGCCGTCGCCCTCGTCGGCGACATCCAGCAGGTTGCCCTCTCGGTCGAAGACATAGACGGAGTAGTACGCGGCAATCAACTCCGGGTTGCCGTCCGCGTCCAGGTCGTAGACCAGCGGCGATGCGAACCAGCTCGTCTGGCCGGCCAGTGACATCACGTGGACGGGCGCCTGGACGTCGCCGGCGCTCGTTCCCGGGTTACACACCGGGTCGAGAACCGTGGGTGGGGCCGTGTTGTCGTTCGCGCTGGAATTGTCGCCTTTTGCGCCGGCACGCCCGCCCGTCGCCGGCTTCATGGCACAGCCCACCAGCACGCACAGGGCAGGCATCGTCAAGAAGACGCCAAACCGCAGCCACATTGATACACCTCCATCTGTCAGCTGAAGGCCTGGATTCCGACGGCGCGCGGTTGAAAATCAACCATTTGGTGGTTGATTTTCAACCGTTGGGTGGCTGATTGTCCTAGCGGCTGCTCGTCTTTGCGCGCAACTTTCATTCCAACAATGTGTTACGGTCACTCGCACCTCCGACCAAATGAGGTGCGGGGGTCACTCGATCGCGCGTGCCACACCCGGAAGCCCGGGTCCGCCGGTCGGCCCGGCTTGGCGCGCCTCCTACTCAATACTCAGGTTGAGCAGGTACTGGTCGAGGGCTTCCTTTTGCTGCTGTTCCTGCTGGGTGTACTGCGCGATCAGGCGATTCGCCTCGTCCAGCTCGTTTTCCTGCTCGGTGAGTTTCTTGAGGTACCGCTCGTGCAGCTCCGTGCCCTCGCGCACCGTCTTGAGGTTTTCGCGAACGCGGCCCTGGTCCGCGGTGATCTGCGCCACGCGCTGCGTCTGCTGGTTCCTGCGGGCCTGCGTGTTGCCCAGCTCGTTTCGCATCTGAGCGACTTTCCCCAGCGCCTCGCGCACCTTCGGGCTGACCACTTTCGCCCGGATGTAGAACTCAATCGTGTCCAGCCCGCTGCTGCTCAGCGCCAAGTACTGGTCACCCTGCCGCTCCTCGCGAACGGTCAGGCTCGTGGTCTCGTTCGGCTTGGCGTCCACCTGGAAGCGGTATACTTGCGGCGTCCGCTCGAACGGGTCCTTCGGCGTCACCAGCGTCCAGTCGGACCGGAAGGGATGCTCGACCAGTACGGCCCGGGCCGCATCGTCCTTGTTCTTCACGTTGAACGTGTATTCCTCGACGTACTCCCGCGTGGCGATCAGCGTACCCTTGGCAATGCGGACGGAGGTCAGCACTTCCGGCTCTGCCTTTGAAATGCGCTCCACCTCCCGCTTCAGGTCCAGCGAATACGAGATCAGCCGCTTTTCGCCGGGCGTCACGTCGGGCAACTGGGCGTCGCCCGCGTAGGTCCCGTCCTCAAACACCGTGATGGGCCCCTGCATCAGGTTCAGCCCGGTCGTGTTCTCCAGCCGCAGGCCGTTCAGCGGGTGCTTTGCATGCACGCCCTGCGAGTAGATTGAGAACTTCTCGCCCGCGACAGACTGGTTCACGATCGGCATCATGGCCGACCTCTGTCGCGGCAGGGTCACGGGCATCTGGATGGCGTACGTGAACATCTCGCCGGCCTCCGCGGCGGCGGCGACGGATTCCACGGACGACTCCAGCGTGGCATAGCCGATTCCCGCGACGGAAGCCGGCGCGGAGGGAGGAGGAGCGGCGTCGAATTCTGCTCCGCGATCCGTTGGCGCAGCCATTCGCATTGCCTTCGCCCGTCTCGGCATCTCACGCTCCACCGTCTCCGCTGCGTCCGCGAGCACGCGGTCTTCTTCAAACATTGCCCCGTCGTAGCGCTGCGGCCCCAGCGATGCGTAGATCTCCGGCTGCACCATCGGCCGCGGAATGTACAGCGGCTGGTACAGGTCCTGAATGAACGAGATCGGCCGGCCGGACACCAGCGTGAGATCGACACCCACCCAGTCCTCGTCCGTGGTGTTGTCCACGGTTGCCCAGCCCTGCAGGAACGGTTTCTCGCCGTCCAGCACCAGCCGGTAGCTCGTCTTCCAGATCGGGGCCTCCAGGATGTACGACACGCGGACTTCCCGCTTGCCCTCCCCGGCGAACTCCAGGATCACCGGCTTCTTGTCGGCATCGTGCGAACCGGCCAGCACACCCAGCGCCTTGAACAGCTCCGCGTTCAGCTTCGGATCGGCCAAGCGGACGCCGGAGAGCTCGTTGAGCCGGAACGCGCGGATGCCCTCCACGCACACCACGTTCAGCACGTCGTGCGGAACCTCTTTGTTGTCCGTGATCACGACCTGCCGCTCGACGCTCAGGATGCTGCCCTCGATCGGCTTGGAGTCGCCACGGACGGTGATCTCCACCGGCGTGCCCCGCAGGTCACCGAGGAACTCGCCGAGCGTGCGGTCCTGCGTCAGGTCGATCCCGAACGACCGCAGGGTCTTCTCGATCGGATCCTTCGGCGCATAGACCACCGGGCGGATCTTCCCGCCTCCCATGTCCTGGAGTACCAACGACTTCAGAATGTCGTTAATCTGGGCAGTCTTGAACGGCAGTTCCATGGTTGCGGTGCCGTCGACGTGCCCAGCCCGTTCGTAGAACGCCACGCCGCTGGAAAAAATCATTACACGCTTGAGCGGCACCTCCTGGCCGTACACGCCCGTGCCAAGAATCAGACTGACCAGCATCACCTGGCTGACCGTTCGTCGCATGGTATTGACCTCCTGCACTGGTTCGGACCGACCCTTCACGCCCCATCCACCGCGTGATCCTCCCTACGGAATCCCCCACCTCTTGGACACATGAGCATCGATTCGGTTCCACATGTCAATGGAGATCGCCGTGCGAGGGTTCGGATCAGGGGCGGGAGGCCCCCTTTGCACCGTTGCAACTCGAACCCGCCTCGACTAGACTGGCCGATCTCTCAGAACACAGGGAGAAAGCCGAACATGTCTGGTCAACCCGAAGTGATTACGTTCGACGAGTTCCTCAAAGTCAAGCTGCGCGTCGCCCGCATTCTGGAGGCGAGCGAGCACCCCGACGCAGATAAACTGCTGATTCTCAAGGTGGATATGGGCACCGAGGAACGGCAGATCGTGGCGGGGATCAAGAAGCACTACCGCCCGGAGGATCTGGTCGGCAAGAACATCATTGTGGTGGCCAATCTGGCCCCCCGGAAGATGCGCGGCTACGAGAGCCAGGGCATGCTCCTGGCCGCCTGCACGCCGGGTGATTCGGACATCGTCGTGCTGACGACGGACCGGGAAATCCCTCCCGGCAGCGGCGTGGCCTGATCGGCCCCTTCAATTCGTGGGTCGGGACGGTCGCCGGTCGATCAGGTCCAGCAGCAGCCGGGCTGCGTTTTCAGACGCGCCGGGCTTGAGCAACGGCCCCACCATGTCAGACAGGTCGACCTCCATGCGCGTGGACAGTTCCGGCGTTGCCAGTATCCGAAGGGCCTCGTCCGCGATCGGAGCCGTGGACGTGTAGTAGGGCATGAACTCGGGCACGATCTCCCGCCCCGCGAGTATGTTCACCAAGGACAGATGTCGCGTCCGGATCAGCCACCGACCCACCAGGTGGTACCCCCACCGCGATCCGTTGTACATGATAATCATGGGTTTATGGTAAAAAGCCACCTCCAGGGTGGCCGTCCCCGAGGCGGCCAGGACCAGGTCCGCCGCGGAGAGGATTTCCCCGTTTTCCCCGTCGTGCAAAGCGGTGGCAAGGCCCGCCCGGTCCACCAGGGGCTCGACAGCCTGTCGTGCCGCAGGGTTGGCCACGGAGACCGGAAACGTGGCGTTGGGGTATTGCCGGGCGATGGCCGCCGCCACCTCAAGCTGACCGGGGAGCACCTCCTCCACGACGTGCCGGCGTGAGCCCGGCAGCAGGGCAACCACGGGCGACCCGCGGCCGCGGACCTCGCGGACCCGCTCCTCGTCCAGCTTCCGATCGAGCAGGACCTCGAAGAGGGGGTGGCCGACGAAGGTGGCGTCAATTCCCCGTTTCCGGAAGTACTCCTGCTCGAACGGGAGAATGACGGCCATTCGGTCCACCCGGCGTCGGATACGCGGGACGCGGTACTGTCCCCAGGCCCACACCTGGGGGGCGATGTAATAGAAGACGGGGACGCCCAGCTTTTTTGCCCGTTTCGCGAGGGGCAGGTGGAGGGCCGGCGAGTCGATCAGGACGGCAGCCTGGAAGGGATACTCGGCGAGGTGGGCCTGGGAGGTGGCCCACATTCGCCGGGCGGCCCCGATCGCCCCGATCGCCGCTGCCAGCATGGCAGACCGATGGCACATGTCGTAAATGGTCCAGCAGCCCTCGCCCCGCATGGCGGGTCCGGCCACGCCGGCGAACCGCACGTTGGGGCGGATGCGGCGGACGGTCCGGATGAGGGACGCCCCATGCAGGTCGGCGCTGGGCTCGGCCGCACTGATGAATATGAGCGACTCAGGGAGGTGAGATGGGGTGGGTCGTGTCATCCCGGACTCCGCCTGGTTCACGTAATTGACGGCAGCGCCGGGACTTTAGCGTGCGAGCCCGCGCGAATCAACGCAGGCGCCGTCCGCCTGGCTTCCGGGCGGGTGCGTGCGTTTCCCCCTTGATTTGACCGCCGATTCTGTTACCAATATGGGGTTCACGGGTCCTTTCCGGGATCGAAAACGTGTCCCTCCGTGTGGTACGGGAATGAGGCTTATCAGAGGAGGTGTTGTTTGGCGTCGGAGTTGGTACGGGAACTGGTTGACTCTGGAATCCATTTCGGCCACCGCGTGAGCCGTTGGAACCCGAAGATGTCGCCGTACATTTTCGGCAAGCGGAACATGATCCACGTGATCGACATCCGCGAGACGGTCAAGGGCCTGATTCGGGCCAAGAAGTATATCGCGCGCACCGTGGCTGAAAATGGGGACGTGTTGTTTGTCGGAACGAAGCGGCAGGCTCGCCATGCGGTGGAATCGTATGCGCGGCATGCGGGCATGCCCTATGTGGCCGAGCGATGGCTGGGCGGGACGCTGACCAATTTCGAGACGATCCGGTCGCGTCTGGCCCGCCTGGAGCTGCTGGAGCGGGAAGAGGCGGACGGCACGCTTCTTCAATACAGCAAGAAGCGGATTGCCCGGGACAATCGCGAGCGTCGCAAGATCAAGCGCAACCTGGATGGCATCCGGAACATGACCCGCCTGCCCAAGGCGCTGGTGGTCATTGACGTTCACCGCGAGCACATCGCGGTCAAGGAGGCCAAGAAGCTGGGAATCCCGACAATCTGTCTGATCGACACGGATTCAGACCCGGATTTCGCGGACATCCCGATTCCGGGGAATGACGATTCCATGCGGTCGATCGAGGTCGTGCTGAGGCACATGGCCGCGGCCGTCGAAAGCGGGAAGCGCGGTCGCGCGGACGCCTCCCACGAAGAGGGACCGGACGCGGCCAGACGCCGGCGTGCCCGACGGACCGCGCCGACGCGGACCGAGACGGAACCGGAGCCGGCCGGCGTGGCCGCCGATCCGACTCCACCCGATCGGCCGGAACCCCCTGCGGCGCCGACCGGTTCGACCGAGTCGGGCGACGCGGCGCCGCCCGCGTAGGTTCCTCAGGAATCCGTACGCGGGGGCGATACTGCCCGTCCAGCGGGTGGACTCATCCGAGAGTGGAAACCAGGTGGTGGATCCCCGGCCGGGCAGGAACCGGGCGGTGGACATGGAACGAGTCTGGCGGCCCGACGGTGTGGCCGCCCGACGGTCTGGAGGATTGAGCGAATGGCAACGATTTCTGCGGCGCAGGTTCGCGCCCTGCGAGACCGAACGGACCTGCCCATGATGGAATGCAAGCAGGCCCTCACCGAGTGCAACGGCGATGAGGCCGCCGCCATCGAGTGGCTTCGCAAGAAGCACAAGGGCAAGATGGAGGAACGGGCGGATCGACAAACGGGCGAAGGCCGCATTCACGTATACATAGACGACGCCCGGAAAACGGGCGCCATCATCGACCTGCGCTGCGAGACGGCCCCGGTGGCCAAGAACGCGGAGTTCCTCGCGCTGGCCGACGCGATCGCCCGGACGGTCGCCGCACAGGCCGACCAGGCGCCGGACCCGCAGGCCGTTCTGAAGGCCGCCGCGGTCACCGCGCCGGGCCGCACCCTGGAGGACCTGCTCACCGAGGTGTACGGCAAGATCCGGGAGAACATGAAGCTGACAGCCTGCCGCAAGGTGGCCGGCGGGTACCTCTGCGGGTACGTGCATCATGACGGCAAGAAGGGCGTGCTGATCGCGCTGGATGCCGCGCCGTCCGACGAGGCGGTGGCGGTGGATCTGTGCCACCATGTGACCTTCGCCCAGCCGCTGGCGGTCACCCGCGACCAGATTCCCGCCGATCGGCTGGAGATCGTCCGTCGCACCGCCCGCGAGGTGGCGGAGTCGGAGGGCAAGCCGGCCCAGATCATCGACAAGATCGTCCAGGGCAAGGTGAATGCGTTCTGCGCGGAGAACGCCCTGATGGATCAGGAGCACGTCAAGCCCGACTACGAGAAGAAGAAGGTGGGCGACGTGCTGAAGGGGGCGGGCGTGAAGGCCGTTCAGGACGTGGCGTACCTGAGTATCGGCGGATAACGCCGCCATGTGTTCCCGGGGCCGAAAGGCCCCTTTTTTTCGCCCCGCGCGGAGAGGGCCGTGCGCCGTTTCAGCGGGGGCGGGGTAGCGCGATCATGGCCAAGCCGAAGTACAACCGGGTGCTGCTGAAGGTCAGCGGCGAGGGGCTGTGCGAGAAGGGCGGCAAGGGAGTCGACGGACCCGCCCTGCAGAAGGTCGCGGCCGAGATCCAACAGGTGGCCGAGCTGGGCGTGCAGCTCTGCCTGGTGGTCGGCGGCGGGAACATCGTGCGCGGTGCGGAACTGGCCCGCGACACGCACATCGTGGAAGTCACCGGCCACTACATGGGCATGCTCGGCACGGTCATCAACGCGCTGGCCATCCAGGACACCCTGGAGGGCATCGGCATCGACACTCGCGTGCAAAGCGCCGTGGCCGTTGATCGCGTCTGCGAGAAGTTCATCCGCCGTCGGGCCATTCGGCACCTGGAGAAGGGCCGCGTCGTGATCTTTGCCGGCGGGACGGGCAATCCGTTCGTCACGACCGACACGTGCGCCGCCCTGCGGGCGACGGAGGTCGGCGCGGAGATCGTCCTCAAGGCCACCAAGGTAGACGGCGTGTACGACTCCGACCCCCTGCAGGACCCTTCCGCCAAACGGTTCACCCACCTGACCTACAACGAGGTGATCGACCGGCGCCTGAAGGTCATGGATGTCAGCGCCGTCGACATGTGCCAGCGGAACCACGTCCCGCTGATCGTGTTCAATCTCAACGTGCCCGGCAACATGCGCCGGGCCGTGCTCGGCGAGCCGATCGGCACTCTCATCGATGCCGGCCCGGCCTGAACCCGGCCCCGGCTCGTCACAAGCGCCCGACCTGCCGACGCCCCGTACCCGCGGCCGGCGGGGTCAGTTGCAGCCGACCAGCCCGAACGGCCAGAGAAACCAACTCGTCAACGCGGGGTTGAAGAAGCCGAAGCTGAACGGCCCGACCGAAAACGCCAGCACGGCGTTGGCCGCCAGGTGAAAGGCCAACAGCATCACTGCCAATCGGGCAAAACGTGATTTCATGGATACCGGTTCCTTTCCTGTCTTGTCTTCGCCACACGCTCCGTGAATACGGCCGGGCACGCCGCCGCGCCCGCTTCCGATGCGGCGCCGGGCGTTGCGGCGCGCATTGTACCCGACACCTCTGTCGGTGCCACGGGCCGGGGCGGCACGACCACGCATTCATTGACAGTGAAGGCGGAGCTGCCTATCGTACCGCCGCTGCGGGATTTCGTACGGGCCGATGCCAATTCCGGGAGCGACACCATGGGTGGAATGTTCGACAACGTATTGCGCACGATCGGGCGGACCCCGCTGGTCCGCATCAATCGGATCATCGAGGCCCCGGCCGCCGTGTATGCCAAGCTCGAGTTCTTCAATCCGCTGTCCAGCGTGAAGGACCGCATCGGGGCGGCCATGATCGAGGCGGCGGAAGCGGAAGGGCGCATCAACAAGAAGTCCGCCATCATCGAACCGACATCGGGCAACACGGGCATCGCCCTCGCCTTCGTCTGTGCGGCCAAGGGGTACAAGCTTACCCTGACCATGCCCGAGACCATGTCCGTGGAACGGCGCACCCTGCTGCGGGCGCTGGGCGCCCAGCTCGTGCTGACCTCCGGTGACCAGGGGATGAAGGGGGCCATTGCGATGGCCACCAAGCTGGCGGCCGAAACGCCGAACGCCTACGTTCCACAGCAGTTCAGCAACCCCGCCAACGCGGAAGTCCATCGCCGGACGACGGCCGAGGAAATCTGGGCGGACACGGAAGGCAAGGCGGACGTGCTGGTGGCGGGCGTGGGCACCGGAGGAACGATTACCGGCGCAGGCGAAGTGCTGAAGGACCGAAAACCGGCGTTCCGGTGCTATGCCGTGGAGCCGGCCACGTCACCGGTTATCAGTCAGGTCCGAGAGGGCAAGGCGCCGCAGCCCGGCAAGCACGGCATCCAGGGGATCGGCGCCGGATTCATCCCGGAGGTCCTCAACCTCAACGTGATTGACGACGTGGTCCGCGTGGACACGCCGGACGCCTACGCCTGGGCCCGGCGGGCGGCGCTGGAAGAGGGCATTCTGTGCGGCATCTCGTCCGGGGCCGCCCTGTGCGCCGCCAACACCGTGGCCCATAGCCCCGAAAACAAGGGCAAGACCATAGTGGTGATCCTCGCGAGCGCCGGTGAACGCTACCTCTCCACTCCTCTGTACGAGGGCGTGTGAAGACGCGCGCTCGTCCGATACCGCCGGCGGGCATACGTCCGACATCCTCCAGTTCGTCCGGTACGCCGAACGGACCCGCGAACCGGGCGCCGTGGCGGTCCGATACCGTATGATGCATGCCGCAACCTTGCGAAAGCCCGGATCGTATTCTACAGTTCGTTCGGGCACGCACGGGAGGATTCACTCCCCGGCCCTGCGGGTCGAGGAGCGGCCCGCGTGCGAGGGGAAACGGCAGTGTTCAACGGCCCAGTACAACTGCGGTCTCACGACATCCCGATCGCCCGCCTGCCGGGCGACGCGGACGGGTTGCGCATCGCGCACATCAGCGACCTGCACCTGCGATCCCTCGACGGCGCGGCCCTCGAAGCCCAATCGCTCCTTCTGAAACTGGACTACCATCTGCTCGTCTGCACGGGCGATATCGCATGCGCCGGGCAGACTGTCGACGAAGCCGCGGACCTGTGCCGCCGCTTTTTTGGGCCTCTGACGGAACGGTCCCGTTGCCTGGCCGTGCTGGGCAATCACGACCCGGAGGCCCTTGCCGGCCAGGCGGGGCTTCCGGTGACGTTCTTGTGCGATGAGGCGCTCACCATTCGCGTGGGCCCGTCGACGCTGGCGGTGGCCGGGGTGAACCAGGCCGGCGGCCGGCCGGGCATGCCGGACCGGGCCGTGGACGGAATCGCCCCGGAACAACTGACGATCTTGCTGGCCCACTACCCCTCGACGGTGTACCGAATTCGAGACCCTCGAGTGCGGTTGGTGCTGGCGGGGCATACGCACGGGGGGCAGATCCGTCTGCCCCTGGTGGGCTGCCTCTGGGCCCAGGACCAGATCCCCCTGGGGCTGGTACGCGGGCTGCATATGGTACAAGGACGCTGCCTGAACGTCAGCGCGGGCCTCGGCGTGTCCACGCCGCTTCGGTTTCGATTCCTGTGCCCGCCGGAGCTGTCCATCGTGACGCTGCGCCGGGTCGAGGCGCCCGGCCCGACGTTTCTGGAGCGACAACGGGGCAAAATAGGCGAAGTGGGTGTTCCGGAGCCGAGCATGGTTTGACGGACATCGCCACCGGACGTATACTTCGGGGTACGTGGTAGGGATAGGTTGCGCGAGTTAATTCTTCCGCCGCGTGACGGCGCGTGAATCGCTATCATCCTATCGTCCCCGACGACCTATCCGGTGCCACTTCGTCGATAGAGTCGGTGCGGTCTCTTCGCTTTGGACTGGCTTGTTCAGGGGTGCGAAAGGCCGCGTGGTGGAACCTGAGACCCTTTTACTGGAAAAACCAAGGCAACGACTGACGCTTCCGGGGGCGCTTCGGCGTCGCCGGCAAGCCGTATCCGGGATTGTCCGCAAAGCGCGGTCGCCCGGCCATCGAGCCATTCCGGAGGGCGTTGCACGAGGTGGAAAAGCCGATTGCGCGGCCGGGCTTGCGCTTTCGGTGTGGGATGGAGATTCGCGGGATGAGCATCGACATTCCCAACTACCGGATTCTGGCCAAGCTGGGGAACGGGGCAGCCAGCACGTTGTTCAAGGTTCGCTGTACGCGGACGGGCTCGCTGTACACAGTCAAGAACGTCAAGATTCACACCCCGGAAGACCAGAAGTTCATCGAGCAGCTCAAGGCGGAGTACGCGACGGGCAGCCAGCTTGAGCACCCTGCCATCCGCAAGGTCCACGAACTGCGGTACGTCCGGCGCCGGCTGCGGATCAAGGCGGCCATGCTGTTCATGGAATACGTGGACGGCATGCCCATGAACGACCAGGAGTTTTCCCGGCCCATTGCGCAACTGCTGCGGCTGTTCATCCAGGCCGCCGAGGGCCTGGAGGCCATGCACCAGGCCGGCTTCGTCCATGCAGACCTGAAACCCGGCAACCTTCTGGTGACGCCGAGCGAGAAAGTGAAACTGATTGATTTCGGGCAGAGCTGCCCGATCTACACGTCCAAGTCACGCGTCCAGGGCACGATGGACTACATGGCGCCGGAGCAAGTGGCACTGAACGTCCTGGACCGGCGGACGGACGTCTTCGCCCTGGCGGCCTCGCTGCACCGGATCATCACCGGCCGGCCGATCGCCACGGACATGAACCAGAACATCACGCTCCATTCCCAGGCCCTGCTGGGCAAGCGGGTTGAGCTTGCCCAGCCGACCAACGTGGAAGTGCCCACCGTGGTGGCGAAGCTGATCGAGACGTGCTGCGAAAAAGACCCGGCCAAGCGCCTGCCGGACATGCGCGCGTTCATCGAGCGGACCGAAATTGCCCTGACCGTGCTGGAGCGAATGCCCGCCCCCGAGCGAACGGCCACCGGCAACGGCCTGCGGGGCTGACCGCCGCCCCGCACGCGACGTCCGCTGCAGCCCCCCTCCAGACGACGGCCCCGACCTCTGATGCTCGACTGTCCCCTGGTGTGGGACCGGCTTTCCAGCCGGTCTTTTCCAGCCGGTCTTCTCCCTTCATCTGTGGGACCGGCTGCATTTGTGGGACCCCGGCGCGCCGGGGTCTCTCAGGGTTCCAGCCGACCCCTGACCCCCGAACTCCACCTCGCCAGCTACACCCCGGCCATCCAGCCGGTCTTCTTAGGCTCAACCGCCTTCTGGGTTTCGGCCCGTTCGGGTTGCAGCTTCTGTCGTGGCTGTTGGCCAACCTGGCGTGTGTGGTCGTCTACGTGCATCTCGTGGCGCGGGTCACGTCCGGCGCGCGGTATGCGAATCGCTGACGTGCGTCGCGCGGCGGCAGCCGGAGCAGCGCAGCCTGCCGGCCTGCGTGGCTCGATGCGCGGCCGCCCGGGATGATCCGGCACCTTGGGCGATCTCGCGGTTTTGAGTACCATGGTGGCGGCAGGGGCAAAGCATGAATCGGTCGGATCCGGACAGCTTGCTGACGCGGGCCAACGATGGCGATGCCGATGCGCTGCAGCATCTGCTCATCCGCTGCCATGCGAAGCTTGCGCCCGTCACGCAGCGGCTGCTCGGCCCGACCCTGCGCCGCCGGCATGACCCGGAAGACGTGATCCAGGACGCGTTCGTGGCGGCCTTCCGCACGGCCGGCCGCTACCGCTTCGAGACGCTCGGCGTGCTGGAGGCCTGGCTGCGGCGGGTCGTCGAGAATCGCGTGGCTGACCTTCACCGGGCCGTCCGCACCCGCAAGCGCGACGCACGACGCGAGGAGTCGCTGCCGCCCGCGGCGACCAGCTCATACCCCGACCTGGCCGCCCGGCTGGCCGCCACGGATTCCACGCCCAGCCGCCGCGCCGTGCGGAAGGAGACGATGGCCATTCTGCTCACCAGCCTCGCCCGCCTGCCGGATGACCAGCGGGTGGCGGTCCGGCTGCGTTTCCTGGAGGGGCAGTCCGTCTCGGAGGTCGCGGCCGAGCTGGGCAAGTCGGAGGACAACGTCTACAGCCTGACCTACCGCGGCCTGCGTTCGCTTCGCCAGCGCGTGCAGGCGCTGGGCGATTCGCGCGGCTGACCTCTGCCTGCCCTGCATCAAGCGCCCCACGCCCCCGCCGGCCTGCCGATCGTTCGCCACAGCGCGTGCCTCGCCGGCAACCCACCGGCAACCCGGGCGATGAAGCACCACTGGACTGCCGGACCGAGAGTCCGTTCCCGGTCCCCAGTTCGCGGGCACCCCTTCCCCCACGCCCCCGCCGGCCGGCCAGGAAATCCTCGAACTCGCGCACCAGAATCGTCGCTGCTTCGCGTTCTCATGAGTAGCGAGGTGCGACTCACTCAAGCTGCAAGGCTCGGTGAGCCGGGACAAACCCGTAAACGATTCCTCTGCGCTGTGCAGATGAATGTACTTGGGTCCGTATTCTGGAGGAAACAATGATGAAACCCCATCGGATGACACTGAGGGTTGCTGTGTGTCTTGCTGTCACAGTTTGTGCGAGTTCCGTCCTCGCGGCGCCTATGCTCTGGAACAAGCATCCGGACGGTCCGCGTTGGTACGAGTACATCCATCTGGACGGGGATCAGAACTGGTATACGTGCCGAGAGTACGCCATCGAGCAGCTGGGGCACGATCTCGCAACCATCACTTCCAGCCAGGAAAACGCCTTTGTTACCGCACTCTTGAACATGCAGCCCGAGCCTGTGACTGCCTGGCTGGGTGGTTTTCAAGAGCCTGCAGACTCGGCTCCCGCGGAGAACTGGCATTGGATCACGGGTGAACCATGGGTTTACACAAACTGGTGGCCCGGTGAGCCCAACGATGCCGAAGCCGGAAATGAAGATGGGTTGTCCATTTGGGGCGGTCAGGGCTCAGATCGTGCCGGCTACTGGAACGACGCAAAACGCGACGGCTACAATCCCCGAAACTACGGTTTCGTGATCGAGTACATCCCCGAGCCGGCGTCGCTTGCGCTTCTGCTGACGGGAAGCCTGGGGATTCTCTCGCGCCGCCGGCAGCCGCGCTCATTCGAGTAACACGGTGAGGTCTTCATGCACTGAGAGCTTCTGCGCTGTGACTCAGCCGTAATGGGCTCAACCACGGGGGCCGGCGTGGGCGAATTCGGTTTCGCCCACGCCGCCGCCGGACCCACGTATTGGCCGTCGCGGACGATGACGTGCCAGCGCTCGCACCAGTCACCGAGATGCCGCTGGTTGTCGTCCAGAATGTCCAGTCCGGGCGAGAAGTACAGGGGGGAGGAATAGTGGTAGCGGTATGCAACGCGCGTGGAACGCAGAGCAGGATGGAACGTTCCGCGTCGGGCGCCGGAGGGAACGCCGCGTTGCTGACACTCGATGCGCTCTGCGGCGATGGCATCTTCCGGCGGTGGGAGAGGACCGCTGGCCGCGAGACTGAGCGGCCGTTCGAGGACGCGACCGGCACCCGATGATCAGGCTTCGTCGCCCGTGAGGATGCGGAGGAATTTATCGTACGCGTAGACCCGGTCGCGCTGCTTGCCGGTCGTCTCGCGCAGGATGCCCAGGCGTGCAAGCGACTCGCCTCTCTGAGGCCCGCCCGCTAAGAAGCGAGCGTTTCCCAGGCAGTTTTGCTGAGAAACGGTCGTTTTTCAACCGGCGAGAGGGGCGGCATGGCGGAGCGCGGGCACGGGTGCTCGTACGGCCGGGCGCGTCGGGGCACGACCTTTCGGATCAGGCGCCTGCCGAGCACTTCTAAGGTCTCCATGCATTGTCGCGTGCGGTTCACCGCAGCGGTCTGTGGCAGGCAGGTTCGCTTGCCGCGGGCGTCACTCGGGGGTTTCCGGGTTGGCCGGCGGCTTCGCCCACGCCGCGGCGGGGCCGACGTACTGGCCATCGCGGACGATGACGTGCCAGTGCTCGCGCCAGAAGTCCGGGTTTCCATCCACGTCCCCCTGAAGTTCCAGGCCGGGGCCGAACAGCAGTTGGCCGGCCTCCGGTACGGCCCCAGGACGAAGCACGTACAGTTGAATGCGCTCGCGCTTGAATCCGCCCGCCTCCGGGCCGGCCACCGCCTCGACTAGCAGCTTATCAAACATAAGAGTGTCACCCGGGCGGGGCTTGGGGCGCGGCACCCGTTGCTCTTCCGATTTAGGGGGCGCGCCGGTCGACGAGAAATCAAAGAAGCCGTACGCCAATGGCCGGGCCGGCGGAATGTCGATGTCCGCCAGCGGCTGCGGGCACAGGCCGTCCATCGCCGCGGCGTCGAGCACCATCAACACGGGCGTCAGGTCCCACTCGGTGAGCTTCGCCAGCGTCGTCAGATCGCGAGGTTCGCGAGTCGGGTCGGCACGGCCTTCCAGCAGATTGTTCTGGCCCGCGGCCACGATCAGCACCTTTCCCGGCACCAGCTTTTTTGACACGCGCAAGTGAGACAGCCCCCCGGTGTGCCAGTACGTCGAACGAATGTCGCCAGTCCACGAGTCAATCACGGACAGCCGCGTGGCATACTGGTCCCCTTCCGTCGCGATCACGACGATCTCTTCGCCCGGTTCGCCGTCCACGTCGGCCGCCTCGAAAGTCGTGCAGCCGAAGGCGCGCGGTTCCTCGCAATCCGGCCACACGCGCGCGTCGTTCAGGTTCGGCTTCCAGTCCGGAATCTCCTTCAGGTCGTGGTCATATGCGAACAGACATCGGCCATCCACCGAGCTGCTCATGCCGACCACGAGGATCTTGTCGCCGCGCCCGTCGCGGTCGACCAGGGCGGCGTGGGCAATGCGAACGGGCTGCGACGGAAACGGCCGAAACGCCTCATCGCCCACGCGGCCCTTGCGGGAAATCAGGACGGTTCCGGTCGGGGTATCTGACGCGTCCCTTTGCACGCGCACCGCCTCGATCGGCGGCACAGACGCAACATTCGTTGTGGGTATCGAGGCGGCCGGAGGCGCGGATACCGATGGCGCTGGTGCCGGTGCGGGGCTGAAGACCCTCGCCCCCAGCCATGCCGCAACGCCCAGCACAATGGCCGCCACGACCCCGCGCCAGGCGAACGCCGCCGCCCGACGCCGCCGCTGCGGAGAACCCACGCGCCGGCCGCTTGCCAGTGCCGTCAACGCTTCGTTCGCCGACATCAACCGATCCTCCGGCCGCTTGGCCAGCAATCGCAGGCACAGCGCCGCCAGCACCGGCGGCGCCGACCGCTGAATGGACCGCGGGTCCCGCGGCTCCTCGTTCAGAATGCGATGGATCACCGCCGACGAGCTGTCCGCCGCGAATGGCCGGCAGCCCGTCAGCATCTCGTAGAGCACGAGCCCCGCGTTGAACAGGTCGCTGCGCGCGTCCACGTCGGCCGAGCCCCGCGCCTGCTCCGGGCTCATGTAGTCCGGCGTGCCCACCACGCCGTCCGGGACCGTCAGGCGCGTTTCCGCACCGGCCACCCGGGCCAGCCCGAAGTCCGCGATTTTCAACGTCACCGCCAGCCGGGGCGAGTTGGGCCCGCCGTCGCGCGGCGCCGGGGGTTTCTCGGCAGATGCACCGTCGTGGCCGTCCGGCCCCAGCGGGTCCGCCGTCAGCAGCAGATTCGAAGGCTTGATGTCGCGATGCACCAGGCCCGCCCGGTGTGCGGCCTCCAGCCCCGCCAGGAGCTGGCCGAACAGCATCTCGGTCAGCGCCGCGGGCAGCGGGCCGTGCCGGCGAAGCAGCTCGGCCACGGACGGGCCCGGCACGTACTCCATCGCCATGAACGGCGTGTCCTCGTGCCGGCCCAGCTCGTACACGCCGACGATGTTCGGATGGTTCAGCCCAGCCACCGCCCGGGCCTCCCGCTCGAACCGGGCCACAGCCTGGCGGTCGGCAAACAGCTCCTGCCGCAGCAGTTTGAGCGCCACCGTCCGCCGCAGCCGCGGGTCGTGGGCCTCCGTCACAACACCCATGCCGCCCCGGCCGATGACTCGCCGGACTTGGTATTCGCCGAGCTTGGCCGGATAGGCTGCGTCGTCCGTGGCGTGCAGGAGCCCGGTCCGAACCAGACGGCTCAGCGCGTTGTCGTCGGGCTGGGCGATCTGCCGGAGAAATGCGAGTTCCGCCCGCAGGGCGTCGGCCAGGTCCGGATGGCGTGCGAGGAATTCCGCCTCGGGCTCCGCGTGGCCCTTTGCCTTGCGATCGAGGTACTGGTTGAGCGCTTCGCCCACGCGGCAATCGCGTGAATTGTCCTTTGAAGGACTCTCCGGCTCCATTGCTTTTCCCCAACGCCACACGAAATGGCTTTGGGCTTAGCATAACGCGGCGCGTCTTCGATTGCCATCCAGGCGACCGGACAGCTTCGCCCGCAGGGGTCGTCGCGCACGACGCCCCCGTCTTACGAAGCGTTTTCTGGGCGAACGCGCTTCCGTGCCGGGCTCTCCTCGCGCACACGTGGCGTTGGCCGAGCGTGCTTGCGCAACTCCCGGCTGCCGCGTGTGCTCGAGGGAATCCACGACGCGACGGGGCGGCACGGGCTGCGCAGATGGCAGAGGAAGCGGGGGCCGGGCTGCGGGAGCCCGGCTCGGCTGGATCGTCTTCTGGACGCCAGTGGCGTCCAGTGGCACTGTACCGCCCGTCAGTCGTGAAGTGAGGAGGAGGATTGTGCGGCTGGTACGGACGCGTTGAAGTGCGGTCCCCGATTGGTCCATTATTCCAAGAAACTGCGTGACAAGGACTGGGCGACGTGAGAAACTGGAGATCGAACACTTGAAGCAACTTGTTCCGACTCCGCGGACATCGGTCACGACCCGCGGCTTCCCGGGATGGTCTTACGAAGGTCCGATGTGGCCCTTCCGCCGGCGGGCCTCGGGGTGCAGTTCTGCGCCGCCGCATCCGGTCCGAGGCAGCCGGTTGTTGCAGTACGGTCCACCCCGTGAGCCACGTCACCGTTTCTTGCCGCCGGCGCATGTCGGAAGGAGAGAAGAAAATGACGCCAAAATCAGTCAACCTGGTTGTTGCGCTCGTCGCGTGCCTGGGCCTGGGGTGTACCTCGCGAACCATCTGGACCAAGCGGTTCGACTTCAACCAGCCGGGTTCGACGCAAGGCGTTCCATACGCATTGCCGCAAACAGCACTGAAAGTGACCGTTACGTACACGGCTGTTTACCAGGGAGCCAAGCTGCAGAGGGTCGACATTCGCAAGCCGATCGTGGTGGAGACCGCCCTGGTTCCGGATTTCAAGAACCTCCTGGTCGCGACGCCTGATTTCCTGACGGACGATCCGTGGCTGGAGACGGACATCGGATTCACGCTGGACGACCACATGTTGCTCCAATCCGTCTCCGCGGACATCAAGGACCGGACCGTAGCGACGGTTCAGAAACTGGTGTCGGCCGGCCTGCATGTGGGGGGCATGCTGTTGGGTATTGCTCCCGCCCTGAGAGTCGAGGAAAGTGTCGAAACGGAGTTCGCACACACGTACGCGTGGATTCCATCGCAATGCGATCTGGAGAAGGAGATTCCTTGCCCGCTGACGTCGACGGACATTCCGGGTGATCCCTTCACGGTAAAGATCAGCGTCGATACAAAAGGCCTGCCGTCAGGCGGGCCAGACCTGAATTCCATCTTTGCGAGGGAATCAGCCGAGGGAAGGGGCATTCGCGGCATTCTGCACGCGGTACCCGCCCCTGTCCTGACCACGGTACGAATAGAAGAAGGGAAGGACTGCTCCCGTGTGGCTTGTCAGGCTGTCCTGTACTACGCACAGTTTGGCCACATCGCCGTTGTTCCCGTGACGGTGAACCCCGCAAGCACGCGGGTTCGTACGCTGACGTTCAGCCCGTGCACGGGTGGTCTTACCGGATTCGCAGACAAGAGTGGAAGCGCCGCGTACGACGTGGCCGCCGCGATGGAAGAGTCCACGCGGGAGATGCGGGGGTTCGTGGCCGACTACCGGCAAGCCCAACTGGAGGAGCAAGCGCAGCGGCAGACGTCACTGGAGCGTATGAGCAGCCTCCTCCAGCAGATCACCAGCCTGCGAGACCAGTTGCAGTCTCTTGCCCCCGCAAAAAGGATGGAGTCCGGCAGCGCGGATCCAAACAGGCCGGCGGCGGACCAGGCGGCTCCACCAGGATGAGGGCGTGTGCGATCGCGGCGAACGCCTTCGGTTTCGTTGACGTGACGTAACGGGGTCGCCGCTCGTGTGGATTCAGTCTGCGTTGCGGGAGTGCCATGCCGGCATGAGGGTGTGTCACGATCGTCCTGCATCGCCGCTGCTTTACGCGGCGGTGGTGTGCCGTTCAGACTCCCGTCGTTCCCGGGGGCCGGCCCTCGGCCGATACGCGTGAGAGAAACCCCACGCTGGAGGCGAAGATGGATTCCGTCATGGGCCGGGCGGCCTGCGACTGCTCCTGCTCGAGGTCCTGCAGGTTGGCCAGGCACATGGGGCAGCCGACGACGTCCAGGTGAAACTGGGTGTAGCTGCGCCAGGGGTCATCCAGGATGCCCAGCAGGTAGCTGCCGAGCGTGCTGCGCTTCAGGCAGGTCAGTCGGAACTCGCGCCACACCTTGGCGACCGTCACTTCGGCCCGCTCTTCGTCCAAGTCGCACCGGTCCGCCTGCGCGGACTGTTCGACGAAGCCCCGCAGGCGTTGGATGGCCCGGAACTTGATGCCGGCGACCGCCTTCTGGTCCATCTCGAGCAGGTCGGCCGCCTCGAGGTTGCGCTTGCCCGCAAAGAACAGCAGCTCAATCACCTGCAAATCGTCGAACGCCCCGCGGTCGCGGCACTCGTGGATGAACGTCTTCAGCGCGTCGCGCAACACGTCACGCAGCGCCCGTTGGGCCTCCGCCCGGACGGCGTGCCCGCTGGGAGTCTCGGCCTGGGCCGGGGCGACCCGGTCCAGCACGTCGTCCTCCGCATCGCCGGCGGGGGACGTGATGATCGGCAGTTTCCGGCGGCGGAGCAGGTCGATCAGCTTGTACCGCAGAATGGTGAAGAGATACGTCTCCAGACTGCGGGCCGGATCGTAGCGATCGAGGGACTGCAGAAACCCCATGAACGTGTCCTGCACCACGTCTTCGGCGTCGGCCAGCGTAGGGGTCTGGGCCCGGGCGAACGCCTGGAGGCGTCCTTCGTAGCGGGCGATGAGTTGCCGCCAGGCAGGCTCGCTGCCGCGGCGGATTTGCTCCACCAGAAATGTGTCCGCGCCGTCCGGCACCATCGCCGTGTCGTCTCCGAGGGGCAGGGGCCCGCCCCGCTCCCGCGGCGCCGGCCTCCCGCCGGCCGCGTGCCCCGCACACGTGGCGCTCCCTGAGGGCGCGATAATACGTCAACGCTCGTCACATCGCCACGGGGGACCTTTGGAACGGGCCGCCGGCTCGGACATGCACGGCAGTGGATTCCACGCCTGCGATGTTCTCGGACGCCCGCGCGACGAATCGGGCGGCCCACCGCCAATCGTTACGCAGACAGAGCGGCATCCGGCGTGTTTCCCGTGCGCAACATCGTGGTAACCATATGCTCTCCAACCCCTTGTGCATTCGGGGAGAACACGAGGCTGCCGGGGTTGTTGCGCCCGAGCAACAGCCGGGCGCATACGGCACGTGCAGGGTCGGACGCCGCAGGCGGGGGTTGTGGGCATAGCATCGCAATGGACACAGTATTACCGGTCGTGCAGAGGTCGTGGCCGCGGTGGCAGATCCTGGCACGATCGTTGCTCCCGGTTCCGGTGGACGTTCGGAACCGGCAGCGCCAACCGGGCGTCCCAGGAGGTGTCACTACCGATAACCGGGGCCGCGACTCTCAGCGGCTCGGGAGGACGAGGGAAGGAAAGGGTGAATGCATGAACGAGGAAACGTTCCAGAAGAAGCTGGCGGAACTGGTCGCGGAGATCGGCACGCTGCCCACCGGGGAGCGCGAGAAGCTGCAGGCCCTGGCCGACGAGACGAAGGAGCGGCACAAGCAGCTCAAGCAGACGGTGTCGAATCTGCAGGAGAGCATTGACTTTCTGCGGCTGTCGATCAAGTACATGCTGTTCGACCTGGAAGCCACGCGAAGGGAGAACAATTACCTCCGCAAGATGCTGGAGGACAGCTCCGGGCGATCGGATGACAATTCGGCCGGATGACGCGATCCGGCGGGTGCGCGTGATCCGGGTCCGCCGCTGGAGTGGATCCGGGCTGCGGCCCCCCGCAGTGCGTTGTCGGATGCCGGTTCGAAACTGAGGCAGAGACCCACAGAGTCGTCACTGGGCCGTCGGCCCGGGCAATCCCCCGGGCCGACGGCCGCTTTCTTCCGATTTTCCTTTCGGCAGGCCCCTGTCTGATGGCACCCCGTGATGAGCCTGCATCCGACTGTGGCATAACAGTCTAAACCTTTGTAAAATAATGGGTTAGCGCTTAGACGACTGTCAGGAGATGTGTGTCATGGCGACACATATGTCAGGATTTGTCGAAATTTAGTCGCCTACCCTATTGACTCCGCGACCGATATGTCCAATATGTAAGATTGTGTAATGGGCGGGGTCGTGACCAGGTGCAGATCAAGCGACCCCTCCGCCGCGAATTGCCGTGATCAGCGAGCACGGCACGCCAAGCGGGTCGAGAAGGTGCTGAAGGTGTGAGGAACGGGAACATGCTCAAGACGCAATCAGAGCGGTGTGACGGGAGACGGGCGCGGTCGGCAGGCTTCACGTTGATTGAGCTGCTGGTGGTGGTGTCGATCATCGCGCTGTTGATTTCCATTCTGCTTCCCTCGCTCAAGAAGGCACGTGACCAGGCCAAACAGGCGTCGTGCATGGCGAACCTGGGCGGGTTGGCCAAGGCCTCCGGGACGTACTCGGCCGATGACCAGACGAACGTGGTCATGCCGTGCTGGCAGAATTTCGGCAGGATGGAGGGAGGCCGAGCGATCATCAACGCCAGCTTTGGCTGGGGGGGCAAGGGCGGCCGCGGCAAGTTCGGTCCCTCGAAGCCGCTGGAAAACGAGCTCTCGGAATGGGGACCGCAGGGACGACGCGGCGCATCGACGCGCCCGCTGAACTACATGATGTACAGGAACCTGAACAAGGTGGCCGTGGGGGATCAGGCGGGCGCCAGGAACGACCAGAACCTCGACTTCAGCATCTACAAATGTCCGGCCGACACGGGGTACACGACGCGGAACTGGGATTCGTACTGGCCCGACTCCACCAGCGGGTTTGTGACCAGCACTCTGAGCGCCTACGACCATTTCGGCAGTAGTTATGCGGGTACGGCGTTCATCGTGTACACGTCACAGGGCGGCACTTGTATCGGCACGGTTCAGACCCTTACGCCGTTCCTGCGTCCGCTGTCGCGCATACGCAACACGGCCAACACGGTGCTGTATCAGGAGGCGAACAGCCTCTATGCCTACAACCTGAAGGTGCCGGAATCCAGTTTCAACGATTGTGGTTATGACGATGCTCCGAATGCGACCGTGAAGGGCTGGCACGGGAGCAACTGGCTGTTCACCGCCTGCTTCACGGACGGTCACGCGGCCGTGATCCGGATGCGCGGCTGCGAGCAGCCGCCGGCAGATCTCGGAAGCACGTATCCGAGAGACCTTGGCGGCACCGATCTGTACAACGTCTGGAAGTGTGTTCAGATTCGGGGCAACGGCTGGCAACTGGATACGCTCCCTTCGCCGCCGATCAGCATTGGTCTGACCTGCGCGCAAGTTGGGCTGTAGTGCCACACGAAAGTCCGTGCATTGCATCGGGATCCGGCCGGGGGACCGCTTCATGAGGCCGGCCCGACATCGGTTGCTCCGGCGGCCGGAAAGGACGAGTGAACATGAGCGCGAAGAAAGCGAGCAAGGGCAAGGGAGGCGGCGGCGGGAACAACACGCTCTACATCGGCCTGGCGGTCGTGGCGGTGGTGGTCGGCGGCGCCTGGTACATGTGGGGTGGCGGATCGGACTCGGACGTTCCCCCCGCTCCGCCCACGGAGTGGAACATGCCTGGGGAGACCCCGGATGGGACACCACCGTCCGATTCCGGGCGGTCACCTTCGGAGCGTCGACCGCTGGAGCGGGCGCCCATCGAGCGACCCGATCGTCAGCCGCGCGAGACCTCCCCGGGCGATGGCCCGGGAGCGCCGCCTCCCCGCGAGCCGGCCGCAGCACCCACAAGGCCGCGCGGCCAGCCCAAGGGACAGAAGTTCGCGGATTGACTTTGTCGTCGCACCCTGAAGCGTGCGGCGCCTGAACACGATGCCCCTGCCGATCCCGCATGGAAGGTCGGCAGGGGCGTTGTGCATAGGCAGAGTGGGCACGTCAGGGCGGGGGACGGGCCCGGCGAGGCCGCCGACACCGCGAATTCCTTCGTTTCGGGTGGGTGGGGTCGCGTCGGCTGCCCGAACCCGCGTGCCGGCCCCGGACCGGGCGACGCCCCCGGGAAATCACTGTCTTTTGCCCATCTGCTTTGGTACAATGATACTCCAGAATCTGGGATGGACTTCCAAGGCCGATTCAGAGAAGGGGGAAGAGGTCAATGGTTACCCGATCTTCCGTGCCTGCGCTGCCGGCTCGCTCATGTGCCGTGATGGGTCTGGTTTGTCTGGCCGTCGCTCCGCTGGCCCTCGCCACGCGGCCGGTGGAGCCGCTGCCGGCGGGGCTCTACACATTTGACCAGGGATCCCCCACGGTCGGCATGGGATTGCTGAGTGCGGCAGACGTGCTGCGGTTTTCGTCGATGGAGCCGACCCTGCCCATTGTCGACGTCAACGCCGCGGACGTTGGACTGACGCTGAACGATGACATCAACGCCCTGTCCATCAACACGACGGGGATCGGGCCGATCGAGCCGTTACTGCTGGTCTTCTCGGTCGATCGCTACACCACGGGGCTCGCTCCGCCGGAACCCTCCTTGGTCACCCAGGGCGTGCCCTTCAACGTGCAGGACCAGGCCGCCCGAGGACACGCCGCCGCAGACCAGTACCTGAGCACGCGAGCGTTCACGCGGTCGGGCGCTCTACCCTTGCGCGGGGAGCGACAGGAGCCCAATAACACGCTGATCCGCAACAACTTCGACGAAGGGGGCACCGGGCACGGCGCCCAGCCCCAGCGAGCGGCGGACATCGACACAACCTCCGAGCCCCAGGACAACGTGGATGCCGTGGCAGCCGAGCCGTTGCCCGGATCGCGGACCCGGCCGCCGCTGTACCTGTCCCTGACTCCGCAATCCCCGACGGTGATCCAGATGGGTTTCAGCAGTGCCCATATCTTTTACCTACCCGAGCCGGGCGGGCCTTTGCTGGTGTTCGCCTTCCCCGACGACCTGGGTCTCGACCCGCTGGACGACATCGATGCCCTGATTGTGTTCGACATGAACGAGAACGGGATCTTCGACGGGTCGGGCCCCATGGCGGACCAGATCCTCTTCTCGCTGGCGCCCGGGTCGCCGTCCCTCCTGACCATTCCCGACGCCAGCAACGAAGGCGCGGCCGCGGACATCTTCTCCGTCCAGGCCGGCGCGGAGCCGACCATCACGGTGCTGGCCCACGCCGCGCAGTTGGGTCTGGGAGCCACGGGCGATAACGTGGATGCCATGCATTTCCTCCGCTCGTCCACGCCGATGCAGAGTGCCCTGCGACACGGCATTCGTGAGCGCGTGCCGTGCGATTATGACAACGACGGCGACGTGGATGACCACGATCTGAAGGCCTGGGCGCTGGAGTGCCAGACCGGGCCGGCCACCGCGGGCACACCCACGTCGCCAACCCTGGAATGCCTCCTGGCGTTTGACGTGAACGGGGATGAGCGGATTGACCTGTTTGATTTCGCAGAGTTCCAGCGGGCGTTCACGGGAACCATCATTCCGTAGGACACAACAGCGGCCGTGGCGCGAGGCACGATCCTGGCAGCGGAGAGAGAGTACCGAGGGGATCAGGCGGCCGAGCGGATATCGGCCAGGATTGCCTTGAGGGTGCGGGCCAAGCTCCGGTTGAGGGTCTCGGTCAGCGGTGTGCTCTGAATGGAGATGGACCGCCACCCGGCGGTCGTGGACAGCAGAGCGTGGAGTTCTCGCAGCAGTGCCTGCAGGGCCACTCGCTGACCCAGGCTCAGGTCGTCGCCGCCTCTGTCACAAGCCACCCCGATCCGGACCACGTCGCCCGGCTGCCCGATGGCCTGCTGACCCAGCCACGACCCCGTGGTCTGCACGAGCCCGGTGGCGGTGATCACGAAGTGAAATTGGTCCGTGGAGGCGATGGCGGCCAACGCCATCGACCGGGGGCCCGTTGGCGGCGGACACGGGGCCACGTCAATCTGGTGCCATCGACCAAGCCCGACGCGTACGTCGCGGCTGACGGCGCGCTGGGCCTGTTCCGCGGCAAGCTGGGGCAAAAGGGCCTCGGCGGTGGACTGCGAAGGCTCGATCAGGATCAGGAGTCCGGCCGTGACCGTCATCGCGACGACCAGAGAAGCCAGAACCCGAAACATGCGCGCACGCTGATCCATTGGTGCTTTAATCCGCCCTAAGCTACCGCGAGTTGGTGGTTTAACAGCGCCTCGTTACTCTTATCTACGAAACATATCGGTTCGATGTCAAAAAACATTCACCAGGAATTTGGTTCCTGCCGATAATACCAGATTCCCTTCTCGGACGGGAGGCCTGACCCACTATATTTTGTGCGAGCGCCAGCGACAGCTACTTCCCACAATAGTCGATGATGCGGGCGATCTCCGGCCGGAGGTCTTTTCGCTCCACTATACGATCGACGAATCCGTGGGTCCGCATGAACTCCGCCGTCTGAAATCCCGGCGGCAGTTCCGCCTTGATGGTGTTGGCGATCACCCTCGGGCCGGCGAAGCCGATCATGGCGCCCGGCTCGGCGAGGATGACGTCACCCAGGCTGGCGAAGCTGGCCGCCACGCCCGCGGTGGTGGGGTCGGTGGCCACGATGATGTAGAGCCCGCCCGCCTCGTCCAGACGAGCGAGGGCCGCGGAGGTCTTGGACATCTGCACCAAAGAGACCATGCCTTCCTGCATGCGGGCGCCTCCCGATGCCGTGACCATGATCATGGGAAGGTTCTCTTCGGCCGCCCGCTCGATGGCCGCGGTCACCTTCTCTCCCACAACGGCGCCCATGGAGGCCATGATGAAGGCCGGGTTCATCACTCCGATAATCACCTTCCGTCCTCGGATATAGGCCCGGCCGACCACGACGGCCTCTCGCTCCCCGGTCGCCTTCTGCTGCGACTTGATCCGCTCCGGATAGGGGATGCGGTCGGTGAATTGGAGGGGATCGGTGGGGGTGAGGTCCTCGAGGAACTCCTCGAAGGTATCGGGGTCGACGAGTTGGGCAATGCGGGTCCGGGCGTCCACTCGCCGGTGAAAGCCGCATTCCGGGCACACGTGAAGGTTCTGTTCCACCTCTTCGCGATAGAGCATGGCTCCGCACGATTGGCAGCGTTCCCATACGCCTGCGGGAATGTCCGTCCGTTCGTCCTGCATGATCCAACCTCGGTACTGCATGGAGAAATCGGTACACGCCGTCCGCACCGGGGCGACCGGCGCACGTGGATGGTTGATGCGGAATGCACCCCACGTCCGGTGAGCCAGTGTAGGCTTGGTGGGGCCCGGGGCCAAGGGCAAAACCGGCTCGGCCGGGGTTTCCTGCAGGGTATCGCGTCAGGATCGGTCGGGCGTCCGGCGCGCGGTCTCCACCTCGTACCACACAGGCTCGGGAGTGGTCAGGTATCTCAGTTCCCCCAGGTCCCGGTTCTCCAGGGCACAGCGGGCCAGGGCCAAGGCGAGGGGTCCGAGAACCACACCGACCGTGCGGTTCCTGTGTTTCTCGGAGATGCGGGCGATGGCCTTGCGAATACGGGCCGAAGCGTCTGCCAGGCTTTCCCCGTCGGGCGGACGGACGCTGTCGGGATGATCCGCCCACTGCCGGAAGGCGCGAGGGAAC
Source organism: uncultured Phycisphaeraceae bacterium (assembly GCA_964586145.1). GTDB lineage: Bacteria > Planctomycetota > Phycisphaerae > UBA1845 > UBA1845 > JAFGJQ01. The sequence goes on along the minus strand of CAZPHH010000014.1, from coordinate 20,674 downwards.
CGGTCGCGGATCTGCGGCTCCGTGAGGCCCTCCCAAAGCCCGACATCGACCTCCTTCAACTCGCGAACCTGCCGGAGGCGGACCTCCGCCCGGTCGGCCAGTACGGCGGCGGTCTGATGTGCGGGCTTCTCGTGGCTGCCGTACACGGCCGCCAGCTCCCGACTGGCCAGCTCGTTGGCCCAGTGGAGGGCTCGCCGGCGGCCTTCCGCATTGATGGAGACGGGCGTCCGCGCGGTGAGCCGCCCATCCCGACTCCAGTCCGTATCGGCCCAGGGAATCAGGACGACGGATGTCACGGCAGTCCTTCCTTCCCGGCCTGCAGTGCCCGCTGCCTGAGGGTCTGAATAGCTTCGGCGGGTGATGGTGCGCCGAACACGGCTGAGCCGGCGACCAGTGTGTCGGCCCCGGCACGGACGGCCCGGGCCACGGTATCGGGGTCAATTCCGCCGTCGATTTCCAGACGCTGGTCGGGGCGCAGGCGTTCTCGCAGCTCGGCGACCTTGGGAAGCACCTCGGGCATGAAGGCCTGGCCGCCGAATCCCGGCCAGACGCTCATGACCAGCACCAGGTCCACGTCGGGCAGAATGGCCTCAATGGAGGATACGGGCGTTGTGGGATTCAGGCACACGCCGACCCCCGCTCCCAGGGCTCGGATGTGGTCCGCGACTTTGCGGGGCTCGTCCGTAACCTCCGCGTGGAACGTCAGGAGGTCGGCCCCGGCCTGGACGAACGGCTCCGCATAGCGGAGGGGGTCTTCGATCATCAGGTGGGTGTCGAAAAACAGGTTTGTGCATGGCCGGATGGCACGGACCAGCGGCGGGCCGAAGGTGATGTTGGGCACGAAGTGTCCGTCCATCACGTCCAGATGGAGCAGGTCGGCCCCGGCCTGTTCCACCAGGGCAATGGCCTCCGCGAGCCGGCCGAAGTCCGCCGCGAGGATGGACGGCGCGATGCGGATAGCGGGATTCGACAGGGTTCGGCCGACCCCGACCTTGCTCCTCCCGCGTGATTCTCGTTCGGCAGCCACGATCCAGTGTTTCCGATGCTTCTGTGCTCCTGCCTTCTTACATCGGTCCGCGTTCGCCGGTTGCACAACGCCGGACTTGAGGGCCTCACGCCTTGTCCAGGATGTCGATGGCCTTGAACGGCTTGCCTTCCAGGAACTCCAGGGAGGCGCCGCCGCCGGTGGAGATGTGGGTCATCTTCTCGGAGAGGCCCATCCTTTCCACCGCCGCCGCGCTGTCGCCGCCGCCGATGATGCTGACGGCCCCGCGCGTGGTGGCCTCGGCCACGGCCTTCGCAATGGCCAGGGTCCCGGTGTCGAACGGCGGGGTCTCGAACACGCCGACCGGTCCGTTCCAGACGATGGTTTTGGCGGCCAGCAGCTCCTGGCGGTACGCCTCCACGGCCTCCGGTCCGATGTCCACTCCCATCCAGTCGTCCGGAATCGCATCGCGACAGATCTGAGTCTTCGCGTTGGGCTCAATGTTCTCCACGACCACCGAGTCGACGGGCAGTACGAGTTTGGCCCCGGCCAATTCGCGGAGTCGTCGGGCCTGGTCCAGATGGTTGCGTTCCACGAGGCTGTGGCCGACGTGAACCCCAGCCGCGGCGCGGAACGTGTAGGTCATGGCGCCGCCGATGAGGATCTTGTCACAAAGACCGGCCAGTCGCTCAATGACGCCGATCTTGTCGGAGACCTTTGCCCCGCCCAGCACCACCACAAACGGGCGGGCCGGACTGGCGACGGCATCGCCCAGGAAGTCGAGCTCCTTCTTGACCAGGAAGCCGATGACGCGGGGCTTGCCCTCCATGAGCTGGGGGACGGTCAACATGCTGGCGTTGTCCCGATGGCACGTGCCGAAGGCGTCATTGACGTAGGCGTCGCCCATCTCCGCGATCTGCCGGGCGAACTCGTCCTTCTGTTTCCGGAGGGCGGGATCGTCCTTGGCCTTCTTGTCCTTGATCTCTTCGGCGGTGTGGAAGCGCAGGTTCTCGAGGAGGCAGCACTGGCCGTTCTGCAGAGTATTCACCAGATCGACGGCCCGGGCGCCGATGCAGTCGGGAGCGATGGGCACGGTCTGGCCGAGAAGCTCGCCCAGGCGCTTGGCCGCCGGCCGGAGGGAGTACTTCGGCTCGGCCTTGCCGTCCGGGCGGCCGAGGTGGCTCATGCAGACGGCTCGCCCGCCGCCTTCCAGAATGCGCTGGATGGTGGGCAGGGCGCCACGGATGCGACGGTCGTCCGTGATGTTCCCTTCCTTGTCGAGGGGAACGTTGAAATCCACGCGTACGAGCACTCGCTTGCCCTTCACATCGATGTCCGCAACCGTCTTTTTGTTCATGGGATCCTCCGACTTCCTTACTGTCTTGCGTTCGGTCTGCCCGACCGCATCCAATCACATTACGTAAGTGGCACGGACCGGCACTGCCAGGTCGGGGGGTCTGTTCGACGCCCCGCGGCCCCGCTCCGCCGGACCGTGCCACCGAAAGGGTGACCTATCCCAAATTGCGCCCGCACGAGCGCGATCGCGCCCGTGCCGTCCGGCCTGCCTACAGTCCGGCCATCATGAGAACCAGGTCCGACGTCCGCACGGAATAGCCCCACTCGTTGTCGTACCACGTGACGATCTTGAGCATCTTGCCGCCGTCCTTGGGCATCGTCAGGGTGCTCAGGCCGTCAAAGATGGAACTGTAGCTGCTGTGAATGACGTCGGTGCTGACAATCGGGTCCTCGGTGTAGTGCAATATGCCCTTAAGTTGACCTTCCGACGCCTCCCGAATCGCCGCGTTGACCTGATCCCGAGTCACCGACTTCTCGAGGGTGCAGGTCAGGTCAACGAGCGAGCCGGTGGGCACGGGGACCCGCAGGGCAAACCCGTTCAGCTTGCCGCTGAGGGCCGGGATCACCTTGCCGACGGCGGCCGCGGCACCGGTGGTGGTCGGGATGATGTTCAAAGCGCCGGCACGGGCCCGGCGCAGGTCTTTGTGAATCTGATCGGCAATCTTCTGGTCATTGGTATAGGCATGTACGGTGGTCATCAGGCCTTCGACGATGCCGAACTTCTCATGAAGCACCTTGGCCACCGGGGCCAGGCAGTTCGTGGTGCAGCTCGCGTTGGAGACGCACGTGTGCGTCGCCTTCAGCATGTCGTCGTTGACCCCCATGACCACGGTCAGGTCGGGCTCGTCCTTGGCGGGGGCGCTGAGGATCACCTTGCGGGCACCGGCCTTGATGTGGTCGCCGTAGCCGCCCTTCTCCGACTCCCGTTTGGTGAAGATGCCGGTCGACTCGATGACGATGTCGACTTTCATTGCCTTCCAGGGCAGACTGGCCGGAGATTTCTCGCCCAGCACCGCAATGTGCTGCCCGTCCGCGACAATCGCGTTGCCCTCGGCAGCGATCGTGCCCGGATAGGTGCCGTGGACCGAGTCGTACTTCAGCAGATGGGCCAGGCTTTTTGCGTCGGCCAGGTCGTTGATGGCCACCACCTCAAACTGCCCCTTCCGCATGAGCATGTCGCGCACGACCAGACGCCCAATTCGTCCAAAACCGTTGATTCCTACACGCACCGCCATCGCTCGTGACTCCGTGTCAACTTGGGGAAACCCACGAAACTCGCCAGTCTGCCGCCAGCCGACCCACCTGCGGCAGGGTTGCGTCGTACTGACCGCCCCCCAAACAGGCACCCGAGGCCGAGAGAATAGGGGGTCCGCTCAGGCCGGTCAAGTGCGCGGCGGTCCCATCTGTCGTCGTTCCTTCCAGTAACACTGAAATTAGTCTGCTGGGGCTCTCGTGGGGGACTTGTCGCCACATCGCCCCCATACTCCCCCAAGTTCCTGGGGGTCGCGGCAGTCGCGGCCGTGATGATGCCGCCGGGGCTGTTTGATGACAGAAGTCGTGACTGCCCGCCCGGAGCGACGAGACTCTCGCCGCTTCCAGCCCTGGAACGGCGAATTATCGCTTCGCAGAAACAGAGATGCGGTACGGCTCAGGAAGCCGGGCTAGCTGTCGATCTGCACGCCCGCAAGGGCAACGGCCACGTTGTCCGCGAACTCGAACACCTTGTGCAGTTCGGAGACCAGCATGATCCCCCAGACGTGGGTGCCCACGCCGCACAACACGAGCCGCGACTCGTTCTTAATGACCACCTGTTCCCGCAGGTCAATGAGGCGCGCGATGTTGGATGAGTTCAGGTAGGTGACGTTGGACATGTCCAGCACGATGTTCAGCCGGGGGTTGCTCTGGACCTGCTCGTAGAGCCCTTCCAGATCGTCGGTGAAGACCGGATCGTCCTGCAGTTCCGCTACGAGAATGTTCTCAGACCAGTTCTGAATCGACATCGTGCTTTTCGCTCCGGTGGCGTCGGTGGCAGGCTACCCGCGCCCCCGGAACCTGTCAACGCGAAACGGCGGACGGCGGAATGCCGGGGCCCATCGTAGAATCTTCGGGTACAACCGCCTCTCCCGACGGACCTTGCGGACGAAGGCCGGCCCGCGGCGATTGGGCAGGATCGCGCTCGCGCGGCGGCGCTGCCCGGGCTTGTCGCAGACCCTCGCGTTCCTGTCCCGCTTTATCGCGCGCGGACCAGCAGAGTACGATCCACCCCCGCCTCGCGCAGGGCCGGCGCAATGTCCTTGAGGAATCGGTGCCCGTCCGTGTAATACCCGGCCGTCGGGGACAGGCCGGGGACGCGTCCGGCCCAGTAGCGATTCAGACCGATCATGAACAATTCGCGCAGGTACTTGCTCAGGATGCTGGCCAAGGCCACGGGCAGATGGCGGTCTTCGCCCGAGACGGCAAACTCGACCCGCACTTCGCCGCCTTTGCGGCGCAGGGCGTAGGCGCTGCGTTCGGGTGATTCCTCCAGGATCTGCAGGTCGTACCCGTCAAACGCGGTCAGCAGGTGTGGGGCGTAGCGAGCCCGGCCGCCCTGGCGGTCCACGAACACGCGGACGGGTTGATCGCCGCCGGCGGCCATGGCTCGGCTGAGCACCCGCAACACCAGCCCCAGAAGCACCACGCCCTTGTTTCGCGTGTTGCCGACGAGCCGGTTGAAATGTCCTTCCGGAAGGGCCTCGCAGAACGCGCCCACAAGCTTCACCTGCTGCCGTGTGCAATCGAGCCGCAGGGCGTTGGCCTGCGTCCCGAGCGTTCCCGGCTCCAACGAGACCGGCAGGTCCAGGTGGAAGTCGCGGTACCAGGGATAGAGGTCCAGTTGGGCCAGTGCGTCCGGGCAGAGCCGCCCCAGCAGATCGCGGAACGACGCGGGTTCCATTCCCGCCAATCGCAGGGCGGTCAGGGCGCTGCGCTCCAGGCCGGCGAGGCCCGTCTTGCGATGGAAGAGCTTTTTGCTGTCGAGGATGGGCAGTCGCCGGTCACGCCGCGCCGGCCGGCGGCAGACGCTCTCGCGAAGACGGTCCCACAGGCACTGCTCGGCCTCGTCATCCGGCACGCACCAGGCGGTGGCCGAGACGATCAGCGGCCCCAGGACCGGTCCGTACCCCGCCTCATCAATCCCGACCAGAATCGCCACGCATCCACCTCCGCGCCACAGGCGGCCCGCCGGATCGGCATCGATTGTAGGCCACGGCCTCCGGACGTACCAGCGACGCCCCGCTACGGCCCCGGGAAACGCCTGGCTCCCTGGCGCGGCGGCGCGGAAAACGAACGCGGCGATCGCGTTCGAATCGCGATCGCCGCGCAACGTGCCGTTGAATCCCCTTTCCGTCGCTACGGCTGAGCGCGGCGGCGGCTGCGGAGGCTCATCCACAAAAGCAGTGACAACGGCAGCAGAATCAGGGCGACGCCGTTGAAGATGCCGCAACCGACACGCCGGAGCACGGCCGGAAGTTGCTGGCCGCTATCCGACTCCTCGGCCACGCACTCGCCGGTTTCGGGCAGGCAGAACGTGCCTTCCGGGCACTCCACGGCTGTGTACACGCATTGCCCGTCCACGCACCGGTCGATCGTGCAGAGATCGTCGTCATCGCACTGCGCGTCCTCGATGCACACGGGCTGCTCGGGCTCCTCCTCGTCGCAGGCATCGCCGATGCCGTTGCCGTCCGAATCCGCCTGGTCGGGGTTGGCCACGGTCGGGCAGTTATCGCAGGCGTCGCCGATGCCGTCCCCGTCCGAATCGGCCTGGTCGGGGTTGGCCACGGTCGGGCAGTTGTCGCAGGCATCGCCGGTGCCGTCCCCGTCCGTATCGGCCTGGTCGGGGTTGGCCACGGTCGGGCAGTTGTCGCAGGCATCGCCGATGCCGTCCCCGTCCGTATCCGCCTGGTCGGGGTTGGCCACGGTCGGGCAGTTATCGCAGGCGTCGCCGATGCCGTCCCCGTCCGTATCCGCCTGGTCGGGGTTGAATACCGTCGGGCAGTTGTCGTCGCTGTCGCAGATGCCATCCTCATCCGCGTCCGGGCATTGTTGGAAGGAGGCGCCTCCGCCTCCGCCCTGTGTCCGGCAGATGCCGGCGGCCTCGTCGCAGATCGTACCCGGCGGGCAGGGCGGCGTGCCGTCCATGCAGTGCCCCAGGTTGCACCACTCCTGGCCGTTGCAGAAGAGCCCGTCGTCGCAATCCGCATCGACGATGCACTCTTCGCACTCGTCGGGAATTCCATTGGAGTTCAGGTCCAGGCTGGTTCCGTCGGCGATGTCGCACCAGTCGGGAATGTCGTTGTGGTTGCAGTCGCCGGGCCGCAACCGATGAAGCTCCCAGCCGCCCTCCGGCAGACAATCGTTCGGGTCTGTGAGCAGATTGTAGGCGTTGGCCGTTCCGAGGTAGAGCGTGTCGTCCGACACCATGGTCCGCACGCCGTAGTTGCTATAATTACCCAGCCCGGCGATGTTCACGGCCAGGGCCGGCGAGTGCGACGAGCAGAACCGATACAGGTCCGCCCCATAGAACGGCTGCGGCAGTTGGAAGTCCGGCAGCGGTCCGACGATCGACTCGAGGAGCAGGCGGAGGATCTCCTGCCCCGTAAAGCTCCAGTCGTGCGTGCCGACGAAGAGCTGGTTCTGTTCGACGGCCATCGTCCAGGTGTACGCGTTGAAGAAGTTGCCGAAGCCCGCCAGTCCGAAGACCGGCCATCCCATGCCGTTGGGCACGAGCCACCATTCGCTGTCACCGTCGGCGTCCCAGTCGGCGTAGGCCGGCATGATCGGCAGGCCGTAGACGACCTGCATCTCCTGCTCCGGTGTGCCGAAGTTGCGCCCGCGGAAGACGGCCGTCGGCCGGTGTGTGCCCAGCAGAGCGGCCACAATGCCCATGACGTCGCTGTTGGCGGGGTCCCCGATGTCGATCAACCCGTTGACCATGGCATGGGCCAGGGCGGGGGCCAGCGGCATGTTGATGGAGCCCCAATACAGGTAGCCGTCGAAGGATGCGATGGCCCCGCCGTTGGTCAGGCGGGCGGTGACCTCGTCCTGCTCGTACTGCCGGATGGACCAGACTTTCGTCCAGCCGTCGGCGTCCGACTCGCGCAGCCCGTCCGGGCCCAGCACGGGGCTCATCCAGACGCCCGCGTAGCCGTACTCCACGGGCAGGAACATGCGGGCGTTGTCCGGCCAGGTGGACACGAAGATCCGGCCCTCGTGGTAGGTCAGTTCAGCAGCCTCGCCGTCGATCCAACCGACGCGCTCGAAGTTGAAGAGGTTGCCGGGCAGCGGGGCCCAGCGAAGCACGCTGCCGATGTGGGCCAGGTCCGGCGGGACGCTGGAGCGGGTGTTCCACACGCCGGTGTACAGCGCGCCATTCACCACAATCCACTTGCGGATGTCGGCAAACTCCAGGAACTGATGCGAGCCGAGGTACTCGCCGGTCTGGGCGTTGAAGGCGAACATGTTCACGCCGGCCGTGTCGCCCGGGCCGCCCATTCCCAGCAGCGTGGGACCGGCCAGCAGCACCACGTCGCCCAGCGAGCCCGCAGAGCGCAGCCCCAGCGTTTCCCAGATCAGCGGATCGTCCGGCGTCTTGTCTTCCAGCACGCCGGTGGCGGTGTTGTACATGTACACGGAGGGCGGGCGCCAGTCTCCCAGCATTCCCGGCGTTCCGTGGGCCGCGCCGAACTGGCTTGCGTTGTATTCGCAGACGAAGGAGCGTCCCTGCAGCGGGCCGAGCAGTCCGGGCGGGGCCTGTTCTGCAATCGTGGCGGTCACCAGGCAGAGCATGTTGGACGACGTGCCCATCCAGAGGTGGAAGCCCGACTTGGTCAGGCCGAACACGTAGCTCTCATTCACCTTGGGCACGCCGGTGCTGCCTACGGAGTTCGTACACGTGTCGTCGGTGAACTCGTAGGGGTACGGGTTTTCCTGCCCAATGCCCACGAAGCACTCGTCCGGCTGGGCCTTGGCGAGCAACTCCGTATCGTAGTAGTACATCGCACAGCAGGAGCAGGGGTCGCAGCCACCGTCGCCGGGACAGGCCGAACCCCCCGCCGGATACGCATCAAGCCAGAATTGTTCGATCGCGGCCTTGACCGTCTCCGGCCGGCCGGCGTCGCCCAGCGGGCCGGCGTCTGTTGCTGTCGCAGCGCCCGCGAACAGCAAGGTCATTGACGCGGTGACAAGCAAGACGCGCATCATCGTGGAATCAGTCAACCGCCCGGACATCACATGCCTCCTTCGTTCTGGCTGCGCGGCCTGCTCCCGCGCGGACTCTGAAACGGCACGGCCACTCGATCTCGATCGTCACGGCGACGCACCGCCCGCGCGGCACGACGCTGTGAACTCTCCGACCGGCCGGACTTCCTGCCCGCCGGTTCACACGGACAACTCGCAACCAGCGCCTCCCTGTGCGTGATGTGCGGCCCGGAACACTCTTCGATCAACCTCGACTGGCTGAACCCCTGTTCGCCCGATCCGGGCCCGCAGCGAACTGCTGTATCAAGTGTCCCACATCTGCAACGCTAAATCAACGGGCTTCCGCCCGTGCGTCGCAGTCGGACCATACGCCGGGGTTCGCGACAGGCAAGCCTTCCGAGGGCGTCGCAACAACCGGTCCGATAAGACATTGCGAGGCGTTCCGATATGCGGGAGGGGCAGTCCTGCGGGCAAGGGCCGGCGATGGTGTTCCGATCCGATCGGCGGGGTCCGGCCAGTCACATGCCGAACAACTCGTGGTCCTCCTCCACCACGGTCGAATCGCCGCGGGTGGGAGTGGGATACATCCAGAGCAACACGGCGGCCAGGAGCAGGCCGGCGACGTTCGCCAGCCAGTCGGCAAGCGACGGCGTTCGATTCACCATGGGCAGCCCCTGCGTGATTTCATCGAGCGCGCCGAATGCCGCGTAGACCAGGGTCCAGATGATGATCCATCGGCCTCGGATTCGGACGCCGCGGCCGATGGCCGCCCGACCGCCCAGTGTGGCCAGGGCGAAGTAGGCCACCAGGTGGATGATTTTGTCGCCGCCCGTAGGGATGGGAACGCCCTTCGGCACGGGGATATGCGTGATCACGAACAGTCCGGCCCAGCAGCCCAGCCACATCAGGGTCAGTGGGTGCGTCCACCAAGTCCGGGCCGGCAGCGGCTGGAGCGATTGTCCGCCGTCGCGGGGTCCCGCCGGGACGGGCGCCGGTTGCTGTTCATCAGGCGATGTTGGCAATGGAAGAGTCCCGTGCGTCCTGGGTGTCGATGCGCATGGCAGGGGCGGCGGCGTCCGCAGTTTCGGCCGGTTGGGTCGGGGCCGACGCCTCGGCAGCGCCCAGCACCTCCACGGCGAGTCGGGCATAGTCCAATGCGCCGTTGCAATGCGGCTCGTAGTCGAAGATGGACAGGCCGTAGCTCGGGCATTCGGCCAGCTTGATGTTCCGCCGGATCACCGCGTCGAAGAGCCGGGCCTGCGCCCACGGCACGTTGGTACCGCGGGCGTCGTCGAGGAATCGCCGCAGGTCGTCCACCACCTCCGTGGCCAGCTTCGTGCCGGCCTCGAACATGCAGAGCACGACGCCGCCCACCTGGAGGTCGCTGTTGATCCGGCGTTGGACCAGAGTGATGGTCTCCAGGAGCTTGCCCATGCCCTGCAGACCGAGGAAGTGCGCCTGGAGGGGGATGATCACCTCGTTAGCCGCCGCCAGGCCGTTGAGCGTCAGCACCCCCAGCGAGGGCGGGCAGTCAATCAGCACGACATCGTACTTTCGCCGCGAGTCTACGACGGCATCGCGCAGCAGAACGTCTCGCCCGACGGCGGAGACCAGTTCCGCCTCGGCGCCGGCCAGCCGGGTGTGCGACGGGACCAGCCAGACGTTTTTGCGGATCTTGAGGGTGGCGTTGTCCAGGGGCGTGCCGCGCACGAGGACGTCGTACACGCTGGGCCGGTCAGTACCGGGCTCGGCCCCGAAGTGCAGGGTCAGGTGGGCCTGCGGGTCGAGATCGATGGTCAACACCTTCTTCCGGCGGGCGGCCAGGGCCACGCCCAGGTTGCACACCGTGGTGGTCTTGCCGACGCCGCCTTTCTGGTTGATGACCGCGATTCGCCGCATGGGATTCTCCTGGCCGACGACCGACGGGGATGATCCACGACTGGCAGATGGCGGTCGAGAGCCGCCGAACCACCGCGCCATGCACCATTATAGGCGGATGTCATGGAAATGTAAGGGGCCGCCCCCGCGACCGGTCCGTGAGGCCTGCGCCACGTGACCGGGTCTCGCGCCGGAGACGAAGCTCGGGCCTACTCCTCGGCGGCGATTCGCTCCACCGGGATCTGCACTTCGCCGAGCTTGAAGAACCCCGGCACGAACGGGCTGTTGTACGCGAGATAGCGAGGCGAGCCCGCGACACGGAACTGGTCGGATCGCGTCGAGAACCAGTCCCGCAGCACATCCGCACCCGCCGCAAAGTTCCGGGGGGTGTAATTGCCCCGCAGGCTGACCGAAACCACCGTCATGGCCGGGATGTCCTCGACGACCACGCGGGAGTCCGAGGGGTCCGGACCCGTCGAGCCCAAAAACGGCTCCGCGTACAGAAACCCCATGGAGGTGAGGGCATTCGTGCCGGCCACCGACCCGGCGTCGGTGGAAGTAAGCGATGTCTTCGCGTATTCCATCTCGACCGGTGCGGTCATGGCGATGTCGTTCCGCCGGATGTGGTTGAACAGCGGCCCGAACATCTGGTTTGGCCCGGTCGCGTGATCGGTTTCGCCGGCCTGGGTCCGGGCCAGACGGTACGCGGGGTAGTCCTTGACGATTACCGTGCCCACCGGGCCCGGCGGGGGGAAGCCGCGAGGACGCTTCGCTTCGCGAAACAGGAACGGCGCGGCCGCGGGCTTTGCATCCGCCGTTCCTTCCTCCGTCTCGGGGACCGCCACCTGTTCCGCCCGCCAGCCCTCTTCGGTGCGGCTTGCCGCGCATGCGGAGAGCATAATCAGCCCTGGAATCGCGACCACCGCCAGGCCAATCTGCATCGAGCACCTCGCCATGGGAGCCCCCCTCGTCGGTCTCTTCCGTACACCCCGGTTGCAGGGCTGTTCATGTTCTGCCCCTCACACGGAGGAGTATAGACCGCGCCGCTGCCGACGGCGACAGGTGCGGGCAAGGCCCGACGTAACGGGCTGCCGGGACGGGAGTTCCGCGCAGAGCGGGCACGGTGGAACAGCAACGGGAGGTACCGATGCGGCGAAGGATGGCGTGCCGGTCAAAATCCATAATGAAAGGGCCGCCCACGGAGGGCGGCCCGATCCTATCGAGACAGATTCCCGGGTGGGCTATTATCGCTTCCGCAGGAGAGCAAGACCGCCCAGGGCGAGCAGCGCCAGGGTGGCCGGCTCGGGTATGACCACCACGTTGTCGATCAGCGTGAACAGCAGCGCGGGCGCATTCGGATCGGCCGACGAAGTTGCATTGATGTCCGAGTGGCCGAAGAAGATGTTGCCACCCGCCAGCGACACCGTGCTTTCATCTACCTGCGCAATCTGCAAACCGCTCACGAACCAGGTGATCAAGCCCGCTTCCTTGACAATCTCCACCTCGTGCCAGGCCATGCCCGCGGAGCCGACAGCCGTGTTGCCGGTCTGCTGAGCATAGAGGGCGAGTTGGGCTGCGGGGGCCGGCACGTTGCCGAAACCGGCGTAGTACGGATGCGTGTTGTTGCGGTTGCCAGTCCCAGCCGCCGAGAACACCGGGCTTCCATCCGGGTAGCCGGTCCCGGCCGCCGTGGAGTAAGCCCGCCAGTCCACGGACGACCCGCCATCACCGGTGGCGCCGAACCAGACGCTATCCTGAACGCCGCCCGGCCACTGGGCTGATGTGCCGGCCGTGCCCACGCCAAACGTGGACAGGTTGGTCGAGCCGCTGCCGCCGCCGGGGAACGGCCCGTTGAAGTTGGCCCACCAGTCGAACGTGACCCGATAGCTGCTGCCGAAGTCCTGGCCGGTCGGCGAGACGCTGTAGCCGCTGAACACACCGCCCGTCAGGTTCGCCTGCAGCTTCATGCCGCGACTGCCTCCGCTTCCGTTCGGAGCCGGTGGAATCCCCACCGTGCTGTAGTCGAAGAAGAAGTCCGAGGCCGTGTCGCTGATGCCCGGATCATTGATGGTCCAGGTGGCCGTCGGATCCACTTCGAAGTCCTGCGTGTACAGGGCACCGAACGCCGCCGGAGCACAGAACAAGATGCTCAAGGTCAACGCAAGTTTCTTCATATGCTTTCCTCCTTTGCTGAGAGCCGATACGCCAAGTACGTCTGCACCCGCGGCGCAGGTCTGTTCTCTCTCTGATCAAAGGAACGAAGGACGGCTGCTGCGAGGTGCCGAAGCAGGCGCGATCGATTCCTTCCCCTCGACAAGTATCTTACCCATTCGGGCGAACAGACTGCAAGCCTGAAGCGTGGAATTCCCGCCCGAGCCCGGTCACAAGGGGCTTCGGAGTCGGACGCTACCCCACATCGGACGGCGTCTCGGTGCACATCGCCTGCGGTGGACACGTACGCCCAATCCGGGCATACTACCGGCCACAGAGTCGGCAGGAGCGGATCGCCGGGCCCGGAATAGGGTCATTCACTTAGTTGCGGGGTCGTACGGCACGGGCGCCTTGCCCGACGCCCCACCCGCCCACGTAACCGAGGGCAGCCATCCATGAGCATTCTCGTGAACAAGAGTACGAAGGTCGTTTGTCAGGGAATCACCGGCAGGGCGGGCGCGTTTCATGCGGCCCAGTGTATCGAATATGGCACGCAGGTTGTGGCGGGCGTGACGCCCGGCAAGGGCGGGACGCGATCGGAGCACGGCGTGCCGGTTTTCAATTGCTGCCACGATGCCGTGATCGCGACGGAGGCGGACGTGGCCATGATCTTCGTTCCGCCCGCCTTCGCAGCGGATGCGGCGATGGAGGCGGCCGACGCCGGTGTCTCGCTGGTGGTGCTGATTACGGAGGGCATTCCGGCCCTGGACATGGTGCGGGCGCGGAAGTACCTGGACGACAAGGGCGCCCGGCTTATCGGACCGAACTGCCCGGGCATCATCACGCCGGGTCAGTGCAAGATCGGTATCATGCCGGGCTACATCCACCGACCGGCCGAGCCGGAAGGTCCGGCCGTGGGCATCATCTCCCGCAGCGGCACGCTCACGTACGAAGCGGTCTGGCAGTGCACCACGCGCAACATCTCGCAGACCACATGCGTGGGAATCGGAGGCGACCCGGTCAAGGGGCTGAACTTCATCGAGTTGCTCGACCTCTTCGAGCAGGACGAGGAGACGGACGCCATCATCCTGATCGGTGAAATCGGCGGCACGGACGAAGAGCAGGCGGCCTTCCACGTGCGACACCACGTCACCAAGCCGGTGGTCGGGTTCATCGCGGGCCAGACGGCGCCGCCCGGCAAGCGAATGGGACACGCCGGCGCCATTATCAGCGGAGGCGAGGGAACGGCGGCCTCCAAGATCGCGGCGTTGGAGGCTGCGGGCATCCACGTGGCCAGGTCGCCCGGGGAAATCGGCGAGACGCTGGCGTCCGTGTTGTGACGTTCCGGTGCGAATCGGCCGTTTTTCTGCCTCCGCATGGAGGGTATCCCATGAATCCAGTTGTGCGTAGATCGCAGCCCTTAACGCGGGCCGGGGGGGGCCGTCTGCAACGGCGTGTCACAGCACTCCTGATCCTGGTTCTGGCTTCCATTGGCGCCTGCCGGAACAAGCCGACGCCGATCGAGCCCGGCACGACAAACGCCACCCACGATGGTCCACCTTCGTCCGCCGTGGCGCCGGCCGGCGCCCCGGCCCTGCCTCCGGGACATCCACCGATCCCGTCCACGGCCGCGCCGGAATCACCCGCTCCGCCCCCGGGCGCTCCGGCGACATCACTGCCCGCAGACGAAGCACCGACGGCCACGCAGCCCGCAGAACAGCCGCTCGTGCCGGTGCCGATTCCCGGCACTCAGCAGACGAAGCTGGAGGGAATCACCCTGACGGTGCCCCAGGGCTGGGTTGCCCAGCCTGTGCGACTGTCCGCCGGAATGCCCGCCGCCCTGGCCCCCAAGGCCGTCTACCGTCTGGCCACCGGGCCCGGGGACCCCAACCCGGTGAACGTGCGAGTCAGCCATTTTCCGGAGATGCGGGCGAAGGCCGATTTGGTCCAGTCCAACCTGGACCGATGGCACGGCCTGCTCCAACAGCCGGACGGCCGACCCACCGCGCAGGTCGCGCGGACGGAGACCTTTGAGGCCGGTCCCTGTCGAGTGACGGTCACTCACTTCACGGGCAACCTCGGCTCCCTGCACAACCAGGGCATGATCGGAGCGATCATCGAGCACCCCAACGGACCGTTCTTCGTGAGGGCGAATGGTTCGGCGGCCGGCATTGAGGCCTGGAAGCCCCACGTGTACCTGTATCTCAAGAGCGTTCGCGCGAGCGAATAGTGCGAGACGGATCGACGCGCCGGCTGCGGCGGCAGCTACGGCTTGGCGGATCGGTCGTGGTGGACGGCGTATCGCACCACTTCGGCAATTCGCTCGCAGAGGAATTCGCGGAATTGCCGGCGAGTCAGGTTGTGGATGCGCAGGGCCGGTCCGCTGGCGACGGCCGGAGCGGCCTGGCCGGTGTATTGTGTGACCTGGAAGGCGATCTGATGGGGCAGAACGATCCCGGAGTATCGCACCCCGCGGCTCTCGAACTCGATGTCTATGCTGATTTCACTGCCGCCGCGGAGGAACTCGCCGATGTCCAGGTGCAGTTCGATGCCGTGCTCGGAATACTTGTCGGCCAGCGTCTGGAACTCGGGAATCAGATCGGACTTGAATCGTTCGCGCAGTGCGTCGAGCGGACTGCCGGTGGCGGTGGGACTCGGCTGGGTCGCCGCCCCTCCGTGCTGGCGAAGCAACTGGTCCAGGCGGGCCTCGTGACTGGGCGCGCGCGGCGTCGAGCCGGACTCCAGCATGGGACGGTTGCCTCGCGGGGGTTGGGCCATCGGCAATTCTCGCAGGGGCGCACGAGCCTGTACGCTCGGCCCGGACGGACGGACGCCACGGCAATGTGTCGGCCGCCGGGCGGCTGTTCTTGAGACGGGGATCTCCATGCCCGCCCGGCGTGACAGGCCAAGCGGGACCGTGTACCATCGTCGCGGGTTCGGGCGCATCGTCAGGAGACACAGCATGAGTATTATCGGGTGTTGCTCGTTGGCGTGGGTGCGGATGATATGCCTGGTCCTGGCCGCCGGGCTGTCGCCGGTGACGGCCGACGAGGCCGCCTGGGTCATCCCGTACGAGGCCGCGACGGACTACGTCGGCGAATCCTGTGTCGCCTATGGCACGGTGGTGGCGGCCCGCACGGTCGGGGCTCGGTGCTTCCTGAATTTCCACGAGGATTACCGCCGGCACCTCACCGTCGTGATCCATCGCGATCACGTCGGGGCGTTTCCGCAGCCGCCGGAGGAGATGTACAAAGGCCGGAAGATCACGGTACGTGGTCGAATCAGCGAATACCAGGGCCGGCCGCAGATGGTGGTAACCCGACCGGAGCAGATCACCCTCGTGACCGGTGACTTCCCCTCGCCTCGCGTGCGGAAGCCCGTCACGACCGCTCCGGCCCGGTCCACAGACGTCGTCACCGTGGCCACGTTCAACATCCTGAACCTGTTCGACGCAGAGGATGATCCCTACCGCGACGACGAGGGCACGCCGGTCAAGCCTCGCGCGGAGATCGAGAAAGTGGCCGACACGATCCGGAAGCTCAACGCGGACGTGGTGGCGTTGCAGGAGGTCGAGAACCGGTCCTACCTGGAGCGCGTGGTACAGGTGTTCCTGCGGGACATGGGGTACGATGTTGTGCTGTTCGAGGGCAACGACAACCGGGGGATTGACGTGGCCGTGCTGAGCCGTCTGCCGGTCGGGCCGGTCACCTCGCACCGGCACCTGCGCTTCCTGACGGAGGACGGCAAGCCGATGGCGTTCAACCGCGACCTGCTGCAGGTCCGGATCCAGCCGCCGGGCACGTCCGCGTTCGACGTGTACGTCGTACACCTCAAGAGCAAGCGCGGCGGCGAGGAATCGGTTCCCGTTCGCATGGGCGAGGCGAAGGCCGTTCGGCGAATTCTGGACGAACGGCTCCGCGAGGATCCGAAGGCCCGGTTCGTGCTTTGCGGAGATTTCAACGACACGCTGGACAGCCGGCCGGTGCAGACCATCCTGGGCGCCGGGCCGACCGCCCTGGTGAATGTGGCCGCGGAGATTCCGGAGGCCGAGCGCATCTCGTACAACCAGGAGCCGTACCGGTCCATGATCGATTTCATCCTGTGCTCACCGGTGGTGGGTGGGGACTTCGTGAAGGGCTCGGCCCGGATTTTGCACGGCTCCGTGGAGACGATCGGCTCGGACCACAACCCGGTGGTGGCGTCGTTCCGGCTTCGATGACGCGCCGCACGCGGTCGCCCGGAGCCAGCCGGGTCCCGGCGTGAGCGGGCGCCTGCGGCCCCCGGCCGCCGAAGCCGTGCCCGCCGGCATCCGATGCCCCGCGATTGACAGGCCGCCGGACGATCCGTAGCATCGAGTCGGGACAGGGGACTCCACACACGATCCGATCGCTTTCGAGGCCCACCGCATTTCGGTCGCCGCGAACGAGCCCGGGTTGCAGCAGGACGGTCAGACGTGCCGACGCTACACGTGTTGCGAGGTCCGGACAAGGGCCAGACGTTCCAAGTCACCGACGACGGTTCTATCGGCCGGTCGGGCGACCCGGTCGCCCTGTCCGACAACACGGTCTCGCGCCGGCACGCCGAGCTGGCGCGTGAAGGCGACCGCTGGATGCTGATCGATCGCGGCAGCTCCAACGGCACGCTGCTCAACGGCGTGCGGGTGCAGGCGCCCACGCCGATCCGCCACGGCGACCAGATCAAGGTCGGCAGCACGCTGATGGTGTTCATCGGGGACGACACCGTGGAGCGGTTCAGCGGATCGCGGGGGCAGGAATGGGTGGACCTGGAGTCCGGGCAGCAGATGATGGACTCCTCCATTCTGTCCGCCGTCTCCTCCGCCGAGGACAGCGTGATTCTGGCCGCCCCGGAAACGGCCGAGGCGGTCCACGCCTGGAACGTGATGTACCGGATCGCGGAGGTCATCGGCCAGGTGGCCGCCGTGGACGAGTTTCTGGAACACGTGACGGACATTCTGTTCGACCACCTCCCGGTGGATCGCGTGTTCATCCTCATGCACGACCCGAACAAGGCCGAGTTTGTGCCGCAGGTGGTTCGCTATCGCACCGAGTCACGTGGCAAGCGGGCCAAGATCATGGCCTCCAAGACGATCGTGGACCACGTGATCAGCCGGAAGGAGGGCATCCTCTGCGCCAACGCCCTGACCGACCCCCGATTCGCCCGCAGCCGGGAATCGGGCAGCATCCACGACATGGGCCTGCGCAGCATCATCTGCGTGCCCATCCTGACCCATGAGGAGGTCAAGGGCGTGATCCACATCGATTGCGCCATGCTGCACCACGTGTACACGCACGAGCAGTTGCGGCTGGTCAGCGCCATCGGCCGGCTGGCCGGCATGGCCATCGAGAACATCCGGCTTCTCGAATCGCGCATGCAGCACGAGCGCATGGCGGCGGTGGGCGAGACGGTGGCTTACCTCTCGCACTACATCCGCAACATCGCCCAGGGGCTGGGCAACGGAGCGGACCTGATCGAGATGGGCCTGCGCCGCGAGAAGATGGGGCACGTGGCCCAGGGCTGGAAGATTCTGCGCCACAACGTGGACCGCACCCTGCGGCTGACCACGAACATGCTTACGTTCAGCAAGGACCGCAAGGCCGGGGTGCAGGTCGCCCAGCTCAACAAGATCATCGAGGACGTGGTGAACCTGACGCAGCGCACCGCGGACGAACGGCAGGTGATGCTGCTGACCGACCTGGAGGAGATGCCCGCCCTGCCCATCGACGCCGAAGGGCTCCACCACGTGCTGCTGAACATCGTGACCAACGCCATCGACGCCTGCCCGAACGAGGGCGGACGGGTGACCATCAAATCCTCGTACAGCCAGCATGACAACCGGATGACCCTGACCGTCAGCGACAACGGCAGCGGCATCGCCGCGGCCGAGGTGCCGGCGATTTTCGACGCCTTCCACTCCACCAAGGGGCACGGCGGCACCGGGCTGGGCCTGGCCGCCGCCAAGAAGATCGTGGACGAGCTGCGCGGCCGCATCGACGTGGACAGCACGGTCGGCGAAGGCACCACCTTCACCGTGACGCTGCCCGTCTCCCAGGCCGGCCCCCGCGACAGCGACAGCACCATCCTGCCCCTGCCCTGAGCGGCGGCCAAAGCAGAAAACAAAAAGCAAAAAACGGGGGGACGGGGGGGGAAAAACGCAGAAACGGGGAAACGCAAAAACGCAAAAGCAAGAAAGACATCTCGGCCGTGGACCGGCGCGAGGATAGACCGGCCAAGCCCCATCGGGGCGACACTACGTGGCACTCGTGGCTTGCACCGCCCCACACTTTCATTCCGTCCCCCCGGGGCCGGATGAGTCTCCCACGTTGGGTTCAGGCCCGTTCACGGGCCTTGCCCGCCGCGGCGGGCTCGTAGGCCGGCCCTTCGAGGGCCGGTTGACGTGCCCCCACGCACACCACCCTTCTGTCCCTCCCCGCCGCAGCCCGTTTCCAACGCGCTTCCGGCTCGATGAGGCTTCTCCCGGCCGCCGGGCCGGCGCGAGGACAGACCGGCCTTTCAAGGCCGGTTTGGCTCGGCCCACCCACACCCCAGTCCCGCAAGGGACGACTGAGCGCTACGGAGGTGAAGCACGGAGCCATCCCTTGCTCTGCATCTGCGCAGGGCATGCTGCGTTCAGTCGCTGGCTACGGGAGTACGTAGGGGAAATCACTCGGTTGGCTTGGCGGACCGGCTGGGCTTTCGGCTTTGTGCCCGCGGGGGCATCTGTTACACTTCGAGGGAGCGGTTTGTCCCTGGCCCGACGGGGATGGGCGGCCCTGGCGCGCCGGGACGCGCCCTTCGGACGGCTGGACGGAGCGTCAGGACGGATAGAATGCGAAGGACAGTCGGCGGGACGCGGCCGGGAACCAGGGTGCCAGAGCATGGCATCGCATTAGAAACCAGTGGCTGTCCCCTCTCTTTCGGTCGGCGAAAGGACCGAAAGGAAGACACAAGACATTCCCGACCCCTTCGTCTTCGCTGACGTCTTTGTCCGCCGCCGTCGCTGGACGGCGGCCGTGAACGATCCGCTGGGCAAGGACGAGTTGGGGCCGTTGTGGATTAGCGTGAATCGGGGTCGTCCGCTGGGCGAGGAGTCGTGGGTGTGGTCGACGGCGCGGCGCTTGGGTCTGGAGTTCACCCTGCGCGGCCCCGGCCGACCGCGCAAAACGCCAAAATCAGATGTCCCGTATTTACCGCGCAAAATGAAGAAACACTGGCGAGCACTCGTGATAATTGCTGGATGCGCCGTCGCCGTTGGAGCGCTCCTGCTGGTCTACACCGTATGGCAACGTCGTGGATCGTTGGGCATGCGCCGCGTCACCACACCGGGAGTGAGTTGCAGCTTCTTTCGATCCACGCACGACCTCGATGAGCGTTCTGGCACGCTGCGGAAGAAAGCTCTGAGGGCCTATCGAATTGCCCTGCACTTATACACGATAGAGCATGATGGCTCGTGCCCCTACGACGCGGAGGGATCAGCGACAGCGCTGTACCCGCTCAAGGAATTCTTCGATCGAACTGATACGGCGGGTGGAGTCCCTGACTTCGATGATCAGGCCAGGGAGATCCGAGATTGTCCGTACGAATACATCAATCTCAAGGACTTGAAGCTGGATGATGTGTCACCGCATCTGATCGTTCTGGCTGAAAAAGATTCGGACGAACGCGGGGGACGCTGGTGCCTCACGAGTGACGGGGCGCTTCGCTATGTGCAGTCAGAAAAGGATTCCCTGGTTGGGAAGGAGTTGGGTGAAATCGGCGTCTCCCCATAGTCGCTGGGCGTGCTAAGCAGGATGTCACTCATATTGTGATCGAGAGGGGATGGGGCGGCCCAGGAGTGCCATAGGGTGTCGTCCCGATGGGGCTCGCTTCGTCTGGGGCGCGGGGTTCCAGCGGCTCACGCCGCCTGGCTACTCACTTACGCCTCTTCGAGGCTGGGGAAGCTCAACCGGCCGTACATGGCCGGCCAACATCTGGAAACAAGAAACTCGATACTAGAAGGGATGGTCCGCGAGGCGGACCCTACAGGCTGAGCGAGGGCGGCGATGGAAG